>NZ_JBHLWR010000006.1:0-477500 GCF_042432745.1 Camelimonas abortus | reverse complement strand
GCTACACCGGCTCCTACCTGATGGTGCACGGGGCGTGCTCCTCCATGGGCTGCTACGCCATGACCGACGCCGGCGTGCAGGAGATCTACGCGCTTTTGCGCGAGGCGTTCCGCGGCGGCCAGCGCGCGGCGCAGTTCCAGGCCTATCCTTTCCGCATGACCGCGCGAAACATGGCGCTGGCGCGCGATGATCCCAATTACCCCTTCTGGCTCCAGCTGAAGGAGGGTTACGACCGCTTCGAGGCCACGCGGCTGCCGCCGGCGGTGCAGGTGAGCGGCCGGCGCTACGTCTTCGCGCCCTACGCCGGCCCGGAGACCGAAGCCCGGGCGCAGGCGCGGCTCGAGGCCGAACGCGACGCGATCCGGCGCGAGATCGACGACGGCGCGCCCTCCGTCCGCATCACCTACGCCGACGGCGGCATGCACCCCTCCTTCGCCCGGCTGCGCGACCGCACGGCGCTGGGCGTCGTCTCCCGGCCGGAGGCGCTGGCCCAAGCCGGGCGCATCGTGGTGGTGCGCGCCGGCGTGAAGAAGAGGCCGACGCTTACGGCGCAGGCGTCAGGGCTCGCCTTCGTGATGTGGGAGATGGCGTTGCGCCGGTCGCCGCCAGCGCTGGCCCTGCCGGGGGCGGGAGCCGTCGCTGCGGACCGCGTCGCCATTGCGCACGCGGGAGCGGCGTACGCCGGCGCGGCGCAGGACGCGGCGGCCCCGGCGACCCGCGACGGCTGGACGGGCGCCCTGGTGGCCATGGCCCGCGCCGGTGACCTGGCGCGCTGAGCCCCCTCCCCTACCCGGCGCCGAGCGCGGCGGCGACGCGCCGGCAGGCGCCGATGAAGGCCGTGGCGTAAGGAATGTCGGCGGCCACCGGGTGCGAACTCATCACGGCGATCACCACCTCGTTTTCCGGGCAGACGTAGAGCCACTGGCCGTGGATGCCGGCGCCGCCGAACGCGCCCGTCCCGGCGTCGAACACGTACCACTTGCTGCGGTACCGGCAGGCGGGGAAGCCCATGGCGGCGAAATTGCCCCGCGCCCACGCCTGCGCGTCGCCGTTGAAGCGGATGTCGTCCACCCACCACGACGGCACGATCCTGCGGCCGCTGGCGACGCCGCCGCGGCGCATCATCTCGCCGAAGCGCGCCAGATCCCGCGCGGTGACGCAGATGCCCCCCGCCGCACGCGGGGTGCCGAAGGAGTCCACCGTGACCCAGGCCTCGCGGGCGGCCCCCATGGGCTTCCAGATCCACTCCGACAGCATGACGGCGAACGGCAGGCCGCCCGCCCGCTCCAGCACCCAGCCGAGCGTGTCGGTGGCCACGGAGACGTAGTGGAACGCCGCGCCATGGGCGCGGGCGGCGCGGCGCGTCAGCCCGGCGAGATAGCCGCGCAGGTCGGCGCCGCCGGCGTCGCCGCCCGGGTCCCAGCCCACCGCCCGGCGATAGGCCGGCATGTCGCCGGCGGGGTCGGCGTAGTCCTCGTTGAACTCAATGGCCACGGTCATGTCGAGCAGGTGGCGCACGCGGGCGTCGCCGAAGACCGAGCCGCGCAGCTCCGTCACATAGTCCGCCGCCGGCCGGTCGGGATCGAGCAGGCCGCGCTCCGCCAGCACGCCGGCGAGGGCGCCGGTCAGCGACTTGCTCACCGAGAACAGGATGTGCTGCTGGCCGGCGTCGAGCCCGTTGTCATAGAACTCATAGGCGAGCCGGCCGCGGCGCAGGGCCACGAAGCCGTCCACATGGTTGCGCCGCAGGAAGGCGGCGAGCCGCGTCGCCCCGCCGTCCGCGGCGGGGATGTCGAGATCGCCGATGTCGCGCCAGTCCACGGGCAGCGGCGCGACCCCGTCCGGCTCCGCCGCGGGGACGGCGGCGGTGGGCACGAGCGCCCGCACGTTGCGGAACCCCCAGCGGCTGGACGGCGCCTGGCGCCAGTTGGCGAGGGTGACCTGCGCGTCCGCCGGCGGCGGCGCGCCCTGCATGAGCTGCGGCTGCATCGCGTTTCCTCCTGTGTTGCGGCGTCTTTTCGCCGGGGGGCCGGCCGCCTTCCGCCATTTCAGCGCCTTGCGCGGATTCGCGCCAGTCCTGCGTCAGGCGGGCGCGCGGGGCGGACGGGGCCTGCGGCGGCGGCGCGCCAAAGCGCGTGCGGCGTCATGCGACGTTGCCGCCAGGGGCCGCGCGCGCCATACATGCCCCTTCCTGCTCGGACCATGCGCCGCCATGTCCATGTTCACGCGGCGCCAACAGGAGGCGTCGCCCCCCTTGTCCCCGGGCGACGACAGGAATTTGCATTCGGGAAAAACCCTGCTGAAAACCCTGACCCGGGCCGGCGTCGCGCTGGCCGCCCTCATGACCGCCCTTGCGCCCTCTCTCACGGCCACGGCCGCCAGCGCCGTCACGGCCAGACCGCTGGTGCAGCCGGACGCGCGCCTCGCCCGCTCGCTGATGAGGCTCGATCCCTCCCAACGCTTCCAGGAACTGTGCGACGTGGCGGCGCTCAAGACCATCAGCCAGCACGAGAAGGGCATGCGGCCGGACCGCGCCCAGCTCGACGCCATTTCGGCGCCGCGGCGCCGGGGCGACGCGCTCTCCGGCGACGGCGCCGCCGTGCGCAGCCGCGGCCAGTGGCGTCGCTTTTCCTTCAGCTGCGTCGCCGATCCGGAAAAGCTGACGGTGTCGCGCTTCACCTATGAGCTGGGCGAGGTGATCCCCGAGTCGCAGTGGGAGCGTTACAATCTCTGGCGCTGAGCGCGCGGCGGCCCCGCGCGAACGCGGGCCGCGCGGGGCCGGAACCCGCCTGCCCGGCGCGGCGGCGCCCGGCGAGACGGCGCCGGGACGCCGCCGCCTTGCGCGACGTCCCGGCCGCGCCGTCATGCGCCGTCCGCAAACGGCATTTGCCGTTGACGGGCGGCGGCGCATCCGTTACCGTCCGCGCCAATTGTCAGCAGGAGCAGGCGCAATGCGCGCAATTCTCGTAGTAAGTGGGGCGCCATCGACGGAGCGGTGACAACCGCAGGTCCGGCTGGTGGCGCGCGCAGGGTCCCTTGGGGCCCTTTTTTGTTGCCTGAAGCCGGCCGGAGGCGGACGCCCGGACGGTCCGGCGCAGGGGCGACGCAGGCGTCGCGACGTAGGAGAGCGGCGCCGGCCCCACCGCCGGAACAGGGCGGGCGACGGGCACGGAACATTCGCAAGGCGCGAAAACCGCGACAGCGGCGGACCAGGCGGCAGGCCGGCGCCGACAGCGGGCGGAGACGGGAGAAGGAACCATGAGCGAGACAATGACCGGCGCCGAAATGGTCGTCCGCGCGCTGCAGGACCAGGGCGTCGAACACATTTTCGGTTATCCCGGCGGCGCGGTGCTGCCGATCTATGACGCCCTGTTCCATCAGGACCGGGTGCGGCACGTGCTGGTCCGTCACGAGCAGGGCGCGGTGCATGCGGCCGAGGGCTACGCCCGCTCCACCGGCAAGGTCGGCTGCGTGCTGGTGACCTCCGGCCCCGGCGCCACCAACGCCGTCACCGGCCTCGCCGACGCCCTGCTGGACTCCATCCCGATCGTGTGCATCACCGGCCAGGTGCCCACCCACCTGATCGGCTCGGACGCGTTCCAGGAGTGCGACACCGTCGGCATCACCCGGCACTGCACCAAGCACAACTATCTGGTGAAGCGCATCGAGGACCTGCCGCGCATCCTGCATGAGGCCTTCTACGTGGCCTCCAACGGCCGTCCCGGCCCGGTGGTCATCGACATTCCCAAGGACATCCAGTTCGCCAGCGGCCAGTACGAGCGTCCGCGCGACAACCAGCACAAGACCTACCGTCCGAAGGTGAAGGGCGACCTCGACGCCATCCGCGCCGCCGTGCGCATGATGGGCGAGGCGAAAAAGCCGGTGTTCTACACCGGCGGCGGCGTCATCAACTCGGGGCCGGAGGCTTCGGCGCTGCTGCGCGAGCTGGTGCGGCTCACCGGCTTCCCCATCACCTCGACGCTGATGGGGCTCGGCGCCTACCCGGCCTCGGACAGGCAGTGGCTGGGCATGCTGGGCATGCACGGCGCCTATGAGGCCAACATGGCGATGCACGACTGCGACCTGATGATCTGCGTCGGCGCGCGCTTCGACGACCGCATCACCGGCCGCCTCGACGCTTTCTCGCCCGGCTCGAAGAAGATCCACATCGACATCGACCCGTCGTCGATCAACAAGAACGTCAAGGTGGACCTGCCGGTCGTCGGCGACTGCGCCCACGTGCTGGAGGACATGGTGCGGCTGTACCGCGCCTCGGGCGTGCGTCCGGACAGGGCGGCGCTGGAGCAGTGGTGGGCGCAGATCGACCGCTGGCGGGCGCGCAACTGCTTCGCGTACCGCCAGTCGGACACGGTCATCAAGCCGCAGTACGCGCTGCAGCGCCTGCAGGAGCTGACCAGGGACCGCGACGTCTACTTCACCACCGAGGTGGGCCAGCACCAGATGTGGGCGGCGCAGTTCCTGAAGTTCGAGGAGCCCAACCGCTGGATGACCTCCGGCGGCCTCGGCACGATGGGCTACGGCCTGCCGGCGGCCATCGGCGTGCAGCTGGCCCATCCGGAGGCTCTGGTGATCGACGTGGCCGGCGAGGCCTCCATCCTCATGAACATGCAGGAGATGTCCACCGCGTTGCAGCATCGCGCGCCGGTGAAGATCTTCATCCTGAACAACGAGTACATGGGCATGGTGCGCCAGTGGCAGGAGCTGCTGCACGGCGGCCGCTACGCCGAGAGCTATTCGGCGGCGCTGCCGGACTTCGTGAAGCTGGCCGAGGCCTATGGCGCCACGGGCCTGCGCTGCTCCGATCCGAAGGAGCTGGACGGGGCGATCCTGAAGATGATCAATACGCCCGGCCCGGTGATCCTCGACTGCATCGTCGACAGGACCGAAAACTGCTTCCCGATGATCCCGTCGGGCAAGGCCCACAACGAGATGATCCTGGGCGACGCGGCGGAGGACATCGGTTCGGTGATCGACTCCGCCGGCAAGATGCTCGTCTGAGCCCGGCCCGGGCGGGGCGCCGTTTCCGGCCCCGCCCGCGCCATGGTCCGGCGCCCGTGGCGCCGCCGGCAGGGAGAACCGGTCATGAAGCTCATCGTCGCCAGCAAGCGCTACTCGTCGTGGTCGCTGCGGCCGTGGCTCGCGCTGCGCGTCGCCGGCGTTCCGTTCGACGAGGAGGTCGTGCTGCTGCGCCAGCCGGACACGAAGGCGCAGATCCTGCGCCGTTCGCCCTCCGGCTTCCTGCCGGCGCTGCAGGACGGCGACCTCACGGTGTGGGACTCGCTCGCCATCATCGAACATGTGGCCGGGCGCTTTCCCGAGGCCGGGCTGTGGCCGGAGGACGGCAAGGCGCGCGCCTTCGCCCGCTCCATCGCGGCGGAGATGCACGCCGGCTTCCAGCCGCTGCGCATGGCGTGTCCGATGAACGTGGGCGTCCGCTTCGCCGCCCGCGACCGCGGCCCGGCGGTGGCGGCGGCGGTGGCGCGCATCACGGACATCTGGCGCGAGGCGCGGGCGCGCTACGGTGAGGGCGGCCCCTTCCTGTTCGGCCGCTTCACCGCCGCGGACGCCATGTACGCGCCGGTGGCGCTGCGCGTCGACGGCTACTCCATCGCCGTGGATCCGGTGAGCCGGGCGTGGATCGACGCCGTGCTCGCCCTGCCTGCCATGCAGGAGTGGCGCGCCGCCGGCCTGAAGGAGCCGGCCGTCGCCGACTATGACGACCTTGCTGACGAAACGCCGGTGGAGCGATTCCGCCCGGCCTGAGGCCGGCGGCTCCGCCCGCACCCGCCGGACGCGCCCGCGCCCGGCGCCGCCAGACGCCCTGACCAGTCCAGAACCGAGAACGCCTGATGAAATCCCACTACTCCGAAGCGCCCGCCGCGCGGCGCGACTCCCGTCACACCCTGGCGGTGATCGTCGACAACGAGCCCGGCGTGCTCGCCCGCATCGCCGGCCTGTTCTCCGGCCGCGGCTACAACATCGAGAGCCTCACCGTCTCCGAGACCGAGCACGAGCGGCACCTGTCGCGCATCACCATCGTCACCTCCGGCGACGACGCCGAGATCACCCAGATCATGGCGCAGCTGGACCGGCTGGTGCCGGTGCACCGGGTGGACGATCTCACCGCCAGCGGGCCGGTGGTGGAGCGCGAGCTGGCGCTGGTGAAGGTCACCGGCCGCGGCGAGCACCGGGTGGAGGCGCTGCGCCTGGCCCAGGCCTTCGGCGCCCGCACCCTCGACGCCACCATCAGTTCCTTCGTGTTCGAATACACCGGCGCCATCGACGAGGTGGACCGCTTCATCGCGGTGATGGCCGAGACCGGCGTGGTGGAGGCGGCCCGCACCGGCGTCGCCGCCATGTCGCGCGGACCGGGCCAGACCGGCTGAGTCCGGACCTCACTGGCCGCCGGTGAAGCCGCCGCCCGCGAGGCAAGCGGCCTCCTCCGGCGTGCTGGCGCGGCCCAGCGCCCGGTTACGGTGGGGAAAGCGGCCGAAACGGGCGATGATGTCGCGATGCTCCAGGGCGTATTTCAGCCAGGCGGCGTCGCCGGACGCCCGGTAGAGGGCCACGCACCGCTCCTGGTCGGCGAGGTCCTCGGAATGCATGAACGGCAGGTAGAAAAAGGGGCGCAGCAGCGGCTCCACCTGCCCGTCGAAGCCGGCGGCGATGGCGCGGCCAGCGGCGGCGCGGGCGGCCGGGTCGCAGGCGAAGGCGGCGGCGGTTCCGCGATGGATGTTGCGGGGCAGCTGGTCCAGCAGCAGCACCAGCGCCAGGGCTCCTTGCGGCGCGGCCAGCCAGTGGTCAAGGTCGCCGCGGGCGGCGGCGGCCTGGGCGGAGCCGAAGCGCCGGCGCAGCTCCGCGTCGAAGGCGTCGTCGCGGACGAACCATTTTCCGGGCCCCGCCGCGCGCCAGAAGCTGACGACGTCCTCCGGGGCGGCGAGGGTTGCGGAAGCGGGGGGCGTGGACCGGGTCACCGGCGTCTCCTGCGGCTGTGGACGGCGCCCCGGCATGCCCGGAGCGCGCCCGGCCGGCAAACCGGCGCGCCGGCCGGCCCGGACCCTGCCTGGCCGGCCCGGGAACGGAGCCGCGGCCGGCCAAGGAATGACTTGACCACGCCGGCGCGGCGGGCTTAACCCGCCAGCATCGGTTTTTTCACTGCCGGGTCCGCCCGCGGCCGCGCCGCCGCGGGGCTCCGGCCGGTCCGGTTGTCGTGGGGCGATCGCAGCCTGACCAGTACTGATCTGATCGTCGGCATTTGGCCCGCGAACGTCGCCAGAGGATGAATGTGATGCGTGTTTATTACGACCGCGATGCGGATCTGAACCTGATCAAGGGCAAGAAGGTCGCCATCGTCGGCTATGGCAGCCAGGGCCACGCCCATGCGCAGAACCTGCGCGACTCGGGCGTGAGCGAGATCGTCATCGCGCTGCGGCCGGAGTCGGCCACGGTGAAGAAGGCCGAGGCGGCGGGCTTCCGTGTGATGTCGCCGGCCGAGGCGGCGAAATGGGCCGACGTGGTCATGATGCTGACCCCGGACGAGCTGCAGGCCGACATCTACTACTCCAGCCTGCACGACAACATGAAGCAGGGCGCCGCGCTGATGTTCGCGCACGGCCTCAACGTGCACTTCAACCTCATCGAGCCGCGCAAGGACCTGGACGTGCTGATGGTGGCCCCGAAGGGCCCTGGCCACACCGTGCGCTCCGAGTACCTGCGCGGCGGCGGCGTGCCGACCCTGCTGGCCATCCATCAGGACGCCACCGGCAACGCCCATGACATCGGCCTGTCCTACGCCGCGGCCAATGGCGGCGGCCGCGCCGGCATCATCGAGACCACCTTCAAGGAGGAGTGCGAGACCGACCTGTTCGGCGAGCAGGCGGTGCTGTGCGGCGGCGCCGTCGAGCTGATCCGCGCCGGTTTCGAGACGCTGGTCGAGGCCGGTTACGCGCCGGAGATGGCCTATTTCGAGTGCCTGCACGAGCTGAAGCTGATCGTCGACCTCATCTATGAGGGCGGCATCGCCAACATGAATTACTCGATCTCCAACACGGCCGAATACGGCGAGTACGTCACCGGCCCGCGCATCATCACCGCCGAGACCAAGGCGGAGATGAAGCGCGTGCTCACCGACATCCAGACCGGCAAGTTCGTGCGCGACTGGATGCTGGAGAACAAGGTGAACCAGGCTTCGTTCAAGGCCATGCGCGCCCGCGCCGCCGCCCATCCGATCGAGCAGGTGGGCGAGAAGCTGCGCGCCATGATGCCGTGGATCAAGGAGAAGGCGCTGGTCGACCGCTCGAAGAACTGAGCCGCGCCGGCCGCCGGCCCGCTTCCGGGCGGGCCGCCGCCTCCATGAGACACGCGCTCCATGAGAGACATGCTCCATGAGAGACATGCTCCATGCGAGACATGCTCCATGCGACACGTGCTTCATGAAAGGCGGGCTCCCTGAGAGACGTGCGTCGACAGGCGGCGCGCGTCCGCAAGATACGGAAGCCTGCGGCCGCGGCCGCAGGCTTTTTTCTGTCAGGCGCCCCGTTTGCGCGCCCGTCCTTTTCCCACCCATCCTTTTCGCGCGGCCGCTTTTGCGCGTTCCCCTTCTGCGCATCCCCCTCCTGCGCGCCGGCCTGCTGCGCGCCGTTTTCTGGCGCGACCGTTCAGGGCGCGTCATGCCAGCCAGGACCAGGCGGGCCCCGCGCCCCCTTCCCTCACCCGCGCGCGCCCGACGCGCCGGCGGGCCGGCGCGCCGCCAGACCAGGGAACGGTGGCCAGACGGACCAGCTCCCCGGCCGCGACCGCCGCTCCCGCGCCGCCGCCCTCCCCTGACGGGACAGCCCGGCCCCGGGACGTTCACCGGAGCCCCGCCGGGGCAGCGCCTGCGCCCGGCCGTCAGGTCGCGGGCGGACGCAGGCGGTTGACGATGGCGCCGATGATGGCGGTGACGATGGCGCCGCTCACCCCGCCGCCGACCAGGTTGCCGGCCATGGCGCCGATATCGGTGAGCGAGCCGTTCTGCAGCATCGGAACCGCCGCCTGCAGGATCTGTCCCAGCAGGCCGCCGCCCACCGCTCCGGCGGCGGCGTTCACGGCGGGCCCAAGGTTGACGGCGGGCGCCTTGCCGGCCGCGCCGCCGCCGATGGCGCCGCCGATGATGTTCACAAGAAGTGGGACAAGCTGATCCATGCGCAATCTCCCGCGACTCTTGTATTTCTGGTCAAGGCCGGCGGGAGTATATAAGTATATTTCTGGCGTCGCTAGTTAAAATTCCAGAATCTGCTAACAACCTCTCCGGGCAGCAGGATGAGAACGCTCCAGATGAGCGCCGACGATACGTTGGCGAGCTGGAACTTGAGGCGGTTCATCCGGAACATGCCGGCCACCAGCGGCACGAACGCCCGCAACGGGCCGGAAAAACGGCCGATGAACACGCTGGCCACGCCCCATTTGCGCGTGAATGCTTCGGCGCGGTCCATGAAATGCGGAAAACGCCGGAACGGCCAGTAACCGCGTATGCTGTCCTTGAGCCAGTATCCGATGACGTAGGACACCCAGTCGCCGAGCGCGGCGCCGACGAAGGCGCCGGCCACGACCGGCCAGAAGGGAATGCCGCTCGCCGACAGCAGCGCCCCGAGCGCCACCAGGATGCCTGTCGCCGGCACCAGGAAGGAGAGCACCGCCATGGACTCGGCGAAGGCGAGCGCGGCGACGACAAACGGGGCCATGCCCTGGTGGCGCTGCACGAACGTCACCACCTCGTGGGTGATTTCCGAAATGGTCATTCTCGCTCCAGACTGGGCGGCGCGCCGCGGCATGGCGGCGCGCATGCGCCCGGAGCCCCCCGTCTTGCGCCCCGGTTACGCTCCTTTTGTGGCGCTCCGCGCCGCCTGCGGCGTACGGCGCGGCGGCCGCCCCGTCTGGCGCCGGGGTCCGTCAGCGCGCGCGGAGCGCCGCCTGCGGCGTCCCCGGCGCCGGCCGGCGGAGACGGACTGCGCGCATGGCTCCACATGCGGTCATGCAGCCGGTATTTTCTCCACCCGGCCGCGATTTTGCAATAACAGTGGCCGCGCCGGCGCCCGCCGGCGCCGTCCGGACCACCGCCCGCCGAACCGGGAGCGTTCATGCACATCCTGTCGATCCAGTCCCACGTCGCCTATGGCCATGTCGGCAATTCCGCGGCGGTGTTTCCGATGCAGCGCCTCGGCGTCGACGTCTGGCCGGTGCTGACGGTGCAGTTCTCCAACCACACCGGCTACGGCGCGTGGACCGGCCAGGTGTTCGACGGCGCTATGATTGAATCGCTGATCCGCGGCGTGGAGGCGCGCGGCGTGCTTTCGCGCTGCGACGGCGTGCTCTCGGGCTACGCCGGCTCGGCGGAGATTGGCGAGGCGGTGCTGGGCGCCGTCGCCCGCGTGCGGGCGGCGAATCCGGCGGCGCTTTACTGCTGCGATCCGGTGATGGGCGACGTCGGCCGCGGCGTGTTCGTGCGGCCGGACGTGCCGGAGTTCATGCGCCTGCGCGCCATGCCGGCCGCCGACATCCTCACCCCCAACCAGTTCGAGCTGGAGATGCTCACCGGCCGCGCCGTGGGCTCCCTGGCGGAGGCGCGCGCGGCGGTGCGCGTCGCCCACGGGCTGGGGCCGTCGGTGATCCTGCTCACCTCGCTGCAGGTGGCGGAGACCCCGGCCGACGCCATCGAGATGCTCGCCTCCGGGCCGGAGGGCATGTGGCGGGTGCGCACGCCGAAACTCGGCCGCTATTTCACCGGCGCCGGCGACGTCACGGCGGCGCTGTTCTTCACCCACTACCTGCGCACGCGCTCGGTCGCCGCGGCGCTTGAGGCGTGCGCTTCCTCCGTGCACGGGCTGCTGGCTGCCACCGCCGCGTCCGGCGACAGCGAGCTGCAGGTGGTGCAGGCGCAGGAGGAGTTCGTCTCCCCTTCGCGGATATTCGGGGCGGAGCCGCTGTGAGCTGCGAGCGGGGAGCCTTTCCGTGGCGGGAGGCGCCCGCCATCGCGCCGCTGCGCGCGGTGACGGCGCGCTTCGTCCGCCGTCCGTGGCCGTGGGCCGAAGCCAACCGGGCGCGGATCGAGGCCTACTGGCGGGAGGCGAAGGCGCGCCGGCCGCGCCTGTTCAACGGCGCGATTCTGCTGTCGCGGCGGCCGCAGATTCGCGACGGCCATTACGAGGCCGTCTACCAGCCGGTGGATTTCGCCGCCTTCCTGACCTGGCGCGATCTGGGCTGGCCGGACCCCGGCATGGTCAACGGTTTCTCCATGGCGGCGCTGCGCGGGGCGGACGGGGCGTTCGTGGCCGGCGTGCAGGGGCGGCACACCGCCAATGGCGGCAGCGTCTATTTCGCCGCCGGCACGCCGGACCTTTCCGACGTGCGCCCGGACGGCGCGGTGGATCTGGCGGGCAACATCGTGCGCGAGCTGCGCGAGGAAACCGGCCTCGACGCCGCCGGGCTGGCCTTCGCGCCGGGATGGACCGCGGTGCTGGACGGCGGCCGGGCGGCGCTGGTGCGCGAGGCGCGCTCGCCGCTGCCGGCGGAGGAGCTGGCGCGCCGCATCCGCGCCCACATCGCCGCCGACCCGGAGGCGGAGCTGGCCGACGTGGTGGTGATCCGCAGCGCCGCCGACATCGACCCGGCCCGCATGCAGCCGTTCATGCGCGCCTGGCTGGCCTGGCGTTTCGCGCAGGAATGACGGGGCGCGGCGGCCTCCCGCGCGCGCCCTGCGCCCGGACAGGACGTTTTGTTTGCAGATGCCGGACGCGGGGGGTAGAACCGTGCCGGAACAGCGTGACAGCACGGCGCGGCGGGGACCGCGGGCCATGTTTTCCGGGCCCGGGTCCGCACGGGAGCGCCGCGCGCCCGGCGGCCGGACGCCCGGCCGGAACACGGCCCCGGAGCCAGAGCGGCCGGAAACGGAGCCCCGGCCCGAACAATGCATGCGCGCGCCAGGGCGCGCCGAAGGAACAGCCATGACAGCCCAGAACGACCGCGCCGCCGGCGCCGAACGGGTCATCATTTTCGACACCACCCTGCGCGACGGCGAGCAGTGCCCCGGCGCCTCGATGACCTTCGAGGAAAAGCTGCAGGTGGCGGAGCTGCTCGACGCCATGGGCGTGGACGTCATCGAGGCGGGCTTCCCGATCGCTTCCGACGGCGATTTTGAGTCGGTGCGCGAGATCGCCCGCCGCAGCCGGAACGCCATCATCTGCGGGCTCTCCCGCACCGCTCCGGGCGACATCGACCGCTGCGGCGAGGCCATCAGGCCGGCGGCGCGCGGGCGCATCCACACCTTCATCTCCACCTCGCCGCTGCACATGAGCGCCAAGCTCAACATGACGCCGGAGGAGGTGCTGGAGGCCTCCATCGCCGCCGTGACCCGCGCCCGGCGCTGGACCGACGACGTGGAGTGGTCGGCCGAGGACGGCACCCGCACCGGGATCGATTTCCTGTGCCGCTGCGTCGAGGCGGTGATCCGCGCCGGCGCCACCACGGTGAACATTCCGGACACGGTGGGCTACACCACGCCGGACGAATACCGGCGGCTGTTCGAGACGGTGCGCGCCCGCGTGCCGAATTCGGACAGGGCGGTGTTTTCCGTGCACTGCCACAACGACCTTGGCATGGCGGTGGCAAATTCGCTGGCGGGCGTGGCCGGCGGCGCGCGGCAGATCGAGTGCACCATCAACGGCATCGGCGAGCGGGCCGGCAATGCGGCGCTGGAGGAGATCGTGATGGCGATCCGCACCCGCGCCGACGTGCTGCCCTATGAGACCGGCGTGGAGACCACCATGCTGACCCGCGCCTCGCGGCTGGTGTCGTCGGTGACGTCCTTCCCGGTGCAGTTCAACAAGGCCATCGTCGGGCGCAACGCCTTCGCCCACGAGAGCGGCATTCACCAGCACGGCGTGCTGAAGAATCCGGCCACCTACGAGATCATGACGCCGGAGTCGGTGGGCCTTGCGAAGAACGCGCTGGTGCTGGGCAAGCATTCGGGCCGCCACGCCTTCCGCGAGCGGCTGAAGGCCATGGGCTACACGCTCGGCGAGAACGCCATCGAGGACGCCTTCCGCCGCATGAAGGAGCTGGCCGACCGCAAGAAGGTGATCTACGACGAGGACATCGAGGCCATCGTCGACGAGGGCATTCACACCGCCCAGGACCGCATCCGCGTGGTCTCGCTGAAGGTGGTCGCCGGCACGGAGGGGCCGCAGACCGCCGCCCTCGCGCTGGACGTGGACGGCGTGCGCCGCGCCACCGAGGCCACCGGCAACGGCCCGGTGGACGTGATTTTCAACGCCATCCGCGCGCTGGTTCCGCATGAGGCGACGCTGGAGCTTTATCAGGTGCATGCAGTGACGGAAGGCACGGACGCGCAGGCCGAGGTTTCCGTGCGCCTCGCGGCGGACGGCCCCCCGGTGACGGGCCGCGGCGCCGATCCGGACACGCTGGTTGCGTCGGCCCGGGCCTATGTGGCGGCGCTGAACCGCCTGCAGGCGCAGCAGGCGCGCGGCGTGCGCCAGCATCCGCAGCGCGCCACGGTGTGACGCCCTGCCGGCGCCGCGCCGGCTGCGCCCCCCGCAACGACGGCAAGGCGGCCGGCCCGGCCGCCTTTTCTGTTCGCGCCCCCGGACCCGGCGGCGCCCCGCCGCCGGCGTCCCCAGAGGCGGCCAGACCAGCCTTCCGCGACGTCGCGGCCGCCAGATCAGGTTACAGACGGACGCATCTTGCACAGGCGGAGGCGGTTTTCCCCAAGGTCCAAAAAAAAACTGTCCCCGGCTGGCGAGAGGCTGGACAAGCCCCAGGGGGATTGGTATCTCCCCCTCATCGAAACGGCGCGGCCGGAACGCTCCGCCGGGGCGACGACAGAAGAAGATGGGCGCATAGCTCAGTTGGTAGAGCAGCTGACTCTTAATCAGCGGGTCCTAGGTTCGAGCCCTAGTGCGCCCACCATCTTCAACAAGGTTTCCACAGGTTGTTAACCGGAGGCTGAGGCCGCGATCCGTCAGGTTCGCGGTTTTGTGCTTTTTGCGGCCAGCCAGGCCGTCTGGCGCCAGCTCCGGGCCGGCGGCTCACGCCGCCACCCACGTCCAGCCCGTCATCTGGTGGCGGAACCAGGTGAACTGGCGCTTGGCGTAATGGCGCGTGTCCGCCTTGCCGCGGGCGATCGCCGCCGCCAGGTCCGTCTCGCCGCGCAGATAGGCCGCAAGACCCGGAACGCCGTGGGCGCGCATCACCGGCAGCGCCGGGTCCAGCCCGCGCGCCGCCAGCCGCCGCACCTCCTCCAGCGCCCCTTCCGCCACCATGGCGTCAAAACGGGCGTTGATGCGCGCGTAAAGCGCCGCGCGCCCGGGCGCCAGAAACAGCCGCAGCGTCCGCGCGCCGGCCAGCGGACCGGGCGCGCGCTGCTGGTGGAACGACGCCAGCGACCGCCCCGTCGCCTCCACCACCTCAAGGGCGCGCAGGATGCGCTGGCGGTCGCCCGGCCGCAGGCGCGCCGCCATCTCCGGATCCTTCTGCGCCAGGCGCCGGTGCAGCGCCTCCCCCGGCAGGGTTTCCGCCTCGGCGCGCAGCGCCGCGCGCAGCGCCTCCGGAACCGGCGGAATGTCGGACAGCCCGTCCAGCAGCGCCCGGAAATACAGGCCGGTGCCGCCCACGAACACCGGCGTCAGCCCCAGCCAGCGCGCCCGCTCCAGCTCCGCCCGCGCGTCCGCCAGCCAGCGGGCGACGGAATAGTTCACCGCCCCGTCGATGACGCCATAGAGCCGGTGCGGAACTGTCGCCTCGTCCGCTTCCGCCGGGCGGGCGGTGAGCACGCGCAGGTCGCGGTAAACCTGCATGGAGTCGGCGTTGATCACCACGCCGTCCAGCCGCCGCGCCAGGTCAATGGCGAGGGCGGACTTGCCGGACGCCGTCGGGCCTGCGATGAGAACCGCATCCACGGGCTCCGCCGGCGCAACCGCGTCCGCCAGGGCCACCCGTTCCGGTTCATCCACGAAAACAGCCACGCGCCATGTCCCCTGCATCAAGCCTGCCTGAAGCTTCTGTCGCGACGCTGGCCGCAAGTCCAGCCCAGGCCGCAACCGGCCTGCTGGCGCCGGAGGCGCCCGGCGGCCTCGTTCCGCGCCTGCAGAAACTGGCCGCCAGCTTCGCCAGCGGCCCGGTGAGCGTGGCGCCGCTGTCGCCCCGCGCCGTTGACCTGGTCATTCCCACCGCCGCCCCGGCGGAGCTGGTCGAGGGACAGCTGCGCGCCCTGCTCGGCGAGGCCGGCGCGCCGGTGGACGTCATCGTCCAGCCGCTGCGGGGCCGCCGCAAGCAGCTGTTCCTCGCCGACATGGACTCCACCATGATCGGCCAGGAATGCATCGACGAGCTTGCCGATTTCGTCGGCCTGAAGGAACAGGTGTCAGCCATCACCGAGCGGGCCATGCGGGGCGAGCTGGCGTTCGAGCCGGCCCTGCGCGAGCGCGTCAGCCTGCTGCGCGACCTGGAGCTGGCGGTGGTTGACCGGATCATCGCCGAGCGCCTCACCCTGAACCCCGGCGCCCGCGAGCTGGTGATGACCATGCGCGCCAACGGCGCCCACACCTGCCTGGTTTCCGGCGGCTTCACCGTGTTCACCGGGCCCGTGAGCGAGAAGATCGGTTTCCACGAGCACCACTCCAACGTGCTGGAGGTCGTCGACGGCAAGCTGACCGGCCGGGTGAGCGGGCCGGTGCTGGGCCGCGAGGCCAAGCTGGCGACGCTGGTCCGCCTGCGCGAGCAGCTGGGCCTGCCGCCGGAGGCGGTGATGGCGGTGGGCGACGGCGCCAACGACCTCGACATGCTGCTGGAGGCGGGACTGGGCGTGGCCTATTACGCCAAGCCGGCGGTGGCGGCCGCCGCCCGCGCCCGCATCGAGCACACGGACCTCACCACCCTGCTGTTCGCCCAGGGCTACCGGGAGGAGGAATTCGTGCGCTGAGCGGCGCGGCGGACGGGACGCCGCGGACGCTTCCCGCGCGGCGACGGCGCGCGGCTTTCCCGCCCCGTCTTTTCAGGGCCGTCACGCCAGGAGGGCGCGCCGCCGGGCGCTGGCGCCAGCCGGTCATGGCGGAGCCTGCCTCTCCGGAAGGGCGCGCGAAAGAGCAGAAAGCGCGCGAAAAAAGCCGGGCCTTGCGACCCGGCTTTGATCCGCATGCCTCCATGCCGGCGCGGCGGCGGCGCCCCCCGGGAGCCGCGGCGGATGGCCCCCGGAGCGGCGCGCCGCCGGCGTCATTCCACCGGCAGCGCCACGAAGCGCATGTCGCCCCGCGGGGTGGCCACCAGCAGCAGCGCCGACTTCTTGCCGTCCTTCTTCAGCGCGGCGATGCGCCCGGAGACGTCGGCCGGCGTCTCCACCTGCTCCTGGTTGATCTCCACGATCACGTCGCCCGGCTGCAGGCGGCGCTCGGCGGCGCGGGAGTCGGGATCGACGCCCGCCACCAGCACGCCCTTGACGCTCGCGGCGACGCCAAAGCGCGCGCGGGCCTCGGCGTTGAGCGGCGCAAGCTCAAGGCCAAGCGTGCGGCTGATGGCCGACGCGCCGGGCAGCTCGCCGCGCGCGGCCAGCTCCTTCTCGCCGTCCTCAAGCCGGCCCAGCTTCACCTTCAGCGTGACCTCCCGGCCCTTGCGCAGCACCACCACCTCGCACTCCTTGCCCACGGGCGAGAAGGAGACGATGCGCGGCAGCTCGCGGCTGTCCTTCACCTCCTGGCCGTCGAAGCGGATGATGACGTCGCCCACCTGGACGCCGGCGGGCTTCGCCGGGCCTTTCTCGTCAACGCCCGCCACCAGCGCGCCGCGCGGCCGGTCGAGCCCCAGGGCTTCGGCGGTGGCCTCGTCCACGTTCTGGATGCGCACGCCCAGCCAGCCGCGGCGGGTCTCGCCATATTTCAGCAGCTGCTCGATCACCGGCGCCGCCAGCGACGAAGGCACCGCGAAGCCGATGCCCACCGAGCCGCCGCTGGGCGAGAGAATGGCGGTGTTGATGCCGATGACCTCGCCGTCCATGTTGAACAGCGGACCGCCGGAGTTGCCCTTGTTGATGGCGGCGTCGGTCTGGATGTAGCTGTCGTACGGCCCCTGCGAAATGTTGCGGTTGATGGCCGAGACGATGCCGGCGGACACCGAGCCGCCGAGGCCGAACGGGTTGCCGATGGCCAGCACCCACTCGCCGATGCGCACCCTGTTCGAATCGCCGAACTTCACCGCGGTGAGCCTGACGCCCGCGGCCGGCTTCACGCGCAGCACGGCCAGGTCAAGCTTGGAGTCCTTGCCGACCACCTCGGCCTTCATCTTGGTGCCGTCGTTGAGGATGACCTCCACGTCGTTGGCGTCGCCGACCACGTGATTGTTGGTCACCACCACGCCCGCCTCGTCAATGATGAAGCCGGAGCCAAGCGAGCTGGACCGGCGCTGGCGGCGCGGGGCGCCGTCCTCGCCGGGGCGGCCACGACGGTTGAAGAACTCCTCGAACAGGTCCTCGAACGGCGCGCCGCGCGGAATCTGGGGCGTCATCCGGTCCCTGCCGGCCTCAACGGTGGTGGTGGCGGAAATATTGACCACAGCGTTGATCACCTTGTCGGCGAGGTCCGAGAACCCCTCCGGCCCGCGCGCCTGGGCCGCGCCCGCGCCGAAGACGAGGCCCAGCGCCAGCGCCGCCGCCGCGACAATCTTCATTCCAGCTACCTTCATGGATCCTCCTCAACCCGCCGCGCCGCCCCGGAGAAGGGATGCCGGACGCGCGGGATCAGCGCGTTGTTCCTGGCCATGATTCACAGGCGAAACAGCCAGATGATGGCGACGCCGGCCGTCGCCGCAAGCAGGCCGCCGGCGCGCAGGCGGTCTTCGGGCGTCTCCAGCAGCTCCTTCGCCGCCCGCCGCGCCAGGGCGGGCCAGGCGGCCAGCAGCAGCCCCTCAACCGCGAGCAGCAGGCCGACGGCGACCGCCACAACGGTCATCGTTCACCTCCCCACGCACAGATGACGCGGGCCGCCCCCCGCAGGCGGCGTCCCATGGCGAAACCGGCCGGACCCGGCAAGGTCCGGCCGGCGAGTCGGCTTACTGGGGCTTCGCCCCGGCTTTCGGCGCGCCGTCGCTGGCGAAGTAACGGAAGAACTCCGAATCCGGCGACATGATCAGGCGCGTGTCGCGTGACTTGAGCGCCGACTGGTAGGCCTGCATCGAGCGGTAGAAGGAGAAGAACTCCGGATCCCTGCCATAGGCCCCGGCGAGGATGCGGTTGCGGGCGGCGTCGCCCTCGCCGCGCAGCTCCGCGCTCTTGCGCTCGGCTTCAGCCAGCAGCACCGTGACCTCGCGGTCGGCCCGGGCGCGGATGGCTTGGGCGATCTGCGAGCCCTGGGCGCGGATGTCGGCCGCCTCGCGCTCGCGCTCGGTCTTCATGCGCTGGAACACCGCCTCGCTGTTCTGCTCCGGCAGGTCGACGCGGCGCAGGCGCACGTCCACCACCTCGATGCCAAGGCTGGCGGCCTGCTTGTTCACCTCGGCGCGGATGCGCTTCATCAGCCGGTCGCGCTCGTCCTTGACGATGGCGGTGAAGGTGGCGTCCGCCAGCACCGAGCGGGTGATGGAGTTGACGATCGAGGTGAGGCGCAGGTTGGCGCCGGCGATGCTGTTGACCGACTGGTAGAACAGCAGCGGATTGACCACGCGGTAACGGGTGAAGGTGTCCACCACCAGACGCTTCTGGTCGGCGGCGATCACCTCCTGCACCGGCAGGTCGAGATCGAGCACGCGCCGGTCGATGTAGACCACGTTCTCGATGAGCGGGATCTTGAAGTGCAGGCCCGGCTCCTTGACCACGGAGCGCACGCGGCCGAACTGCAGCACCAGCGCTTCCTGGGTCTGGTTGACGATGAAGGCGCCGCTGTAGAGCCCGACGACGACGAGCGCCGCGACGACGGCGGCGAGAACCTTGACGGCGTTTTTCATCGGCTGGCCTCCCCCGCGGCGGAGCTGCGGCCCGCGGCCGGAGCGGCGGCGGCCGGAGCGGCGGCGCGCGGCGCGCCGGCCGGCGCCTGCCCGCGCAGCCGCTCAAGCGGCAGGAACGGCACGACGCCCTGGGCGGTCCGCGCGTCGAGGATGGTCTTGTCGGCGTCCTTCAGCACGTTCTCCATCGTCTCCAGATACATGCGCTCGCGGATGATCGCCGGCGCCTGGCGGTAGGATTCGTAAATGGAGAGGAAGCGCGCGGCCTCGCCCTGCGCCTCGTTCTCCGCCCGCTCGCGGTAGCCTTCGGCCTGCTGCACGACGCTGATGGCCCGGCCGCGCGCCTCGGGCACGATGCGGCTGGCGTAGGTTTCGGCCTCGTTGCGCATGCGGTCCTGGTCCTGGCGGGCGGCCTGCACGTCGCGGAAGGCGTCGATGACCTGGGCCGGCGGGTCGACCCGCTGCAGGTTGACGAGGATGATCTCCACGCCGGCGCCGTAGCTGTTCAGGGTTTCCTGCATCAGCTGGCGCACCTCCTGCTGGATGGCGCTGCGGTCGGTGGTGAGGATGGCCTGGATGTTGCGCCGGCCCACCACCTCGCGCATGGCGCTCTCGGCCACCACGCGGATGGTGCCGTCCGGATTCTGCAGGTTGAAGACGTAATCCTGCGCCCTGGCCGGGTTGATCTGCCACTGCACCGAGAAGTCGATGTCGACGATGTTCTCGTCGCCGGTCAGCATCATGCTTTCCTCGGCCACCTGGCGCTGCTGGATGCGGCTGCGCGACAGGTCCGAGGAGCGCACGCCGATCTCGATGGTGTTGCGCGCGGTGACGTTGGGGCGCAGAACCTGGCCGATGGGCCAGGGGAAGTTGTAGTTGAGGCCTTCGCCGGTCTTGCCCACATAGCGGCCGAACACCAGGTTGATGCCGACCTCATTGGGCTTGACGGTGTAGAAGCCGGTCATGAGCCAGAGCGCCAGCACGCCGAGGGCGGCGAACAGCACGGTGCGCCCGGACGGGCCGCCGCCGGGGCCGCCGGCGAACAGGCGCTTCAGCCGCTCCTGGCCGCGGCGCAGCAGGTCCTCCAGGTCCGGCGGTCCGCCCTGATTGCGCTGCGGCCCCTGGCCCCACGGGCCCTGGTTGCGCGGCCCCCATGGACCGCCGCCGCCGCTTCCGCCTCCCCCGCTCTGATTGCTCCAAGGCATCGAACTTCCATTCCCCTTTCACGTCGCGTCGCAGCCGCGACTGGCGGACCTGCCCACACGCCAGCGCATCCGCCCGGCCTCCGGGTCGACCAATTGCCGGCCATGCCGCCAGCAGGGCGCATTTCCGGGAATTTCGCAACCATGCGGCGCCCCCCGCCAGCCCCGCGCGGGAGCGGACGT
Source organism: Camelimonas abortus (assembly GCF_042432745.1). Taxonomy (NCBI): domain Bacteria; kingdom Pseudomonadati; phylum Pseudomonadota; class Alphaproteobacteria; order Hyphomicrobiales; family Chelatococcaceae; genus Camelimonas; species Camelimonas abortus. The sequence goes on along the minus strand of NZ_JBHLWR010000006.1, from coordinate 457,116 downwards.
GCGGACGCCCTCGCAGCGCGGGCGCCGGCCAGTCCTGTTGTTGGTCGCCGGCGCCGGGCTGTCAACCATGGCAGATAGGAAGCGCCGGCGGGCGCCGCAATGGCGCGCCGGCGGCGATTTCCCGCCCTTACGCAGCGGCGCCGGCGCCGCGCCGCGCCAGCTCGATGAACCACGCCGGCCGTTCGTCGTCCGGCCCGGCCGGGACGTGCTCGCGCGAGACCTCGGCGAAATCCGCCCGCCACGGTCCCTGCGGCCCGCCGGGATAGAAGGCGTCGGCCGGCGGGGCGTCCTCGACGAGGGTGAGGTGGATGTGGTCGGTCAGGGGCAGGGTCAGGGCGTAGATCTCGGCGCCGCCGATGACCATGGCGACGTCGACGCCCCGGCGGGCGGCGGCCCCGGCGGCGAGGGCGAGGGCCCCGTCGAGGCTGGCGGCGAAGCACGCCCCCTCCGCCTGGCCGGCGCTGCGGCTCAGCACGATCATGTCGCGGCCCGGCAGCGGCCCGCCGAGCGAGTCCCAGGTCTTGCGGCCCATGATGAGCGGATGGCCCATGGTGATGGCGCGGAAGCGGCGCATGTCGGCGCGCAGCCGCCAGGGCAGGCGGTTGTCGCGGCCGATGGCGCCGTTGAGCCCCATGGCGACGACCTGATGCAGGCGCAGCGCGCGGCCGGACATGTTCGCGTCTCCCCTTTCGCCAGCGCCGGCCCGTTCCGGCCCCCGCCCCTCCCGGCCCCGTCCGGGCCGGGAGGCTGCGGCCGCCGGCGTTCCGGCGGGGCGGTCAGTGATGATGGCCGCCGCCGTGGCCGGCCGCGGCGGGCGCCTTGCCGGGGGCCGGCGCGCCGGCCGCCTCCACCGGCATGGCCACCTCAATGTCGCCGGCGTCGCGGAAGGTCAACACGCCCCTGATGGTCTCGCCCTGTTTCAGCGGACGTTTCAGGTCCATGAGCATCAGGTGCAGGCCGCCGGGCCGCAGCTCCACCGCGCCGCCGGCGGGGATCTCCAGGCCGTTCTCCAGCCGGCGCATGCGCATCACGCCGCCGGTCATGGTCATGTCGTGCACCTCGACGCGGCCGGCGACGTCGAAGCGTCCGCCCGTGAGCACGTCCGGCTTCGGCCCGCGGTTGGCGATGGCGACATAGGCGCCGGCCACCTTCGCGCCGGCCGGCGTGGCGCGGGTCCATGCGCCCGAGACGCTGAGGCCGGCGGCCTGCGCCGCCTGGGCCGGCGGCCGGTGGTGGTCATGACCGGCCGGCAGCGGCGTCGCCCCGGCGGAGGCCACCGTGATCGCCGGCGCCGGATGTGTCAGGGCGCTCGGGTCCTGGCCCGCGGCGGGAACCTGCGTCCAGTCGAGGACCGCCGTCTCGCATTCCTGGCGAACCGGGAAATAGAGCCGCCCGCCGGCCGGCGCGGCGCCTGGCAGGAGCTCGAAGGCGAAGCCGAACTCGTCGTACATGTGGTCGGGCAGCGTGTCGCCGCGCCAGACGATGGCGCGCACGCCCTCGGCGACCTTCCGGCCATGGACCTCGACGGGCGTGCGATAGGGCGCCCAGACGGTTTCGGTCAGCCAGCCCTTGCGGGCCTTCGGCTGCACCGCCACCACGCCCTCGGGCATGGTGATGCGGATGAGGCGGGTGGGCGCGCCGTCGCAGCCCTGGGAGATGCGCAGCGCCCCGCGCCAGACCTCGCCGGGGGTCGCCGCCGCCGGGGTGAGCTCCGGACGGGCCGCGGCGGCGGGAGCGGCGAACGGCAGGCTGGCGGCCAGCGCGGCCAGTGACGACAGGAGGATGCGAGCGCGCGCGCCGGCGCGGCGGTTGGTGACGGTCATGGTCAGAATCCTGTTCAGTTGCCGGAAGACAGGCCGCCGGCGACGGCGGCCGCGGATGGGCGCGTCCGGCGCAGGGGCGGACCGCGCGGCAGCGACGGACCACGACGGAACGGGGTGAAGACGGAGCGGGCGGCGGCGGGCGCGGCGACGGCGACGGCCTCCCGCCGCAGCGGAACGGACGCCGCCTCCGGCGCGGGCGCGAGCGGCGGACCCGGCAGGCCGGGGCAGCAGCAGGCCCCGGCGTGCGTCGCGGCGGCGTCGCCGGCGGGGTCGCCGGCCGCCGCGCTGCCCGAGCAAATCACATGGACGCCGCCCGCCCCCAGGGCGGCGAAGGCCGCGGCCCCGGCGAGCGCCGGCGCCAGCGCCGCCACCCAGGCGAGAAGCAGCAGCAGCGACGCCCGCGCGCCGCCGCGCAGGCGGGAGACGCCGTCATGCGGCATGATGCGGATCCTCGCCGTCACTGGCTTCTCCGTTCTGGCGCCGCCCCCGCCGGCGAACGGCGCGGGCGTCGCAGGGAACGCCGCGCCCCGGCTGCCCGGCGCGAGGGCGCCCGGGGCGGCCGGGGCGGCCGGTTGCCGCCACGGCCGCGCGGCGGGCGCGCCCGTGGGCACGCCGCATGCCCGCAAGACCTAGACGGCGACGTCGGCGTGAATGGCCGGGTGGGGGTCGTAACCCTCCACCACGAAATCGGTGATGCGGTAATCGTCGATCGACGCGGCCTTGCGGACGAGGCGCATGGTCGGCCAGGGCCGCGGCTCGCGCCGCAACAGCTCCTCCGCCTGCTCGAGGTGGTTGAGATAGAGGTGCACGTCGCCGCCGAACCAGATGAACTCGCCCGGGCGCAGGTCCGCCTGCTGGGCCAGCATCAGCTGCAGCGCCACGGCGTTGATCCAGTTGAAGGCGACGCCGAGAAACAGGTCGGCGGAGCGCTGGAAGCACAGGGACGACAGCCGGCCGTCCGACGTAACGTAATACTGGTACACCATGTGGCAGGGCGGCAGCGCCATGTCCTGCAGTTCGGCGACGTTCCAGCCATGGAACAGCATCCTGCGGCTGGCGGGAGTGCGGCGCAGCATGTCGACCAGCCCGGCGATCTGGTCGTATTCGCGCCCGTCCGGCCCGCGCCAGCGGCGCCACTGCCGGCCGTAGACCGGCCCGAGATCGCCCCAGCGGGCGGCGAAGTCCGCGTCCGCCAGGATGCGCCGTTCAAACTCCTCCTGGCTGAGATTTTCGCCGGTCTCGCGCCGGTAGCGGTCCAGGGGCCAGTCGGTCCAGATGCGGACGTTCTCGCGCAGCAGCGGGCGGATGTTGGTCTCGCCGGTCAGGAACCACAGCATCTCCTTGACCGCGGTTTTCCAGTAGATGCGCCGGGTGGTGAGCAGCGGCACGACGCCGCCGGAAAGGTCGAAGCGCGCCATGGCGCCGAAGATGGAGCGGGCGCCGACGCCGGTGCGGTCCACGCGCTCGTCGCCATGGCGCAGGACGCGCTCAACGAGATCGAGATACTGGTGCTCCGGATGCCGCATGGCCTGCCCTGTTCCGAATCGCCGGGACGCCTGCGCGCCGCCGCGCGTCTTCCTCACAGCCGTCCGTAGTCCATCGCCGGCCCATATGGAAGCGCCGCGGCGCCGGCCGCCCTCCGGACGGCGCATCTCCCCCACCCCAGCCCGGAACGCCCCGCCGGGACGGCGGCGCGCCGCGCGGCGGGCCCGGCGACTGTCCGGAGGAATTCGCGCGGCGGATGGCCGGCCGCGGCGAACGGCCGCCGGGCGACCACTTCAGGCCCGCCACATTTCGGGCCCGCCACATTTTGCGTCAGTCTCACCACGCCGGCGCCGGGCGCGAAGCCGTCGCTCCTGCGCCGGCGCAGCCGCCAGCAGGAGTTAGCCTGCAATCTCCGCCGGCGTCCCGCCCTGCGCGCTGGCGAAGCGGAATGAGGGCTGGAGCCCGGCATGCGCGCGAGCTCCATTCCGGAAGGTCCGGCGCACGGGCTGGTCAACCGGGCCGCCGCGGACGTCTCCTGTCCCGGGACCGCGACGCCGCCGGCACGGCGGATCATCCGGAGGATGACCTGGCGGCGCCGCGCGACGGCGCGCCGCCGGCGGGGGAGCGACCGGACGTCCACAAGGCGAATGGGCGGCGCGCGTTCTCCGCGCCCTCCCCCCTTCCACCGGCGGGCGACTGATCCTATATTCAGGACGCCGCCGCAAGGCGGCTATGGCGATAAATGGTCATCGGAATAAGCCTTTCGGACCCGGGGGCGGTACCCGGCGCCTCCACCAGAACCCGGCCTGGCCGGGCTCCGGCGGGGGCGAAACAGGATCGACGAGGGTGTAAAGGATGTACTTTCGCCCGGCATGGTTCCGCCGTTATCGGGCCGTAGCAATAGTTGCCAACGACAACTTTGCTGAGGTTCGCGTGGCCGCGTAAGCGGTCGGGCAATCTCGACCAAAGTCCTTGCGGCTAGCCCCGCAAGGCGGGGCCCGGAGGCGCCTGGCAACAGAAGCCTCCACTTCATTTTCACGCGGGGCCCCATGCCAAAAGACCACATCCGCTACGATCTGCTGGTCCAGAACGCGCTCAAGGGCGTCGTCCGCAAGGTGCTGGCCGACGCCAGCCGCGACGGGCTCCCCGGAGAACACCACTTCTACATCTCCTTCCGCACCAACGCCCCGAAGACCCGTCTCTCCAGCCGTCTGCGGGAGAAATATCCGGAGGAGATGACCATCGTCCTCCAGCACCAGTTCTGGGATCTGGCCGTCACCGACAGCCAGTTCGAGGTGGGCCTTTCCTTCGGCGGCGTGCCGGAGCGCCTGGCGGTGCCGTTCGACGCCGTCACCGGCTTCTATGACCCTTCGGTGGAATTCGGCCTGAAGTTCGAGGTGCGCCCCGAGCCGGAGGCGCAGGCCGCGGCGGAGGAGCCCGAGCCGCGCCCGTTCACGCCGCGCTCGCTGCGCGAGCGGCGGGACGTGGACGACCCCGCCGGCGAGACGCCCGCGCCGGCCGCCTCCGCCGCTGACGCCGCCGCCAGCGACGGCGACGCCAGGGACGGCGGCGACGAAGCCGGGCCGCAGCCGCCCCAGGGCGGCGCCCAGGTGGTGAGCCTCGACGCCTTCCGCAAGAAGCACTGAGCCTGCGCCGCTTTCGCGCCGGGCGTTTTCCCCTTGTTCTCCACGCAACCGGCCGTGCGCCGGAGGCGCGTCGCCTGCGCCGTCCGCCCCGGCGCCGGGCGGGCTTGCCACGGGCGTTTCCCGCGCGAAATTCTTGTCGCCGCGTGCGGATTGTCTAACCTGCCGCCGCCCGCCGGCGCGGCCGGCCGCGCCGGCGGCGCCCCTGCGAGAGGTTTGCGACCATGAAGTTTTTTTACGCCCCCGGCGCCTGCTCCATCGGCGTTCACGCCCTGCTTGAGGAGACCGGCAAGCCGTTCGAGGCCATCCGGCTCAACCTGTCGGAAGGCGACCAGCGCAAGCCGGAATACCTGGCCGTCAACCCCAAGGGCAAGGTGCCGGCGCTGGTGCGCGAGGACGGCAGCCTGCTCACCGAATTCGTGGCCATCGCCTGGTGGCTCGGCGCCGCCAACCCCGAGCTGAAGCTGATCCCGGAGGCCATCGACGACCAGGCGAAGGCGCTCTCCGTGCTGTCCTACGTCACCGGCACGGTGCATCCCCTGGGCTTCACCCGCATCTTCCGGCCCAATTACTTCGCCGTCCGCGATGAGGACCACGACGCCATCCGCGCGCTCGGCGCGGAGAACGTGGAGAAGGGCCTCGCCATTCTCGAGGAGGAGCTGGGCGGGCGCGACCACGTCGCCGGGGCGCTGTCGGTGGCCGATTACGGCCTGTTCTACATCTGCTGGTGGCGCGTCACGCGGCTCAGGGGCAGCCTGCCCCCCGGCCTTGACGCCCATTTCCGCCGCATGATGGCCCGCCCGGCGGTGCAGCGGGCGCTGGCCCGGGAAGGCTTCGCCGGCTGAGGCGTCGCGTCGCTCCTGGCGACGGCCGTTTTCCGGCCCCGGACGCTGGAGCCGCCGCCGCATTCGTGGCGTAATGATCGCGTCATGTTTCCTCCCGCCGGGACGGTTCCGGCGGGAGACGTGGCGGGCCCCAAACGCGGAGAACGCTCATGGGCGACGTGATCAACTTCCGGCAGGCGCGCAAGTCGCTGGCGCGCCGGAACAAAGAGGAGGCCGCGGCCCGCAACCGTGCGGTCCATGGCCGCTCGAAGGCGCAGAAGGAGCGCGACGCGGCGGTGACCAGCCTCGCGGAGCGCCGCCTCGAGGCCCATCGCCGCGACCACCGCGCCGATGACGACGACACCGGCGCCTCCGCCTGAAGCCGCGCCGCGCGCGGCGGCGCCGGCGGAGCTGGCGGCGCGCAGCGGCGTGCGCAAGCGCTCGCTGGTCATCGCCGGCCACAGCACCAGCGTCTCGCTGGAGGAGGCGTTCTGGCGGGCCCTGCGCGACATCGCCGCCGCGCGGGGGCTCTCCGTGGCGCGCCTTGTCGCCGACATCGACCGGCGCCGCGGCGACGCCAACCTCTCCTCCGCCATCCGCGTCTTCGTGCTCGGCGAGCTCCTCGCCCGCGCCGGCGACGGCCGCTGAGCGCCGGAGGGCGCGCGCCTCTCCCCTCCTCTCCCGCGAACCGCGTCCAGATCCAGGGACCGGCGCAGGCGCGCCCGCAATGCCCGGCGCCGACGGCGCGCGCCTTCCATGGCGTCCGTTCCGGCCCGCCGGCGAGGCCCGGCCGCGCTCACGGCTGGCGCGGCTGCGCCGGCGGCGGCTGGCGCAGCAGGCCGCGGGCCTCGTCCAGCCCTTCCCGGGCGGCGCGCAGCGCCTCCTGTTCGGCCTTGCGGCGGGCGTCCTCCTGCTGGCGGCGGCGTTCTTCCTCGCGCAGGCGGGCGCTCTCGCGTTTCCACGCCTCCACCCGCTGCAGCTCGTCCTCAAGACGCAGGGCGGCGAGGCCGGTCTCCAGCTCGCCCAGGTCGAGGCTGCGCGCCGGCGCGGCCAGCGGCCCGCGCCAGGCGAGAACCAGGGCCGGCGGCGCGCCCTTCCAGCGCGACGGCGCCTGCAGCGCCTGCAGCCGCGCCGAGGCGTCCAGGGTGAACCGCCCGAGATCAATGGCGACGGCGCCCTGCAGCCGGCCGCCGCCGGCCGTCACCGCCGGCGGATCAATGCGCAGCACGCCGCCGGTCATCACCATGGGGGCGCGCAGCTCGCCCAGCGGAAACGGCGCCCGCGCCAGCTGCGCCCCGGCCGCGCGCGCCGCCACGGGGCGCTGCAGGGCGCTGTCGTCGCCGGCCAGCGCCGCGACCGTGGCCGCCGCGGCGTCCGGCGCCGCCGCCGCCAGCGTCCCGCCCGAGAGGCGGACCGCGCCGCTGCCCGAGAGGCTGGCGACGATCGCCGCGACGCTTTCGCCGGCGGCGCCCGCCGTCAGGTCGGCGTCGATCACGCCGGCGAGGTCGCGGACGCCCCAGGCGGCCAGCGGCGCTCCGGCCAGCCTGAACTCCGCCATCACCGAGGCCGCCCCGCCCAGCCGGCGCAGGGTCAGCATGCCGGAGAGCACGCCGCCGTCGCGCCCCAGCGGGGTCAGCAGCGGGGCGTTGACGAGGGCGAAGCGCGCGCCGTCCTCAAGGCTGGCGACGCCGAGGCTGGCGTCGCGGACGCTGACGCCGGCGGCCAGCTCCAGCCGCCGCGCCTTCAGCGTCAGCTCCAGCTGCGGCGCCTCCGGCCCCAGGAAAGGCGGCGGCGGCCCGAAGCGGGCCGTGGGCCAGCGGCCGTCGCCGGCGGCCGTTGCGCCAGGGACCAGCAGGCCGGCGAGCGCTGGCAGCGACGCCTCCGCCACCGACACCTCGGCCGCATGGCCGCTGCGGCCGGCCAGGGGCGCCGCCGAGCCGGAAAACGGCGCCCCGCCCGCGACGCCCTGGAAGGTGAGCCGCCACGCCGGCCCCGCGCCGGCGATCCGCCCCTCCAGCGTCAGCGGCGCCGGCGCGGACGCCCCGCCTGCTGGCGCAAGTCCGGCGAGCGCCAGCAGGCGCGTGGCGTCGGCGGCGGCGAGGGTCAGGCGGGCGCCGGCGCGGTCGCGGTCGTAGCCGAGTTCGGCGTCCAGCGCCCGGGCGCGGACGCTGGCCGTCCAGCCGCCGTCGCGCGGCTCGGCGGTCACGACGAGACTCCACGGCCCGGCCGGGGCGGCCAGCAGCAGCAGGCGCGCGTCCCCGCCTTGCAAGGTGAGTTCGGCGCGTTCGGGACGGAGCAGGCCGCCGGCGGCAGGCGGCGCCATGGCGAGGCTGCCGCTGGCGGCGAACAGGGGGACGTCGCCGCCGGCCGCGCCGGTGAAGTCAAAATCGGCGCCGCCGTCGGCGCGCAGGCGCGAGGTGAAGCGCGCCTCCGCCGGACGCGCCAGCTCCGGCCGGCGCAGCGCCGCCAGCGCCCGGCTCCATGCGCCGCCGGCGCCGGGCGCCGCCCAGGCGGCTTGCGCCAGCCTGGCCAGCGCGGCGAGACTGCCGGCCCGGACGGCGCCGGAGAGCGGCGCGCCCGGCCCGGCCAGGGCGCCGGCGGCGGAGATGTCGACGCCGGCGAGATCCTTCACCTCAAGCCGGCGCAGGGTCAGGCTGTCGCCGTCGCGCGCCAGCTCCAGCTCCGCCCGGCCGGCGGCGGCGCGCGCGCCAAGGCGCAGCTGCTCGCCGGTGAAGCGGATGTCGAAACGGCGCGCGGCCGCGCCCTGCGCCTGGCCGAGCCAGCGCCAGACCGCGCCCAGCCCCGGCGGCAGATCGCCGAGGTCAAGCCCGCGCGCCGAAAACTGCGCGGTGAGCCGCGCGGGGGCGCGCAGGTCGCCGGCGTCCGGAGCGATCAGACCGGCGATCTCGCCATCGCCGGTCTGCAGGCGCAGGCGGTGCAGCGCCATGGTTCCCTGCGCGGCGCCCAGGCGCCCCTCGACGGTGAGGCGGTCCTGGCGGCTGATCCAGGCGGCGAGGTCCGCCGCCAGCCCGATCCGGCGCAGCCACTGCGCCGCCAGCGCCGGCCGCGGCGCGGCGAAACGGAGCGTCACCCCGGCGAACGGCCGCGGCGCGCCGCTGAAATCCGCGGAAAAGCTGAGGCTGGCCTCGCCCGGCAGGGCGACGCGGCCGTCAGACACGGCGAGGCCGTCCGCACGCGCCCTCAGCGTCGCCGCGGCGGGGCCGGTTTCCGCGTCGCCCAGCGCCAGGGCGCCGGCGGCGAGGCGCAGGCTGGCGCCCGGCGGCAGCACGCTGCTCCAGCGCCCGACTGCCCCGGCGGCGCGCGCCAGCGCCTCCGTCACGGCGGACAGCGCGTGATCGCCCCCGCCCTCCAGGATGTCGGCGCCCCCCGGCAGCCGGTCCAGCTCGACGCGGGGCGCGCGCAGCGAGAACGCGAGGCTGGCGGGGTCATCGAGGTCGCCGCCGCCTTCGCCCTCCAGCCGCACCGGCAGCGCCGGATCGCCCGCCTCCAGCACGACGTCGCGCGCGGCCAGCCGCGCGCCGGCCAGCTCCAGACGGGCCGACAGCGACAGCGCGCCGGCGGGGCCGTCGCCGGCCCGGCGCAGCGACAGCCGGCCGTCCGCCGCGGCGATGACGCCGCGGGCCGCGAGCACGTCGCCGTCGAACGCCAGCCGCCCGGTCTGCGCGCTTTCCGCCCCGACATCCACGCGCAGGCGCATGCGCCCGTCCGCCTCGCGCCGGCTGGCCAGCAGCTGGAACGGCGCGCCTCCCGCCTCGCCGGCGACGCGCCATGGCCCGGCCAGCGACGCCGCCGACACGGAGGCGTTGATTGCGGAGACGGAGACGCGCGCCCGGCCGCCTGCGTCCGCCACGGTCAGGCGGCCGTCGCGCACGCGCACGGAATCCAGCGCCGGCGCGAAGGCAGGGCCCTGCTGCGGCGCCGGCGCGCCGGCGGCGGGCGCCGCCTGCAGGGTGAGACGCAGTTCAGGCCGGTCAATGGAGGCGTCGACGACGCGCAGCGTTCCGCCCAGCAGGGCGCCCGGCGACAGCTCCGCCCACACCCGGCCGGCGCGCAGCAGCGGCTGCGCCGGGGCGGCGCCGTCGCCGCCCGGCGCCCAGGCGGTGAGGCCGGCGGCCTCCAGCGCCGGGGCGGGCAGCAGGCGCAGCGACAGCTTCCCGCGGGTTTCGATGCGCAGGCCCAGCGCCTCGCCCAGCGCCGCGTCGACGCGGGCCCGCTGCGCCTGCCAGTCGATGAAATGCGGGCCGGCGAGCGCCGCCAGCAACGCCACGATCACGGCGACTGCGAGCACGGTCAGGAGATCACGCACCTGGCTGCAACTCCACTTCGGCGGAAACGGCCGTCATATGGGGGCCTGCGCCCGCCGTCGCACGCCCGCCGCAGCGCCCCCCGACCCGCGCCGGAGCCGCGTCAGGCGGCGCGCGGCGGCAGGATCTTGCCCGGGTTCATCAGATTGTCCGGATCGATGGCCGTCTTGATGGCGCGCATCACGTCGAGCGCGTCCTCACCGTGTTCGGCGGCCATGAACTTCATCTTGCCCTGGCCGACGCCGTGTTCGCCGGTGCAGGTGCCGCCCATGGCGATGGCGCGGGCGGCGAGCCGCTCCAGAAACCCCTCGATGGCGGCGCGCTGGGCCGGATCATTGACGTCGAAAAATGGCTGGACGTGGAAATTGCCGTCGCCGACATGGCCGACGGCGCCGCCGGGAATGCCGATGCGCTCCAGGTCCTGCATGGTTTCCGCGACGCAGTCGGCGAGGCGCGAAATCGGCACGCACGCGTCGGTGGCGAAGGTGAGCATGCCAGGGTTGGCGGCGCGCGCGGCCCAGTAGGCGTCGTGCCGCGCCTGCCACAGGCGGGTGCGCTCCTCCGGGCTGGTGGCCCACCGGAACGGGCCGCCGCCCAGCGCCTCCGCGATTTCGCCGAAGCGTTCGGCCTGTTCCTTCACCGAGGCGCCGGAGCCGTGGAACTCCAGCAGCAGCAGCGGCGTCTCCGGCAGGCCGATTTTCGAATAGGCGTTGACCGAGCGCACCGAGGCCACGTCCAGCAGCTCGATGCGCGCCACCGGAATGCCGGACTGGATGGTCTGGATGGTTGCGTCGCAGGCGGCGTGCACGGTGGGGAACGGGCAGCAGCCGGCCGAGATCGCCTCCGGCACGCCGTGCAGGCGCAGGGTGATTTTGGTGATGACGCCGAGCGTGCCTTCCGAGCCGACGAACAGGCGCGTCAGGTCATAGCCGGCGGAGCTCTTTCTGGCCCGCGAGCCGGTGTGGATCACCCGCCCGTCGGGCAGCACCGCCTCCACGGCCAGCACGTTCTCGCGCATGGTTCCGTAGCGCACGGCGTTGGTGCCCGAGGCGCGGGTGGCGGTCATGCCGCCGATGGAGGCGTCCGCCCCGGGATCGATGGGGAAGAACAGGCCGGAGTCGCGCAGGTATTCGTTCAGCTCCTTGCGGGTGACGCCCGGCTCCACCACGCAGTCCAGATCCTCCGCATTGACGGCGATGATCTGTTTCATGCGGCTGGTGTCGATGCACACGCCGCCGGAGGGGGCGTTGACGTGGCCTTCCAGCGAGGTGCCGGTTCCGTAAGGGATCATCGGGACCTTGTGGGCGGCGCACAGGCGGACGATCTCCACCACCTCGGCGGTGGTCTCCGGATAAACCACCGCGTCCGGCGGCTGGTTGCCCTGCCAAGTGAGGGTGTTGGCGTGCTGCTCGCGAATGGTGCGGTTCAGGGTGAACCGTTCGCCGAAGCGCCGCTGCAGCGCGGCGAGCGCCGTCTCGCGCCCCTCATCCGCCGTCCGCCGGTCCTGTTGCGCCGTGACCGTCATGGCCGCACTCCCTCCGTCTCCTGGGCCCGCCTCCCGGGCGCCGCCGCCGTCCGGCTGCATGAAACCGCATGGCGGGGCGTTCGCCAAGCTCCGCGCTGAAGGGCCGCGTTGAAGGGCGCCGCCGGGGCCGGACGCGCGGCGCGCAATCCGCGGGGCGCGGGCGTGGACGCCCGGGGCTGGCCGGGCGTCCATGCGGCGGCCGGCGCCGCGGCCGTGCGGCGTCAGGCGGCGTCACGCGCTCCGGGCGGCGGCGCCGACGGTGACCACCGGCTTGCCGATGTTCTCGCGGTTGAGCATGCGCCGCAGCAGCGCCGGCGTCTCCTCCAGCGGATAAGTGGCGGAAGGCTGCGGACTGATCCGCCCCTCGCGCGCCAGCGCGATCATGCGGGCGAAAATCTGCGCCGCCGCGTCTTTCTCCGCCCGCACGTGGCCGCCCCAGTCCACTCCGACGATGCTGGCGCGCTTGAGCAGCGGCAGGTTCAGCGGAATTTTCGGAATCTCGCCGCCGGCGAAGCCCACCACCAGATGCCGGCCGCCCGGCGACAGGCAGCGGAAAGCCGTCTCCGACCAGCGGCCGCCCACCGGGTCATAAATCACCGTGAGCGGGCGGCCGTCGAGCGTCGCCTCCAGCGCCCCGCGCCAGTCCGGGGCGCTGTAATTGACGGTGAGATGCGCGCCGGCCCTGGCGCAGGCGGCGAGACGCTCCTCCGACGAGGCCGCCGCCACCACCGTGGCGCCAAGGGCCCTGGCCACGTCGATCGCCGCCATGCCGACCCCGCCCGAAGCGCCCAGCACCAGCACGGTCTCGCCCGGCTGCAGGCGGCCGCACGTTTCGAAGCCGTAAATCGCGGTGGAATAGTTGACCAGCGCCGCCGCGGCGGCCACGGAGCTGAGCCCGTCCGGCAGCGGCGCGCACTGGGCGGCGGCGGTCACGGCCTTCTCGCACAGGGCGCCGCGCTCGGCGAGCGCCATCACCCTCCGGCCCACCAGGGCGGGCGACACCTTCTCGCCCACCGCCACCACCGTGCCCGCCAGCTCGCTGCCGGGAATGAACGGAAGCGGCCGCTTCACCTGATAGGCGCCGCGCACCACCAGGCCGTCCACAAATCCAAGCCCCACCGCCTCCACGGCGATCACGGCGTCATGGGGGCCGGGCTCCGGCTCCGGAATGTCGGCGATGACGAGATTCTCGGGCTCGCCATAGGCGAGGCACTGCACGGCCTTCATGATGCTCCCCGGATGCTGTTCCGTTCTGGCGGGAGCTTTGCCGCGCCCGGGGCCGCCGCGCAAGCCGCCGCGGGCGGCGCAAAAGACGCAAAAGAAAGGCCGCGCGCGGCGCGGCCCCTTGCGGCGTGGACCCGCGCGGCGCTCAGCAGGGGCCGGCGCCGCAGGCGCGGATGCGGTCCGAGAAGTTCTGCTGCTCGATGCGCTGGATCTGCTGCTGCTGCTGCAGATAGCGCAGCTGGCTGTCCTGCCGGACCTGCTGGTCGCGCAGCGAGCGCTCCATGGAGCGGTTGAGGGCGCGCACCGTCTGTTCCTGACGCGCCCCGCCGGCGTCCATGTCCCCGGCGCGGGCCGGCGCGCCGGCCAGCGCCCACAGCGCCGCCGCCGCGGCGAGCGCGGCCGCAGCCGCGCCAATGGCGGCGAGACGGCGCAGGCGCGCCTGCTCCTCACGCGAAACCGCCTTCGCCTTCACGGCGGCGCGCGAACGGCGCGCGGCCTGCCGGCGCAGGGCGGTCTCAACGGCGGCGTGACCAGAAAGACGGCGGTCCATGGCGAATATCCCCGTGCGCTCCCGGGCGAACGGCCAGGGCGGAGCGGAAAGCGACGCGCTTTCATCCCCAATATAGGCGCGCGCCGGCGCTTTCCCAGCGCCGGAGCCACAAAAACCGGCGACGCGGAATGGTTGCGGCGTCGCAGGGGCGCGCACTCGACTTCCGTTCTCGTTATGGTCCAGAGTGACGCCGGCGGGCCCGCCGGACGAATCAGCCGGCGCCGGCTGGCGATCGCCGCTGGCGGCGCCCACATATGCGCAGGCGCGCCGGCCGCATGGCCCCGCCATGGATCACGGCCATGGCCGCCGGGCGGACCGCCGAAGGGGCCGCCCGTCCTGGCCGGCCCGGGCGCGAAGCCAGTGGTCATGAATCTTCGGGCCATGAATCTTCGGGCCACAAATCTTTCGGCCATGGACCGCCCGGCCGCGGCGCCATGGCCTTGGCGGCGGCGGACAGGCGCCGCGCCGGCCGGACGGAAACAGAAGCAGGTCGATGCACGGTTCTGACGACACTTCCGGGCGCACGCCCGCGCCCGCCCATTCCCCGCGCCCAGGCGGCGTCGCCGCGCGCGCCCGCGCCGCCGCGGACGGCGACGCCGGTCCGCGCGCCGTGGCCCCGCGGCCGGCCGCCGGCTATCTCGACGGGCTGAACCCGGAGCAGCGTCGCGCCGTCGAGACCACGGAAGGCCCGGTGCTGGTGCTGGCCGGCGCCGGCACCGGCAAGACGCGGGTGCTCACCACCCGCATCGCCCATATCCTGGCCACCGGCCGCGCCCTGCCGTCGCAGATTCTCGCCGTCACCTTCACCAACAAGGCGGCGCGGGAAATGAAGGAGCGCGTCGGCCAGCTGGTGGGCCCGGCGGCGGAGGGCATGCCCTGGCTCGGCACCTTCCATTCCATCAGCACGCGGCTGCTGCGCCGCCACGCCGAACTGGCCGGGCTGAAGCCCACCTTCACCATCCTGGACACGGACGACCAGATCCGGCTGATGAAACAGGTTCTGCAGCTGGAGGGCGTCGATGAGAAGCGCTGGCCGGCGCGCCAGCTCGCCGGCCTCATCGACGGCTGGAAGAACCGGGCGCTGGGACCGTCGCAGGTTCCGGCCGGGGAAGGCGCCGCCTTCGCCAACGGCCGCGGCGTGAAGCTCTACGCCATGTACCAGGAGCGGCTGAAGACGCTGAACGCGGCGGATTTCGGCGACCTGCTGCTGGAGACCATCCGGCTGTTCCGCGAGCACCCGGACGTGCTGGCGCAATACCAGCAGCGCTTCCGCTACATTCTGGTGGACGAATACCAGGACACCAATGTCGCCCAGTACCTGTGGCTGCGCCTGCTGGCCCAGGGGCGGGCGCCGGAGGCGCGCAACATCTGCTGCGTCGGCGACGACGACCAGTCGATCTACGGCTGGCGCGGGGCCGAGGTGGACAACATCCTGCGCTTTGAGCACGACTTCCCCGGCGCCGCGGTGGTGCGGCTGGAGCTGAACTACCGCTCCACCGGTCACATCCTGCACGCCGCCTCGGAGCTCATCGCCCACAATGAGGGGCGGCTGGGCAAGCGGCTGCGCACCGAGGACGAGGACGGCGAGAAGGTCGTCATCACCGGCGCATGGGATTCTGAGGAGGAGGCGCGGCTCATCGGCGAGGAGATCGAGGCGCTGCAGGCCAGGGGCCACTCCCCCGGCGACATGGCCATTCTGGTGCGCATCTCCGCCCAGATGCGGGAGATCGAGGACCGGCTGGTGCAGCTGGGCGTCCCCTACCAGGTGATCGGCGGCCCGCGCTTCTACGAGCGCATGGAGATCCGCGACGCCCTCGCCTATCTGCGCTGCGTGGTTTCGCCCGCGGACGACCTCGCCTTCGAGCGCATCGTCAACACGCCCAAACGCGGCCTTGGCGACGCCACGCTGCAGGCGCTGCACGCCCACGCCCGCGCCGCGCGCATTCCGCTGATGGAGGCCGCGCGCTTCCTGGTGGAGACCGAGGAGCTGAAGCCGAAGGCGCGCAAGACCCTGCGCGACCTGCTGGCCGACTTCGCCCGCTGGAGCGCCGCCGCCAGCCACATGCGCCAGGGCGAGCTGGCCGAGCTGGTGCTGGAGGAGTCCGGCTATGTCGAGATGTGGCGGCGCGACCGCTCGGCCGAAGCCAGCGGGCGGCTGGACAACCTGAAGGAGCTGGTGCGCTCGCTGGAGGAGTTTCCGGACCTGCCCGCCTTCCTTGAGCACGTGTCGCTGGTGATGGAGGCGGCGGAGGGCGAGACAGGCGAGCGCGTGTCGCTGATGACGCTGCACGCCGCCAAGGGGCTGGAGTTCGACACGGTGTTCCTGCCCGGCTGGGAGGAAGGGCTGTTCCCCAACCAGCGCGCCCTCGACGAAAGCGGCCTCGCCGGCCTGGAGGAGGAGCGCCGCCTCGCCCATGTGGGCCTCACCCGCGCCCGCCGGCGGGCGCGCATCTATTTCGCCAGCAACCGGCGCATCCACGGCATGTGGAACGCCACCATCCCCTCGCGTTTCATCGACGAACTGCCGGAAAGCGCGGTGGAGGTGGCGGACGCGCCCGCCTCCTCTTACGGCGGTTATGGCCAGAGCCGCTTCTCCCGGGGAGAATACGCCGGGGCCATGCCCTCCAGCTACGCCACGCCCGGCTGGCGGCGGGCGGAGGCGCGCGGCTTCGGCCAGGGCGGTTTCGGCCGCGACGGCTACGGCGGCTCGCAGTTCGCCGCCGGCCGCGGCGGCGGGCGGGCCCGCGCCGGGGCGCGGCGCGACGGCCCGGTGATTGAGGGCGAGCTGGTGGCGCGCTCGACCGGCGTCTCCGCCTTCCAGGTGGGGGCGCGCATCTTCCACCAGAAGTTCGGCCCCGGCTCGGTGACCATGGTGGACGGCAACAAGCTGACGGTGGAGTTCGACAAGGCCGGCCGCAAGACGGTGCTGGACAGCTTCGTCGAGGCGGCGGGCTGACGGCCGCCGGGCGGCGCCGGCGCGGGCGGCCGTTGCGCATGGCGCCAAATCACCCGATGATGCGGCTAACCATTCGCGCAGGCCGCACGGGAATTGCGCGCAAACCGGATTGCGCCGCCACCGGCGCGCGCGGCAGGATGTCGGCAGCGCGCGACACGTTCATTCCGTTGCAGGGGCTGTTCCGGCGCGCCGCCGCGCCCCGCAACCGCCACGGTGCAGCGCCACCGCTCAACGTCGTTACAAGGAGATTCCGCATGGCGAACATCCCCCCGGCTTCCGATGCAGGCGACGCCGCCACACTTCCCGCCCTTGGCCTGCGGTGGGCCGCCCTGCGCGGCATGCTGGGCTCGCCGCTGATCGACGCCGAGGACCAGCGCGAGCTGCGGCGCGAGCTGCTGCAGGAACTGAAAACCGTCGAGCAGTCGATGTCGCGCGTGGCCGCCCGCAGCGGTCTGGAGCTGTCGACCAAGATCGACGTGCTCGCCCAGGCGCTGCGGGAGCTGAGCTTCCCTGACGGCCGCAACGCCCTTGACCTGCTGGAGAGCATCCGCGCCGACGTCGCCACCCTGGTGCCGCGCAATCCGGAGAAGCCCACGCATCTCAGCCGCGGCCCGATCCTGCAGCGCCCTGCGGACAGCAACCCGGGCGTTTCCTCCGGCCCGTCCGCCTCCGGCGGCGCCAGCTGAGCCGCTGCCGGCCGGCGCGCCTGAGGCGCCGGCAGGCGGCGCAGAGGCCGGCGTGAACATGGCCGCGCGGGCTCCCGCGCGGCCTTTTTGCTGCGCCCCGCCGTCGGCTCCCTGGCCTGACCGGGCCGCGGCCCGGCGCAGCCCCCATGGACCGCCGCCGCCGAAACGCCAAGACCGGGGACGCGCCGTGACCAGGGACGCGTCACGACCAGGGGGCGTCATGACCTGAGTCGCGTCATGACCTTGCCGGCCATGGCCCGGCGACGCCGCACGGCGGCGCGCTCCCCGGCGCTCCGCTCCCGTATTGCGACGCCCCGGCGTCTCTCCACGGTGTCGCCGCGTCCGGAGCCCCTGCGGAGGGCGGCCTCAGCCCTCGAGCGGCAGCACCCGGCCGGAAGCGATGTCGTAATAGGCGGCGGCGACCAGCAGGCGCCCCTGTCGCGCCGCCCCGGAGACGACGGCGCTCTGCGCCATGATGCGCCCGGCGGAATCACGGGCGGCTGCGGCGATGGCGCCCTCCAGCCGCATCTGGGCCGGCCAGCTGGCGGGCATGGCGCGCAGCGCCGCCCCAACCGCCGGCGTCAGCGCCGCCACCACGTCGCGGATGTGTCCGCCGGGCCGGGCGCCGCCCTCGATGGCGGCGACGGCGGCCTTCACCGCCCCGCAGCCGCTGTGGCCGATCACCAGCAGCAGCGGCGCTCCCAGTTCGGCGACCGCGTATTCGATGCTGCCGATGGACTGGGCGTCGGGCGCGGCGCCGGCGTTGCGCACGACGAAGATGTCGCCGAGGCCCTGGTCCAGGATG
Source organism: Camelimonas abortus (assembly GCF_042432745.1). Classification (NCBI taxonomy): domain Bacteria; kingdom Pseudomonadati; phylum Pseudomonadota; class Alphaproteobacteria; order Hyphomicrobiales; family Chelatococcaceae; genus Camelimonas; species Camelimonas abortus. The sequence goes on along the minus strand of NZ_JBHLWR010000006.1, from coordinate 439,270 downwards.
ATTTCCGGCGCGACGCGCGAGTCGGCGCAGATGAACACGACGGCGAAGGGAGACTGCCCGCCGGCCAGCCGCCGGCGTTCGCCGGCGCCGACCGGCCGCCGCCCGGCGCCGCGGCGGAAACGTGCGTTGCCGGCCATGAGCCGCGCCATCGCCGCCTGCGGCGACGGCTGGGCGGCCGCGAGGGCCGCCTCCGCAGCCCGCGCCAGCGGACCGCCGGCGGCCATGAGCGAGGCCGCCGCCAGGCCGCCGAGAAAACGTCGCCGTCCCCACGCCGCAGGCTGGCACTGGTCGCACATGCGCGCGCTCCTCTCGTCAGGAGACCATCACGTCGTCAGGAGACCATCACGGGCGCCCGCCGGGAAAACCCGCCGGCGGGAAGAACCTCCGACAGGAAAACCCTCCGCCGGACCGAACCATCGCCTGGGCGGCACCGGAAACCGGGCCGCATTTCCGGAACATGCCGGCGCGGCCGCCCGTATCCCGCCCCGTCGCCCGGAACAACGGCTGGCCACGACCGCAGGCCGCCTGAAAAACAGGGCGGCGGACGCCGTATTTACGGTAACATGCGGAAAATTGCTTGCGGATATGCTAATGGACGGCGACGGCCGGCGCAATCGCCGGCGCCGTCCGGGGCGCTGCGGATCAGATCGGGCGGGTGGCGGCGCGCAGCCAGGCGCGGGCGGCCGCGTCGGCCACCTGCGGGGCCAGCTCCTCATGCACCCGGGCGTGATAGGCGTTGAGCCACGCCCGCTCGCTGTCCGTCAGCAGCGCCGGCTCCACCAGGCGCAGGTCGATGGGCGCCAGGGTGAGCGTCCCGAAGCCCAGCATGGGCCGTTCGGCCCCGGGGATCTCCCGCTCCTCCACCACCAGCAGGTTCTCGATGCGGATGCCCCAGGCGCCGGCCTTGTAGTAGCCCGGCTCGTTGGAGACGATCATGCCCGGCTCCAGCGCCACATTGCCGAGGCGGGAGATGCGCTGCGGCCCCTCATGCACCGAGAGGAAGCTGCCGACGCCATGGCCCGTGCCGTGGTCGAAGTCGAGGCCGGCCTCCCACAGCGGCCGGCGGGCGAAGCTGTCCAGCTGCGCCCCCCAGGTTCCGGCCGGGAACACGGCGGTGGCCACGGCGATGTGGCCCCTGAGCACCCGGGTGAAGCGGTCGCGCATTTCGGCGTCCGGCTCGCCCACGGCGATGGTGCGGGTGATGTCGGTGGTGCCGTCGCGATACTGGGCGCCGGAGTCGATCAGGAACAGGCCGGGGCCGATGGGGGCGTTGCTGGCGCCGGTGACGCGGTAGTGCACCACCGCGCCGTTGGGGCCGGCGCCGGCGATGGTGGGGAAGGAGATGTCCTCCAGCAGGTTGGTCTCGCGGCGGAAGGTCTCCAGCGCGGCCACGGCGTCGATTTCGGTGAGGCCGCCGCCGGGGGCAGCCGTGTCGAACCAGTGCAGGAAGCGGCAGACGGCGACGCCGTCGCGCAGGTGGGCGGCGCGGGCGCCGGCCAGCTCCACGGCGTTCTTGCGCGCCTTCATCAGCGTCAGCGGATCCTCGCCGACGTCAGCCTCGCCGCCGGCGTCGCGCACGATGCCGGCGAGGGCGGCGGCGCCGGTGGCGGAGTCGATGCGGATGCGGGCGCCGCCCGCGGCGCGGGCGCGCAGCCGCTCGGTCAGGGCGGCGGGCGGCGTGACGGCGGCGAAGGGCTCCAGCGCCGCGGCGGCCTCGCTGGTCAGCTTGCGCGCGTCAAGAAACAGCTCCGCCCTGCCCTCCAGCGGCACGAAAGCGTAGCCGAGGGCGAGCGGCGTGTGCGGCACGTCGGCGCCGCGGATGTTGAACAGCCAGGCGACGTTATGCGGATCGCTGACCAGCAGCCCGTCCACGCCCTGGCGCCCCAGCGCCTCGCGCAGGCGGCCGAGACGCGCGCCGGCGCTCTCGCCGGCGAGACTCTCCGGATGCACCCGCACCGGGGCGGCCGGCGCCGGCGGCCGGTCGCTCCAGACGGCGTCCACCGGATTGCCGTTCACCGCCACCAGCTCGCCGCCGGCGGCCCGGGCGGCGGCGCGGTAACGCTCCGCGGCGGCCTCCACATGCAGCCATGGGTCGTAACCGAGGCGCGCCCCTGCCGGCAGGCAGTCACGGATCCACGCCTCCGGCGCCGTCTGCGCCAGCGGAATCACCTCGATCACCGAGCCGTCCACCTGGCGCGGCGCCTGGAGCACGTAGCGGCCGTCCACGAACAGGGCGGCGCGATCCATCAGGATGACGGCGCAGCCGGCCGAGCCGGTGAAGCCGGTGAGCCAGGCCAGGCGTTCGGCGCAGGGCGGCACGTATTCGCCCTGGTGCTCGTCGGCGCGCGGCGCGATGAAGCCGTCCAGCCCGCGCCGGCGCAGCTCGGCCCGCAGCCGGCCGATCCGCTCCGCGCCGGCGGCCGCGGCGACGCCCTCGCCGAAGTCCTGAAACACTGCCCGGAACATGCCGCCCTCCGCTGTGGTCTTCCGCGCAGGGGATATGGCCGCAATCGCCGGCGCCGCGCAAGCGCGGCCGGGGGCGCGGCGGACGGCGCGGACCGCTGGCGGTACGACATGGCGCATGTCAAGTACCGGAAAGTACCAATTACGGAAAGTAATGTACGTGACTGATAACAGTCATCGTGACGCATCCGTACCGGATGCTTCTGTAACCAGTGCGGTCATGCGCTGGCGGGATGGCTCCCATGCGACGCAGATACTACTAAGGTCGCAGACAAAGTCATAGGTAAGGGCCACACAAGAACATAGAGGAACGCTGGGGCTGTCTTGCTTATCTGGAGATAGACCAATGGCTACCGCCACCCTCGCCAATGTTTCCGCCCGTCCGGCCGTCGTCCGCTCGCAGGACGCGTCCCGCCTCGGCGCCGCCATCCGTTCCTTCTTCGCCGGCTTCCGCAGCGCTGGCGTTCCGCATGACACGCTGCAGCTCGCCGCCCGGCTTGGCCCGGAGCAGCTGAAGGAAGTGGGCGGCTGCCAGGACCCGCAGACCGGCCTGGTATACGGTTCGCTGCGCTGAGCGCCCGCCCGGGCGCGCCGGTCCCCCCGGCGGCGGCGCCCGCCGGCCGCGCGACTGACGGCGAAACGCCGCCGGCCCGTCCGGCGGCCCAATGGCCAGACGCACGCGTCTGGCCATTGTTTTTTGCATGCTCCCCGTCACGGCCGGCCGAAACGGAAAGGGCGCCGCCCTGCGGCGACGCCCCTGAATTCTCCGTTGCGGCGGATGCGACCGGTCAGGCCGCGGCCAGCGGCCGGGGCGCGGCGCCGCCGCGCCGCAGCGTCAGCGTCGACCAGCCGTCGCGATCGCGGCGCTCCCACAGGGCGAGCCCCTGGGCGCGGTAGGCGGAGAGCACCCCCGGCACGTCGCGCGGCAGCAGGCCGGAGAGCACCAGCACGCCGCCCGGAGCCACGGCGCGGGCGAGCGACGGGGCCATCAGCCGCAGCGGCCGCGCCAGGATGTTGGCGAACACCAGCTCGAACCGGCGGCCGCGGGCGAGCGCGTGATCCACGCCCGGGGCGACGTAATAGCTGACGAGACCGGCGACGCCGTTGCCGCGGGCGTTGCCGGCCGCCACCTCGATGGCCACCGGATCAAGGTCGCCGGCCACCACCGGAACCTTCAGCCATTTGGCCGCGGCGATGGCGAGAATGCCGGTGCCGGTGCCGACGTCCAGAATGGAGCGCGGCCGGCGGCGGCTGGCGATGCGCGCCAGCGCGTCGAGACAGCCGGCGGTGGTGCCGTGATGGCCGGTGCCGAAGGCGAGCGCCGCCTCGATCTCCAGCCCCACGTCATTGGACCTGGCGACGCCGCGGTCATGGCCGCCATGGACGAGGATCCGGCCGGCGCGCACCGGCTTCAGCCCGTCGAGGGACGCGCGCACCCAGTCCTGCTCGCGGATGTCGTCGAAGGTCGCGGCGTTGGCCGCGGCCTCGCCGACGATGGGGCGAATGACGTCGATGATCATCTCCTCGTCCGGCGGCGTGGCGAAATAGGCTTCGAACAGCCAGCCGGCGTCAGTCTCGAACGTGGAGACGGCGGTTTCGGCGGGATCGAAAATCTCGCCGAGAATCTCGGTGATCTGGCGGGCGCGGGCTTCGTCGGTGATGAAGCGCATGACGCGCGTGGCCTTCTGGGGTTGCAGTCCTTCGATCATGGCGTCCGCCCTAGCACGACAGCCGCGCCGCGGCGAGGCGAAAGACGTCGCAAGCCAGCGCGGAGAGCGCCCCGGCCGCGTGATCACCGGCTGCAGGCCCCAGCTGTCCCCGGCGGGGCGTCCTGACGTTTTCCCTCTCCCCTGCATGCGCCCTCCTCTTTTGGGCTTCTTTCCGCCGCCGGGCGCGGAAACGGCGCCGCGCGCGCAATACCGCCTTGCCCGCGGACCTGTCGCGGAGTAATGCGAACCCCATGTCCCGGAACGACCTGACCAACGCCAGCGCCGGCAGCGAGGCGCAGTCGCAGCCCTCCGCGAAGGAGAAGGCGAAAGAGCGCCCGAAGGCGCGGCTCGCCCGCGGCTTCGTGGACCGCGGCCCCGTGGAGATCGCGGCCAGCGCCCGCATGCTGGAGAAGATCCGCGAAACCTACGAATTTTACGGGTTCGACGCGCTCGAAACGCCGTTTCTCGAGTATACCGACGCGCTGGGCAAGTTCCTGCCCGACCAGGACCGCCCCAATGAGGGCGTGTTCTCGCTGCAGGACGACGACGGCCAGTGGCTGTCGCTGCGCTACGATCTCACGGCTCCCCTCGCCCGCTACGTGGCCGAGAATTTTGACCGGCTGCCGAAGCCCTACAAGAGTTACCGCTGCGGCTGGGTGTTCCGCAACGAGAAGCCGGGTCCGGGCCGGTTTCGCCAGTTCATGCAGTTTGACGCCGACATCGTCGGCGCCGCTTCGGTCGCCGCCGACGCGGAGGTCTGCATGATGGCGGCGGACACGCTCGACGCCCTCGGCCTCGCCGGCAAGTACGTGATCCGCATCAACAACCGCAAGGTGCTGGACGGCGTGCTGGAGGCCATCGGCCTTGGCGGCGCGGAGAACGCCCAGCGCCGCCTCACCGTGCTGCGCGCCATGGACAAGCTCGACAAGGTGGGCGTGGACGGCGTGCGCGACCTGCTCGGCGAGGGCCGCTGGGAGCATCCGGAGACGCAGAGCGGCGACTTCACCAGGGGCGCCGGGCTCGCGCCGGAAGCAGCGGATCAGGTGCTGGCGGTGCTCGCCGCCCGCGGCGACGGCAACGCCGCCACCGTGGCGCGCATGGCGCAGGCGTTCTCCGGCACCGCCACCGGCCGCGAAGGCTGCGCCGAGCTGGCCGAGATCGCCCGCCTGCTCGCCGCCGCCGGCTATGACGACGGGCGCGTGATCATCGATCCCTCGGTGGTGCGCGGGCTTGAGTATTACACCGGCCCGGTGTTCGAGGCGGAGCTGACCTTCGAGGTGAAGGACGAGAAAGGCCGCCCGGTGCGCTTCGGCTCGGTGGGCGGCGGCGGCCGCTATGACGGCCTTGTCGGCCGCTTCCGCGGCGAGGACACGCCGGCCACCGGCTTCTCCATCGGCGTGTCGCGCCTGCTGGCGGCGCTGATGGCGGTGAAGAGCCCGGTCGTGGCGGTGGAGCCGCCGCCCGGCCCGGTGGTGGTGCTGACCCTCGACCGCGACCGCATGGACGATTACCAGGCCATGGTGGGGCGCCTGCGCGCCGCCGGCCTGCGGGCCGAGCTTTACATGGGCCAGGCCGGCATGCAGGCGCAGATCCGCTACGCCGACCGGCGCGGCTCGGTCTGCGTGGTCATTCAGGGCAGCAACGAGAAGGAAAAGCGCGAGGTCACCATCAAGGACCTGCGCCTCGGCGCCACGCTGCGCCAGATCAGCGACCGTGAGACCTATCTGGCCCAGCAGGCCAGGGCGCAGTTCTCCGTGCCCGAGTCCGAGCTGGAGAGCGCGGTGCGGCAGGTGCTCGCCCGCTACTGAACGGCGTCCCGCGGCCGCTCCGCCGCCGGTCGCAGGCGGGGCCAGTTGCTGGTATGTAGCGCCCGGGCAGGGGCTGGCCGCCCCCGGAGACTGGCTCCGGACGGGCCAGGCCCCGCCGTTTTTGTGGATTTCGCCGGAGCTTCCGCGCCGCCGCGCCGGAGAAGGCTTCCGGCGCATGCGCCGCCCGGCGCCGGCCGGCGGGCAGCACGGATGGAATGCGATGTCGCCGCAGCTGACTGACGAACCAGCCACGCAAGAGGCCTGCGAACGCCTGCTGGCGCTGTTCGCGCGCGAGGGTTACCGCCGCGTGGAGCCCCCCGTGCTGCAGCCGGCGGAGGTATTTCTGGACCTTTCCGGCGAGGACATCCGCCGGCGGCTGTTCGTCACCGCCAGCGGCGACGGCGCCGAGCTGTGCCTGCGGCCGGAATACACCATTCCGGTCACGCGCATGCTGCTGGCCGGCCATGACGGCGGGCCGCTGCGGGCGGCGGTGAGCTATCTCGGCCCGGTGTTCCGCCTGCGCGCCGGCGAAACCGGCGAGTTTCCGCAGGCGGGCGTCGAGTCGTTCGGCCGCGAGGACACTGGCGCCGCCGACGCGGAGATCCTGTCGCTGGCCATGGAGGCGGCGGCGGCGCTCGGCCTGCGCGATCCGGTGGTGCGCCTCGGCGACATGGGGCTGCTCAACGCGGTGGTGACGGCGCTGGGCGCCGACGCGCCGACGCGCCGGCGGCTGCTGCGCGGCGTGGCCGCCGGCCAGCCGCTGGCGGCGCTGGCCGGCAATGGCGACGGCGACGGCGACTACGCCGGACTGCTCGACGCCCTCGCCGGCCAGGATCCGCGCGCCGCCCAGGCGTTCGTGGAGGACGTGCTGGCCATCGCCGGCATTTCGCGGGTGGGCGGACGCAGCGCCAGCGACATCGCCCGGCGCTTCCTCGCCCGCGCCGAGCGGCGCGCCGCGGCCTTCGGCGATGAAAAGCGCGCCGTGCTGGAGCGTTACCTCGCCATCGCCGGCGATCCGGACGACGCGGTGACCGAACTGCGGCGGCTGGCCGCCGACGCCGGCCTCGACATTGGCGCGGCGGTGGACCTGTTTGAGGAGCGCCTCGGCTTCTTCGCCGCCCGCGACGTGGCGGTGGAGCGCATCCGTTTCTCGGCGCGCTTCGCCCGCAACCTCGACTATTATTCCGGCTTCATCTTCGAGATTGACGATCCGGCGCGGCCGGACCGGCGTCCGGTCGCGGCGGGCGGGCGCTATGACGGCCTGGCCGAGCGCCTCGGCGCCGCGGCGCCGGTTCCGGCCGTCGGCTGCGCCCTGTGGCTCGACCGTTTCGACAGCCTCACCCTGACCGCCTGATCTTTCGGGGAATCCATCATGTCCGCCGACGCCCCGCTCATCATCGCCGTTCCGTCCAAGGGCCGCCTGCAGGAGAACGCCGCCGCCTTTTTCTCGCGCGCCGGCCTTGAGCTGCACCGGCCCGGCGGCGCCCGCGACTACCGCGGCGCCATCAGGGGGCTGCCCGGGGTGGAGGTGATGTTTCTCTCCGCCTCGGAGATCGTCACCCAGCTGGCCAGCGGCGCGGCGCATCTGGGCATCACCGGCGAGGACCTGGTGCGCGAGCAGGCGCCCGACGCCGACGAGGCCATGGAGCTGCTGACGCCGCTCGGCTTCGGCAACGCCAATGTGGTGGTGGCGGTGCCGCAGGCGTGGATCGACGTGCGCACCATGGCCGATCTCGACGACGTGGCCTCGGAAATGCGCGCGCGCACCGGCGAGCGCATGCGCGTGGCGACGAAATACGTCAACCTCACCCGCAGCTTCTTCGCCGCCCATGGCCTCGCCGACTACCGCATCGTCGAGAGTCTCGGCGCCACGGAGGGCGCGCCGGCGGCGGGCTCGGCGGAGATCATCGTCGACATCACCACCACCGGCGCGACGCTGGCGGCCAACGATCTCAAGGTTCTGGACGACGGCGTGATCCTGCGCTCATGGGCGAATCTGGTGGCGTCGCTGCGGGCGCCGTGGGGACCGGCGGCGCGTCAGGCGGCGGCCGCCATTCTCACCCGCATCAACGCCGAGGAGACGGCCCGCGCCAGCCGCGAGGTCACGGCGCTGGCGCCAGGGCATGACGCGGAGGCGCTGGCCGCGCTGGCGGCCCGTTTCGGCGCCAGCCTGCCGTGGGGCGCGCCGGTCGCCGGCGGCCCGGCGACGCTGCTGTGCCCGGCGGAGCAGACCTTCGCCCTGGCGGAGGCGCTGTCGGCGGCCGGCGCCGACCATGTCAGCGTGCGGCGGGTGGACTACGTCTTCCGCCGGCACAATCCGCTGGCGGACCGGCTGTTCGCCCGTCTTGGCCGCTGAGGACGCGGCCCGGCCGGCGCGGACGCGCGGGGCGCGGAGCCGTCCGGCGACCGGGCCGTCCTTGCCCGGCGCTTGCAAAGTCTGCGACATTACGGGAAAAGACGCGGCGACAGCGACGGACGCCGTTTCGCCGGCAGGCCGGCCGCGCGGGCGTTCCGGAGCGGCGGCCCCGCCGCCCCGTCGTGACGCAGCGCCAGCACGCGCCTGGTTGAGGGAGAGGATGCACGTGAAGACAGTTCGCCTTGCACTGACAGCCGTCGCGCTCGCAGCCGGCGCCCTGACCATGGCCCCGGCTCACGCCCAGCAGGCGACGCGGACGGCGCCGCTGCAGCCCAGGAAGATCGAGAAGAACTTCCCGCTGGGCAAGAACTGGATCGCGGTCAGCCTGAACGGAAAGCGCTACACTGGCGCGGAACGTCCGTCCTTCGTGCTGGACTCCCAGTTCCGCGCCCGCGGTTTCGGCGGCTGCAACACGTTCAGCGCCGTGGCCTTCCCGCTGCGCGACCAGGGCATCGCCGTCGGCCCGCTGGCCCTCACCCGCCGCGCCTGCGACAGGCACGTCCAGGCGGCCGAGACGGCCTTTCTTACGGCGCTGCGTTACGCGCAGAAGTGGGATCTGGTGGGCGGCCAGCTGGTGCTGAAGGGCCCCGCCGGCGAGCTGCGCTTCGACCGCACCTTCTGACGGCTCCTCCCGGGGCGACGGTCCCGGACCGTCATGACCCGTGCGGGCGCGCCCGGCCGCGCCGGAGGGGCGCGCGGCGTCGCCCTGGCCGCGCCCCGAATGGCCCGATCAGGTCCGGCCATAACCGTCTCCGCAGCCGCGCCGGACGCAACGCGCCTCCGGCCTCATGCCCGGGCCTGGCCGGGCGTCCGTCCAGGCGCCGCGGCGCGACGCGCACGGAAAACAGGCGCGTAAAACAGCAAACAAAAGCCGGGTCACGTCCGGCCATGGCGGCGCCGGCGCCCGCATGGCGGCGGCGCAGGCCGGGCCATGCCCGCCGCCGGCGCACCCCCGACCGGCACGGCTCCGGCCGGGCCGGGGAGCGGCGCCCGGCGCCCGCGCCGGGGAGGCGACCCGCCGCGGCGCCCTACCCCGCCGCCGGAGCCGCGTCATAAACATCCCGCGGCTCGAACACCCGGCCGCCGACATTGATCATGTCGATGCGCCGCGCGTGCAGCGCGTGCAGCGTGGAGCGGTGACCGATCGACACGATCGTCGCCTGCGGCAGCGCCCGCGCCAGCAGGCCGTAGGACGAGGCCTCCAGCCCCTCGTCCATGGCGGAGGTCGCCTCGTCGAGGAACAGCCAGTCCGGACGCGCCAGCAGGGCGCGGGCAAGGGCGAGGCGCTGCTGCTCGCCCAGCGACAGCGTCTGCGCCCAGTGGTCCTCCTCGTCCAGCCGCGCGACGAGATGCGGCAGCTGCACCGCCGCCAGCGCTTCAGCCAGCTCCCCCGTGCTCCACGCGTCCGGCGCGGCGGGATAGCAGGCGGCGGCGCGCAGCGTTCCCACCGGCAGATAGGGCCGCTGCGGCAGCAGCAGCAGCGACGCCCCGTGCGGCAGGCGGATGTCGCCCGAGCCGAACGGCCAGATGCCGGCGATGGCGCGGAACAGCGTCGACTTTCCGGAGCCTGAAGGCCCGGTCAGCAGCGTGGTTTCGCCCGGGCGCAGGGTCAGCGCGCCCACCCGCACCACCTCGCGCCCGTCCGGCAGGCTGAGCGAGAGGTTGCGGATCTCGAGATTCGCGTCCGCGCCCTCCTCCCGCCGCAGCCGGGAGGCTCCGGAGCCGGCGATGCGCGCCGTCTCCACCGCGCTGGTGAAGGTGGTGAGGCGGTCCACCACCGCCTTGTAGTCGGCGAGCGTGGTGTAGGCGCTGATGAAGAACGACAGGCTGTCGCTCACCCGGTTGAAGGCGCTGGCGGTCTGCTGCATGCCGCCGAGGGTCACCTTGCCCGCGAAATAGTATGGCGCCACCAGGATGTAGGGGATGACGTTGCTGATCTGGGCGTAGGCGGCGGTCACCGCCGTCAGCTTCTTGGTGCGGCTGACGATGGCGAGGAAATTGTCGATCACCGAGCCGAAGCGCCCGGCGAGGTGGCGCTTCTCCGCCGGGGCGCCGCCGGTCAGCGCCACCTGCTCGCCGTATTCGCGCAGGCGCGCCAGCGAGAAACGGAAGTCCGCCTCATACTTCTCCTGCTCGAAGTTCAGCCGGATCAGCGGCCGGCCCACCCGGTGCGTCAGCCAGGTGGCGGCAATGGCGAAGACCAGGGCGCCCCACAGCAGGAAGCCCGGAACCCGCAGGTCAGTGCCCGGCAGGGTGAAGCTGGCGGACAGCTGCCACAGCACCACGGCGAAGGAGACCAGCGTCGACACCGACGACAGCAGCCCGAGGAACAGCTCCATGGTGCGCACGATGAAGGAATCGATGTCCTGCTGGATGCGCTGGTCCGGGTTGTCGGCGCCATGGCCGAGCAGCTGCATGTGGTAGTGGGCGTTGTGGTCGAGCCAGTGGCTGACGTAGCGCGCGGTGAGAAAGGCGCGCCAGCGGATGCGCAGGTAGGACTTCAGCGCGTACTGGTAGATGGCCGCCACGATGTAGATGACCGCCCAGAACATGAACACGGTCAGCAGCAGCGTCCAGAAGCTGGCGGCGTCCCTGTTCTGGATGGCGTTGAACCAGTCGCGCGAGAAATAGGACAGGCGCACGTTGATCGCCACCAGCGCGAATTCGATGCTGATGATCACCGCCGCGAAAATGAACGCCAGCAAGCGCTGCTGCACGGCGAAGGCCGGGAACGGCCAGATGCGCGCCTCGGTGAGCTCGCGGGAGGTGAAATAGGGCAGCGTGAGCCGCCAGATGTCTGTGAGAGCCTTTTTCAGTCCGTGCATGTCATCCGCCGGCTGGGGCGCGGCGCGCCCCGGGAAATGATGGAATGTCCGGGCGGTCAGGCGCGTCCGCCCCGCCGGGCCGCGGCCTGGCGGACGGCGCCCGGACCGCCCTCGCGGAAACGGGCGTGGCGGCCGCTCCGGCGGCGCAGCTCCTGCGCCGGGCGCCGGAAAGGCGCCGCTCCGGCCCCGCCCTCGCCGGACGACGCCGCGGCCGGCGACGGCCGCGGCCGGCCGCCCGCATGATCTTTAGAAAACTGATTGTGACATTTCCCATTAATCTTTTGTCATCATCTGCGACTGCGGGGCGGAAAAGAAAAAACGCGCCCCGGACGGGACGCGTTTCTCGCGCCGCAGGCGCGGCGCCATGGCGGATGCTTGCGCCTGCGGACCACGGCCCCGCCCTTTCAGGCGGAAGCCGCCGCCGGGCGGGCCGGGACTCAGCCGAAGATGTGCCAGCCGACGACGACGCAGGCGACGACGCCGAGAAGCAGGCTCCACCACACGCCCGAGACCGGGCTGTCGATATCGTCTTGCATGATGCACCTCTTGAGCTCACCGGAGCCGGATCGGCCCCACGGGCCCGGACCGGCCCATGCGCGCCTTCCGCGCGCTCCGGGCGATAATGGTCAGGGTCTGTCTAGCCTGTCGCCGGCGCGAAGGCAAACGGGGCCGGCGCCGGGAAGGTGAAAAACTGCGCGCTCCCGGCCCCTGCCGGCGGGCGACAAAAAAGGGGCTCCGGAACATCCGGAGCCCCCGTGACTGCGGTCGCAGCGTGGATCAGAAGTCCATGCCGCCCATGCCGCCCATGCCGCCCGGAGCCGGGGCCGTCTCCTTCTTCGGAGCGTCGGCGACCAGCGCCTCGGTGGTGATGAGCAGGCCGGCCACCGAAGCGGCGTCCTTCAGGGCGGTGCGGACGACCTTGGCCGGGTCGACGATGCCCGCCTGCATCAGGTCGCAGTACTCTTCGGTCTGGGCGTTGAAGCCGAAGGTGTTGCTCGAGGTGTTCTCGAGGATCTTGCCGACGACGATCGAACCGTCGACGCCCGCGTTCTCGGCGATCTGGCGGATCGGGGCCTCAAGGGCGCGGGCCACGATCTTGATGCCGGCGCGGATGTCGGCGTTGTCGGAGTCGAGCTTCTCGACCGCGGCCTTGGCGCGCAGCAGGGCGGTGCCGCCGCCAGGAACGATGCCCTCCTCGACCGCCGCGCGGGTGGCGTTCAGGGCGTCGTCGACGCGGTCCTTCTTCTCCTTGACCTCGACCTCGGTGGAGCCGCCGACGCGGATCACCGCGACGCCGCCAGCGAGCTTGGCCAGACGCTCCTGGAGCTTCTCACGGTCGTAGTCGGAGGTGGTCTCCTCGATCTGGGCCTTGATCTGGGCGACGCGGGCCTCGATGTCCTTGCGCGAGCCGGCGCCGTCGATGATCGTGGTGTTCTCCTTCTCGATGCGGACGCGCTTGGCGCGGCCCAGCATGTCGAGGGTGACGTTCTCGAGCTTGATGCCGAGATCCTCGGAGATGGTCTGGCCGTTGGTGAGGATGGCGATGTCCTCGAGCATGGCCTTGCGACGGTCGCCGAAGCCCGGAGCCTTGACGGCGGCGACCTTCAGACCGCCGCGGAGCTTGTTGACCACCAGGGTGGCCAGGGCCTCGCCCTCGACGTCCTCGGCGATGATCAGCAGCGGCTTGCCGGTCTGCACCACGGCCTCAAGCACGGGCAGCAGCGGCTGCAGCGAGGAGAGCTTCTTCTCGTGGATCAGGATGTAGGGATCCTCGAGGTCGGCGACCATCTTCTCGGCGTTGGTGACGAAGTACGGCGAGAGATAGCCGCGGTCGAACTGCATGCCCTCGACGATCTCGACCTCGGTCTCGGCGGTCTTGGCCTCCTCGACGGTGATCACGCCGTCGTTGCCGACCTTCTGCATCGCCTTGGCGATCTCCTCGCCGATGAAGCGGTCGCCGTTGGCGGAAATGGTGCCGACCTGGGCGATCTCCGAGGAGTCGGAAACCTTCTTGGCGCGGGCGGCGATGTCGTCCAGGGCCGCGGCGACGGCCATGTCAATGCCGCGCTTCAGGTCCATCGGGTTCATGCCGGCGGCGACAGCCTTGGCGCCTTCCTTCACGATGGCCTGGGCAAGGACGGTAGCGGTCGTGGTGCCGTCGCCGGCCTTGTCGTTGGTCTTCGAGGCCACCTCGCGCACCATCTGCGCGCCCATGTTCTCGAACTTGTCGGCCAGCTCGATCTCCTTGGCGACCGACACGCCGTCCTTGGTGATGCGCGGAGCGCCGAAGGACTTCTCCAGCACGACGTTGCGGCCCTTCGGACCCAGCGTGACCTTCACGGCGTTGGCGAGGATGTCCACGCCGCGCAGCATCTTGTCGCGGGCTTCGCTACCGAATTTTACTTCCTTGGCAGCCATGTGTGCTTGCTCCTGTTATCGGGTCCGGCGGCGTCTCGCGCCCGGGACCCCCTGTCCCTGGCCGGCGCTCGCGCGGCCCTGAAATCACTGTCGGGGAAAAATCCAGAAACCCGTTTCGCGCGTCAGCCGCTGGTCAGCCGATCACGCCGAGGATGTCCGACTCCTTCATGATCAGCAGCTCTTCGCCGTCGATCTTGACCTCGGTGCCGGACCACTTGCCGAACAGCACGCGATCGCCAGCCTTCACGTCGAGCGGAACCAGCTTGCCCTGCTCGTCGCGGGCGCCCGGTCCAACGGCCACGACCTCGCCCTCCTGGGGCTTCTCCTTGGCGGTGTCCGGGATGATAATGCCGCCCTTCGTCTTCTCCTCGCTCTCGATGCGGCGAACGACGACGCGATCATGCAGCGGACGGAACTTCATGGACCATTCCTCTTGATGGAGCGCAGGACGCGCATTGTGAAAACGGATCGTTAGCACTGTCGGCTGGTGAGTGCTAACCGATGGCCCGGAGATAGGACTGCCCCGGATGGGTGTCAAGGGACGCCCCGGCGGGCCCGGCGCCAAATTTTTCGTCGCCGTGAGGACGCCCGTTGCAGCCGCCGCGGCGTTTACCGCGGGCGCGCCCTGCGCCATGCTCCCCCGCCGCAGGCGCGCCGGCGCGTACGGGCGCGCCGCCAGCCGGGGAGCGAAACCGCCGATGACCAGCAGCGACGCCCGCGCCAGCCGCAAGCCCGCGCAACCGCCGGCGCAGCCGCGCGCTCCGGCCGGGCCGGAGGAGCGCTGCGCCTGCCTTGAGGCGCGCATGACGGCGCGCGCCCTCACCCGCATGTATGACGCGGCGCTGCGGCCCGCCCGGCTGAAGGCGACGCAGTATTCGCTGCTGGCGGCGCTCGAACGCGGCGCCGCAGGCTCGATCAGCGCCCTGGCGGAGGCGCTGGCGCTGGAGCGCACCAGCCTCACCCGCAACCTGCGGCTGCTGGAGACGGCCGGGCTGATCGCGCCGCGGCCTGGCGGCGGACGGGCGGTGGGCTACGCGCTCACCGAAGCTGGCCGCGCCGCGCTGGCCCAGGCGACGCCGCTGTGGCGCAAGGCCCAGGCCCGGGTGCTGGCGGCGCTGGGCGAGACCGGCCAGGCGCAGGCCTACGCCGGCCTGCGCGCGCTGCGCGAGGCGGCGCGCGCGACGCCCGGAACCGCGGACCGGGGCGAGGGCTGAAGCGGTGCCCGCCCGGCCGCGAACGGCCGGGCGCGTCCGCGCGCCCGGCATGCCGGTGGCCAACGGCCGGCTCAGACCCAGTCGCCGCCGTCGCCGCCGTCCCAGCCGCCGCCGTCGTCCCACGCGCCGCCGTCATCCCAGCCGGCGTTGTCCCAGCCGCCAGTGTCGTTGCTCCACCCGTCCTGACCGGGATCGGCATGACCGGCGGTCTGCACGGCCGCGTCGCCCTGGTCGCTGGCGGCGGGCTGGACGTCGCCGGTCGCGCCGGCGTCCCTGGCCGCGTCGGCGGCGGTCTGCGGCTGGGCCAGCGGCGTGGCCGAGGCGGCCGACGAGCCGCCCATCATGCCTTTCACCGCGTCAAACAGCAGCGCGCCGCCGGCGACGCCCGCCGCCGTGGCCAGCGCCGAGCGCAGGAAGCCGCCGCCAGCAGGCGGCTGCGGCGCGGCCTGCGGCTGGCCGCCCCACGGGCCGGCCGGCTGCTGCGGCCCGCGGCTCCACGGGCCGCCGGGCGCGCCGCCCGCCGCGGGACCGCGGGCGAACGGACCCTGCTGCGGCGCGGCCGCGCCCTGGGCGGAGCCCGCAGCGGAGCGGCCCACCGGGGGCACGCTGGTGCGGCCGCCGCCAAAAAGGCCGGAGAGGAAGCCGCCCGGCTGGCCGGACTGCGGCGCGGCCGTGGGCTGCTGCTCCCGGGCCTGGCGCAGCTCGTCCTCCAGCTGGCGCACGCGCGTCTCCAGCTCCTCGTTGCGCCGGGTGAGCTGCTGCACCGCCATGTCCTGGACATAGACGGCCTGGGCGAGGGCGTAAGGCGCGTAGGGCTGGCGCGCCACCAGCTCCGCGATATGGCGCTCCGCCTCCGGATCCCGCGGCGCGTTTTCGACGTCCTTCAGCCGGTTGAAAATGCCGTCAATGACTTCGCGTTCGTGGGGATCCATCGATTCCTTCTCCTGGAGTTCGTTCCGTCCGTCCCGGGACGTCGGGAACTGAGATGGGAACGCGGCGGCCGCTGCGCCAGAGCCGCCGCGCGCAAAATCGGCGCCCGCGCGTATGGCGATGCGGCGACGGGTAGCGTGGACCCCGCCGCCGGCGCGGGCCAGGATCCCCGCCTGCAGACCGCCTTCTCGCGCAGCCGGCGCCTGCGGCCGACGCAGCCCCTCCCCCGGCCGGCCGCGACGCACAGGGAGCCGACATGACCATTCGCCCCCCCGCCCTTCCCCGCTTCGTCCGGCGCCGGCGCCCCTGGGCCGGCGTGCTCGCCGCCTGCGCGGCGGCGGCGCTCGCCACGGCCGCCCACGCCGGAGACCCGGAAGCCGGCGCGCGGGTGTTCATGAAATGCCGCGCCTGCCACCAGATCGGCGAAGGAGCGAAGCACACCGCCGGACCGCAGCTCAACGCCCTCATCGGCCGCAAGGCGGGAACGGTGGACGGCTACCGCTTCTCCGACGCCATGAAGAACTCCGGCCTCACCTGGGACGAAGCCACCCTGCGCGACTATCTGAAGGCGCCGCGCGCGAAGGTGCCCGGCACGCGCATGATTTTCCTTGGCGTCACAAGGGAAAGCGAGATGGACAACCTGCTCGCCTATCTGCGCCAGTTCGACGCCGACGGAAAAATCCGCCCGGCGCAGTAGCGGCGCCGGCGCGCGGCCGGGCCGCCATATGTGCAGTCGCCCGGGCCCGCAGCCCGGATCCAGCCGCCCAGGCGCCGTCGCCCCTGTTCCGGCACGCCATATCCGCCTGCCCACGGCGCCGCCGGACCGGCGGCTGTTTTGCCCTGCGCCCGGCGCTGTCCGGCCGGGGGCTGTATTACCTTACGTAAAGCATGCGACGCGGCCGCAGCTGATTTGATCGCTGCGGCCGTTTGCCGGAACGGCCGCCGGCGTTAATCTGCTGCGGCGGCGCGGCCTGCGCCGCGCAGACAGAAAGCCGTCGCCATGTCGCATCCGTCCCGGCCGGCCCCGCAGCGCCCGCGCGTGGGGCTTCTCGTCACCTGTCTCGTGGACCTGATGCGCCCCTCGGTGGGCTTCGCCGCGGCGAAGCTGCTGGAGGACGCCGGGTGCGTGGTGGAGGTTCCCCCGCAGACCTGCTGCGGCCAGCCGGCGTTCAACTCCGGCGACCGCCGCACCGCCGCGGACCTGGCGCTGGCCATGATCCGCGCCTTCCGCCACTGCGACTATGTGGTGGCGCCCTCCGGCTCCTGCGCCGGCATGGCCCGCCGGCACTATCCGGAGCTGTTTCCCGACGATCCGGAGCTGCAGCGCGAGGCGCGCGCCTTCGCCGACCGCACGTGGGAGCTGACCAGCTTCCTCGTCGACGTGATGGGCGTCACCGCGGTGAAAGCGCGGTTTGAGGGAACGGCGACCTATCACGATTCCTGCGCGGGCCTGCGCGAGATGCAGGTGCATGACCAGCCGCGCCGCCTGCTGGCCTCGGTGGAGGGGCTCACCCTCACCGAAATGGCCGACGCCGACGTGTGCTGCGGCTTCGGCGGAACCTTCGCGGTGAAATATGGCGAGATCTCCGACGCCATCGTCAGCGAGAAGACGGCGCGGATCCGCGAGAGCGGCGCGCCCATGGTGCTGGCCGGCGATCTTGGCTGTCTCATGAACATCGCCGGCAAGCTCTCCCGCCAGGGCGCCGCCGTGCAGGTCCGCCATGTGGCCGAGGTGCTGGCCGGCATGACCGGCGCGCCGCCCGTCGGCGCGCCGGCGGCGCAGACCGCTACCGGGGCCGGAGCCCCCGCCGCGGCGGGGACCAGAGACGCCGCCCCCGCGGCGGCGGGCGCGGAGGCGCGGTCATGAACGCGCCTGTCGCGACCACCCCCGCCTTCCGCGACAACGCCCGCCGCGCCCTGCAGGACGACGGGCTGCAGAAGGTGCTGGCCACCATGCGCGGCGGCTTTTCGGCGAAGCGCGCCGAGGCCGCCGCCGCCCTGCCCGAATTCGAGGCGCTGCGCGACAGCGCCCGGGACATCAAGAACCACACCCTCGCCCATCTCGACATCTACCTCGAGCAGTTCGAGGCGCAGGTGAAGGCGGCCGGCGGCCACGTGCATTACGCCCGCGACGCTGCGGAGGCGCGCCGCATCGTCGCCGGCATCTGCCGCGACCTTGGCGCGAAAACCGTGACCAAGGGCAAGTCGATGATCTCGGAGGAGATCGGCCTGAACGCCCATCTTGAGGCCGAAGGCTTCACCCCTGTCGAGACCGATCTTGGCGAATACATCATCCAGCTGCGCGGCGAGACGCCCTCGCACATCATCGCGCCGGCGTTTCACCTCAGCGCCGCCCAGGTGGAGCAGGACTTCCGCCGCGCCCACACGCAGCTGCCGCCGGAGCGCGACCTCTCCGACCCGGTGAACCTGCTCAACGAGGCGCGCCAGGTGCTGCGCCAGCGCTTCCTCACCGCGGACGTCGGCGTCACCGGCGCCAATTTCCTCATCGCCGAAACCGGCGCCTCGGTCATCGTCACCAATGAGGGCAACGGCGACCTCACCCAGACGCTGGCCAAAGCGCACGTCGTGCTGGCCTCCATCGAGAAGCTGGCGCCCACGCTCGAGGACTGCGCCCAGATGCTGCGGGTGCTGGCGCGCTCGGCCACGGGCCAGGACAGTTCGGTGTACGTCACCTTCTCCGCCGGGGCGCGGCGCGACGGCGATCCGGACGGTCCGGGCGAATATCATGTGGTGCTGCTGGACAACGGCCGTTCGGCCATGCTCGGCACGTCGTTCCAGGAGATGCTGCGCTGCATCCGCTGCGGCGCCTGCATGAATCACTGCCCGGTGTACCAGGCGGTGGGCGGCCACGCCTATGGCTGGATCTATCCGGGGCCGATGGGCGCGGTGCTGACGCCGTCGCTGATCGGCGTGGAGAAAGGCGGACAGCTGCCCAACGCCTCGACCTTCTGCGGCCGCTGCGAGGCGGTGTGCCCGGTGCGCATTCCGCTGCCGAAGCTGATGCGCCACTGGCGCGAGCGCGAGTTCGAGCGGCGTCTTGCGCCGGCGACAGTGCGCTCGGGCCTGGCCTTCTGGGGCTTCTTCGCCCGCCGTCCGTGGCTTTACCGCCAGGCGACGCGGGCCGGCGCGGCGCTGATGGCGCTTGCGGCGCGCGGGCGCGGCCGCTTCCGGCGCCTGCCGTTCGCGACAGGCTGGACTGACAGCCGTGATTTTCCGGCGCCGGAAGGCGAAACCTTCCAGGCCATGTGGGCGAGGCGGCAGGCGCGCCGCGCGGCGGCGGGCGCCGGCGACAGGCGGGAGGGCGGACAGTGAGCGACGCGCGCGACGACATTCTCGCCAGCATCCGCCGGTCCCTCGGCGTCAGCCCCGACGACGCCCCGCGCCGCGCCGAGGCGCTGGCGCGGCTGGCGCGCCCGCCGCGGGGCGTCATCCCGCAACGCGGCCAGGCCAGCGGCCGGGCGGCCGTCGAAACCTTCATCCGTTATGCCGAGGCCGCGCAGGCCAGCGTCAGCGTGGCGCCGGCGCCGGAGGCGGTTCCGGCCGAAGCGGCGCGCTGGCTCAGCGCCCGCAACCTGCCGCCCACGGCGCGCATGGGCGCGGACCCGCGCCTCGCCGCCATGCCGTGGGGCGAAACCGCGCTGGAGGTGAGCCATGGCCCCAGCGCCGGCCAGGATCTCACCGGCGTCAGCCACGCCTTCGCGGGCATCATCGAAACCGGCTCGCTGGTCCTGCTCTCCGGGCCGGACAATCCCACCACCCTCAACTTCCTGCCGGACAACCATATCGTCGTGCTGGACAGCGCCGACCTGGTTCCGTCGCTGGAGGACGTGTGGGCGCGGCTGCGGCGCGAGGTCGCCGGCGCGCCGCCGCGCACGATCAACATGATCACCGGTCCGTCGCGCTCCGGCGACATCGACCGCACGATCTTCCTCGGAGCGCACGGGCCGCGCGCCCTGCACGTCATCCTCATCGACCGCGACGGCGCGGCGGGAACCAGCGGTCCCTGAGCGGCGTTGGCCTCCATGTCGCGACGGCGCCCGGACCGGGACCGCAGCGGCGCGCCACGCGCGAAAGGAGGCGAATCATGAACGACAACCAGCCAGGCCGTAGGCGGCCGCAGGATCACCTCCCGGAGAAGGAGCGCGCCCGCAGGGAGCGCGCCCATGAGGAGGCGCAGCTGGACGAATCGATCGAAGAAAGCTTCCCGGCCAGCGACCCCTCGTCGGTGACGCGCGCGCCGCGCGAGCACCGCTATACGGTGGAGCCGCCGGAGGAAGGCGCCGACCGCAGGACGCCGGCCAATCCCGGCCCGGAGGCCTGAGGCGCCGGCCGGACGCGCGGCGGCGGACAGGCCTGGCCGCCACGCCGCCCACTGTGGGCGCCCGGCAGGGCGCCCTTTTCTTTCAGGAACGCCCGTTTCCCCCGCAGGAACAGCCCCGGCCCGGCGGCGCTGACGCGCGGCAGATAGCCGCGCCGCCGCGCCGTGACGGCCCGCGCCGCCCCCGGTCGCGCCTGCGCCCGCGCGCGGGGCGCAGGGGGCATGCGCCCCATGGCGCTTGACCCGGACAACGGAACGCGCGATTAGCAAGTCACTGAAACATCTGCACTTTTTAAACTTTCTAAAGAACGCGATGATCGTTTGTTCGTGCAACCAGCTGACCGATAGCCAGGTGCGGGACGCCCTGACGGGGGATTCCGGAACGCGCCCGCGTTCGCCCGGACAGGTCTATCTGTGCCTTGGCTGCAAGCCCAACTGCGGCCGGTGCGTCAGCCAGATCCGGCAGATGTTTTCAGACATCACCGCGGGCAAGGCGTGCCAGATCGGCTGCGCCTCATGCCCCGGCGAAACCGCGGCGCAGGCCATCGCCGCGCAAATCACGGCCCCGCCGCGCGCGCCGGCCGGCGGCGCGCCGCGCCGGCGCTTCGTGGTGCCGGAGGCGCAGCGTTACCGGCCGGCGCCGCGCCCCGCCGCCCGGGCTCCGGGCGCCCACGCCCAGACTTCCCAGGCCCAGGCTGCCCTCGCGCTCCCCGCCAGTCCGGCCCGCCCGGCCAGCGGGAATGCCCCGCTGCCGGCGCGCATCGCCGCCGAGTAACGCCGGCAGGGCGCGCCTGCCCCGCCCGCCGCCGCCTTTCCGGGAGCCGCGCCGCCCCGCCCGTTTCCAGCGGCGGCGCGCGCTTCCCTTTCCCCCTGCTTTCGCTGACATTTGCGCGAGGTCATTGCGCGCGCCCCCCGGGGCGCGGACCCTTGTCGCATGCGTCGCCGCGGGTCGCGCCCGGTCCTGCCGCGGGTTCCGGGCTTCGCCGCCGGAAGCGCGGGCCTGGGCCAGGCCCTCCCCCGCCGCCGGCGGAAAACGCTTGCCTGGCGGAGGAGACCGGCCTAAATTAGAGCCATTCTAAAAAAGGAGCCCTCCGATGCAAGGCGATCCGAAGGTCATTGAGTATCTCAACCGTGGCCTGCGCAGCGAACTCACCGCCATCAACCAGTACTGGCTGCACTTCCGGATCCTCGACAACTGGGGCCTGAAGAAACTGGCGCAGTTCTGGCGCAAGGAGTCGATCGAGGAAATGCATCATGCGGATCGCTTCACGGACCGCATCCTGTTCCTTGAAGGCTTCCCGAACATGCAGGTGCTGGATCCGCTGCGCATCGGCCAGACGGTCACCGAGATCATCGAGGCGGACCTGGCGGCGGAGCGCGAGGCCCGCGCCCTTTACCAGGAGGCGGCGGCCTACTGCCTTGAGGTGAAGGACTATCCGTCGCGCGACCTGTTCGTCGACCTGATGACGGACGAGGAAGGCCACATCGACTTCCTCGAGACCCAGCTGGACCTGATCAACCGCCTCGGCGAAGCGCTGTACTGCCAGCACCACATGGGCGAGCTCGGCGAATAAGCCTGGCGGCCGGCGTGGGGGACGGGCCGCCCCGGCGGCGCCAGGGGCGCCGGAAAACATGCCCCCGGGACAACTGCGGCGCCCGCGGCCGGAAACGGCGCGCGGGCGCCGTCATGTCCGGAGCCGTCACGCCCGGCGCCGGTCCCGCGGCGGTAGCGGCGCGCTTCAGCCGGCGAGCACGCGCGCGGCCGGCAGCGTCACCTCCACCAGCGTGCCCTCGCCGGGCTTGCTGGCGATGCGCAGGCGGCCGCGATTGGCCTCGGTGAGCGCGGCGGTGAGCGGCAGGCCAAGGCCGGTGCCGGGCGCCTTGCGGCCGGGCGCGAGGCGCCGGAACGGCTTGAGCGCCTCCTGCGCCTCCTCCTCCGTCATGCCGATGCCGGTGTCGCGCACGCGGATCACCACCTCTGCGGCCTCGTTGCGCAGCGAGGAGACGATCACCTGGCCGCCGGCGTCGGTGAATTTCAGGGCGTTGCCGATGATGTTGAGGGCGATCTGGCGCATGGAGCGCTCGTCCGCCACCACCGGCGGCAGCGCGGGGTCCAGCGAGCTGCGCAGCACCACCCGCGCCTTGGCCGCCTGCGGCTGCATCAGCGCCACGCAGGAGGAGAGCACGGCGTTGAGATCGATGCTGGCGAAGTTCAGCTCCATCCTGCCAGCCTCGATCCGCGCCAGGTCCAGCAGGTCGTTGACGAGGCTGATGACGTACTGGCCGGACTCGTGAATGTCGCGGATGTATTCGCGGTAGCGGGGGTTGGCGATCGGCCCCAGCCGCTCTTCCAGCATCAGCTCGGCGAAACCGATCATCGCCCCCAGCGGCGTGCGCACCTCATGGCTCATGCGGGCGAGAAAATCGGACTTCTGGGCGTTGGCGGCCTCGGCCCGCTCGCGTGATTCGATGAGGTCGTGCTCGGTCTTCTTCCAGGCGGTGACGTCGCGCAGCACGGCGCAGAAGCGCTCGCCAGAGGCGGAGGGCGTGCGGCCCAGGGTCATGAACAGGTGGCACTCGCCGCCCTGGCGCACGCGGCCGACGATCTCCCGGCCGTCATTGAGCAGGCTGGCCGGGCCGCCGGCGCGCATCAGCGCCAGATAGTCCATGGCGGTCTGGTGGCTGGCGCCGTCCAGCAGGCGGGTGACCGGCTCCCCCACCAGCTCGTTCTGCTCATAGCCGAACAGCGCCTCGGCGGAGCGGTTGACCGAGAGGATGCGCCCCTGGGCGTCCAGCAGCAGCACGCCGTCGGTGGCGGTGTCGAGAATGGCGCGCAGCTCCGCCTCGCGGGCGCTGAGGCTGGCCGCCTCCGACTCCAGATGGCGGGCGCGGGCCTCGGCCTCGGCGGACGGATCGCGGGTGGCGAAGGTGAGCAGCGCCTCGCCGCCATCCCATGGCGCGCTGAGGCAGACGAGTATCACCGGCGTGCGCACGCCGCGCGCCCCGAGCAGCGCCGCCCGGCCATGGAAGCCGCGCGCCGGGACTGCCTCCGGAAACAGGCCGCTCACGCCGGCGCGGGCCAGCTCGGCGAAGCCGGAATAGCGCGACAGGGCGACGAAATCCTGGTTGGCGTGCAGCACCGCGTCGCCGCGACTGACCAGCATGGCCACCGGCGCGGACTGCATCATCTGGCGCACGGCGGCGACCGCAGCCCCGGCCCGCACGGCGGCGAGATCCGGCGCCGGCGCGGGCGCCGCTGACGCGCCCTGGTTGACCACCGGCGCGGCGGCGGCCGGCGCGGGAATCGCCCGCGCCGCCTGAGCCTCGCCCGCCCTGCCGGGCGCGGATGGGGCCGGCCTGGCCGCGCCCGGAGCGCGTTCGCCTTCCGGGCCGTCTGGAAGCGCGGCGTCAGAACGGGCCGCGTCGGGATGACCGGCGTCAGGATGGGGAGCGCCCTGCCCGTCATGGCGCGGCCCGTGCGCCTCGGCGGCGATCTCGGCCGCCAGGTCCCGCAGGCTGCGGGCATGGGTTGCGGCATGGGCCGCGACATGGGCGGACGGGCGCGGCGCGTGCGCCCTGCTGCGGCCGGTCCGGGCCGTGGCGTGGCGGGCGGGCGGAGGCCCCTCCCCCGCCGTCTGCGGATCCCCCCCGGGCTCCGGCTCCACCTTCGCTCCCAGGGCGCGGGCGATGTCGCGCAGCGTCTGCCGGTCGCCGGCGCTCAGCCGCGGCGGCCGGCGCGGCGCCGTGGCCGGCCCACGGGCGGCGTCCGGCGGAGGCAGGGGACGACCGGCCGGGACGTCGTCAGCGGCGGCAGGCGACGCGACGGTTTCACCGGCGGCGGGAGGCGAGACCGCGCCGGGCTCATGCGCCGGCGCGCGGCGCGCATGGTCATGGGCGGAGGCTCCGGCCTGCAGGGGCGCGGGCGCGTCCGGCGGCGCCGGCGCGGCGCGCCGCGACGTCGCCTGGCGCGGGACGTCACCGGCGTTGTCCGGCGTTTCGCCGGCGCGGGCCGTGCGTGCCGTCGGCGTGCGCGCCGCCGGCTCCGCCGCCTCGTCGAGGCGGATGAGGCCATAACCGCGCTGGCCGTCGGGACGTCCCTGCGCGTCACGCACGGGCGCGGCGCCGAACTCCACCGGCGCGCTGACGCCGCTGTCGCCCAGCCGCCATACGGCGACCAGTCCCGACCATGCCCGGGCGGACATGACATGGGCGTCCAGCGCCGCCGCCGCGTCGATATGGTCCCCCATGTCGCCCCACCGCCGGCCAACGGGCAGCGCCTCCGGCGGCAGCACGCGCGCCAGCGCCGCTGACACGGAGCGCACCACGCCGTCCGGACCCGCGCGCCAGACGAATCGCAGCGTCGGCCGCCCCCCCGCCGCCCGGCGCAGCTGCGCCAGCGGCCCCGCCTCTGCCGGGCCGGCGGCGCCGCGCGCCGGCGGAACCCATGCCCGCGGAAGCGGATCGCGCACGGTGAGACGCACCCCGCCGCCGGCCTGCGCGCCGCACCGGGCGTGAAACAGATGGCCGCCGGCGCGCAGCGTCAGGTCGCAGGGCTGGAAGCCGGCCCCGCCGGCCGCCGCCGCCAGCGCCGCGATCCGCGCCCGCGACGGCCGGTCCAGACGCGCCGCCAGCGCACGGCCGGCGGCCGTGGCCGAGACCAGCGCGCCGTCCGCCCCGAACAGGCAGACGACGTCATGCGGCGACGCTTCCGTCATGACGGGATCTCCGGGCGCTCGCTGCGCGGCCATGGCGCCGGCTCACACATGCATCATCCGTTACTACGTCCCTGGCGTGGGCGCCGCGCGGCGGCGGCCGGCGCGCGCCCGTCATCCTGACAATCATAACAGACATTTCCGGAGACCTAGCGCGCGCCGGCAGGCGAGCGGCGCACACGGTTAACGGGGCGTCGCGGCCTGGCTTGTGGACAATGCGTCTGCGGCGGCGCGCCCGGCGAAACGGCGGCGACGGCCGCCGGGCCTGGGCCGCCGCCCAACCGCGCCCGGCCAGGGCGCTGTGACGCCGCCATTTTTCGCCCGCGCCGCGGCGCGGGCCGCCACGACGGGAGGGCCGCCGCGGCCGGCGACTGCGCGTGAGGCGTGATGTCGCAAAAGAACCCGCTGAATAACTGCGCCGGCGCGACGCGAAGGGTCTTGCCATTCCGCGACTGTCGCCATAGGTTCCGCGCAACGATGCAGCTGTAGCTCAGTTGGTTAGAGCGCTAGATTGTGGATCTAGAGGTCCCCCGTTCGAGCCGGGGCAGCTGTACCACTCCCCATTCTTCCGCACCCGGGGAGAGCGGCGGCCGCAGGCCGCTTTTTTCATGCCCGCAATCCCTGTGAACCGCCGGCGCGCCGCGCATCCCCGCCCCGCGCGGCCGCGCACGAAAAACGGCCCGCCGCCGGAAGGCGCCGGGCCGCACGCGGCGTCTGACAGCCGTCCTGCTCAGCCTTCGGCGCGGCGCAGGCCGCCGAGATCCGCCTCATGGCGCGCGTCCGGCTCCGGCGTCAGCCGGAACGGCGACATGGTGAGAATGTAGAGCAGGAAGAACTCCGAGCGCCGGTTGATGCCCAGCTTGAGCATGATGCGCTTCAGATAGGTGCGCACCGTCGCCTCGGTGAGGTTGAGGCGCGCGGCGATGTTCACGGGCGTGACGCCGGTGAGCACCAGACGCACCACCTTCTGCTCCGCCTGGGTGAGGCCGTAGAGCGAGGCCAGACGCCGCGCGCCCTCGTCGCCGTCCACCGCCGGCAGCACGATGACCGCCGTGGACGGCGCCTCCTGCACCGGACAGGGGGCGATGATGGCGAAGCGCGGCAGGCCGACGTCGGTGGCCAGCGGCACGATGGACGTGCGCCGCCCTTCGGAGGCGACGTCGCGCAGGGCGCGGCGCACGGCGTTGCGCAGCTCCTCATGGCCGCAGCCGGAGACGCTGACCAGCCGGCCGCCGACCTCGCGCAGCACGGTTCCGTCCGCGATTTCCCGGCGGGCGGCGTCGTTCATGGAGACGACGCCCATGCGCTCGTCGACGCGGAACACCGGCGACACCACCGAATTGAACAGGTCGAATCCGGCCTGCGGCGCCGGACTGTCCGCACATGCGGGGGACGCGAAAGCCCCCGAGAAGGTGTCCCGCAGCGTATCGCCGGCGCGGGCGAGCATCTCCGCCTCGTCTTCGCCGAGCGCCTCGGCGCGCCAGCCGGCGACCATCACCAGATCAAGACCCTGGGGGCAGCGCACCCGGCCGACCACGCTGTGCACCAGGGGCGGCGGCGCGTCGCCAAGACATTTCTGGACCAGGGTATGGCACGGCGTCAGCGAGCGGAACACGCAGTCGCCCTGCGGAGCGTGACGGGCCAGCAGCGCCGGCTCCGTCCCGTCCCGCGCGTGGCCAGCCGCGGCGTGGCCAACCCGCAGGGAGTCCAGCACCTTGCCGCCGGAGTCGACCACCATCAGCAACCCTGACTGGCACGACGCCAGCTTCACCAACATCTCGCCGCACAGCTTCAGCCTGTCGTCGGCGCACCCATCTGTAACGGAATCACTGGTTACAAGGAAAACCACCACGCACCACCAGTGCCCCCAATCGCCCCGGCAAACACTCTCATAGTAGTATGTATGAAAAAAATATAACAACTCTATGACAAAATAAAATCTTTCTCATAGATTGTTATAATGTATAACAATAAATATTCAGAAAGAACCCAAACCGTCAAGACACACAGAATGATTTTCCACGTCAATCCTTGTAATTATATCAGACCTCCTTACACGATCGTGACGAAGGATACGAGCTTTTCGCCCCTGCCGCACCACAGACCTTATTCCAGGTCCGGCAGCCCCCCGGACATGCGGCCACGCGCGCGGGGGGGGCCGGGAATACCGCCGCAGATGGCCAGAACATGGCGCGACGCGGAACCGCGACCACAGGCCGCGACCGGCGGGTCATGCGGCCGCCAGGAGGCGTTACGCTGGCGGGAAAGGGTAAAGACGGCGACGGCCGGCGACGGCGGCGCAGCGGCGCGTCGCCGCCAGGCGCGCCCCGGCGGGAACGCACTGAAAGCCGGAAGACAGGGAGAGACTGCGAACTGCACCGCAGGCGCGGGCCGCGCCGGCAGGACGGACGCCCCCAAAACAGACGGCGGAGCCCGCTCCATGGGGGGAGCGGCGACTCCGCCGGCAAGACGCCCGCGCCGGCGGCGCGGACTTGTCCCGGGACAGGGCGTCCAGGCCCGTCAGGGGCCGTGGACAGCGGCCGGCGGACAGACGCACGGCCATGACGGCGCCACTCCGGCCCGCCGTTCCGTCGCTTATGCTTCGTCGCCCTTCGCCGGCCCGCGCTTGCGGGTGCTGGTCGCGGCGGTCTTGGCGGCGGAACGGCTGGAAGACGGGGCAGCCGCGCCAGCGTCGCCGCCAGCCCGGCGGCGGCGCTGCTGGCCGATCCCCATGGACTTGGCCAGGGCAGAGCGCGACGCAGCGTAATTGGGCGCGACCATCGGGTAATCCGACGGCAGCCCCCACTTCGCCCGGTACTGCTCCGGCGTCATGTTGTACGACGTGCGCAGGTGCCGCTTGAGCGACTTGAACTTCTTTCCGTCCTCCAGACAGATGATGTAGTCCGGAGTCACGGAACGCTTGATCGGCACGGCCGGCTGCTGCGGCTCGGCCTCCGGCTCGTTCGCGCCAGTGGCGAGCTTCGTGAGCGAAGCATGCACCGAAGCGATCAGATCGCCCAGCTGAACGCCGTCCAGCTGGTTGTTGGCGACGTAGGCCGCAACGATGTCTGCGGTCAACTCGATGAGATTGGGCGTCTGGGTGGAATCAACCATTGAATCATCCCTCGTATCAAGCAGAACGTTAACCAGCCCGCAGCAGATTGCAATAGTTAATTCCGAAACACGAAATATTTGTCACAGCAATCGACCGAACGCTGAATACAAACAACAGGTCCGCACGCCTGCCCCGGGACGGAATCTCGCCCCGACCCGGCGCCGCCTGCCTGTTTTTACCAAGGGGAAACGTCATGGCCGCCGCGCCCGGCGGTCATGTCCCCCGGTCATTCAGGGAAACGCCATTGCTCCGCTGCGTGACCTGCAGGTTTCGCCACGGGCCGTCTGCGCCCGCCGGATGTTCGTCCGTATATGGCGCCATAACGCAAGAATACAATAACTTCGTTTCACTTTTTCAGTTAAGTCTGGACCATTGAGGCCCCGTATATCAACTGATCAGGCAGGAGTTTCGCTTTGCGTGATCCGTAATCGCGGGAGCAGCGAAGTCGCCATATCCACCCCGGCGCAAGCCGCCGGTTTCCCCGCCGCCGCCCGCCGGCCAAGAGCTTTCATTATAAATTTCATAGGCTTATACAGACTTCGCCCCACTTTCCTGAATACAGATGTAAATGTAACCAGTTTTCGCCGCCCCGCCGCCAGTATGCGTCGCCCCGCCGCCTGGTCCGCCTGCAGACGCCCGTCCGATCAAAACTGCGTTAATGCGCCGCATGCCGCCCCCGCGGGCCGTGACGCCCGCCCGCGCCGGAGAACCGCGCCGCCCGGACGCCGCAACGGCGACTCACCCGCGCGAAACCAGGCGCGCCTGCCGGCTGCCGCGACGTAAGATTGAAGTCGCCGCGGTTGACGCGCCCTGCCTGCAATGAAAATTCTGTCGCGGCGCCGGCGAATGCCGGATAGGCTGGCGCCTGCGTCGCGCGCCCGTCCGGAGCCCGCGACCGCTTGGACCAGAACCGCCGCGCCTGCGTGAAACGGGAGCCGTCATGCCCGCTGCGACCGTCAACCGACTGCTGGAACGCCTCGCCGCCGCCCCGGCCGATGACCCGGCCGGCGACGGGCGCCTGCAGCTGGAGCTCGAGGCCTTCCGCCGCGAGCGGGAGGCCGCCGGCGGCCCCATCAGCGAGCAGCAGTGGCGCGGCATCCTGCTCTCCGCCATCGACCTGCTCGATCCCGAAGCGCCCGGCCAGGCGGCCATTCGCGAGGCGCTGCAGCGGCTGATCCTGCGCCTGCGCAACGACGCCACCGCCTGAGCGGCGGCGGCCCCTTCCCTGTCCGGTTCCTGCGCCGGCCGCGCGTCACGTCAAGAGAAAAAGAGAAAACGGCCGGGAAACCCCGGCCGTTCCGTCTGCGTCGCCCGCGCGGCGCGGCTCAGCTGTCGGCGAAGGCCGTGAGGCGGCCCTTGATGATGTCCCTTGCCTGGGAGATGATCCGGTCGATCAGCTCCTGCACGGTCGGGATGTCGTGGATCAGGCCCGCGACCATGCCGCAGCTCCACGCGCCGGCGTCCATGTCGCCGTCCTTCATGATGCGCGGGTAGACGCCGGCCACTTCCGCAGCGATGTCCTCAAAGCGGATGTTCGCGCCCAGCGCCTTTTCCTTCTCGAGCAGGCGGTCCACGGCGGCGTTGCGCAGCACGCGCTCGGTGTTGCGCAGCGGGCGCATGATGAGGCGGGTGTCGGTTTCGGAGGCGGCGAGGATCGCCTTCTTCACGTTCTCATGCACCGGCGCTTCCCTGGTGGCGATGAAGCGGGTGCCCATGTTCACGCCGTCGGCGCCAAGGGCCATGGCGGCCACCAGGCTGCGGCCGTCGGCCATGCCGCCGGAGGCGATGAACGGCACCTTCAGCTCCTCCTGGGCGCGGGCCAGCAGGATGAAATTCGGGATGTCGTCCTCCCCCGGGTGACCGCCGCACTCGAAGCCGTCCACCGAGAGCGCGTCCACGCCGAGGCTCTGCGCCTTCAGCGAATGGCGGATGGTGGTGCACTTGTGGATCACCTTGACGCCGCCGGCCTTGAGCATCTCCACCCACTTGCCGGGGTTGTTGCCGGCGGTCTCCACGATGCGGATGCCGCTGTCGATGATGGTCTTTACGTAACCGGGATAGTCGGGCTGGTTGACGACCGGCAGGAAGGTCAGGTTCACGCCCAGCGGCTTGTCGGTGAGCTTCTGCGCCTTCTCGATTTCGCGGGCCAGATGGTCCGGCGTCGGCTGGGTCAGCGCGGTGATGATGCCGAGACCGCCGGCGTTGGAGACGGCCGCGGCCAGCTCGGCGAGGCCCACATAGTGCATGCCGCCCTGGACGATCGGATATTTGATGCCGAACAGCTCGGTAATGCGCGTCTTCATTGGTGTTTACTTCCTTCCCACAATCAGCCGCCGCGACAGGACCCGCCCGCGCCCGGCCCTTGTTCAGATGTTATTGTGACGCCGCCGCCGTGCGCCGGCCGCGCGCCCGCGCGGCGCCGCTCGCCACGGCGCCGTCCGCGGACGCAGGCCCAGCCCGTGGGTCCAGGCGTCTCCTGGCTGCTGATAGAGCGCCCGGCAGGCGTTCGCAACCGATTCCGGCCGCGCCGGCGCGTCTTCCTTTCGGGCTGTCGATGGCCGCCTGGCCGCCATGCTCGCGGATGCGCGCGCCCAGGCGGCGTCCACGCCGGCGTCGATGATGTCGATGGTCCTGTTGGCCACATGGATGTTGCGCGCCGCCCGGGCGCCCGGGCGGCGGCCCTGGGTCCGGCGCGCAGGCCGGACCTGGCGCCGGCGAGCGCCGCGCGGCCCCTGCCGCCGCGCAGCAAGGCGGCGCCGGGGAGAAAGATCGCGCCATGGCGCAGCATCACGCGCGCCGCCTGACCGGTCCGCCGCGATACTCAGTTATTGTGATAATGGCGCCCGTGGCCCGGCGGCGCGCCATGGGCGCCTGGCGGCGGGTCGCGGCGCAACATGTGGCGGCGTCCGCCGCGCCGCTGCATGCGCCAGTCGCGGTGACGCGGCGGCCGGCGGTAGTAGCAGCCGTACAGGCCGCAGACGAAGCCGGCCGGCTGCAGCAGCGGCGCGGGCGGCGCCGCCGTCGCCGGAGCGGCCGGAGCGGCCGGCGCCGCGCCGGCGCCGAAAGCGGCCAGCATGAAGAAAGCACAGAGCAACGGCCTCATGATCGAGCCTCCCTGCCGGGAATGGGGCCGCGCAGGGACGCGCCGGCCGCAGCCGGCGTGAGGCGCGTTCCGCGCCTGACCGCAGCCGGCCGCGCGTCCGCAGGGGGCGGGGTCCGGAGCGGCCGGCGCGGAGCGCGCCGGCGTCGCCCGCGACGGCGACGGGCGCGCCGCGCTCCGGCAGGCGCGGGCGCCGTTCATGTAACGGCGCCGGCGCAGCCGCCGTTCCATCACGGTTGCGCCGCCTGGCCGCGGCGGAGCGGCGCCCGCTGGCCGTCCCGCCGCGGACGGGGTCAGGCCGGGGTGAAGATGTTGCGGCCGTCCTCATGGCGCACGTGGCCGGGCCGTCCCAGCCCCTCGCGCGCCTGCAGGTCCTTCAGCAGCGCCACGTCGCGCGGGGTGTTGGCGAGGAAGCGCTCGCCGGTGGCGTCGAGCCGGCCGATGACGATGCCGAAGTCCGGCTCGGTCTTGCCGTACATGATGGCGTAGGTCTCGATGGTCGCCGGACCGCTGGCGACCTCGGTGAGCGGCGCCTTCGGCAGGGCGTCCAGCTCGCGCTGGAGCACGGCCGGGTCCTGGCGCCGCCACGGCCCGGGGGTGGGGGTGGTGGAATAGACGCCGAAGGAGTGCTTGGTGACGTAATTGCCGTTGGCGGTGACGAGGCCGAAGCTGCCGGGTTTCGACCGCACCCGCCGCATCATCTCCGAGATGGAGTGCACCACATAGCTGTTGCCCGGACCGCCGAAAAACGGCAGGCCGCCGGTGACGGTGAGGCCGCGCGGATCATCCTCGGCGAGGCCCGTCTCCTGGCAGGCGATCTCCACCGCCGACGGGAAGCAGCTGTAGAGGTCGATGAAGTCCATGTCGGCGATGGTCCTGCCCGCCATGTCGAGGGCGAGGCGCGCCCCCTTGCGGATGGCGGCAGAGCCGGCGAGCACGGCGCGTTCGGACAGGAACCAGTGGTCGTGGCCGTCGGCGCAGCCGTGCAGGAACACCCATTTGCTCTCCGGCACGCCGAGTTCGCGCGCCACGCCCACCGAGGTCATCACCAGGGCGGCGGCCTGGTCGATATAGGCGTTGGCGTTCATCAGCCGCGGATAGGGAAAGCCGATCCAGCGGTTCTCCGGGGTGATGGCCGACAGCTGCTCGGCCGTGTAGCCCTCGCGGCGGGTGGCCAGCGGATTGTCCCTCGCCACGGCGGCGAAACGGGCGAACAGGCGGCCCATTTCCTTCAGGTGCGTGTCGACGTCGCGCCCGCGCGCGCCGCGGATGGCGTTTTCGATGAGCGGATACATGGCGATGGCGGCGCGCATGAGGTGCCGCTCCTCATAGTCGCTCCAGCCGCGCCGCGGATCGCCGATTTCCTCCGGCTCTCCGCCGGGATCCTCGGACCAGTCGGCCCTGACGTCGCTGCGGGTGGCGCCGTGCTGGGTGCGAAGCGCCTCGCCGCCAGCGATGAGCGCGCCGCGCAGCTCGCCGGCCGCGATCTGCTCGGCGAACATGTTGACCAGGTACTGCGGCATGTTGCCGCCGTTCCAGGTGTAGATGCAGCGGGCGGGATTGAGGCCCAGACGCCGGGCCACGCTCTTCGGCGGATTGGTCGAACGGCCGAAACTGGTGCTGAAGCGCGGCGCGGCGTCGGCGAACATGCGCAGCATGGCCACCGCGTCGATCACGCCGCCGATTCCCGGCGCGCCGGCGTCGTCCAGCGCCTTGCGGCCGGCCTGGGCGATCAGGTCGAGCGGCGAGCGCGCGGCGGTCGCCGGCGTGGTCAGGTCGGTGACGTCGCCGCAGCCCACGAGCACCGGCGTGTTCGCCTCAATCATCCTGTCTGGAGTCATCTGTCGTTCCCTGCCCTGCTTCAGCGCGCCGCCGCCCGCTCCGGGCGCGCGGCGCCGGGCGCGGACGCGCCGGCCGCACGGGCGCGGCGGGCTCCGTCGCCGTCATCCCACTGCATAAGGCCAAACGGGCGGCTCCGGCAGGCGCCGGCCCGCGGTTCACGCCGCCGGCGCATGCGGCCCGCTCATGACGCAGGTGAACGCGCCGCCGGATGGCGCTGGCCAGGGTTCAGGAAAAAAAATTCAGGACGGGATGGTGCCGCAGGGGAGGATCGAACTCCCGACCTCACCCTTACCAAGGGTGTGCTCTACCACTGAGCTACTGCGGCCTGAGCCGGAAAGCGCCCCGAATGTCCGAGGATATCTTCGCTGGTCGAAGGCATCTTCGTGTGGGCGCGGCCCGTCGATGGGCGCTCCAATGCCACAGGCCCCGGCGGGGCGCAAGCGGCTCGTGACGTTTGCCTGTGGAATGCGACCTTGTCGCGCCCCCCGGGCGCTGGTTATGCACTGGCGCGCGTCCGGCCGCCGCGGGGCCGGACGCGCGCCCTTTCGCGGGCTTCAGGCGGCGCGACGCTCGCCGAAGGCAAGGCCAAGCTCGGCCCATGTGGCGACCAGCGCCTCGGCCAGCTGCCCGATCAGCTCGTCGGTGTGATAGGGCGTGGGCGTGATGCGCAGCCGCTCCGTGCCGCGCGGCACGGTGGGATAGTTGATCGGCTGCACGTAAATGCCGTGCTTTTCGATCAGCAGGTCGCTGGCGGCCTTGGCGAGACGGGCGTCGCCCACCATCAGCGGCACGATGTGGGTGCTGTTGGGCATCACCGGCAGGCCGAGCGCCTCAAGGCGCGCCTTGGTCCTGGCCACCTGGGCCTGGTGCCGGGCCCGCTCGGCGCCGCTCACCTTGAGATGTTCGATGGCGGCGCGGGCGGCGGCGGCCACCGGCGGCGGCAGCGCCGTGGTGAAGATGAAGCCCGGCGCGTGCGAGCGGATGGCGTCGATCACCGTCTCCCTGCCGGTGAGATAGCCGCCGAGGCAGCCGAAGCCCTTGGCCAGCGTGGCCTCGATGACGTCGATGCGGTGCATGGCGCCCACTTCCTCGGCGTAGCCGGCGCCGCGCGGCCCGTAGAGCCCCACCGCATGCACCTCGTCGATATAGGTCATGGCGTTGTAGCGCTCGGCGAGGTCGCAGATGGCGTGGATCGGCGCCACGTCGCCGTCCATGGAGTAGACGCTCTCGAATATGATGACCTTGGCGCGGTCAGGACCGGCGGCCTTCAGGATCTCCTCGAGATGGGCGAGATCGTTGTGACGGAAGATGCGCTTCTCCGCGCCGGAGCGGCGCACGCCCTCGATCATCGAATTGTGGTTGAGGGCGTCGGAAATCAGCAGCGGCTCGGGCAGCAGTTTCGCCAGGGTCGAGATGCCGGTTTCATTGGAGACATAGCCGGAGGTGAACACCAGCGCCGCCTCCTTGCCGTGCAGGTCGGCGAGCGAGGCCTCCAGGTCGACGATCGGCTTGGAGGTGCCGGCGATGTTGCGGGTGCCGCCGGCTCCCACGCCGATGTCGCGGGCGCAGGCGGCCATGGCCTCGATCACCTTCGGGTGGCGGCCCATGCCGAGATAGTCGTTGGTGCACCAGACGGTGACCTCCCGGGCTCCGTCAGGACCGTGCCACGTGGCGCGCGGAAACCGCTTCACATCATGTTCAATGGTCACAAACACCCGGTAGCGACGCTCGTTCCTGAGCGCTGTCAGGGCGTCCTCGAAATATGTGTCGTAATTCATCACGGGGTTCCGTTCCGCGCTGCCTGGGCCTTCCCGCGCCGTCAGGACGCGACGCCGCGCCGGCAGGTCGCGCCGCATGCGATGCAGGCGGCCGCGCGGCCGCCGCAGACACAGGATGTCGCCGCCCAATATGCGACCACTTCTGGAAACATTCCAGAGATAACGGCCGGTCAGGTGACGTACAATCGTCGCACGCGTCCTGAAACCCGCGCGGCGGGCGCTTGCGCGCGCGCCGCGCGGGCGGCATGCATGCGCGCGTCTGCGCCGGCCGTCGCGAAGCGCCCGGCGCAGACGCGCGCAACACAGGCGGAGACGTAAGGTGAGCAGCGGCGACGCATCCGACAGGAAACAGCGCCTTGCCGAGGCGCTTCGCGCCAACCTGCGCAAGCGCAAGGCCCAGGCCCGCGAACGCATGACCGCGGCGCCCGCGCCGGAGGCAGGCGCGGCGGCGCAGCCGCCGGAGCAGCGCCGCGAGGCGCCGGAGCGGCGCGACTGACGGGCGCGCCCCGAAGGGTGGCCGGAAGGGCGGCGGCGTGTGGCATTCCTGCGCTTGTTTGCCTCACCGCCCTCTGCCAAAGTCCGGCGTCATTCGGGAATCAGCCGGAAAAACTGGCGCGCCTGTCCCGGCGGCATGCGTGACCAGGGCGTATTCCTCTGGGGAAGCCGGCGGACGGGCCCGCCCGTCCCTGCGGCCGGTCGCGGCGGCAGCCCAGGCGCAGCCTGCGGCGCCGGCCGCCAGAGGCCGCGGCGTGATCCGGAGATCGTCGCCCCGGCGCGGCGCGGCCGGCGGGGCGGCGCAAGACCACATACGGCACAGGACACCACAAGGGCGGCCTGCCGCCTGGAGCAACTGAATGGACCGAATCCGGATCACGGGCGGCGCGCCGCTCAATGGCGTCATCCCCATTTCGGGCGCCAAGAACGCCGCCCTGCCGCTGATGATCGCCAGCCTCCTGACCCGTGAGCCCCTAGAGCTGCACAACGTGCCGCGCCTCGCCGACGTGCAGCTGCTGCTGCGCATTCTCGGCAACCATGGCGTGGACGCGGCCATCGCCGGCAAGCGTCCCGGCCAGACCCAGGAGACCGGCCAGACCATCCGCCTCACCGCCGCCTCGATCATCGACACCACCGCGCCCTATGAGCTGGTGTCGCGCATGCGCGCCAGCTTCTGGGTGCTGGCGCCGCTGGTGGCGCGCATGGGCCACGCCCGGGTATCGCTGCCGGGCGGCTGCGCCATCGGCACGCGCCCGGTGGACCTGCTGATCATGGCCATGGAGAAGCTGGGCGCGAAGGTGACCATCGAGGGCGGCTATGTGGTGGCCGAGGCCCCCGCCGGCGGCCTGCGCGGCGCCCACATCACCTTCCCGAAAGTCACCGTGGGCGGCACCCACACCGCGCTGATGGGCGCGGTGCTGGCCCAGGGCGAAACCGTCATTGACAACGCCGCCCGCGAGCCGGAGGTGGCGGATCTCGCCGCCTGCCTCGCCGCCATGGGCGCGAAGATCGAGGGCGCCGGCGAGTCGCGCATCGTGGTGCAGGGCGTGGGCAGCCTTGGCGGCGCCAGCCACTCCGTGGTGCCGGACCGGATCGAGACCGGCACCTACGCCATGGCCGTGGCCATGACCGGGGGCGACGTGCTGCTGGAAGGCGCCCGGCCGGAGCTGCTGCAGGCGGCGCTGGACGTGCTGGCGCAGACCGGCGCCGAAATCACCGCCACCAACGCCGGCGTGCGCGTGCGCCGCAACGGCGGCGGCATCAATCCGGTGGACGTGACCACCGAACCGTTCCCCGGCTTCCCGACCGACCTGCAGGCGCAGCTGATGGCGCTGCTCACCCGGGCGCGCGGCACCAGCCGCATCCGCGAGACCATATTCGAGAACCGCTTCATGCACGTGCAGGAGCTGGCGCGGCTCGGCGCCCGCATCCGCCTCGACGGCGACGTCGCGTGGATCGACGGCGTGGAGCGTCTCACCGGCGCCCCGGTGATGGCCACCGACCTGCGCGCCTCGGTGTCGCTGGTGATCGCGGCGCTGGCCGCCGACGGCGAAACCACCGTCAACCGCGTCTATCATCTGGACCGCGGCTTCGAGGCGCTGGAGGCCAAGCTCGGCCGCTGCGGCGCCCAGGTGCAGCGCATTTCCGGCGACTGACCGGCGCGCAAGGCGCCGCGCCGCGGCGGCGGCCGCCTGCTGGCCGCAAACCGTGGCGGCGGGAATTGCGGACATGAAATGCGGACATGAAAAAGGCGGGGTCCTCCCCGCCTTTTTCCGTTTCGTTCCGTTTTCAGGGCGTCGCCCGGTCGCCGGCTCCCCCGGCGTCAGTAGGCGACGGCGCCGCGCTTCCAGCCGAAGCCGGGGATGTCGCAGCGGCACGGCGCGCCGGCCGGCAGCGGAATCGACGGGCAGGCGCCGCGCGAGGTCACGCACACCGGGCCGCGCGGCGGCCGCATGTAGGCCGGCGGCGGAGGCGGAGGCGGCGGCGGCGGACGGAAGCCCGGAGGCGGCGGAGGCGGCGGAGGCCGGTACGGCGGCGGCGGAGGCGGACGGAAGCCCGGAGGCGGCGGAGGCGGCGGCGCGCGGTAACCAGGGGGGGGCGGAGGACGCCCCGGATCATAAGGCTGCGCGCTGGCGGAAAGCGGCGTCAGAGCCGCCATCGCCGCGGCCGCCAGCAGCAGCGCCGCAATTTTACGGACTGGCATACGTTTCTCCCGCCTTGCCCGGATAACCGCGTCCGGTGGCGGGCAAGGCCTGAGCATGACCGGAGCGGCGCGCCCAATTTGACAAATCCGGCGGTACGACACAATTGGCGGCGATCCCGGACGGCGCCGGCCCCGGCGGCGACCACGCGCCCCGCCGCACACGGATTGATCGCGCCGGCGGGCCTGACGCACAATCGCGCCGCCGGCGCGCCCGCGCCGCGCAAGGCCCGCCAACGGACACGCCCATGTTCCGCCGAAAGAACAAAACCGAATCCGGGGCGCCGCTCAGCCTGATCGCCCTCGACGCCGAGGATCTGGCGGTGATCTCCGCCCATCTGCAGGACGCGGTGCTGAAGCCGGCCGACATCGCCTGGCGGCCGGCGCGCGGCCAGCTGACGCTGTGCGTGCGACGCTTTGACTGGGCCTCGCCGCGGCTGCGACCGCAGCGACGCCTGAGCGCGGTGCATTTCACCCGCGTCACGCGCGTCGTCCACAAGGGCGTGGACCTGCAGGCGCCGGCGCTGAATCTTCTGGCAATTTCTTTCGAACCAGGCGAAGCCCCCTCCGGAGCCCTGCGGCTCGACTTCTCCGGCGGCGGCGTCATCCGCGCCGAAGCGGAATGCATCGAGGCGCAGCTGAAGGATCTCGGCCCGGCCTGGCGCGCCGCCCGCCGCCCGGTCCACAACCCCGACGGAGAGCTTTGACCATGGCTGCAGGCAACGCCGACCGCCCCGCCTTCCGGCTGGACGCCCGCGACCCCGGTTTCCGGGACGCCTTCGTCCGCCTGCTGGCGCAAAAGCGCGAGGTCTCCGTCGACGTGGACGAGGCGGTGCGCGACATCCTGGCGGACGTGGCCGCGCGCGGCGACGCGGCGGTGGCCGAGCTGACCGCCCGCTTCGACCGCGTGGACGTCTCCGGCGGGCGCATGCGCGTGAGCCGCGAGGAGATCGAGGCGGCGAAGGCCGCCTGCCGGCCGGAGGAGCTGGAGGCGCTCGCCCTCGCCTGGAAGCGCATCCAGGCCTATCACGCCCGCCAGAAGCCGCAGGACGAAACCTTCACCGACGCCGCCGGCGTCACCATGGGCTGGCGCTGGACCCCCATCGACGCCGTGGGCCTCTATGTGCCCGGCGGCACCGCCAGCTATCCCTCCTCGGTGCTGATGAACGCCGCCCCCGCGCGTGTCGCCGGCGTGCCGCGCATCGTCATGGCCGCGCCCACGCCGGACGGCGCCGTCAACCCGCTGGTGCTGGCGGCGGCGGATCTTGCCGGCGTGCATGAAATTTACCGCATCGGCGGCGCCCAGGCCATCGGGGCCCTCGCCTACGGCACCGCCACCATCCGGCCGGTATACAAGATCGTCGGCCCCGGCAACGCCTGGGTGGCGGCGGCCAAGCGCCGGGTGTTCGGCACGGTGGGCATCGACATGATCGCCGGTCCCTCCGAGGTTCTGGTGATCGCCGACGGGCACGCCAATCCGGCGTGGATCGCCGCCGACCTGCTGGCCCAGGCGGAGCACGACGCCGCCGCCCAGTGCATCCTGATCACCGACAGCCCCGCCCTCGCCGACGCGGTGGAGGCTGCGGTGGCCGGCCAGCTGAAGACGCTGCCGCGCGCCGACATCGCCCGCGCCAGCTGGCGCGACAACGGCGCCGTCATCCTCGTGCCGGACCTCGCGCAGGCGGCGGAGCTGGCCAACGCCATCGCGCCCGAACACCTGGAGATCGAGACCGCCAGCGCGGCGGAGCTGGCGGCGCAGGTGCGCAACGCCGGCGCCATCTTCCTCGGCGCCCATACCCCGGAGGCGGTGGGCGACTATGTGGGCGGCCCCAATCACGTGCTGCCGACGGCGCGCTCGGCCCGCTTCTCCTCCGGCCTCGGCGTGCTGGACTTCATGAAGCGCACCTCGATCCTCAGCTGCTCCACTGACGCGCTGCGGGCGCTGGGCCCGGCGGCCGTCGCCCTCGCCCGCTCCGAGGGGCTGGAGGCCCACGCCCGCTCGGTGGCCATCCGCATGAACCTGTGACGGACGCCCCTGGCGGCGCGTCCTGCGGGCGGACCGTCCACGAACGGCGCTTGCCGTTCGCGGACGAACCCGTACCATGGCGTGCGATGGCTCCCGGGCGAAGCGCCGCGGCGCCATGGAACGGGCGATGGGCTGGCGATGGGGCCGGAGCCACACCGACGGGGGAAGGCGGCGACGCGCGATGAACGATGAGGCGCCGGCGAAGCCCAGCCAGCAGGGCGACAGGAGCCAGCGGGACCGCCTGCGCGCGGTGACGCTGGACCCGAACTCCATCGGCCATGGCTCGCCAGAGCAGGAGCACGAGCGCCACGCCGCCATCTGGGACATTCTCGAGCGCAACAGCTTCCAGGTGAACGGCCAGGATCTCGGGCCGTATGCGCTGGAGCTGGCCATGGTGGAGAAGCGCCTCGCGCTCGTCGTGCGCCAGGCGCCGGAGGACCAGCCGGGGCCCGGCGAGGTGGTGGCCGCGCATTACCTGTCGCTGACGCCGTTCCGCCGGGTGATCCGCGACTACGAGCTGGTCTGCAACAGCTATTTCGAAGCGGTGCGCAGCGCCTCGCCGCAGCAGATCGAGGCCATCGACATGGGCCGGCGCGGCCTGCACGACGAGGCCGCCGGCCTGTTGCAGGAGCGGCTGGCCGGCAAGCTGACCGTGGATTTCGACACGGCCCGGCGCCTGTTCACGCTGATCTTCGCGCTGCACTGGAAGGGTTGAGCTTGGTCGCGGCGCCTCCAGTCATGGCGCCGGCGGCGAACCCGCCGGACGCCGCCGGCAGGAAACCGGCGAGCCGCGTGCAGGCCACGCTGTTTCTCTGCGCCTTCAATTCGGTGCGCTCGCCCATGGCCGAGGCGCTGGCCCGCCACTACTTCGGCCGCAGCCTCTACGTGCAGTCGGCCGGCGTGCGCAAGAAAGATCCCGACCCCTTCGCCATCGCCGTTCTGGACGAGCTGGGCGTGGACGCCAGCCGCCACCGCCCCCGCACCCTCGCCGAGCTGGAGGAATATGAGGGGCTGAACTTTGACCTCATCATCACCCTGTCGCCGGAGGCCCACCACGCGGCGCTGGAGCTGACGCGCACCAACGCCGTGGAGGTGGAGTACTGGCCCACCCCCGACGCCACCGCCGCCCAGGGCTCGCGCGAACAGGTGCTGCAGGCCTATCGCGAGGTGCGCGACCTGCTGCAGGAGCGCATTCTGGCGCGCTTCCGCGATCACGCCTGAACGGCGCCCGGCGCAAGCCGCGCCGGCGCGGATCAGATGCCGCCCCCGGCCTCGGCTTCGGCGCGCTTCGCCCGGCGGCGGCGCTGGCGCTCGCGCGCCAGCCAGCCGAGGGCCAGCACCACGACGACGCCGGCGACTTCGGCGGGAATCTTCCACGCCGCGGCGGTCTCCGCGCCAAGATGGCGGCCGGTCCACGGATCGGTGACGACCATGCCGCCGGCCACCCAGCCCAGCAGCGCCGCGCCCACCCACACCAGCACTGGCAGGCGGTCCAGCAGCCGCACCAGCATGTTGGCGCCGAAGATGATCAGCGGGATCGACAGCGCAAGGCCGAACGCCAGCATGCCGACGTGATCCTGGGCGACCGCGGCGATGGCGATCACATTGTCGAGGCTCATCACCGCGTCGGCCACCACAATGGTCCACACCGCGCCCCACAGCCTGCCGGATTCACGGATGTGGGCGTGCTCCTCCCCGTCCTGCCCCCTGGCGAGGCCCACGGCGATTCGCACCAGCAGCAGCGCGCCGATGATCTTCAGGAAGGGCGTCTGCAGCAGCTGGATGATGAGCAGGGCGAAGAGCACGCGCAGCATGATGGCCGCCGCCGCGCCGAGAATGACGCCCCACCTGCGCTGCTTTTCAGGAAGGCCGCGGCAGGCCAGGGCGATCACCACCGCGTTGTCGCCGGACAGCACCAGATCGATCCAGACGATCTTGGCCATGGCGACGAGTTCAGGCCAGACAGCGCTCATGCCGGCTCCGTTCAGTTTCGCGCCGGCTCGGCGAGCGGGCGCCGGGCGTGACGCCCGCGACAGTCAGGACAGGCCGCACGGCCCTGGCGGAGGCGCGCCGCGGACCGGAAGACCGCCGCGCGCCCCCGTTATTATTCCATACGGCCCGTGTCTGCACGTGGCCGGAGGGCCGCGCCCGGGCGCAAGGCGCGGACGGGCGGCTCAGTCGGCGAAGGCCGCATAGGCGAGATTGCGGAACAGCAGCCGGTATTCCTCGCGCAGCTCCGGCGGAACCTGGATCATCAGCAGGGCGAAAAACTCCTCCTGCGGATCGACCCAGAAGGTGGTGCCGGCGATGCCGCTCCAGAAATACTGGCCCACGGAGCCTGGCGTGGGCGAGAGGCCCGGAGCGGCGCGCACCGCAAAGCCGAGGCCGAAGCCGTGACCGGGCGGCAGCAGGTCGGAGCCGACGCGCGCGCCCGGCGGCAGGTGATCGGCGGTCATGAACGCCACCGTCTTGCGGCTGAGCAGCCGCGCCGGGCCCAGCGCGCCGCCGTTCTGCAGCATCTGGATGAAGCGGGCGTAGTCCATGGCGGTGGAGACAAGGCCGCCGCCGCCGGACTCGAACGGATAGGGTTTCGTCACGTCCAGCAGCTTCACCGGCGCGCCGGTGAGCGGATGCACGGGCAGCGGCTCGGCCAGCCGGTCAAGCGCCTCGGGGCGGACGCAAAAGCCGGTGTCAGTCATGCCCAGCGGGCCGAAAATGTTGTCCTGCAGCGCCTCGCCGAGGCTCTGGCCGGTGATGACCTCGACGATGGCCCCGAGCACGTCGGTGGAGCGGCCGTAATCCCACTGCTCGCCGGGGTGGCTGTTCAGCGGCAGCTTCGCCAGCGCCTCGGCGTGCTCCATGCTGGTCCAGTTGCGGCGGAAGATCTTCGCGTCCATGTAGAGCTTCTGCAGCTCCGGCGCGGCGAGGAATTCATAGCTGAGGCCGGAAGTATGGCGCAGCAGGTCGTGCACGGTGATCTCCCGGCGCGGCTCCTCCAGCTGCATGCGGCCGTCGCGCACGACGCCCACCTTCACCCCGGCGTAGGCGGGAATGTATTTCGACACCGGATCGGTGAGCAGCAGCTGGCCGCGCTCGGCCAGCATCATCGCCATCACCGACACCACCGGCTTGGTCATGGAGTAGCAGCGGAACACGGCGTCCGCGCGCATGGGGTCGCCGGAGACCGGATCGCGCGCGCCCACCGCCTCAAGATGGGCGATCTTGCCGTAGCGCGACAGCAGGAACACCGCGCCGGCGAGGCGGCGGCGCTCCACGTGCTCGCGGAACACGGCGCCGATGCGCGCAAGGCGCTCCGCGGAAAACCCGGCTTCTTCCGGCCGGATGACTGGCAGGCTGCTCATCTGGACGTTTCCCTCCCCTGCGCGCCCGGCCGCCGGCGCGGGCGGCGCGACATGCGTGGCCTATTTCCACGCGAACACCGGCTGCTCCAGCTCATGCACGCGGGTGACGCGGCCGGCGAGCGCCTCGCGAAACTGGTAGATCACCGCCGCGGTCGGCGCATGGATGTGGCTTTCGCCGAGGCGCAGGCGGATGACCTTGCGCGGGCTCTCCGGGATGTCGACGAAGCTCACCACGTCATGGCGCGTCACATGGGCGAGCGGAATGAAGTGCACCGAGGCCACCTCCGCCGGATTGGGGACGACGGCGCCCGGATCGCCCGCCCAGGTCACCACCGGCGTCATCAGATAGCCGGAGCGGGTCGGATAGTCGTCGAGCACGCCGAGCACGGCGCTTTCATCCAGCGCCAGGCCAATTTCCTCCCGCAGCTCGCGCAGCGCCGTCTGGGTCACCGTCTCGCCAGGGTCGCAGCGCCCGCCCGGCAGGGCCCACTGGCCGCCGTGCGAGCGCAGGCCCCGGGCCCGTCTGGTGAGCACGAAGGCCAGCTCGCCGCGCTGTTCGGGGTGCTCCACCACCGCCAGCGCCACCGCGGCGCGCTTCAGCCCCGCGTGGTCACGCTCCAGCGACAGGCGCTCGAAGCGGGCGAAAGCGCGGGCCATGCCGGCCCGCATCTCCTCGAAAATGTCGGTCACTCCTGTTACGCCCCGTACTGTCGCCGGCGCCGCGCCGCGACCGCCGCCCGCGGCCCTCACGCGCCGGTCTCCTTCACGAACTGCCCGCGCAGGGTGGGCTTGTGCACCTTGCCGGTGGCGTTGCGCGGCAGCGCCTCCACGAACACGACGTCGCGCGGGCACTTGAAGCGCGCCAGCCGGCCGCGGCAGTGCCCGTGCACCTGTTCCGCGGTGAGCTCCATGCCGGGCTTCACCACCACGACGGCGAGGCCGGTCTCGCCCCAGCGCCCGTCGGGCACGCCGATCACCGCCGCCTCCGCCACCTGCGGCAGCTGGTAGAGCACGTCCTCCACCTCCGCCGGGTATACGTTTTCGCCGCCGGAG
Source organism: Camelimonas abortus (assembly GCF_042432745.1). Taxonomy (NCBI): domain Bacteria; kingdom Pseudomonadati; phylum Pseudomonadota; class Alphaproteobacteria; order Hyphomicrobiales; family Chelatococcaceae; genus Camelimonas; species Camelimonas abortus. The sequence continues at coordinate 395,465 of NZ_JBHLWR010000006.1, read as the reverse complement.
ATGTACATGTCCTTCCAGCGGTCGACGATGTAGTAATAGCCCTCCCCGTCAACGCGCACGGCGTCGCCGGTGTGCAGCCAGCCGTCGGTGAACGAGCTCTCGTTGGCGTCAGGCCGGTTCCAGTAGCCGGGGGTGACGTTGGGCCCGCGCACCCACAGCTCGCCGATCTCGCCCGGGGCGGCGTCCACGCCGTCCTCGCGCACCACCCGCACCTCGGTGTGCAGCACCGGCTTGCCGGCCGAGCCCGCCTTGCGGGCGGCGTCCTCCTGGTCCAGGGCGAGCACGGAGGGGCTGGTTTCGGTCATGCCGTAGCCCTGCTGCAGGGCCACGCCCCGCTCCTCCCAGATCTTCAGCAGCGGCACCGGCATGGGCGCGCCGCCGACGCCGCAGATGCGCAGGCCCGAAAGGTCGGCGCGCTCAAAATCGGGATGCTGGCACATGAACTGGTAGATGGAGGGCACGCCGAACAGCAGGTTGAGCCCCCAGGCCCGCTCGTGAACCAGCCGCAGCGCCTCGCCGGGATCGAAACTGCGCATGAGCAGCACCCGCCCGCCGGCGTGCAGCACCGGATTGACGTAACAGTTGAGGCCCCCGGTGTGGAACAGCGGCAGCGTCACCAGCTGCACGGAGGTGGCGTCCACCCGCGCCACCGCTCCCAGGTTGACGCAGTTATAGAAGGTCATGCCGTGGGTGATCATCGCCCCCTTCGGCCGCCCGGTGGTGCCGGAGGTGTACATGATGGTGGAGACGTCGTCGTGGGTGACCACGGCCCATTCCGTGCGCGGCAGCGGCGCTTCGGCGGCGAGGGCGGCCTCGAAGCCGCCGTCCGGGCCCAACAGCAGCGCCGCCGGAACGCCGCAGGCTGCGACCACCTCACGGGCCAGCGGCTCCAGGCTGGAGTCGAACACCATGACGCGCGGAGCGCAGTCGCCGACGATATAGTTCAGCTCCGGCGCGGTGAGGCGGACGTTGAGCGGCACGAAAATGGCGCCCAGCCGGCCGCAGGCGAACTGCACCTCCAGCGTTTCGGTCGTGTTCAGCGCCAGCACCGCCACGCGGTCGCCGGCGCCGACGCCGAAGCGGCGGCGCAGCGCGGCGGCGAGGCGGCCGATGCGCCCGTCGAACTGCGCGTAGGAGGTCTCGCACCCGGTCGCCAGATTCACCACGGCGAGACGGTCAGGCGTGCGCGTCGCGTGATGCGCGATCCAGTCGTAGTAACGGACGGCCATGGACGTTTCCTCCAGCTCCGCCCCGGGTTCTTGTCTGTGGCGGGGCACGTCGCCGTTCAGGGTTCTACGAAATTCCACCCCAGGCAAGGGCGCGCGGTCACGCCGCCGACGTCCGGCGGCGTCGGCGGCCGCGACGCGGGACCCCGCCGAGCCATGCGCGCCGCGCATTCCGCCGCGGGGGCGCCCCGCCGCCAGCGCATTTGTGATAACAGCCGCGCCGTTGCACAAGCTCATCCGGTCGCAAACGCCGGCGACCGGCAAGGCGCGGGCGCAAGCCGGGCGGCGCGCGCCGCCGCTGCGCGAACCGCGTTCCATCCAGTGGCGCAACCGGGAGGGGGCAGCCGCCAGGCGCCGCCGCAGGGCGGGGCGCGGCCGCCGGGAGACAGGCACGAGCAATGCAGGCTTACTCCACCCGCGCCAACCTGTTTCTCGTCACCCTGCTCGGCCTGATCTGGGGCTTCAACTGGCCCATCGTGAAGCTGGCGATCGTCGAATACGGGCCATGGACCACGCGCGCGCTCAGCCTTTCCGGCGCGACGGCGGTGATGGCGCTGATGGCGTGGCGGCGCGGCGACAGCCTGCGCCTGCCGCTGCGCCAGCAGTGGCGCGCCTTCGTTCCGGCTGTGGTCGGCATGGCCATGGTCAACATTCTCAACGCCTATGCGCAGATGGTGATGGCCACCGGCCGCACCGCAATCATCGCCTTCTCCATGCCGGTGTGGGCCACGGCGCTGGCGGTGGTCGTCCTCGGCGAGCGGCTGGACGGGCGGCGGGCGCTGGGGCTGGCGCTCGGCGTGTGCGGCCTTGCGGCGCTGGCCTGGCCGTCGCTGGCCCAGGGCGGCTTCTCCGCCGGCGTCGCCCTGGCGCTGGCCTCGGCCATCTGCTGGGCCTGCGGCGCGGTGTTCATGAAGCGATTTCCGGTGGAATCGCCGCCGCTCGCCTTCGCCACCTGGCAGATGGGCTACGCCGCGCTGCTGCTGACGGCGGGCATGCTGGCGTTTGAGGGTCCCGCGCCGGCGTGGCGCGGCTTCACCCCCGGTTTCTGGGGTCTCGCCTACAACATCGTCGCCGCCCAGGCGCTGGGCACCTGGATCTGGTTCGGCGTGCTGACGCGCTCGCCGGCCTCGGTGGCGGCCATCGGCACGCTGATGACGCCCGGCGTGGGCGTGGTGGGGGCCATGCTGCTGCTGGGAGAGATCCCCTCCCCGGCCGACTGGACGGGCCTGGCGCTGGTGGTGGGGGCCTGCGCCGTCGTGCTGGGGGCGCGGCCTGCGCCCGCGCCGCGCTCCGCCGCATGACGGCGGGCGGCGTGAAAAACAGCGGCGTGAACAGCGGGCGCGGCCGCATCCCGTCGCTGGCGCAGGCTGGAACGGCGCGCTAATGTTCGCGGCGACCACTGTCACGCATCATGCAACGTTCCCGATCCGCCGGCGGCGCCGGACCGGCCGGCCCCGCAAGGCGACGGCGGGAGGCCCGGAGAGCGTTGCGCCCGCCACGCCCCGGGAGCCAGACCGACGCATGCGCCGTTCCATTGTCATGGTCCTGATGTCCGTGCTCATCGCCGCCATGACGGCGGCGTGCGCGGGCCGCCCCAAGAACCTGCTCTTCCCGGCGGGAGACGTCGCCGCGCCCGGCGCCGCCCGGGTCAGCATGCTGGTGGCCACCACCCGCAATCCGCAGGGCGCGCTGCCCGGGCAGATCTTCACCGGCGAACGCGGCCGGCAGATCAGCTTCGCGGACATCACCGTGTCGATCCCGCCGGACTCCGCGCGCAAGATCGGCGAGGTGCAGTGGCCGAAGCAGCTGCCGGCCAACCCGGCCACGGATTTCGTCACCATCAGCGCCGACGTGCTGGACCAGAAACAGGCGCTGGCGGTGTTCAACCAGCGCATGCGGCGCATGGGCGAGCGGCGGGTGATGGTGTTCGTGCACGGCTACAACACCACCTTTGAGGAGGCGGTGTACCGTTTCGCCCAGATCATCCACGATTCAGGCGCGCCGGTGATGCCGGTGCTGTTCACCTGGCCGTCGCGCGGGCGGCTGCTGGCTTATGGCTATGACTATGAGAGCGGCACCATCTCCCGCGACGCGCTGGAGGGGCTGCTGCTGGCGCTCAACCGCGATCCCAATGTCCAGGAGATCTCGATTCTGGCCCACTCCATGGGCAACTGGGTGACGCTGGAGGCGCTGCGGCAGATGGCGATCCGCACCGGCCGCGTGGCGCCCAAGATCAACAGCGTGATGCTGGCCGCGCCGGACGTCGGCTTCGACGTGTTCCGCCGCCAGATCGCCGCCATCGGGCAGAAGCGGCCGCCGTTCGTCATCTTCACCTCGCAGGACGACGAGGCGCTGGCCATGTCGCAGCGGGTGTGGGGCGGCTCGCGCCTCGGCGCGATCGATCCCGACACCGAGCCTTACCGCTCGCTGCTGGCGCGCGAGGACATCACCGTGGTCGACCTGACCAGGCTGAAGGGCACGGACGCCTTCAACCACGGCAAGTACACCCAGTCGCAGGTGGTGCAGCTGATCGGCCAGCGTCTGGTGGCCGGCCAGACCCTCTCCGACTCCGGCGCGGGTCTGGGCGACCGCATCGGCCGCATGGCGGTGGGGGCGGCCTCCACCGTGGGCTCGGCGGCCAGCATCGCCGTCTCGGCCCCGATCGCCATCGTCGATCCGCGCACCCGCGAAGGGCTCGGCGACCAGCTCCAGGTTCTGGGCGCCAGCGTGGCCGACACCCTCGCCCTGCCGCCGCCGCGCAACGCCGGGCCGGCGCCCGCGCCATGATCCGCGCCGGCGTCGCCGCGCGGCCCGGCGGCTGGCGCACGGGGCCCCGCGCGCCGCCATCGCCAGACCTGCCGCCGGTCCGCCGGCGGCGCAACCTTCCTGACAGGCAGACTGACATGATGACCCCGCCCACCCGCACGCCGCGCTCCGCCGTCTCCGCTCCCGGGCGCGCCCGCGCCCGCCTCGCCCGGGCGCTGCTGCGCGGCGGCGCGGCGCTCGCCCTCGCCCTTGCCCTCACGGCCTGCGACAAGTGCGGCCGCCTGACGCCGGTCAACAAGCCGTGGAGCACGGCCTGCGAGTCCGGCCCCGCACAGCGCTGACGCGGACTGCGCCCACAAAAAAACGGCCGCTGCAGGCGGCCGCAGGACAGTTCTTGCACAGAGGTTCGGGCATGGCGCGGGCCGCATGCGCGGCGCGCCCCCGCAAGGCCCTGGCGGGGCGGGCTCCGCCGGCCGGCGGAGCCCTGTCCGCCTCAGCGGCAGACCCGCACGGGACCGCGCGGCGTGCTCTTCACATGGCAGCGCGGCGGCGGCGGCGGCGCGCGGCGCACGTGCGGCGGCGGCGCATAGCGGTGCGCGGCGCGCACGCAGCGGCCGCCCGGGCCGCGCACCCAGCCGGCGCCGCAGCCGCCGGCCGTGAGCGAAATGGCCGGATCGCCATGGCCGACCCCGGCGCCGAGAGCGCCGGCCGCCGGCGCGGCGGCCGCGCCGCCCGCAAACAGCGCGCCGGCGAACAGGGCGGCGACTCCCAGACCGAGCGCGCCGCGCGGCGCGCGCCTCACGTGAACTTCCGTCATTGGCATTCTCTCCTGCGCCGGCCGGCCGATCCGCCGCGCCGCGCTCCAGATTGGGGGGACGAACAAAAGCGTCCCCGGGTTAAGAAATTTCCCTGACGCCTTTCCCTCGCGCCGGCCGGGATGAGCCGGCCAGGAGCGTGCGGAGGGCTCAGCGGCAGACGCGCCGCGGTCCGTGCGGGGTGTGACGCACCACGCAGTGGCGCGGCGGCGGACCCCAGCGGTGGCGGTGATAGTGGCCGTGCCGGTAACGCGGCGGCGGCGGCCGGTGATAGACGCAGCGTCCGCCTCGCGTGCGGTAGCCGCCAGGACCGCAGCCCTGCGCGACTTCGGTGAGCAGGTCATGCTGCTGCGCCAGGCTCCTGGCGCCAGCCGCGCCGGGCGTGGTCGCGCCCGGCAGGGCCGCCGCGCCGGTGGCGAACAGGGCGATGCCGGCGAAAGCTCCCAGCAGTGCGTGCACTCTCATGGCGAAACCTCCGGTGAGCGCCATCATTACCGTAGGGGAACGTCGCCCCTGACGATTGGTTGCATCTCATCCGGAATTTTCGGCGCAAATTCGCAAGGCGGCGGGCAATTTCCGTTCAGGCGACCAAAGGCGAGAACATGGTGAACGCGGCGAAATTCACCAGCGCGCCCAGAGCCATGGCCGCCGCGCCGGCCGCCTCCCGCCCGCGGCGGCGGGGCGCGACGCCACATTTGCGCCCGAGAGGTAAAGGCGCGCCGCCCTCCCGTCCGCGACGACGCCCGGGCCCGGCGCCGGGGGCGCGGCGCCGGAAGGCCGCCTGCTGCGGGCGGAATGGCGGGCGGGGAGCGCTCAGGCGCCCTTCTGCTGCCTGAGCAGGTCGCGGATCTCGGTGAGCAGCTGCACGTCCGCCGGCGTCTCGGCCTTTTCCTCCTCCCTGGCGCGCAGGCGGTTGATGAGGCGCACGAACAGGAACAGCACCCAGGCGACGATGAGGAAATTCACCGCAAGGGTGATGAAGCGGCCATAGCCGATGACGGCGCCCTGCTTCCTGGCTTCCTCATAGGACAGCGCGGTGACGTCCTTGCCCAGCGGGATGAAATAGTTGGAGAAATCGAGGCCGCCGGTGATCCAGCCGATCACCGGCATGAACACGTCCGCCACCAGCGAATTGACGATATTGCCGAAAGCGGCGCCGATGATCACGCCGATGGCGAGATCGACGACATTGCCGCGCATGGCGAACTTCTTGAACTCAGTCAGCATGCGATGCTCCTCGGTCGTTGCAGGGAAACGCCGGCGCGGCGGGTAACCGGAACGGTCGGGGCGCGCCGCGCATCACGCGTCATGCTTAGCCCGAAACCGGCGTCCGTGGCATACACAACCATGAACGCGGTCGACGGAACATGAAAAATCCGGGAGCCGTTCCGCCCGGGCGGCGCGCCGCGGCCATGGCGGCGGGGCGCGGGCTGTCGTATGCTCCGCCCGGCCGCGCGGGGGGCGGCGACGCCGGAGAACGGACGCTCCATGCCTGACAGCTGGATGGTCGTTGCGACCGCTCTGCTTTATCTCACGTTCCTGTTCGGCGTCGCATGGACGTTCGGCCGGCGCCGGCGCAACTGGCTGGACGGCCGCGCCCGGCTGCTGGTCTATCCGCTGACGGTGGCGGTCTACTGCAGCTCGTGGACGTTTTACGGCTCGGTGGGCTACGCCGCCCGCTCCGGGCTCGACTTCCTCATGATCTATGTGGGCCCGGCGCTGGCGCTGATCTTCGGCGCGCCGCTGGTGATGCGGATCATCGCCCTGGCGCGGGCGCAGAACCTCACCTCCGTCGCCGACTTCGTCGCCGCCCGCTACGGCAAGAGCCAGAAAGTGGCGGTGATCGTGGCGCTGATCGCCATCACCGGCGTCGCGCCCTACATGGCGCTGCAGCTGAAGGCGGTGTCGGCGTCGCTGACCGTGTTCCTGCACGCCGCCGGCCAGGGCGACGGCGCCTGGACGCCGTGGACCAGCGCCATCACCGCCGCGGTGCTGGCGCTGTTCGCCATCGCCTTTGGCGCCCGCAAGGTGGACGCCACCGAGCACCAGGAGGGGCTGGTGGCGGCCATCGCCGTGGAGTCGGTGGTGAAGCTGGCCGCCTTTCTCGCCGTGGGCGCGTTCATCGTTTACGGCATTTTCGGCGGCATGGCCGACATCGTCGGGCGCGCCGGCGACGGTGGGCAGGATTTCTTCGCGCGCACGTCCGGCCCGACCACGCTGGGGGCGCTGGCGCTGCTCTCGGCCTGCGCGGCGCTTCTGCTGCCGCGCCAGTTCCACATGATCGTGGTCGAGAACCGCCGCCGGGACGACGCGCCCCGCATGGCGTGGATGTTCAGCGGCTATCTGGCGCTCATCAACCTGTTCGTCATTCCGGTGGCGCTGGCCGGGCTCGCCACGCTGCCGCCGGACACCGACCGGGACATGATGCTGCTGCAGCTGCCGCTGCAGCACGGCGCCGGCTGGATGGCGCTGGTGGCCTTCGTCGGCGGGCTGTCGGCGGCGACGGCGATGATCATCGTCGACTCGGTGGCGCTGGCCATCATGATCTCCAACGACCTGGTGATGCCGCTGGTGCTGCGCTGGCGCTCGGCGCGGGCGGCGCGCGGCTACCGCATCCGCACGGACATGGCGCCGGTGGTGCTGGGCATCCGCCGCTGCTCGATCATGCTGGCGATGGCGCTGGCCTACCTTTATAACGCCCATGCCGGCGAGGCGGCGCTGGTGTCCACGGGGCTGCTGTCGTTCGCGGCCATCGCGCAGATCGCGCCGGCTTTTTTCGGCGGCATGGCGTGGCGGCGCGGCACGGCGCTGGGCGCGGCCGCAGGCCTCGCCGCCGGCTGGCTGGCCTGGGCGTGGATGCTGCTGCTGCCGGCCATCGCCGATCCGGCCAGCCTGCGCGAGCCCTTCCTGACCGGCCCCTTCGGGGCGCACGTCATCAATCCGGCGCTGCTCACCGGCGCCGCGCCCGGAGACATCACGCCGGGGGTCCTGTGGAGCCTCGGCCTCAACATTGTCTGCTATGTGCTGTTTTCGCTTCTCCGTCCCGCCAGCGCCATCGAGCGGCTTCAGGCCCACGCCTTCCTCGCGCCGGAGCCCGGCATGAGCCAGAGCCCGGTGCCGATGCGCGGCATCGCCTCGTTCGACGACCTGTACCGGGCGGTGGCGCGCTATCTGGGCGAAGAGCGCGCGCGCGCCGCCTTCGACAGTTTCAGCGCCACCCGCAGCGCGCCCGCCTGCGGCCCGGCCCCCGCCGACATCCAGACCATCCGTTTCGCCGAACACCTGCTGTCGTCAGTGATGGGCGCCGCCTCGTCGCGGCTGATGCTGTCGCTGCTCAACAGCCGGGAGAAGCTGTCCTCACGCGACGCCATGGAACTGCTGGACGACGCCTCCGCCGCCATCCAGTACAATCGCGACGTCCTGCAGAACGCGCTCGACCACGCGCAGCAGGGCATCACCATCCTGGACCGGGAGATGCGCATCCTGGCCTGGAACAAGGCCTTCGTGGACCTCTACGACCTGCCGCCGGACCTGGTGCGCGTCGGCGTGGGCCTCGACGCCGTGGTCACCTTCAACGCCCGCCGCGGCGCCTATGGCCCCGGCAATGTCGACGACCTGGTGGCCGAGCGCCTCGCCAGCCTGCTCAGCGACGGCCCGCCGCAGCGGGTGAAGCTCTACCCGGGCAAAAGCGTCATCGAGATCCGCTCCAACAAGCTGCCCGGCGGCGGCTACGTCATCACCTACACCGAGGTGACCCGGGAGGTGGAGGCGGAGGAGGCGCTGGAGGCCGCCTACGCAACCCTGGAAAAACGCGTGGAGGAGCGCACCCAGGAGCTGATGCGCCTCAACGAGGCCCTCACCCGCGCCAAGGCCGAGGCCGAGGAGGCCAACCAGTCCAAGACCCGCTTCCTCGCCGCCGCCAGCCACGACATCCTGCAGCCGCTCAACGCCGCCCGCCTGTACGCCGCCGCCCTCACCGAGCGCATGAAGCCGGCGGACGAAGACCGCCAGACCATCGAAAGCATCGTCAGCTCCCTCGACGCGGTGGAGGAGATCCTCACCGCCCTGCTCGACATCTCGCGCCTCGACGCCGGGCAGATGCGGGCCGAGTTCACCATTTTCCCCATCGGGCCGCTGCTGGAGCAGCTGCAGCGCGAATTCGCGCCCATGGCCACCCAGAAGGGGCTGAAGCTGAGGGTGCTGCCCTGCTCGCTGCACGTGCGCTCGGACCGGCGGCTGCTGCGGCGGCTGCTGCAGAACCTCATCTCCAACGCCATCAAGTACACGCCCTCCGGCAAGGTGCTGGTGGGCTGCCGGCGCCGCGGCGACCGGCTGCGCATCGAGGTGGCGGACACCGGTCTCGGCATCCCCGAATCCAAGCAGCGGCTGATTTTCCGCGAGTTCCAGCGGCTCGACCAGGGCATGCGCGAGGCGCGCGGCCTTGGCCTTGGCCTCTCCATCGTCGAGCGCATCGCCCATGTGCTCAACCACAAGGTGTCGCTCAGCTCGAAGCCGGGCCGCGGCTCGGTGTTCGCCGTCACCGTGGCGATCCGCGAGCCGCTGCCCCAGGCCGAAAGCCGCGTCGCCCCGGCGGCGAGCACGCCGCTCACCGGCCTGCGGGTGCTGGCCATCGACAATGAGCCGGCGATTCTGGACGGCATGCAGATGCTGCTGGAAGGCTGGGGCTGCGACGTGGTCACCGGCCGCAGCCTCGAGGAGGCCAACCGCGCCCTCGGCGCGCGCCGCTTCACCCCGGACGTCATCATCGCCGACTACCATCTCGACGAGAGCGACGGGCTGGAGGCGATCACCCGCCTGCGCTGGCGGCTGGGACCGGAGGTCTACGCCCTGCTGCTCACCGCCGACCGCTCGCCGGAAGTGCGCGCCGCCGCCCAGGAGAAAAACGCCCACGTGCTGCACAAGCCGCTGAAACCGGCGGCGTTGCGCGCCCTGCTCACCCAGTGGCGGGCGCGGCTGGCCGCCACCGAGACGCTGCAGCGCGCGAGCCTGGACGACGACGCCTGACGGCCGCCGCGGCGCGGCCGCGCGCGGAACAGGAGACGGTCCGCGGCGCCGGCATGGCGACGCGGCCCGTCCGATTGCGCCGCAAGACCTTTTCGCCGGCCTGTCAGGAGGCCGCCCCGCCGGCCCCGGGGAAACGCCGCCCCGGGGGAGACGGCCATTCCGGCCGCGCGCCGCTCCCGCGCCGGGGGGCCGCTCAGGCGGCCGCCGCCGCGGCCGGCTTCGGGTAATAGGAGCCGCCGGTCCGGGCCATGTCGAGCAGCTGGCCGTTCGGGGCGAAGCGCGGCCCGTATTTCGCCTCCAGTTTCCGGCACAGGGCCACGAAATTCGCCGCGCCCATGCCGTCGATGTAGCTGAGCACGCCGCCGGTGAACGGAGCGAAGCCGAAGCCGATGATGGAGCCCACGTCCGCCTCGCGCGGATCGGTGACGATGCCCTGCTCAAGGCTGCGCGCCGCCTCCAGCGCCTGGGCGACGAGGAAGCGCTGCTTCAGCTCGGTCACGTCCAGCGTATCGGGATCGAGCCTGGTTTTCTGGAACTTCGCCAGCCCGGGCCACAGGCGCTTGCCGCCATCTCCGGAATAGTCATAGAACCCCTTGCCGTTCTTGCGGCCGAGACGGCCCTCGCCCTCCACCATGGCCTCCAGCAGGGCGTACTGGTCCGGGTCCACCGCCTGCGGCCCCTCCTCCGCCTTCGTGGCGCGGGCGATGCGCAGGGCGAGATCGATGGCGACCTCGTCGTTCAGCGCCAGCGGCCCCACCGGCATGCCGGCCATGCGGCCGACGTTCTCGATCATCGCCGGCGGCACGCCCTCCAGCAGCATCAGGTGGCCCTCCTGGACATAGGCGCCGACGCAGCGGTTGGCGAAGAAGCCGCGGGCGTCATTGACCACCACCGGCGTCTTGCGGATCAGCCGCACGTAATCCATGGCCACGGCAAGGGCCCGCTCGCCGGTCTGCCTGCCGACGATCAGCTCCACCAGCAGCATCTTCTCCACCGGGGAGAAGAAGTGGACGCCGATGAAGTTCTCCGGCCGCGACGCATGCTTCGCGAGGCCGGTGATGGGCAGGGTCGAGGTGTTGGAGGCGAGAACCGCGTCCCCGCCGACGGCCGCCTCCACGCTGGCGATGACCTGCGCCTTCACCTGCGGATCCTCGAACACCGCCTCGATCACCAGGTCGCAGCCTTTCAGCGCGCCGTAATCAGAGGTGGGGACGATGCGCGCCAGCAGGGCGTCGCGCTGCTCCGGCGTGGCGCGCCCCTTGCGCACCTCGTCCGCGGCCAGCTTCTCCGCATGGGCCTTGCCGCGCTCCGCAGTCTGCTGGTCGCGGTCGACGAGCGTCACCTCAAGGCCCGCGCGGGCGCTCACATGGGCGATGCCCGCGCCCATGAAGCCGGCGCCGACGACGCCGACGCGGCGCAGCCGCGTCTGCGGCGCGCCCGCAGGCCGGCGGGCGCCCTTGTTCAGCTCGTTCATGGAGACGAACAGCGAGCGGATCATCGCCGCCGCCTCCGGCGTGCGCAGGACATGGGCGAAGTAACGGCTCTCCACCTGCAGCGCCAGATCGAACGGCAGCTGCAGCCCTTCATAGACGCAGGAGAGAATCGCCCGCGCCGCCGGGTAGTTGCCGTACGTCTCCTTGCGGTAGATGGCGTTGGCGGCCGGAAACACCTGCATGCCCAGCGGCGAGAACACCTTGCCGGAGGGCGGCCGGAAGCCGGGCGCGTCCCAGGGGGCCACGCCTTTGCCGCCGCCGAGGATCCACGCCTTCGCCGCGCTGACGACCTCGCCGGGCGCCGCCGCCTCATGGACGAGGCCCATGCCGCGGGCCCGGGCGGCGTCGAACTGCTGGCCGCGGAACAGGAACTGCAGCGCGTCCGGCGTGGCCAGCAGGCGCGCGATGCGCTGGGCGCCGCCGCCGCCGGGGATGAGCCCCACCTGGATTTCCGGCAGCCCCACCTTCGTCGCCGCGTCGTCGGCCATCACCCGGTAATGGCAGGCCAGCGCCAGCTCGAAGCCGCCGCCAAGGGCGAGGCCGCGGATGGCGGCCGCCACCGGCTTGCCGCAGGTCTCCAGCCGCCGGTACAGCTGCGACAGGCGGCGGGTTTCCTGGAAGAACGCCCGCGCCGCCGTCTCCCCGTCGCTGGCGGCGAGCCGCGCGTACTCCTGCCGCGCGCCCTGCAGCATGTTGAGATCGGCGCCGGCGGAGAAACTGTCCTTGCCTGAGGCGATCACGGCGCCGCGGATGGCGGCGTCCGAGGCGATGCGGTCGATGACCTGGCCGAACTCCTCCATCATCGCCAGGTTGATGACGTTCATCGGCGCGCCGGGCTGGTCCCAGGTCACCAGGGCGACGCCATCGGCGTCCACATCGATGCGAAACTGGCCGAGACTCATGTGCTGTCTCCCGCTGTCGTGGCGTTCCGGCCGGGGCGGCGGGCCCTGCGCCGGCGGCGAACGCGAGTGTTCCGGGGCCCCGCCGCGCCGGCGGGGCTGCGAGGCGCGGATCAGACCCGCTCGATGATGGTGGCCGTGCCCATGCCGGCGCCGACGCACAGGGTGACCAGCGCGGTCTGCCCGCCGGTGCGCTCCAGCTCGTCCAGCGCCGCGCCGAGGATCATCGCCCCGGTGGCGCCGAGCGGATGGCCCATGGCGATGGCGCCGCCGTTGGGATTCATGATCGCCGGGTCGATGTCGAAGGCCTGCATGTAGCGCAGCACCACCGCGGCGAAGGCCTCGTTGAGCTCGAACAGGTCGATGTCGCGGATGCCCATGCCGGCGCGGGCCAGCAGCTTGCGGGTGACGTCGATGGGCCCGGTAAGCATGATCGCCGGCTCCGAGCCGATATTGGCGAAGGCGCGGATGCGGGCGCGCGGCTTCAGCCCCGCCTTCTCCCCCGCCGCGCGGCTGCCGACCAGCACCGCGGCGGCGCCGTCGACGATGCCGGAGGAATTGCCGGCGTGATGCACGTGGTTGAGCCGCTCCACCTCCGGATAGGCCTGGATGGCCACCTGGTCGAAGCCGGCCATCTGCGCCACCTGGGCGAAGGAGGGCTGCAGCTGCGCCAGCGCCTGCATGTCGGCGTTGGGACGCATGTGCTCGTCGCGGTCAAGAATGGTGACGCCGTTGATGTCGCGCACCGGCGTCACCGAGTTCGCGAAACGCCCCTCCGCCCACGCGCGGGCGGCGCGCCTCTGGCTCTCCACGGCGTAGGCGTCCACGTCGTCGCGGCTGAAGCCGTATCTGGTGGCGATGAGGTCGGCCGAAACGCCCTGGGGCATGAAGTAGGCCTTCACCGCCACCGCCGGATCCATCGGCCAGGCGCCGCCGGCGGCGCCCATGCCGACGCGGCTCATGGACTCAACGCCGCCGCCGATGGCCATGTCATGCTGGCCGCTCATCACCTGGGCGGCGGCGAAGTTCACCGCGTCAAGACCGGAGGCGCAGAAGCGGTTGATCTGCACGCCGGGCACGTGATGGCCATAGCCGGCGGCCAGCGCCGCGGCGCGGGCGATGTCGCCGCCCGCCTCCCCCACCGGATCGACGCAGCCGAGAATGACGTCGTCCACCAGGCGGGTGTCCAGCCCGTTGCGGTCGCGAATGGCTTCCAGGACCGTGGTCGCCAGTTTGAGGGTCGAGCACTCGTGCAGGGTGCCGTCCTTCTTGCCGCGACCGCGCGGCGTGCGGACGGCGTCGTAGATAAAGGCTTCAGCCATCGTGGGCCTCCAGGTCGGAACCGGGCGGGCGGCGCGGCGACGCCTGCCGCCGGCCGCGGCCGGACGGGCGGCCGCAGGGCCGCCGCCTGTGAAAAAACGGCGCCGCCCGGGCGGGGCGGCGCCGCATGCGCCAGATCAGAACGCCCCGGCCGGCAGCGCCATCACCGTCGCGGCGCCGGAGCGGATGCGGGCGAGCTGCGCGCCGGTTTCCGGGAGCATGCGCCGGGCGTAGAAGTCGGCCAGGGCGAACTTGGTCTCCAGCGCCGGCGACAGGGTCTCGCCGGCGGCCTTCTTCGCGTACAGGGCCCTGAGGATGCGCGCCCACATGTAGCCGATGGCCACCAGGCCGGCCATGTGCATGTAGTCATGGCTGGCGGCGCCGGCGTTGTCGGGATCCTTCGCGCCGTTCTGCATCAGCCACATGGTGGCCTGCTGCAGGTGGCCGGCGGACTCTGCCAGCGCCTTGAGGAAGGGCGCGAGGTTTTCGTCGCCGGCGTTTTCGCTGATGAAGCCCTGCAGCTCGCCGAAGAAGATCATGGCGGCGCGGCCGCCGTTGCGCGCCAGCTTGCGGCCCACCAGGTCCAGCGCCTGGATGCCGTTGGCGCCCTCATAGATCATGGCGATGCGCGCGTCGCGCACGAACTGCTCCACGCCGGTCTCGACGATGTAGCCGTGGCCGCCGAACATCTGCTGGGCGCGCACGGTGTTGTCGAAGCCGCAATCGGTGAACACGCCCTTGAGCACGGGAGTCATCAGGCCGAGCACGTCGTCGGCCGCCTCGGCGGCCGCCCTGTCCGGCGATCGGTGGGCGATGTCGCTCTTCAGCGCCGTCCACAGCATCAGGGCGCGGGCGCCCTCATTGAAGGCGCGGATGGTCATCAGCGTGCGTCGCACGTCCGGATGGACGATGATCGGATCGGCCGGCCTGTCCGGCGCCGCCGGCCCGGTGAGGGCGCGGCCCTGCAGGCGCTCCTTCGCGTAGGCGGCGGCGTTCTGGTAGGCGACCTCGGACTGGGCCAGCCCCTGGATGGCCACGCCCAGTCGCGCCTCGTTCATCATCACGAACATGGCGTTGAGGCCGCGGTTCTCCTCGCCCACCAGCCAGCCCGTGGCGCCCTCATAGTTCATGACGCAGGTGGCGTTGGCGTGAATGCCCATCTTGTGCTCGATGGAGCCGCAGCGCACCGCGTTGCGCCCCCCCAGAGAGCCGTCCGCATTCACCAGGAACTTCGGCACGACGAACAGCGAGATGCCCTTCACGCCCGCCGGCGCGCCCTCGATGCGGGCCAGCACCAGATGGACGATGTTCTCGGTGAGGTCGTGCTCGCCGGCGGAGATGAAGATCTTGGAGCCGGTGACGGAGAAGGTCCCGTCCGGATTGCGCGTCGCCTTCGTCTTCAGCAGGCCGAGGTCCGTGCCGCAGTGCGGCTCGGTGAGGTTCATGGTGCCGGACCATTTGCCCGAAAGCATGTTGGGCAGATAGGTGCGCCTGATCTCCTCCGACCCGTGCACGTACAGCGCCGCCGCCGCGCCCATGGTGAGGCCCGGATACATGGAGAAGGCCATGTTGGCGGCGGAGGAAAACTCGTTCATGGCCGCCGCGACGGTATAGGGCAGGCCCTGGCCGCCATATTCGGGGCTGGCGGCGAGCCCCATCCAGCCGCCGGCGGCGAAGGCCTCATAGGCCTCGCGGAAACCTTTCGGCGTGGTCACCGAGCCGTCGTCATGGCGGCGGCAGCCCTCCTGGTCGCCGCTGGCGTTGAGCGGCTGCAGGACTTCCTCGCAGATCCGGGCGCCTTCGCGGAGGATCGCCTCCACCATGTCCGGGCTCGCGTCGGCGAACCCCGGCAGGTCGGCGTATTTCTCCAGTTCAAGCACGTCCCTGAGCAGGAACATGACGTCATCAACGGGCGCCTTGTAGGTGGGCATGGGCATCTCCTGGCGGCGAACGCGTCGCCTGATCAGTCTCCAGCCTCCCCCGCGGAACCTTGCGGGAGAAGACGGGCGCCGGACCGGCGCCTGCGCGCGGCCTGCGGCGGCGGGGCGCCGTCGCGCCGGTCCGCGGCGCTCCGGGAACCGGCCGCCAGGACGTCCGCCCCCGCGGGCCTGGCCGCGCGGGCGCCTGTCCCCGGCGAAACCCGTCCGGAATAGTTCACATATAAACCAATCCGCCGCGCCATTGAAGGCCGCCGCGCCGGCGCCGGCCGCCCGCCCGGCGCGCCGGGCGGCGCGGAAATTGCGATAACACACTGTTATTGATGGCAAAATTTTGCCAGCCAGCAGCGACCGCGCCACGCCCCCGACTTTGGTCGCATAAGGCGCGGGAACGGCCGGAAGGCGGGCGCGGACGGCGCCCCGGCGCCCCGGCGCAGCGGCGCGCGGCCGGGCATTCCCCCGCCGGCAGCGCCATTCGGTCGCATGAATTTCGCGCGCCGAATTCGGTATAATTCGGGCGTCAGGAACGGTTCGCCGGCCGTTGCTGGCGCGCACGCCGCCTGCGGGAGAGCACGACAAAAACAGGCCCGTACAGGCGGGACTGGCGTGAACGGCGCGCCGTAGCGCCGCCCCCCGCGGCGCACCTGGAGAATCCGGCGGTTTTGCCTCCGCCGGACCTGTCTTCATGTTCGCGATGACTGGCCGCCTGCATGACGGCTCCGGAAAAGGGCGGTTTCCGGGAGCGGACGGAACGGACCAGCCGGCTCCGTCCGCCTGCGAGGCTCAGCCCAGACGCCGCGCCAGCGCCTGGGCGCGGCTGGCCTCAAGCTCGGCGATGGCCGCCTCGATGTCGCGCTTCTGGGCCTGCAGGTGATTGATCTGCTCGGTGATCTGCTCCACTGAGAGCCGCAGGGTCAGCCCTTCGCTCGCGCCGGCGAGATCATTCTCGTTGCGCGCGATCATCCCGGCGATTTCGCTGAGCGTAAAGCCAAGCTGCTTGCCTTTCAGGATGATGACGAGGCGCTGGCGGTCCCGCTCGCTGTAGAGCCGGACGGCGCCGCGGCGCGCCGGGCGCAGGAGGCCCTTGTCCTCATAGAAACGCAGGGCCCGCAGGGTCACCCCGAAATCACGGGCCAGATCTCCGATGAGATAGTGCTCCTGCGTCTTTCCACCCGCTGCATCCGCGCCGACGCCCCTCCCGTCTAACGCAGTTGCACGCATTCTTCCATCTTCGCGAACGCTCGCGACGTTTTGCGTTGTCATATCCCTCCCCCCCGAGGAACGGTTGCGAGGATGACGTTACTCAATTTTTCGCGAGCCGCAACAAGTGACGAAAACGGGCGGATCAACGTCGGGGCTGACCATCGTGCAGGCGCCGGCGCCGGCGGTTAATGCATTGTTTACCATGTGCGGAGACAGTGGGACGAAGCGCGCCGCCTGCCGATGACGCCGGGTTCGCCGGCATCTGCCATCGCGGCGGCGCCGAGAAACGGACTTTCCGGGAAAAATGGCGGCGCGCAGATGGCGACCCAGACTCCGACAAACGTCACACGTTTCGTCCCAGAAACGATCCGTCTGCGTCCAGATGTCACATCCGCGGGGAGCGGCTTTCCGCTCCCCGGAGCGGAGGCTGACGTAGCGGGCGACGCTCGCGTGGCGGCGCGCATCGCCCGCTATGCCCAGGAAATAACGCAGGACACCGGCCGTTCTGCTGCGGCCCCCGCCGCGCGCGCGCCGGATTTCCGCCAGGAGGCCGAAGCCCGTCCGGCGCCTGCCGCAGCGTCCGCGGCTGCGCCGGAAGCAAATACGCTTGAGGCGCAGGTTGAGGCGGCGGTGGCCCGCGCGGTGGCGCGCGCCCTCTCCAGCCTGCCGCAGCCGCCGGCCGGCGCCGCCGGCCCCATGAGCCTGCAGCTGCAGGAGATCGCCGCCCTGCCCCGGACCGTCTCCGAGGCGGTGCAGGCGGGGCTCGACGCGCGCCTTGACCAGGTGGACGACCATCTCGCCGACCTCACCCGCACGCTGAGCCAGCATCCGGCGTGGCGGCTGGAGGACGGGCTGGGCCATGTCGAGGCCCGGCTCGGCGAACTGGGCGCCCGCCTCGACGACGCCATCGGCCGCCGCCCCACGGAGGAGCATCTGCGCGCCCTGCTGGCCGAGGCGGTGGCCGACGTGACCCGCGCGCTGGCGCAGCACCCGGCGCAGCGCCTGGAGGACGGGCTGGGCCAGGTGCAGGCCCGGCTTGGCGAACTGGGCGCCCGGCTCGAGGACGCCATCGGACGCGGCCTGCCGGAGGAGCGGCTGCGCGCCCTGGTAGCCGAGGCGGTGGCCGAAGCAGGCGCCGGCCAGCAGGCGGCGGGGCGCGGGGATGACGGGCTCGGATGGCTTGAGGCCCGGCTCGGCGAGCTCGGCGCCCGGATCGACGGCGCCATCGGGCGCGACCTGCCGGAGGAGCGGCTGCGCGCCCTGCTGGCCGAAGCGGTGGCCGAAGCGGGCGCGCGCCTGCCGGCCGGACTTGAAGAGGCGGTGACCACGCCGGTGCTGCGCGCCATCGACGCGGCGGCCGAACGCATCGTCACCCATGTGGCCCCGGCGCGGGAGCGGCCCGTGACCGCCGACCCCGGCCAGCTGGCGGCGGCCGTGCGGGCGGAGCTGGCCGAGGCCAGCGCCGGACAGGATCTTTCGATCGCGCGGGTGGAGAGCCGGCTGGGGGCGCTGCAGGAGAGCGTGGCCGCCCTCACCGCGCAGCTGCGCGCCACGCGCGAGGCGGCGGAGAAGGCCGACGCCGAGGCGCACGCCGCCGCCATGGCGGCGCTCCGGCACGCGGCACCGGCGGCCGGGGCCGCCCCGGACGGAGCCGTGACGGAGGACGCGGCGCCGAAGCTGCCGCGGGCCGCGGCCCTGAACATGGCTGCGGACGAGGTCATCACCGCCGGGGCGACGCCTTCCGCTGCGGAAGTGCGCTCGCGGCTGATCGCCGCCGCCAGGCGCGGCGGCGCGCGGCGCGCCGCCGCCGCGCGGCCGCAGTTGCCGGCCCAGCCGGGCCCGCGCGGACGGATGAAGAGCTGGCTGAGCGGCAAGGGCCTGCTGTGGGTGACGGCGGCGGTGGTGGCGGCGGGCTCGGCGCCCCTGCTGGCGCCGGTGCTGCGGTCGCTGCCGGGCATGCTGTTCGCCCAGGCCGACATGGGCGTGACGCCCGCCTATGCGGCGGCCGACAGGAGCCAGGCGCAACTGCCGGCCGGCCCGCAGCCGCCGTCCATCGTCAATGACCTCGCCGCGCTTTATGCGGTGGCGGACCGCATCGCCGAGGGGGTGAACGTGGCCTCGCCGAAGCTGGCCGCCTCGCTGCTGGAGAAGGCGGCGACGCGCGGCCACGCCCCGGCGCAGCAGCGTCTGGCGCGGCTGTACGAGAAGGGCGCCGGCGTTCCGCAGGATTACCGCAAGGCGCTGACGCTGTACGAACATGCGGCGAAGCAGGGCAATGTGCTGGCCATGCACAATCTGGCGGTGCTGCACGCCAGCGGCGCGGCGGGCCGGCAGGATTACGTGGCGGCGGCGCGCTGGTTCCGCCAGGCGGCGGAGCATGGGGTGGGCGACAGCCAGTACAATCTGGGCGTGCTGCTGAGCCGCGGGCTTGGCGAGGCCGCGGACGCGGCCGAGGCGCTGAAGTGGTTCGAGATCGCCGCGCGCCGCGGCGACCAGGAGGCGGCGCGCCGGCGCGACGAGATCGCCGCGACGCTGTCTCCGGCCGCCCTGGCGGAGGCGCGGGCGGCGGCGGCGCGCTGGCGGCCGCGGCCGCGTGTTCCGGCGGCGAACGACGCGCCGGCGATGCACGCCCGCCCAGAGCGGGCATAAGCTCCGCCGCGCACAGGCACATCCCTGTTCAATGAGTATCCCGGGAGTCTCTTCAGCAGCCCAGCCTTTACAAGACAGGCTCCTACAGGACAAATTGCTCCGCCACAGGCTGTCTGTCTGCGCCAGCGCGCTAAGCGCTGGCGATTTGCCCGGAGAGGGTAAAAGATGTTTCGCGTCGACCGGGTAAACAATCGTATTACGCGTCTCGCCAGAAAAAGCTTCTCCCAGCTCGGCTTACGTGAGCGCGACAACTTGCAGGAATGGATTTTACATCAGCCCGATGCGCTCGGGGAAGAGCTGCTTATCATTCAAAAAGAATTCGACGGGTTCGACGAAACGCGAGAGCGCCTGGACCTTCTTGCGTTAGACAAAGAGGGAAATCTTGTCGTTATTGAAAACAAACTGGATGATTCTGGACGGGACGTAACTTGGCAAGCCCTGAAATATACCGCGTATGTCTCCGGATTGACGCGCAATCAAATTATTGATATTTATCAACAGTACCTTAACAAACATGAGCCCGGGGCTGTAGCTGCCGAGAAAATTTGTGACTTCCTTGAAGTTGAGGAAATCGACGAAGCCATCATTAATCCCGGAAACGGTCAGCGCATGATATTTATCGCGGCCAACTTTCGCCGGGAGGTGACCGCCACGGTGCTTTGGCTACTGAGCCGGGGCATCAAAGCCCAGTGCTTTCGCGTCATTCCCTACGTATATGAAGAAGAAATTTTTATTGATCTCCAGCAAATAATCCCGCCGCCGGAGGCGGCGGACTATATGATTGGCGTCTCCACAAAAGAAGCCGAAGAGAACACCAATCAGGGACGATGGAAACAACGTCATATTTTGCGACAGCAATTCTGGACAGGCATGCTGGAGAAATTACGCCGTGACGGTGTCACGCGCTTCAGCAACATAAGCCCCTCCAAGGATCACTGGCTTTGCGCCGGATCTGGCCTGCGGGGCTGTCCATATACGCTTATTTTTGGCCGGGATGTTGCCCGCGTTGAAGTTTCGCTAAATCGCGCGGTGCGAGAAGAAAACAAGTGGCTATTTGACCAGCTCTACAGCCGAAAGAACGAAATAGAGCACGCATTTGGCGCGCCGCTGAACTGGCGGAGAATGGACGACAACAAGCAAAGCGTCATAGCGTATGGCGCTGATATAGATGGATATAATAAAGAAAAATGGCCTGAGATTATGGAGTGGCTATCAGTAAATATTCAAAAACTTCAGAACGCTTTTCAGCAACATCTAGACGAATTGAAACGGCAGCTCACAAGCCTCGGATCCGAGGAGTTGACGGGAGAAGACATCAGTGACGACGGCGAAGGCGGACATGCCGCCTGACCGGCAGGTCTCCGCCATCAGTCCAAAACAGGGCACGGCAAGACCGGGGAGAGTCGCCCACAGTTCCCAGGGGCAAGGAATCCATGCCTAGCCGCAAAATCAGCGTGGAATGCGATTTCCGAAATGACGACCCGGCGTCGACATGACTTGCAGAGGCCGGCCACCTTTTTTCCCGCGAGCCGCCGAAGGGAAAGCTGGAGCGGGCGAAGGGAATCGAACCCTCGACATACAGCTTGGGAAGCTGTCGTTCTGCCACTGAACTACGCCCGCGCCGGAACCGGACCGACCTGCGCCGCCTGCCGCGGCCTGACGCTCCGGAGCGCGAGGGATTTTTACCTGCTTCGCCCCGGACCAGCAATCCCCCCGCCCTGCGCTATCCACGGGCGGGCCTGGCGGCGCGGCCCCGCTCAGGCGGCCGCCTGCGGCTCCAGCATGGTCAGGCGCACCTTGCCGATGCTGCGCTTGTCCAGATCCACCACCTCAAGGCGCAGGCCGTCCACGTCCACCGTCTCGCCCGCCCGCGGCAGATAGCCCAGCTGGGTCAGGATATAGCCGCCCAGGGTGGAGTAGCGGTTGGCGTCGTCCACCAGATCCCGTCCCAGCAGGGCGCTGAGCTGGCGGATGTCCATGAAGCCGTCCACCAGCAGCGAGCCGTCGGCCTGGCGCACCGCCGCCGCCGCCTGCTCGTCCATGTCCGGAAACTCGCCGGCGATCGCCTCCAGCACGTCGGTGGGCGTGGCGATGCCCTCCAGCGAGCCATATTCGTCCACCACCATCACCATCTGCACCCGCGAGCGGCGCAGCTGCTCCATCACCTTCAGCACGTCGGTGGTCTCCGGCACCACCACGGGCTGGCGCGTCACCCGCGTCCAGTCGATCGGCCGGCCGTCGGCCAGATGGTTGAGCAGGTCGCGGGTCAGCGCCACGCCGATGAAATCGTCCACGCTGTCGCGCGCCAGCACCACCCGGCTGTGCGTGAGGCGCCGGATCGCCTCGCGCAGCCGCCCGGGGCTGTCGTTCAGGTCGAGCCACTCCACCTCATTGGCCGGGGTCATGATCGAGCTCACGGGGCGCCCGCCAAGGTCGAGCACGCCGCGGATCATGTCCTTCTCCTCCTCGCGGAACAGGCCGCTGCTGGCCGCCTTGCCGGCGATGACGTCCACCGTCTCGCCCAGCGGCTCCTCGCCCACGCGACCGCCCAGCAGCCGCAGCACCGCCTCCGAGGTGCGCTCGCGCAGGTCGCCGGTGCTGATCAGCCGCTCCCGGTTGCGCCGCCCCAGCTGGTTGGCCGCCTCCACCAGCACCGAGAAGCCGATGGCCGCGTAGAGATAGCCCTTGGGAATGTGAAAGCCGAAGCCCTCCACCACCAGACTGAAGCCGATCATCATCAGGAAGCCGAGGCAGAGGATCACCACCGTGGGGTGGCGCGACACGAACGCCATCAGCGGCCGCGACGCCAGAACCATCACCCCCATGGCGACGATGACCGCCAGCATCATCACCCACAGCCGGTCCACCATGCCCACGGCGGTGATGACGCTGTCCAGGGAGAACACCGCGTCCAGCACCACGATCTGCACGATCACCTGCCAGAACACGGCGTGCACCACCCGGCCGCCCCTGGGCTTCTGGCCGCCCTCAAGGCGCTCGTGCAGCTCCATGGTGCCCTTGGCCAGCAGGAACACGCCGCCCAGGATCAGGATGAGATCCCGCCCCGAGAAGGTGAACGGCCCGGCCGAGAACAGCGGCGCGCGCAGCGTCACGATCCAGGAAATCGAGGCCAGCAGCACGAGACGCATCGCCAGGGCGAGGGCCAGGCCGGTCACCCGCGCCCGGTTGCGCTGCGCCGGCGGCAGCTTGTCCGCCAGAATGGCGATGAACACCAGGTTGTCGACGCCCAGGACGATCTCGAGCAGGATCAGTGTGGCGAGGCCGATCCAGATATTTGGATCCGCGAGGAACTCCATTGTCGGTTACCCTGGGGAACGGTCGCGCAAACGCAAAAATCCCCGGATCGGCTGATCCAAGGCGTGCGCCTGCCGGGGCCTGATGCTGCGCGGGAGAAAGGGGACGCTGGCGCCCGGAGCCGGGGCCAGCCGTGTTCGCTGGTGGCTGTCGTCGCCTGTACTGCCGCCTTCGTCAGGCATGTGACCGGGTGTCCCACGTTGTGAATGCAGGGGGCAAGCTAGCACAGCCGCCTCCCTTGTCAAAAAAACGCCGCGGACCGGCGGCCGCGGCGGCGCCGGCGCCGCACGTCGCGGTTGCATCCGGCCGCGGTTCCGCTATCCGCTGTCCGGTCAGCCCAGGAGCCGCGACGATGACCGACACGCCCCGCGACACCATCGCGACACGCATCTGCAAGGCGCTGGCGGAGCGCATCATTTCCGGCGAGCTGGCGCCGGGAACGCGCCTGCGCCAGGACCATGTGGCGGAGGCGTTCGGCGCCAGCCACGTGCCGGTGCGCGAGGCGTTCCGGCGGCTGGAGGCGCAGGGACTGGCGGTGAGCGAACCGCGCCGCGGCGTGCGCGTGGCCGGCTTCACCGCCGAAGACGTGAAGGAGGTGGCGCAGATGCGCGCCGCCCTGGAGGTGCTGGCGCTGCGCAACGCCGCGCCGCGGCTGACGCCGGCCATTCTGGAGGCCGCCGAGGAGGCGACGCGCGCCGGCGAGCGCGCTGCCGACGTCCACGCCTGGGAGGAGGCCAACCGGCGCTTTCACACCCTGCTGCTGGAGCCTTGCCGCATGCCGCGGCTGCTGGCGGCGATCAGCGACCTGCACAAGGCCAGCGCCCGCTTCCTGTTCTGCGGCTGGCGCGCCGAGTGGGAGGCGCCCACCGACCGCGACCACCGCGCCATTCTGGCGGCGCTGCGCGCCGGGCACGTGGAGCTGGCGGCGGCGATCCTCAACCGGCACATCCTCTGGGCCGGGCCGCGGGCGGCGCGGGCCGCGCCGCCGCGCCGGCCGGCGCGCTAGCGCCCCGCCGGGCGGCGCTCAGCCGCGGAAGTGCTTGGAGAGCTTCAGCCCCTGCCCCTGGTAGCTGGAGCCGTTCTGGCCATAGAGGCGCGCCGGGCGCCGCTGCATGCGTTCATACACCAGGCGGCCGACGATCTGGCCGTCGCCGATGATGAAGGGCACGTCGCGGGAGCGCACCTCCAGCACCGCCCGCGCCCCCGCCCCGCCGGCGACGCCGTGGCCGAAGCCGGGGTCGAAAAAGCCGGCGTAGTGCACGCGGAACTCGCCCACCAGCGGATCGAACGGCGTCATTTCGGCGGCGTAGTCGGGCGGCACCGTCACCGCCTCGCGCGAGGCGAGGATGTAGAACTGGCCGGGGTCGAGGATCAGCGAGCCGGAGCCGTCGGCGTGCAGCGGCTCCCAGTAGTCGGCCACGGTGCAGGCGCCGACGCGGTCCACGTCGACGAGGCCGGTGAAGCGCTTGGCGCGGTAGCCCAGCAGGCGGTCCGGTCCGAAGCCGGACAGATCGACGCTCACCGCCACGCCGCCGCTGAAGGAGACGACGCCGGCGCTCACCACCGGCTCGCGGGCGTGCAGCGCCGCCAGCTCCGCGTCGTCGAGGCGCGTGGGGCCGACGCGGAAGCGGGCCTGGCTGAGGCGCGAGCCCTCGCGCACCACCACCGGGAAGGTGCGCGGCGAGATCTCGGCGTAGAGCGGGCCGTGGTATCCGGCGGGGATGACGTCGAACTCCTCGCCGTAATCGGTGATCAGCCGGGTGAAGACGTCGAGGCGGCCGGTGGAGCTCTTGGGATTGGCCGAGGCCGACATCTCCGGCGGCAGCGCCAGACTCTCCTGGATTTCGGAGATATAGACGCAGCCGGTCTCCAGCACGGCGCCCTGCTCGAGGGAGAAGCGGTGCAGGGCCAGCTGCTCCAGCCGCTCGCGCACCGGCCGGCGCCCGGGCAGGAAGCTGGCGCGCACCCGCCACACGGTGGCGCCGAGGCGCAGGTCGAGGCTGGCGGGCTGGATCTGGCCGTCGTCGAGGGGACGGGGCGCCCGGATGACGCCGGCGTCTGCGAGTTCGCGGATGGTCTGGTCCGGCAGGATGCCGCCCGGCTGCTTGCTGTCCACTGTCGACCGCCTCATCAAGCTGGTGCGGGCGGGCGCGGGCCCCTCGCCGCGCTGGCGCCGCTCCGCCAGCCCGCCGCGTCCGCCGCCCGCGTCGCGCCCCGGACGCCCGCTTTCCACCCGAAAGCTGAACAATTCCTGATCCGCTTATCATGGGCGCCGGCTGGCGTCACCCGCCAGAACGGCGGAGGAGCGCCGGCGCCGGCGCCGGAATCTGCTGCGCCGGGCGGCAGGTTACGGTATAGCGGAGCGCGCCGGCGCGCCGGGCGTCTCCGCCAGCGGCGCGCCGCCCGTTCACGCCATGCGCCGCGCGCGGCGTCCGCGCCCCTGCGCGCCGGGCCCGCGCCGCGCGTACCGGAGCCGCCAGCCGATGACGCTGCCTGAAGACCTTGTCCGCCGGGCGATGTTCGCCCTTGACCCGGAAACCGCCCACGGGCTGACCATCCGCGCGCTGGGCGTGCTGCCGCGCCGCGCGCCGCCGCCCGGCGATCCGCGTCTGGCGGTTTCGGCCTTCGGGCTGCGCTTTCCCAATCCGGTGGGGCTGGCGGCGGGCTTCGACAAGAACGCCGGGGTTCCGGACGCCATGCTGGGCTATGGCTTTGGCTTCGTGGAGGTGGGCACGGTCACGCCGCGGCCGCAGCCGGGCAATCCGAAGCCGCGCATTTTCCGCCTCACTGAAGACCGGGCGGTGATCAACAGGCTGGGCTTCAACAATGAGGGGCACGCGGCGGCGCGGGCGCGGCTGCTGGCGCGGCTGCGCGGCGGAGCGGCCCCGGGCGGCGTCGTCGGGGTCAACATCGGCGCCAACAAGGACGCCGCCGACCGGACGGCCGACTACGTGGCGGGCGTGCGCGCCTTCGCCGACGTGGCCAGCTATTTCACCGTCAACATTTCCTCTCCCAACACGCCGGGACTGCGCGACCTGCAGCATGAGGCGGCGCTGGACGACCTGCTGGCCCGGGTGCTGGAAGCGCGCGACGCCGTCGCCGCCAGCGGCGGGGCGCGGCGGCCGGTGCTGCTGAAGATCGCGCCGGACCTGTCGCTGGCGGAGCTGGACGGCGTTGTCGCCGCATGCCGCCGGCGCGGCGTGGACGGCATGATCGTCTCCAACACCACCGTGGCCCGCCCGGACAGCCTGAAGAACCGGACAGCGGCGAAGGAGAGCGGCGGCCTCTCCGGCGCGCCGCTGCTGGAACCCTCCACGCGCATGCTGGCCAACGCGTGGCTGCGGGTGGAAGGCGCCTTTCCCCTGGTGGGCGTGGGCGGCGTGGACGACACGGCCAGCGCCCTGCGCAAGATCCGCGCCGGCGCGACGCTGGTGCAGCTCTATACGGGCATGATCTATCGGGGGCCGGGGGTGGCGGCGGCCATCTGCCAGGGGCTGGCGCAGCACCTGCAGCGCACGGGCGAAACCCTCGCCGCCCAGGTGGGCGCCGACGCCGAAGCGGAAGCGAAAGCGGCGGCGTGAGCCGGCCGGCTTGCGGGAGGAAACGGACCGCCCGGCCCGCCCGTCCACAGGCGCCCCGTCTCCCGCCGCGTTCTGGCGCGCGGCCGGAACAGGCGCCGGCCATGACGGCCGCGCTGCGGCGGGCGGCGCGGCCTGCGCCTGCGCCAGCCACTGGCCGCCGGGCCAACGCCCCCCGGAAAGGCGGTCGCGCAGCCCGCCCCTAGCCGGCGCCGGGCGCCGTCAGCCGCGGCGGGCGAGCAGGCGCAGCGCCAGCCACACCGGCACGACCACCATCGCGCCACAGGCCATCCACATGCCAAGGTCGCCCAGCACGGCGAAGCCATTGGCGACGAGACGGCGCGCAAAACGCACGGCGCCGTCCACCAGGGCGACCGGCGTGATGTCCAGAAAGGCCATGGCGGCGCCGACCAGCAGCGACAGGAACGCCAAGCGCGCCAGCACCGACAGGGGCGATCCGCCCAGAAAACCATTCAGTCCGCCGCGGCTCCCAGCCATGCATGTCTCCGTTGCGGCCGCGCCGTGCGCGCGGCCAGTCGCGCCGGCGCATGACGCCGGCCTGTCCGTCGCGTCACAGGGTCAGGCGGAGGCGTTGGCCGCCCAGGGCGCCGCCGCCATGCGCGCCGCCACGATCACCGCCTGGGTGCGGCTCTCCACGCCCAGCTTCTGCAGGATGGCGGACACATGCGCCTTGATGGTGGCCTCCGAGACGTTCAGCTCATAGGCGATCTGCTTGTTGAGCAGCCCCTCGGAGAGCATCATCAGCACCCGCACCTGCTGCGGCGTAAGGCTGCTGAGGCGCCGGGCGAGATCCGCGGTCTCGCGGTCGGCGGGCGCGGAAAGGTCCACGTCTGGCGGGGTCCACACGCCGCCGGCCAGCACCGCGGCCAGGGCCTCGCCCATGGCCTCCACCGACAGCGATTTCGGCACGAAGCCGGAGGCGCCGAACTCCATGCACTTGCGGATGACCGCCGGATCGTCCGTGCCCGAGACGATCACCACCGGCACGCCCGGATACTGGGCGCGCAGGTAAAGCAGGCCGGAAAAGCCCTGGACGCCAGGCATCGACAGGTCGAGCAGCACCACGTCCGGCTCCTCGCCCCCGGCGATGACCTCCGTGGTGGCGGCGAAATCGCCGGCCTCGGCTATTTCCGCCTGCGGCATGATCCGGGCGATGGCCTGACGCAGGGCGCCGCGGAACAACGGATGGTCGTCGGCGATGACAATACGTGGCGTATTCTGTTCAATCACCTTGCGTCTGTCCCCATAACCCGTGATCCGGGACGCCGCCGGCATGACTATACGTAATGCGCGGCGCGTCCTTCCCCTGTCTAGCATAGGGCGCCGCGCCGGCGCCACGGGCTTTTGCCCGGCGGGCGCGCTTGACCGCAGGCGCCCCGGCGCGTACTGAAGACGCATGACATTTCCGGAGCAACGGCTCCGGACGGACCGCTCCCGCGCCGCCAGCCGGCGGGGCCACGGTCCGCGCATCCGGGACGGCCCGGGCCTTTTGTCAGGAGGGGCCTATGGCCTGGATCGTGCTCATCATCGCCGGACTGTTCGAGATCGTCTGGGCGTTCTCCATGAAAGCCTCCGAAGGCTTCACCCGCCCCGCCGCCAGCGCCGTGACCATCGTCGCCATGATCGCCAGCGTCGTGCTGCTGGCCTGGTCCATGCGCACGCTGCCGCTGGGGGTGGCCTATATGGCGTGGACGGGCATCGGCGCGGCTGGCGCCTTCATCACCGGCGTGCTGTTTCTGGGCGAGAGCGCCTCGCCGCTGCGGCTGACGGCGGCGGCCCTGGTGCTGGCCGGCCTGGTGCTGATGAAACTCTCCGAAGGCTGAGACGGCCGGAGCGGCTGCGGCAAAATACATGGTCGGGATGGACAAATGGGCCGCCGGCGTGCTCCATGCCGCCGACGGGCCGCCGACGGGCCGCCGCGTGGGCCCGCAGGGGTTCACCGGAGGCGATCCATGTCCGACGACTATGTGTTTGACGAAGAAACCGGCGAGTGGCTGAGCCCGGAGGACGCGGCGGCCCGCAGGGCGAAGCCGGCGCGCGAGGTGCGCGACGCCGTCGGCAACCTGCTCGCGGACGGCGACAGCGTGGTGCTGGTGAAGGACCTGAAAGTGAAAGGAACCAGCCAGATCCTGCGCCGCGGCGCGGTGATCCGCTCCATCCGCCTGACCGACGACGACCAGGAGATTGACTGCCGCTACGAAGGCATCAAGGGGCTGGTGCTGCGCGCCTGCTTCGTGAAGAAGCGCTGAGACGGGCGCGACCTGAGGGAACCGGACAGCAGCGCCGTCCCGACGGTCCGGCGGGCGCGCGGCGCAAACGGCCGGACGCCCCGCCCGGACGGCGGGACCGGACGGCTGGCCGCGCCGCGCGGGCCAGAATGGCCAGGCGCTCCCGCGGACGCCCATCCGCCGGGACAGCCTCCGACAGGTTGCGGCGCGCCGGCCGCCAGTCGCCGCGCGGCGACGCATGCGTCCCCCGACGCGGGACGGTCAGGTCACGCCGCCCGCTCCAGGGCGGGCGGCAGGGCCCCTTTCGCCCTGGCGCCTCATGATCCCGGGGCCGTCGCCCGGCGTAATCCGCCCCTTTCCGCGCTCACCTGCCCGGCGAAGGAACGGGTCTGCGGACTGAAGCGGCCCGGCCCTGTCCCGGAGCGCCCGCCAGCGCTGCGACAGCCAGGCGGCGCAATAAAGATGACAGACGTCCGCATTTCTCCGCCAGCAGACCGCCGGCGGATTCAGCTACTCCGAATGCAGGACGCAATAATCATTCCTGGCCCTGAACAAGATTCCACGGCGAACAGCCATGACGGACAACGGACGCATTGTTCGCGCCCGCCCCTCGCCTGTCGCCCCATGCGCGAAGCCTCGCCCCGTGGCGCTTTTTTCATGCCTGCGCGGGCGCCCGTCCCGCCGCGTGCGGCTCACACGGGATTGCTGCTTGACCGGAGCGGCGCCTGCGGCCAGATTTGGAATATGTTATAAAAAATCTGACGCTTTGGGAGGACGTCATGCCCGCGAGCTTCGCCTTCATCCCTTCACGCGTCGTCACCGCCAGCTGCTGGCGCGCAGGGCTCGCGACGGCCCGCGCCGCGGCGGCGCGGGCCACACGGGCCACACGGGCGGCCTTGGCGGGCGTCGCCC
This sequence comes from Camelimonas abortus, assembly GCF_042432745.1. NCBI lineage: Bacteria > Pseudomonadati > Pseudomonadota > Alphaproteobacteria > Hyphomicrobiales > Chelatococcaceae > Camelimonas > Camelimonas abortus. The sequence continues at coordinate 366,078 of NZ_JBHLWR010000006.1, read as the reverse complement.
TCGCCGCAGCGGCCCTCGGCCCTGCCGCCGGCCCGGCCGCCGCCGATGACTGGCCCAGCCGCGAAATCACCCTCATCAACAACTTTCCGCCCGGCTCGGCCACCGAGCTCACCGCCCGCGCCCTCGCCCGCAGCATCGAGAAAACCCTCAACGCCACCATCGTCATCAAGGCCGTGCCCGGCGGCGCCGGCCAGCTGGGACCGGCCGAGCTCGCCCGCAGCAAGCCAGACGGCTACACCATGGGCCTTGTCGGCTCCTCCACCTATCTCACCGCCCCGCACATGATGGACGTGCCCTTCCGGGCGTGGGAAGCGTTTGACCTCATCGCACAGGCGGCGGAGCTGCGCTACGGCATCGGCGTGCGCAAGGATTCGCCGGTCAGGTCCGTGCAGGACATCATCGAGCTGTCGAAGCAGAAACGCCTCACCTACAGCTCCACCAGCCCCAACAACGTGCTGCCGCTGTTCCAGATGGCGAAACTGAACGGCGCCAACCTGCGCTGGATTGTCTTCGCAGGCGGCGCCGAATCCGTGCTGCAGGCGGTGGGCGGCCACGTGGACATGACGCTGCAGAGCGCCACGGAGATGAAGCCGCAGATCGAGGCCGGCAACCTGCGTCTCATCGCCTCCACGTCGGCCCACCGCTGGCCCGAATATCCGGACGTGCCGACCCTGCGCGAGCTGGGCTTCAACTACATCAGCATCGGACCGATGGGCTACGCCTTCCCCAAAGGCGTCGATCCGAAAATCCGTGACCGCATGGAGGAGGCTTTCCGCGTCGCCCTGCAGGATCCGGAGGTGCTGGACACCCTGCGCAAGCTGGGCGTGCAGCCAGAGTTCCGCACCGGCGCGGATTTCTACAAATACATGAAGGACATGGAGCCGCTGTTCATCCAGATCCTTACCGAATCCGGGATGAAGACCCGGTGAGGCCCGGCCATGTTCGCCCTCACCGGCGCGCGGCTCACCGCGCTTGGCCTGTTCGGCGCCGCGGCGGCGGCGTTTTGGCAGGCGCTGCAGCTACCGCACTGGACTTTCGACGGGCCCGGCCCCGGCCTGTACCCACAGGCCGTCGCCGCCGCATGCATGGCGCTGGCGCTGCTGGCGCTGGCGCTTGAGAAGCCCGACCCGGAGCCGGCGGCGGGGGACGACGAGGAGGCGGTGGCCCGCTATGACCTCGCCGGCCCGCAGGAACGGCGTACCTTTCACATCTATCTGGCGGCGCTGGGCGTGCTGACGGCGGGCAGCTGGTTCGCCGGCTTCACCCTCACCTCGCTGGCTGTGATCATCCTCACCATGCGGTTCGGCGAGGGCGTGAGCTGGCGGGCGACACTGGTCACCGCCTTTCTCGTCACCTTCGTCTTTCTGGCAGGCTTCGGCTGGCTGCTGCAGGTGAGCCTGCCGGAAAGCGCCGTGGACACGACGCTGCGTACGCTGGCGCGCAAGGGAGGGCTGCTCTGATGGACGGCCTGATCGGCGGCTTCGTCACGGTGTTTGAGCCGCAGACGCTGCTTTACTGCTTCATCGGCGTGTTTCTCGGCACGGTGGTGGGCATCCTGCCCGGCCTCGGGCCGCTCACCACCATCGCCATCCTGCTCCCCGTCACCTACAGGATGGACGTCACCCAGGCCATCATCATGCTCTCGGGCATCTATTACGGCGTGGCCTATGGCGGCACCATCACCTCGGTGCTGATGCGCATTCCGGGCGAGGCCTCGTCCGTGGTCACCTGCCTCGACGGCCACGAAATGGCGCGGCGCGGCCGGGCCGGCGCGGCGCTGGGCATCGCCGCCATCGGCTCCTTCGTGGCGGGGACGGCTGGCGTGATCGCCGTCTCATACCTGTCGCCGCCGCTGTCACGCTGGGTGCTGGCATTTGGCCCGGCCGAATACGCCATGGTGATGCTGGCCGGCCTGTCGCTGGTGACTTATTTCGCCAGCGGCTCGCGCATCAAGGCGCTGCTCATGGCGGGTTTCGGCCTGCTGCTGGGTTCGGTCGGCTCCGATCCGCTGGCGGCGACGCCGCGGCTCACCTTCGGCGTGTTCCACCTGAGCGGCGGCATCGACCTCGCTCCGCTGGCCATCGGCCTGTTCGGCATTTCCGAGGTGTTGTCCATGGCGCTGCGGCGCAAGGAGAACATCCAGGCACTGTCGCCGCCCCCCACCCTGCTCGGCTTCATGCCGACGCGGGAGGAGGCGCGGCGCTCGGTCGGGCCGGTGGCTCGCGGCACGGCGCTGGGCTTCATTGTCGGCCTCGTTCCCGGCGGCGGCGCGGTGCTGGCCACATTCCTTTCCTATGCGCTGGAGAAGAAACTGTCGCGCCATCCGGAGCAGTTCGGCAAGGGCGCGGTGGAGGGCCTCGCCGGCCCGGAGGCCGCCAACAACGCCGGCGCAGCCGGCGCCTTCGTGCCGCTGCTGTGCATGGGCGTGCCCGCCAACGCCATCACCGCGCTGCTGCTGGGCGCCTTCATGATCCATGGCGTGGCGCCGGGGCCGACGATCATCGAGCGCCAGCCGGAGCTGTTCTGGGGCGTCATCGCCAGCATGTATGTGGGCAACGTCATGCTGCTGATCCTCAACCTGCCGCTGGCAGGGCTGTTCGTGAAGATCCTCGACGTACCGCGGGCGTGGCTGGCGCCCATCATCCTGAGCGTCTGCCTGATCGGCGTCTACTCCACCAACAGCGCCCCCATGGACGTGCTGCTGGCGGTGCTGTTCGGCCTCGCCGGCTATGTGCTGCGCCGCTACGGTTACGACCTTGGCATCGTCATCCTCGCCTATGTGCTGGGTGTGATCTTCGAGCGGTCCGTGCGGCAGGCGCTGGCGATCTCGGACGGCGACCTGGCCATCTTCGTCTCCAGCCCGCTGTGCGTGGTTTTCGCCGTGCTCACCGTGGCGCTGGTCGCGACCGGCTTCATTCCGCGCCGGCGGCCGGCCCCGGCGGCGGCCCCGGAGGAGGGCGCCGCGCCCTCCGCCTGAGCGGCGCCCGGCTTCAGCCGGCGAGGGCGGCGCGCGGCGCCGACATGCGGACGCGCAACCCCTGCTCCAGCCAGTCGCGCTCGATGCGCGCGCCCAGCGCCGCGGCCAGCCGCTGCTCCAGGCGGCTGCCAAAGCCCTGTTCGCGCGGTTTCTCCGGCGGGCGGCCGGTGATCTCGGTCCAGACGAGGCGCAGCAGCGCATCATCCACATTGATGCGCACGCAAAGACGCCCCTCCACCACCGAGAGCGCGCCATATTTGGCGGAGTTGGTGGCCAGCTCGTGCAGGATGAGCGCCAGGTTGCCCAGCGCCGCGCCGCTCACCTCCACGTCCGGTCCGTCGATGACGACGCGGCCGCCAGTTTCATAGGGACTGACGATGGCCTCCAGCAGCGCGCGCAGGCTGCTGGCGAGGCCGCCGGCCGCGCCGGAATAGGCGCAGGCCACGGTGGCCTCATGGGCGCGGGCCAGCGCGTTCATGCGCGCGCCCACCAGCGCCAGCGCCGCCTCGGCGGAGGGCGCGGCGCGCATGCTCAGCGACACCACGGCGCCGGCCATGGCGAACAGGTTCTTGATGCGGTGCTGCATCTCGCCGATCAGCAGCTGGCGCTGTTCCTCCAGCCGGCGCCAGCCGCTGATGTCGCGGGCGATCTTGGAGGCGCCGACGATCTGCCCCTGGCGGCTGAAGATGGGAGAGATGGTGAGGGAGATGTCGACGGGTGAGCCGTCCTTGCGGCGGCGGCGGGTTTCGAAGTGATCGAGCCTGTGGCCGGAGCGGATGGCCGCCATGATCTGCGGCTCCTCCTCCTGCAGGTCGTCCGGGATCAGCACGGTGACCGGCCGGCCGATGATTTCGCCGGCGGCGTAGCCGAACATGCGCTCGGCGCCGTAGTTCCAGGTGCGGATGACGCCGTCGAGATCCTTGCTGATGATGGCGTCGTCGGAGCCTTCGATGAGGGCGGCGAGCCAGGCGCGGTGGTCGGGATCGTCCGGACTGTCGCCGGCGTGCTGCGCCGGCGGCGTCGCCGTCCTGATCGCCGTTCCGGGTATGGCGGCGGCGCGTGGCCGTGGTCCGTCCGTCGTGCTGTTCACCTTGTCCTCACGCCGCAGGGGCGCCGGAAACGGCGCGCGCGTCCCGCCGCAGCGCGCGCCGGCCGTCCGCCGCGGCCAGCCAGGCGGCGCCTGCGGCGCGTGGCGTTCCGCCATGTGGCCGGAGAGGGATGACGCGGACCCCCTGCCCGCGCGCCGGCATGTGCATTAACGCGCAGGACGGCGAAAGGTTCAGCGCGGCGGTCGCCCGGGGCGCGCGAGCGTCCTGCCGGCCCGTTCCGGAACGGCGATGACGACGCCCTTGCGGGCCCTGCGGCGGCGGGATCAGGCGGCGAGCGCCAGCCAGCCAAGATAGGCCGCCAGCACGACGGCGAGGCCGAGGTCAGAGACCATCGCCACGATCTCCGGTCTGGCTGCAGGCTTGTTGCGGACGTGCTGCAGGCCGGCGAGGACGTAGAAGATCGCGCCGGCCAGCGCCGCAGCCGGCGTCCACTGCGGCGCGTGCAGCGACGCGACGCCAAGGGCGCCGATGGCGAGGTTTCCGAAACCGATCTCGAGCACGAGCCGCGCGGCGCGGGGATCGCTGACGCCGAAGATGTCGCGGACGGTGAAGCCGGGGCGGAGCGTCTGGTGCAGGCCGGCGACGGCGAGACGCCAGCCAACGCCCCAGTAAACGAACCATTTGCCGATTGCCTCCATCACGCCGGCGCCGGACGAAGCGACGTCGTGGATCACCGACGCCGCCGGCAGAACCAGCATCAGCAGGACAACCGCGACCAGCTGCATCATCGCCGTTCCTCCCGTTCCCGGCGGGCGGCGGCCGCGCGCCGCCCGCGCGGCCGCGCCCCTGCCCTTCGTGTTGTTCCTGTGGTCACAACAGGGGCCGCGCGCCGTCAACGGGCATGACGCCGCGGAGGCGCGCCTGCGGAAAGCCCGGGGCGTTATTTCGTTCAGACCGCAACCACCGGGGCGACGACGGCGCCAAGCGCCGTGGCGGCGTCGCGCGGCGCGAGCTCAACCTGCAGTCCCCGCTGTCCGCCGTTGATGAAGACGGACCCGTGCCTCAGCGCCGCTTCGTCGATCACCACGGGCAGGCGGCGTTTCTGGCCGAAGGGGCTGACGCCGCCGACCACATAGCCGCTGACGCGCTCGGCCTCAGCAGGCGGCATCATCTGCGCGGTCCTGGCGTTAAGGGCGGCGGCGAGGCGTTTCATCGACACCTGGCGGTCAGAGGGAGCGATCACGCAGGCTGGCTTGTCGTCGACGCGCACCATGAGGGTCTTGAGCACCCGCGCCGGCGGAACGCCGAGCGCCGCGGCGGCCTGCATGCCGATCCTGTCGGCGTCGGGATCGTAGTCATAACCGTGCAGGCTGAAAGCGACGCCGGCCGCCTCCAGCGCCCTGGTTGCGCGGGTTGATTTCGACATCTCTGGTCCCCGTGCGCAGCCGTTTCACTGCCAGCATGCCGTCAGCACACGGCCCTGGCCGCCGCGCCCGACACGCAGATTCCACACCCCCGGCCCGGGAACAAGGGCGGAGGCGCGAAGCGTGCGGGAGAGAGCGTTCGGGAGAGACAGCCTCAACGCACGGTTGGCCAGTCACGCAGGGCCGCGCCGTTCACCAGCGTCCGCCCGCGCACGCCCGGGCAAAGAGCCAGGATGACCATCGCTCCTGCGCCCGCCACCGTCGGGCCCCGAAAGGCATGTTGGGCGAACGCCGCGCCTGCGACCGCCCCGTTTCGGCGGCCTGCCGGTCCGGCGACCACGTACGCCGCCCTTCCCAACCCCCTTGCCCCTGAACCACCGCCCTGCCGCAGCTCCGGCCGCTTTCAGGTTTCAGACCCGCACGCCGCAACAAACCTGCATGCAGCCGCCAGCCCGTTCGGCCAGAATTTGCTGATTACCAGACTATCTTAAGTCATGTGATACTTGTTTCAACAAAGATTACAACTTATCTCAAAAATCATCCCATTATATATAATAAAAAAGCCCGCATTTCTGCGGGCTTGGGTGTGTCCGGTGCCTGATCCTGCCGGCCGCCGCCGGACGTGGAATCATTCCCACTCGATCATCAACACGGCGATTTTTCTGATATAAATCAATATGTTACACTCTAGCCAAAAACGAAATGCCACAAAAAATACCATGCCCAACTGAGCATCGAGCCACCCTTTTCCATCGTGGCGATGTCCCTTCCTTGTACGAGAACCTCTTCCAACAAACTAAACCGGCATGAGGTGTCGTCTCGCGAGGGAGTCGCTGGCAAGCAATCAATCATCCAAGTGTCGCCACAGATACCACGATGCTACAGAACGAAAAGGCTGCCATGAATATCCAAGCTCCTCTAACTCTGCATCTTTCCCGAACAAAAGACGGACTGCTCGCCGTAAGCCAGCATCATCTAAAGACAATACATCCGGTCTACCAAGACCAAAGATTAAAAACATTTCTGCTGTCCAACGGCCAATCCCTGGAAGATCAACGAGAGTGGCAATAACCTCTGCGTCAGGTACTTCTTGCATTGCATTTAGGTTAAGCAGCCCACGCTCCACCCGTTGAGCTAACTCAATGATATAACGCGCTTTGGCCGACGATAGGCCCGCTGCGCGCAATTCCATAGGTTGAGCGCGCAGAAACTCGGCAGGACCAAAGTTGGGCACAAGTGCCCTAATACGATCCTCTATCGTGTCCGCAGCCTTAGCCGATAGTTGCTGACTGATGATTGCTCTGACCAAGGTCTGAAATGGACGAAACTCGCGATCAGCAAGAGAGCAAGGGCCGTACTTGGTTATCAATGCGGCCATGACGGGACATGACCGAATCAAGTGTTGCTCTGCGTCTCGTATAGACCAACCTCGGATTAGCATCTGCGCCATACAGAACTACTCACCACTTTCCGCAGCCTGCCTAAGCGCCAAAAATGCCTCTTTCAATGTTTGGCTAACTGCCGAATCCGGTTCATTCAAGACCAACGCCTGATAAGCATTGAGATAATCCATTCGAATTCGATGAAATAGATGCAGGAAGTGCCGCAAGAATCCAATACAATCAAGAATGGCAATCTCCGTGCCATCCATTCTCTCGTATAAACTTGCTGCATACTCTGCAACCATTGGATCAATTACATCCGTTGTGACGAATAAATAATTGTGAATCTTACTTGGCGCTCGCGCTATTTTGGCTACTGCCGCATCTATGTCTTCTTGCGTAACCCGCTTCATTTTCATTTCATAGACGGTGACAACTTTGTCGTCACCCATCAAACAGATCTCGACATCCCCCAACGAACCTGTTTGAAGATCTGCTGCATTGTGCGCATTCAGGGGCAACATGCTTTCAGCCAGTCTTGCACCGGCAGCTTCATAGGCAGCTGCAACAACTAGCACTGGCAAACGACTTGCGTTTCTGCAAGCAAGGTGCTGACCTATCAGCGTAACAATGGCTTCTGATGAAAGGGGCAATGAACCCTTTGTACGCTCTAAGGCATTCAGCAGAGAAGCCATCCGCGCCAGCTTCTCGTCGCGCAACAACATTAGTACGCGAACAGTTTCCACGAACAGCGCATCAGCTGCTACTCGTTGCGAGGCCACGTCTTCCAGCAATTCAAGTGTCTTCTTGTAAAGATCACGCGGCCTTCCAACAAGCTCACGGTCTGTCGTGAGCGGCTGATTGATGTTGCGCAGGGTGGGAGTTAAGAACGCTGTGGTTGGATTAACTGGGAGCCGGTGCTCATTGATGAACTTCGTCAGGTACCGCTCGTCATATGTTCGTCCTGAAAAGGAGTCATCCCCCCCAATCTCCGTATAGGGCTTTCGCGGATCGACGTTGGGATTGTCCAGCTTTCCCAACAAGCATGCCATGAGCAGTCGCACACCCGCACGATTACTGGTGCAACGGCATACGTAATCAACACGTTCCCGTATCACGGGATCACTGATTACCGACGTATTCAACGTTTCGGCAGCCCGACGCTGAATGTCACCCAATATCTCTTCTGGTGTCACCGCAAGCCCCTTCTATCTTTCTAGCCAGTCCTTAATACATGATCGACTAATCTATGAAATAACTCATACTTTTATCTCTTATTCAAAGAGACTACGACCTTTGATTTTCTTAGGATCGTAGTTCGTCCATAGCACCTCTACACGCTTACCCTTAGTCGAATGAATCGTCTTGTCCGGCCCAAGCGTCTTAATCCAGCGGTCAGGCTTAAATAACTCATCCATCAGTGGATGATCATATCCAGATACCGCCACCATGGCCCTACACTCATTAACCGCCGCAGCAAACTCCCGATGCTGCTCCTCGTCCATCTCAAAACCATAGGCTTTCGCGTCACCTCGTGTGGCGTGAAGATAAGGCGGGTCACAGTAGAAAAGTGTGTCAGGGCTATCATACAAACGAATCACATCAACAGCGGGGCGGTTTTCGATTTGCACTCGTATGAGTCGTCGAGCAATATCATCCAGCGCTTCCACGCCACCCAGCCAGCGAGACACCACCCCGGACATGCCAGACCGACTTGTATTCTTGCAATTTGCCCAACGCCCCAGGGAAGCAGTCTGAGCTAACCCAGTACGTGTCTGGCGGGCTCTGACATAGAACCGCCTCGCCCGTTCAATATCGCTGATGCCGTTCATGCTGCCATAAACTGCCAAGAAATATTCTTCTCTTGAAAATGGCGTTAATGTGATCGCCCTGATCAACTCCTCATGATGATCACGGAGAACACGGAAAAAATTCACCACCTCTCCATCTATATCGTTGTATGTTTCAACTGGAGCAGGTTCGCGATTAAGAAGGACGGCACCAGATCCAGCGAACGGTTCGCAATAGTGGTGACACTCGGGCAATAGTGGCAACAACCAATCAAGATGGGAGAACTTTCCGCCATACCATCCAAAGACAATTCGCCGCCGCCTGCGGCCTCGTGCGTAAATGACGTCTGATTGCCCTGCTTGATCGTCTTCGTCCAAATAGATCGGGGACACCCCTCGACCCTTCTTAGTGGCTCGTTCTACCTTAACCATAAATTTTCGGACCCTTCTGTTAGTCTTTATGTTCGCGATTGATGTCACGTCGGTTTCGGCACTGTCGAGCCAGGCTACGTGCTTCTAAGCCAGGGAGTAATTGCGCTCACCCCGACCTGCTCATAAACGGCAGCGTCCCGCGCTACTACAACGAACCCGCGAGACGCTGCGATGGCAGCAATGTAACCATTTGGCATGAGAAAGCGCTGCCCACTTAATTTGGAGGATGCAGCGAGTTGTGCGTAGTGCCGCGCAGCGTCCGCGTCGAATGGCAGGACGCGATCCCTGAATAGCTCCAACATGTCGTTGAGGGCGCCACCCAATTCGTCCCTTCGCATATCCTGCGGCAAGGCTTGGATGCCAAATAGCAACTCGCCTAGCGTGACGGCGGTGATGTACAAGGTTTCGGCCGCTTGATCATTCAGCCACGCCACGACCGCGGCGTCGGGCGCCGGCTTCATCGCCTCGTAGACAACATCGGTACTTAGGACAATCATTCAAATCTTGGTGGCTCAGGCATTCTGCCAGGAAAGCTGTTAAGGGCTGCAAAGTCCTTATCCTTAAGGCCGATCTTGCGGCCGATGGCCGCCAGGGAATCGCCCACACGCACCCGGCTTTCCGGCTTGACCGCCGCTGCTAGAATCTCGCGAACCTCGGCCTCTGTGCTGCGGCCATGCATCGCCGCGCGCACTCGCAAGGCCCGGTGCACATCCTCTGGCACGTTTCGGATCGTCAGGACAGCCATGACGAGACATCTCCACTAGCCTGCATGACATCAAATCTATCAAAATGACAGCATTGACGCAACACGCTACAGTACTCCATCAATGAAGTGGCGTTAGCTCCCGAGCGTCCTTTCATCTCCCTCGAACCGCTCGCCACATGATCTGATGCATCTCGGTCTGGAGCGCCCCCAGGTCCTTCATCAACGCCTCCACGTCCACAGGGCTAGCCCCCTGCCCCCGCTTCTCGGCGAGCCAAAGCTTCAGTAGCCCGGCAACCCGCCCCAGGTCGCCGTTGACCCGCCCCAGGTCGGCCACGGCCTTCAGGTCAAGGACAGAGCGGACCGGGTGGTTCAGCCCTGCCGCCCGCATGTAGGCCGAAAGGGACAAGCCGGCCTGCTCGGCGCGGGCGGCAATTTCTGCCGGCTCATCCGGCGTCACCCACACCTCAATCCTGCTTCCTCGTGGTCGGGTTCCTCGCCCATGCTTGGTGTCGTCTGTCATGACCGTCTGTCCTTTGTCGCGGCAGCGACGGTGCGCCTCGCAGAGCACGATGCCGTCGAGCCGCAGGCGAGTAAGGGGCAGTGTTGGGCCGATGCGCGCTTGCGCGTACCGGTACAACACATATCTTGCCGTCCGTTGTTCTGCAATTCAACGCGACGTTTCGTAAGGACTTTCTTGAACAGCGCTAATTTGCGCTAATTTTCGCTAGTTCGCGCACAGTTGCATTTGGTCGCACATCTTCGCGCTATTTCGCGTTTCTTCGCGCATACAGGTCGCGATGTTCCCGTTTCAAATTCACGAATGCGCATAGCGGATCGCCATCATGTATCTCCTAGGCTTCTGGCTGCGCGCGCGGCCACGGTCCTAAGCTCGATGCCATCGCCGACAAGATCGACGTTGCACGCGGGTTCGTGGCGGATCGCATCATGGCCCCGCTCGGGTTCGGAATGCTCGGTGCGGCGCGGGCCATCCACAGCGTGCCGCTGCTGGGTTCCAAGCAGCAGGCCCAGCAACTCGCCCAGCTCGTGGCCCAGCTTCGGGAACAGCAGCAGGCGCAACAGAAGCGCCGGCAGTAAGTTTCGGCACCGAGCCAGCCGCAGCCCGCCAAGGATGGCGGGCTTTCTTTTGCCTACGCAAAGGCGGTAGGGGCGCGCACAACGCACCACACGGGCCGAAGCAGACAAGGGGCTACCCACCCTGCGCCCACCCCCTGAAAACTTCACCACGGTCCGCCTGCGCAGCCATAGGCGTATCAGATTACACGCGGGTGGCGCCCGGCAATCTGCGCCTTTCCTTTTGGTGTCCTCCCGCTTGCCCGGCAAGTAACCGGCTCGAAGCCTGATCCCCAAAGCAATCAGGCGTTCACCTCGCTCATCTGCGTCCAACCGCACCGTCCCTCGCATGAGCTGTGCAACCAACAGACGCGATATGGTTATGCACAGGCCAATCGGGTTTTAAGAGTTTTATATAGTTTTAAAGAGTTTTAAGCGCGCGAATTGCCAATTTCCCCGACTTTTCAATGATTTACGGAGGAGACCAGTGGGTAATAGACGGTTTCTGGTGGGTAATAGACGGTCCCGGGTGGGTAATAGACGGTGCCGGGTGGGTAATAGACGGTGCCGGGTGGGTGATAGACGGTCTGTCCACAAGCAGGAGAGCGATTTCTTTGTGTCCGTCAAACGTATGGGTTTCTGGACAGCCAAAGAGGCCATTTCAAGCCTTCTTGGCACTCCGTCACCGTCTATTACACACCGCCATATCATGCAGTAACGCGTCAGGCGCTTCGCTCCGATGCCGCATGAGCAATTGAGGGCCGCTCTGCCCTGCCTCCTCACGTAAAGTGTACTCGGGCAGATCGTCGGCAACGATAAGCTTGCGTAGGATGCGGCAGAACTCTTTAAACGTGCCGGCGCTTCCGCTGCGGTGATAGATCGTCCGAAAAGCCCATTTCGCCTTACCCTTCCCGGCGGCGCGACGCGCGAGACGATAAACAAAGCGACCAATACCCGGCTCGATCAGAAAGTAGTCCGGGTGTACAGTTAGAACGTCCGGCTGCTTGCCCTCGGTGATCTCGCGGTAAATCCAGTTTGGGGCCTCGATCTCCACTCTGGCCACCTTGCCTGTGTCCGTGCGCGATACGATCTCGTAGGAGCTGATAAGCCCCTCCGATTTGACCTCGCGCGTAGTGCGCTTACTGTCGCGCGATACTTCCCGCACGCTCTTGATCGTGGTTCCCTTGAGCCGGTCGAGCGCTGCTTCGACCTGCTCGAACTGACGCGCGCCGTCACCTTTGCGACAAAATTTCAGAATGTCCGAAACGTGCGGCTTAAACACGCGGCCGGGTTTATCCCCCTTCCCCTCTCGATAACGGTTCATGGCTTCTGTGAGGTGGGAAACGAGCATCAGCACAATGTCATAGTCCCAGATCGAGGCCATGCCATCCGGCCCCGCCTTGACCTCCACGTGGCCGTCCGGCAGCTCGTAGCGGATGACCTCACCCGCCCGTTTATCCTTCTTGGACAGACGGAACACGGCCACATCCATCATGCTGCGGCTGTCACGCGTGCCAACTTCACGCAAGGCCGGGATGAAGAAATCCGGCTGCTCGTCGCCCTTGGGCGGTTTGCGCACGGGGGTCGCCGGTTGCTGATTAGAAACGGTCGGACGGCCTACCTTTTCCGCTTCACGCTGGAAGCGGGCGGCAACGTGTTCGTATGTCTCGCCAGGACATGCAGCAGCCTCGATGGGCTCCCTCTGCTGCCTCCTCATGGCCTCAATGCGATCCAGCAGGCCGCCAACATCGCCTAGCACAGCGCCGATCGGCGTAGGACCGCTGTTTCTGATAATCATACGAGCGGTCCGACCTCCGTCGCATAAGGCCGAGCGCAGGCAGTTCGTTTCTGGGCATTACCGCGGTTGGGTCCCATCCCGGGATGGGCGGCTTGAATGCCCGACGACTTGCGCGTCTCAATCCATTGCTCGACGTCGGCCAGATCCCAGGCGACGTTCCGGCTAGTTAGTGCTATGCGGCGCGGGAATTCACCTCGCTGCTCCAAGTTGTAAATCGTGCGCTCGCACAGCGGGATCATCGCCAACAGCTTCTTTTTATTGATGAGAGTCCTGCTCGTCTTTGCTTGCATGCTTTGACCTCCATCAGTCACTTTCGAATGCGTGCCTGATGGTGCCCCGCAATACAGATTGCATCGACCTAATGATTGGCTAAAATGGTTGACATGAAAAATCAGCCGACCATTACCGTCTGGGACGGGTGCGATCCCACCGTTTCAAAGGCCATCGGACAATTTCAGGATCGCTGGAAGCCCTACTCCGAATCCGGGAAGCGCTACCCCATCGCTCGGCTTATCGAAGAACTCATTGACCCCGCTGTTGCGGCATACTCAGCAACGCTTCCGTCCCGTTACGTCGGCCACATCCCCGGCGCAGGAACGGGCGTGGCCTTCAGCGAGATTGTCCGACTGGTCGGGCTCACTGCGATGGTGCGTTTACAGCGCCAGTTGCTTCGAGCGTTTGTCCTCACAGAGGACCAACAGTCCCCGCGAGATCAGCGATTTGTCGCGACACTTGAATCTTTGATTGAGTTGGTTTGGGCCTGCGCTCGTAAGCGTCCCGCGAAAAGGCAGGTGCGCAATACTCGCCTGAACGGGCAACGCTTGCAGGGCTTTTGCCGCTTTTGCGGCGAACTCGCGGAGTTGGCTTCCTTCGCCGCAGGAAGCGACGCACCCAAAGCGGACGATGCAGACGAGCAGCTCCGCCTGAGCAACCTGTACTGCGTGGACCACCGGCCCAAGTTAGCGAATGGTGCATGGAATCCTGCGTACAGGCAAGCGAAACGCTCCGTGGCGCAGTTCGATCTCGAACTAGAAAGACTCACCCGACAATGCGCAATGCGGGGCGCGCCGCAAGCGAAATCTGGCGACGAACTGGTCGACGGCTACATCCTCCATTACATGCTCGGACAGACGTTGCAGCCGGCGGATGAAGCCGAGCTGCGAAACCGAGCACGCCTAATGGTGGACTCGAAATTGTCGGATCGAAAAAAGCAGATACTGATGCTTCAGCGAGCTGGCTTCAATCAGTCTGAGATTGCCCGCAGACTAGGTATTGAACGGCAAGCTGTATCGAAGGCCATTGCCTCGATCCCCCAGATATTTCGACTGAGCTTGCCAAAGCGCTCTGCCCGCTAACTTGTTCGCTCCGCTTAAGTGCATCCCGGCCGAGCGTGAATTGATCTCCGGCCGTCAACGCAGTCGCATCGTGCAAACCGAAGCGTCCAATAAAGAGCCCGTCGTTCGACAAAGAAATCAGCAGTCTTTCCCCACTTGCGGCTTTTTAAGCGTCCACTGGTCGATCATGTCCGCCCAGTCCTGCAACATCTGCCGCCGCTGTTCCCGGTACTCGGCCTTGTTGTAGATGGCCCTGACGCCTCGTTGTTCGTGGGCGAGGCACTTTTCGATCCAGTCGCTGTTGTATCCGGCTTCGTGCAGCAGGGTGCTGGCCGTGCGGCGCAGGTCGTGCGGCCCGAACTTGCCCAGCGGCTTGCCGTCCTTCTGCGCCAGTTGATAGGTCAGCTTCATCACCTGGTTGAGCGTGGCGCTGCTCATGGGCGCACTGGGGTCATAGCGTGACGGCAGGACGTATTCCGAACCACCGGCAAAGGTTTTCAGCGCGACCAGCAGGTCCATCGCCTGCCGCGACAGGAACACCAGGTGCGGGTTGCGCCGCTTCATCCTTTCCTTCGGGATGGTCCACAGGGCCTCGCTGAAGTTGATCTCGCTCCACCTGGCGTTGGTCAGCTCGCTCTTGCGCACCATCGTCAGCAGGAGCAGCTTCACGGCGGCGCGGATCGACGGCGACGTGCCGACGCGCTCCAGGTACTGGTACATGAGGCCGATCTCTTCCGGCGTCAGGGCGCGGTCGCGCGGTGCGAACTTCGCGATGCTGGCCGGGCGGACCAGCTCGGCGGGATTCTCCACCTTCTGGCCTCGCTCGATGGCCCACCGGTAGACCTGATACACGATCTCGCGCGCATGGACGGCGGTGGCCGGCGCGCCCCGCTCGACGATGGCGTCGGTCAGGGCCCGCAGGTCTTCGTGGGTGATCTCGGTCAGCTTGAGGTTGCCGAACTTGACCTTCAGGTCGCGCTCATAGACCGAGCGCCGCATGTCGCGGGTGGAATCGGCCATCGGGTAGCTTCGAAGCCACTTTTCCGCCCAGGCACCAAACGTCTCGGCGTCGCGCACCCGGGCCTTCTCCCTGGCTTTTTCCCGGGCCGGAGACTTCCCCGCCGCGATCATCTTCTTGGCTTCGGCCAAGCGTTCCCGGGCCTCGGCCAGCGTGATCCCGCCCGGCCCGTACCGGCCGAAGGTGATGGTCTCCTGGCGCCCGTTGAGGGCGTAGTTGTAGCGGAACGAAATGGTCCCGGAGGGTGTGACGGCCACATACAGGCCGTCCCTGTCCGCCACCTTGTACAGCTTGCCCGTCGGCTTGAGGTTCCGCAGCTTGGTATCGGTCAACATGGCACACACGCTCCCTTGCAACACCATGCGTCGTGCGCCCTGCTTGGACGAGAGGGAATCCCCTTACAAGTCAACAACTTACAGAGGCGAACCCATGGCACAGCCATCGTGACGCACACGCTTCACCGGCCATCAATACCATGCCCGGAAAACCCCGCGCGGAACGACAAAAATTCGTTTTACAGCAACCACTTACATGATTCCGATACCATGGCCACCTGGGACGAGGCGCATGGCATCGGCGGCAAGGCATGGCACAGGGCCGGTTTCGTGCCATCGACTATGCCATGAAAAATTCGTGCTTGGCCATACCCCAGGTTGCCAGTCCGTGCCAGGTTGAAAGCACAAAAAAGCCCGCAGTGACGCGGGCTTAGGTGTGTCTGGTGCCTGATCCTGCCGGCCGCTGCCGGACGCGGAATCACTCCCACTCGATCGTGCCCGGAGGCTTGGCGGTGATGTCGTAGGTCACCCGGTTGATGCCTTTCACCTCGTTGACGATGCGGGTTGAAACGCGCGCGAGGAACTTCATGTCAAACGGATAGAAGTCCGCCGTCATGCCGTCCACCGAGGTCACGGCCCGCAGCGCGCACACATATTCATACGTGCGTCCGTCGCCCATCACGCCCACGGCGCGCACAGGCAGAAGCACCACGAACGCCTGCCAGATCTCGTCGTACAGGCCGGCGCGGCGGATCTCCTCAATATAGATCGCGTCCGCCTGGCGGAGGATGTCGCACTTCTCCTTCGTCACCTCGCCCGGGCAGCGGATGGCCAGTCCGGGCCCCGGGAACGGGTGACGGCCAATGAACGCCTCCGGCAGGCCAAGCTCCCGCCCCAGCGCCCGCACCTCGTCCTTGAACAGCTCGCGCAGCGGCTCCACCAGCTTCAGCTTCATCCGCGCCGGCAGGCCGCCCACATTGTGGTGGCTCTTGATGGTCACCGAAGGGCCGCCGGTAAACGACACGCTCTCGATCACGTCCGGATAGAGCGTGCCCTGGGCCAGAAACTCCGGCTCCGCGCCATGGGCGGCGGCGATCTTCTTCGCCTCCTCCTCAAACACGTCGATGAACAGGCCGCCGATGATCTTGCGCTTCTGCTCCGGGTCCGTCACGCCCGCCAGACGCCCCAGGAACAGGTCCTGCGCCTGAACGTGAACCAGCGGAATGTTGTAGTGCTCGCGGAACAGGCGCACCACCCACTCCGCCTCGCCCATGCGCATCAGGCCGTGGTCCACCAGCACGCAGGTGAGCTGGTCGCCGATGGCCTGGTGGATCAGCACCGCCGCCACCGCCGAGTCGACGCCGCCCGAAAGCGCGCACAGCACCCGGCCCGAACCTACCTGGGCGCGGATGCGCGCGATCGCCTCGTCACGGAAGGCGCGCATGGTCCAGTCGCCGGCGCATCCGGCGATGTTGCGCACGAAATTGCGGATCAGCCGGGCGCCGTCCGGCGTGTGCGCCACCTCGAGGTGGAACTGGACGCCGTAATATTTGCGCGCCTCGTCGGCGATGGCCGCGTGCGGCGCGTTCTCCGAGGCGGCGATCACCCGGAAGCCCTCCGGCAGCTGCGTGACGCGGTCGCCATGGCTCATCCACACCGGATAGCGGCCGCCCGGCTCCCACACCCCCTCAAACAGCGCCGAAGGGGCGATCACGTCCACGTCGGCGCGGCCGAACTCACGGTGATGGCCGCCCTCCACCACGCCGCCGAGCTGCCTGGCCATGGTCTGCTCGCCGTAGCAGATGCCCAGCACCGGCACGCCGGCCGCGAAAATCTCCGGCGGCGCTTCCGGCGCGCCCTCGTCCAGCACCGAGCACGGGCCGCCCGAGAGGATCACCGCCTTCGGACGGATGCGGCGGAACGCTTCGGCGGCGTTCTGGAACGGAACGATCTCCGAATAGACGCCTTCCTCGCGCACGCGGCGGGCGATGAGCTGGGTCACCTGGCTGCCGAAGTCCACAATCAGGATCTTTTCGTGGATCCCTTCGGCGTTCGTGTCGGAAGAACTGCTGGCCTGTGTGGTCATGGAATGCCCGAAGCGTGGAAAAAAAGGCGTTGTATCAGCGTCGCCGCAGGCTGGCGACATAAAAGCCGTCCACACCGCTGCGCGCCGGCGTCAGCTGCAGGGCGCCGTGGGGGCGCTCATGCCCCGGCCGCCCCACGCCGGCGTCCGCCAGAGCGTCCGCGACGAATTCCGGATGGCGGGCCAGAAAGCCCGCGACTGCGTCGTCATTTTCCTGCGGCAGCACCGAACAGGTGACGTATACCAGCCGCCCGCCGGGGCGCACCAGCGGCGCGGCGCGCTCCAGCGCCGCCTCCTGCTCGCGTCTGCGCTCCGCCAGCGCGCCCGGCCGCAGCCGCCATTTGGCGTCCGGATTGCGCCGCCAGGTGCCGGTTCCGGTGCAGGGGGCGTCCACCAGCACGAGATCGGCCGCGCCGGTCACGTCAGCCAGCGGCTCCGGTCCGCCGGGGCGCCAGCGGCCCCGGGGCGGCCGCGCCTCCACGCAGGTAACGCCGGCCCGGTCAAGACGCGGATAGAGCGCGGCGAGGCGCCGGGGGTCAACGTCCGTGGCCAGCAGCCGGCCCTCATTGCGCATCATCGCCGCCAGCGCCAGGGTCTTGCCGCCGGCGCCGGCGCACAGGTCAACCACCGTCTCGCCGGGCGCGGCGCCGGTGTAGAGCGCCGCCAGCTGCGAGCCCTGGTCCTGCACCTCAAACCAGCCGCGCACGAAGCCTTCGTCAGCCTGCAGCGACTGGCCCTGGCCGTCCGGCGGCGGCGGCAGGCGGATGGCGGCGGGGGCGCGCCGGCCCGGCTGCGCGCCCATCCAGGCGAGGCGCTCCAGCACCGTCGCCGGATCGGCCTTCAGCGTGTTGACGCGGATGTCCACCGGCGCCCGTTCGCAAAGGGCCTGCATCTCGCACAGGACGGCGGTTTCGTCGCCGAAGGCGCGCAGGATCTCGCCGGCGAGCCATTCGGGAAAATCGCCGCGCACGTGCAGGGGCGCGGCGGCGAGGCGCCCGCGCGCGCCGGCGATGGCGGCCCGTTCGGCCTGCGTCAGCGGCGCCGGGGCATGGCGCTCGCCGCTGAACAGGGCGGCGACGGCGTCCGCGTCCATGCCGCGCGCCACGGCCAGCATGCCGGCGACGACCGCGCGCGGGGAGTCGCTGTCCATGACGAAGGCGGCGGAGAGACGGCGGCGCAGGCAGTCATAGACCAGCGTCGCCACGGCGGCGCGGTCCCTGGAGCCGGCGTAACGGCGGGCGCGGCCCCAGTCGCGCAGCACGTCCGGCGCGGGACGACGGCTGGATTCCAGTTCGGCCAAAACGTCAATGGCCGCGTTGACGCGAGCTGCAGGCGTCATGCGGCGAACAGGATCCGCACGGCGAAAATCCCCCACATGAGAAGCAGGATCGCGACGCTGGCGCCGAAGGCGCCGCCGCGGATCCGCATGGGCAGGCCGCGCACGTGCGCCGCGGCCTGGACGGCGCGCGCCGCCACATAGGCCCACTCCATCGCCACGAAGACGAGATCCGCCTTGCGGGTGATGAGGGCCAGGGCGACGAGAACGTAAAACAGCGCCGGCATGGCCAGCGCGTTGCCATAGGCGTCGTTGATGCGGCGGGCGTCGTCAGGCCAGGCGCTGGCGTTGAAGGCGACGTCCGCCTCCCGCACGAGGCCGCGGGCCAAGGCCCGCCGCCGCGCGGCGGCCAGCATGAACAGCAGCGCGAAGGTGAGGAGAACCAGCGCGAACACTGGCAGGAGCACGGCCTGGACGCTCATCTGGACCTCCCCGGAGCAGGCGCCCCGCCCGGCCCGGCGCTGCGGGCGGAAACGGGGGCCAGGGCGCGGCGCGCCCCGTCAGTTGCGCGTCGGATAGTTGGGGCTCTCGCGCGTGATGGTCACGTCGTGCACGTGGCTCTCGCGCAGGCCGGCGCTGGTGATGCGCACGAACTCGGACTTCTCGCGCAGCTCCTTCAGGGTGGCGGCGCCCACATAGCCCATGGCGGCGCGCAGGCCGCCCACCAGCTGGTGCAGCACGGCCGAGACCGGCCCCTTGTACGGCACCTGCCCCTCGATGCCCTCCGGCACCAGCTTCAGCGTGTCCTTGATGTCCTGCTGGAAATAGCGGTCGGCGGAGCCGCGGGCCATGGCGCCCACCGAACCCATGCCGCGATAGGCCTTGTAGGAGCGGCCCTGGTAGAGGAACACCTCGCCCGGGCTCTCCTCGGTGCCGGCCAGCAGCGAGCCCATCATGGCGCACTCGGCGCCGGCGGCCAGCGCCTTGGCGAGGTCGCCCGAATATTTGATGCCGCCGTCGGCGATGACCGGAATGTCAGCCCTGGCGGCCACTTCGGCAGCGTCGAGAATGGCGGTGAGCTGCGGCACGCCGACGCCGGCGACGATGCGGGTGGTGCAGATGGAGCCGGGGCCGATGCCGATCTTCACCGCGTCGGCGCCGGCGTCGATCAGCGCCTGGCAGCCGGCGGCGGTGGCGACGTTGCCGGCGATGACCTGCAGGTTGCTGAAGGTCTTCTTGATGCGCGCCACCGAGTCGAGCACGCCCCTTGAATGGCCGTGGGCGGTGTCCACCACCAGGATGTCGACGCCGGCGTCAGCCAGCATCTGGGCGCGCAGGAAGCCCTGCTCGCCGGTGGTGGTGGCGGCGGCGGCCAGCAGGCGGCCCTGGGCGTCCTTGATCGCCAGCGGATTGGCGACCTGCTTCTCCATGTCCTTGACGGTGATGAGGCCGATGCAGCGGTACGCGTCGTCCACCACCAGCAGCTTCTCGATGCGGAACTGGTGCAGCAGGCGCTTGGCCTCCGCCTGGTCCACGCCCTGGCGCACGGTGATGAGCCGGTCCTTGGTCATCAGCTCGGCCACGGGCTGGGCCGGATTGGTGGCGAAGCGCACGTCGCGGTTGGTGAGAATGCCGACCAGCTTGCCCTTGCCGCCGCCAGGGGCGCGCTCCACCACCGGAATGCCGGAGATGCCGTGGCGCTTCATCAGCTCGAAGGCGTCGGCCAGGGTCTCGTCCGGAAAGATGGTGACCGGGTCGATCACCATGCCCGACTCATATTTCTTGACCCGGCGCACCTCGTTGGCCTGCTCCTCCGGGTCATAATTGCGGTGAATGACGCCGATGCCGCCGAGCTGCGCCATGGCGATGGCCATGTTCGAGCCGGTCACCGTGTCCATGGCGGAGGAGATGACCGGGATGTTGAGCCGGATCGTGCGCGTCAGGCGGGTCTGCACCGAAACGTCGCCGGGCAGCACTTCCGAGGGGCCGGGCAGAAGCAGCACGTCGTCAAAGGTCAGACCTTCACGAAACCGCCCGCCGTCGCTGATTTTCACCATGGTCAACTTCCGTTCCGGTCTGGCGTCGCGCCCGGGAGCCCGGCTCCTGCGGCGGCCCAACCTCAATTTGGGGGATCGCGCCCGCGCCGCCGGACCACAGGGGGCTGGCGGGGAGCTGGTCCCGGCGAAGAAATAATGATGCGCCCCGGCCTGTCGGGCTGTCAGGGCTCCCTGTGGGGCCCGCGTCAGCAAATGGGCGAAGTTGACGCCGGCCCATAGCACAGCAATCGCGCCGATGCAAAAAATCCCGCGTGATGACCTGATCCATACGCAATTTTTCAGGGCAAGCCATGCGTTTGGCGCATGGGTGACGCCTGGATATGGCGCCGGCGCCGCTTCACGCGCGCAAGCATGCGGACGCGGGGCCGCCGTCCTTGCTCCGGCGCCGGCGCGCGGCGGACAGGGCCGGCGGGCGGCGGCCAGACCCGGCGCGCATGGCCGCAATGGCGGCGGACGGCTGGCGCCCGGCCTTCGCCTTGCGTAACCTCCGGCTCCGCACGAGAGAGCCAGCCCATGAAGAAATCCGTTCTGGTGCCGCTGATCGTGGCCACCGCCCTGTTCATGGAGAACACGGATTCCACGGTCATCGCCACCTCGCTGCCGGCCATCGCGGCCGACATCGGCGTCAGTCCCATCGCGCTGAAGCTGGCGCTCACCTCCTATCTGGTGTCGCTGGCGGTGTTCATTCCGGTCAGCGGCTGGATGGCGGACCGCTTCGGCGCGCGCACGGTGTTCCGCCTGGCGATGGTGGTGTTCATGGCGGGCTCGCTGGCCTGCTCGCAGGCGGGATCGCTGGAGGGCTTCGTGCTGGCCCGGTTCATCCAGGGCATGGGCGGGGCGATGATGGTGCCGGTGGGGCGGCTGGTGCTGCTGCGCACGGTGCCGAAGCAGGAGCTGGTCTCGGCCCTCGCCTATCTCACCGTGCCGGCGCTGGTGGGGCCGGTGGTGGGCCCGCCGCTGGGCGGCTTCATCACCACCTATCTCGACTGGCGCTGGATTTTCTTCATCAACATCCCCATCGGCGTCACCGGCATCGTGCTGGCCACGGCGTTCATCGACAACATCCGCGAGGACGACGTGGCGCCGCTGGACCTTGCGGGCGCGGCGCTGGCGGGCGCGGGGCTGGCGGCGCTGATGCTGGCCTTCTCCAGCGGCGGCGGCCACATCCTGTCGCCGGCGGCGGCCATTGGGCTCGGCGGCGTCGGCGCGGCGCTGGTCGGGCTGTATCTCGCCCATTCGCGGCGGGTGGAGACGCCGGTGCTCAACCTTGCGCTGCTGCGCATCTCCACCTTCCGGGTGAGCGTGCTGGCGGGCTCGCTGTTCCGCATCGGCGCCGGCGCCATTCCCTTCCTGCTGCCGCTGATGCTGCAGGAGGGTTTCGGCATGACGCCGGCGCATTCGGGCATGATCACCTTCGTGTCGGCCGTGGGGGCGCTGTTCACCAAGACCCTGGCCAGCCGGGTGCTGCGGCGCTTCGGCTTCCGGCGGGTGCTGGGCTTCAATCTCGTGCTCGCCTCGGCCTTCGTCGCCAGCTACGGCTTCTTCAGCGCCGCCACGCCGCTGGCGGTGATGCTGGGGGTGCTGTTCCTTGGCGGCTGCCTGCGCTCCATGCAGTTCACCGCGTTCAACGCCATCGCCTACGCCGAGATCGAGCCGAAGGACATGAGCTCGGCCACCAGCCTCTATGCGGTGGCGCAGCAGCTGTCGCTGGCGATGGGCGTGGCGCTGGGGGCCAGCGTCCTGCAGGCGGCGGCGTGGCTGCGCAGCGGCGTGGACACGCAGATCGCCGCCGCAGACTTCATGCCGGCGTTTCTGGCGGTGGGCGCGGTCTCGGCGCTGGGCGCGCTGCTGATCCCGTCGCTGGCGGCCGACGCGGGCGCGGAGCTGTCCGGCCATGTCGCCCGGGGCGCGCCGCGCGCGGGCGACGGCTCCGCCCGCAAGGCCACGGCCGAAGCGGTGAGCCAGCACCCGCGCGCCGGCGAGGGCTGAAGCCCTCAGCCGGCGTCCCAGTGGCCCTCGCGGCCGTGCTCCACCTCACGGCGGCCGGAGCCGCCGCCGCGGCCGCGATAGCCGG
The DNA here is from genome assembly GCF_042432745.1 of Camelimonas abortus. NCBI lineage: Bacteria > Pseudomonadati > Pseudomonadota > Alphaproteobacteria > Hyphomicrobiales > Chelatococcaceae > Camelimonas > Camelimonas abortus. Next base: position 343,332 of record NZ_JBHLWR010000006.1, on the reverse strand, counting down.
TGGCCAGCACGTACAGCTCCGAGGAGTCGGGCCGGCTCGCCGCCGGCTTGACGTGGCGCACCATGGCGAAGTCGCGCTTGAGGTCGGTGAGCAGGGCGCGCTCGGCGCCGCCCTGGAACACCTTGGCGAGGAACGCGCCGCCAGGCGCCAGCACCTCGCGGGCGAAGTCGATGGCCGCCTCGGCGAGACCGATGATGCGCAGATGGTCGGTCTTCTTGTGGCCGGTGGTGTTGGCGGCCATGTCGGACATCACCACGTCCGCCGGCCCGCCGAGCATCTCCATGAGCAGGCCGGGCGCCTCAGGGGCGAGGAAGTCCATCTGCACGGTCTCGACGCCGGGCAGGCCGTCGATGGGCAGCAGGTCGATGCCCACCACCCGGCCCACCGGCGCGCCGGGGCGCGGCGCGGCCGCGCCGACGCGCTCCGCCGCCACCTGGCTCCAGCCGCCGGGCGCGGCGCCCAGGTCGAGCACCCGGCTCCCCGGCTTCAGGAGCCGGTAGCGGTCGTCGATCTCCATGAGCTTGTAGGCGGCGCGCGAGCGGTAGCCCTCGCGCTTCGCCCGCTCGACGTAGGGATCGTTGAGCTGGCGCTCCAGCCATTTCTGCGAGGCGAGCGACCGCTTCTTCGCCGTCTTCAGCCGCACTTTCAGACTGCGCCGGCCGCCCCTGTCCGCTGCTCCGCTCATGATCGGTTCACCTGCTGCGCCGCCGCGCCGGAGCGGCGGCCTTTCCGGCGCATTTGGCGGCATCCGCGCCGCAACGCAATAGGCGGCGGCGTTCAGCGCCGTCCGCAGAGCTGGCCGCGGCCGCCGCCGAGCAGGCCGTCTTCGCGCATCAGCGACATCAGTATGCCCTCGCGCAGGCCGCGGTCGGCGATGCGCAGGCGCGGCGCCGGGAAGGACTGGCGCAGCGCGTCGAGAATGGCGCAGCCGGCCAGCACCAGATCGGCCCGCTCGTCGCCGATGCAGCCGTTGGCCGCCCGCTCCCGATAGGTGCTGCGGCGCAGGCGCTGCACCACGCGGTTGACGTTGCGGTCGCTCATCCACAGCCCGTCCACCCGCCGCCGGTCATAGCGGGTGAGGCGCAGGTGCACGCCGGCCACGGTGGTGACGGTGCCCGAGGTGCCGAGCAGGTGGAAGCCCTCGCGCGAGGCCACCCAGCCGACCCGGGCGCGGAACGGCTCCAGCAGGTCCATCACCTCGTCGACCATGGCCCGGTAGGCGGCCGGCGTGACTGTGCGGCCGCCGTAACGCTCCGCAAGGGTGACGACCCCCACCGGCAGCGACACCCAGTCGGCGATGCTGTCGCAGGGGTCGCTCATGGCGGCGACGCCGCGCCCCACCAGACAGGCCACCTCGGTGGAGCCGCCGCCGATGTCGAACACCAGCAGCCCCTCGGAGGCGGGATCGGCCAGGCTGGCGCAGCCGGAGACGGCGAGGAAGGCCTCGGTGCGCCGGTCCACCACCTCCAGGGTGAGACCGGTCTCCTCGCGGACGCGGCGGATGAACTCGGCGCCGTTGGCGGCGGAGCGGCAGGCCTCGGTGGCGACCAGACGGGCGCGCGTCACGTTGCGCGAGGCCATCTTGGAGCCGCAGATGCGCAGCGCCTCGATGGAGCGCTGGATGGCGCCCTCGCCCAGCGCGCCGGTGGCGCCCAGCCCCTCGCCGAGGCGGACGATGCGCGAAAAGGCGTCGATGACGCGAAAACCCGACTCGCCGGGCTCGGCGATCAGCAGCCGGCAGTTGTTGGTGCCGAGATCGAGGGCGGCGTAAGCGCGCCCGTGGCCGGACGGGCGGCCGGCGCGGCCATGGGAACGGCTGCGGCCGCGCCCTTCCGCCCGCTGCGGCCGCGCTTCGCCGCGGGCGACGGCCGGCGCCCCGGCCTGGGCCGGCTCGCGCAGGCGCGGCCCGGAGGCTGCGGCCTCGCCCCCCTGCCCTCCCTTCCGGCGCTGCGGCGCCGGGCGGGCGCCGGACTCGGCGCGGACGGAAGCGGTTCGCGGCGGCTGCGGCCGGCAGGGAAAGGGCGGCGCCTCGGGCGCAGCGACGGCCTTGGGCGGGAGCCTTGCGGCGGCGGGCTGCGACGGCGCGACGGCGCGGACGCGATCATCCGTAACGGCGGAGTGCGGCGACGCGCCCGCAGCAGGGCGGCGTTGCAACGCGACGTCCGGCCGGAGGGAGCCGGCCGGGAGCGCGCCCTCCGCCGCCGTCAGGGCGGCCAGGGCGCGCGCGCCGCGGGCGCCTGCATCGTCGATCGCCGACACGTGATCGATCCTTTGCGAGATCATGGCGCGCATGCTGGCGCGCAACTTGATTCCAGCGTAACGGCTGCGGCCCGCCGTGCCAAGCGCTGGCGCAGCGTCTTCCTTGCGTTTCGCAAGGGAAAGCGACGCCGTCGCGCCGCCCGTTCGCAACGCCGCCCCTGCGCCGCCGGGCCGCGGCGTCCTGCCCCCCTTGCGACGGCGGCGGCGGCGCCGTTCACTGCCGCGCCGGAGCCCGCACGGGCGCGACCACGGACGACAGGAACATGCAGCATTTTTCGTCAGACGGCGTCGACATCGCCTATATCGACCTGCCCGCGCCGGAGGGGTCCGCGGGCGATCCGGTGCTGCTGGTTCACGGTTTCGCCTCCAACCACTCGGTGAACTGGATCTATCCGGGCTGGACGACGACGCTGAACCGCGCCGGCTACCGGGTGATCGCGCTGGACAACCGCGGCCACGGCCAGAGCCAGAAATTCTATGACCCGGCCTGCTACAGCCCGCGGCTGATGGCCAGAGACTGCCTGAACCTGCTCGACCATCTCGGCCTCGCGCGCGCGGACGTGATGGGCTATTCGATGGGGGCGCGCATCGCCGCCTGCCTGGCTTCGGAGCGCCCGGACCGGGTGCGCTCGGTGGTTCTCGGCGGGCTCGGCATCCGCCTGGTGGACGGCGCCGGGCTGCCGGCGGGCATCGCCGACGCGCTGGAGGCGCCGGACGCGACGCAGCTGACCGATCCGCAGCAGAAGATGTTCCGCAATTTCGCCGAACAGACGCGCAGCGACCTGAAGGCGCTGGCGGCGTGCATGCGCGGCGCGCGCCAGTCGCTCAGCCGCGACGAAGTGCAGCAGATCGGCGTTCCGGCCCTGATCGCCGTCGGCACGCGCGACGACATCGCCGGCTCGCCGCACGAGCTTGCGGCGCTGATGCCCAACGCCGAAGCCATCGACATTCCCGGCCGGGACCATAATCTTGCGGTTGGCGACCGGGTCTTCAAACAGGAGACGCTGGCCTTTCTGGCGCGGCGCCCCTGAGCGGAGCGGAACGGGCGCGCCGTCGCCGCGTTATCCGCAAGCGGCGCGCGCCCGGGCGGCGTCCCCGCCCCTTTTTCCGGGCCCGGCGCCAGCTGGAGCACATGCCATGAAATCACGCGCACTGGGATTGGCGCTCGCCATCGGAGCCGGGTTCGCCCTGTCGGGCTGCGTCGCCTCCGACCCTTACGGCTATTACGCGCCCGGCGTTTACGCCGCGCCGGTCGCCTACGGCGGCTACTACGGTTATTACGCGGGACCGCCCGTGGTTTACGGCCGGCCATACCGCTGGGGGCGGCCGCTGCCGCCGCGGCGGTGGGCTGGCCCGCCGCCGCGTCCTGGCGCGCCGGGCGTGCGTCCGCCGGGCTTCCGCCCGCCGCCGCCCGGTTTCCGTCCCGCGCCGGGAATGGGCCCGGACCGGTTCGGTCCGCGTCCGGGCTTCGCCCGCCCGGCCGGCGGCCCGCGCCCCGGCGGCTGGCGACGCTGACGCGCCCGGACGGGCGATAACAGGCGCGCCGCCGTCGCCGCGGCGCGCGGGCGCGGCCGTGCGCCCCGGCTGGCAGCCGCAGGCGGCGGGCCCGGGGCGAAGCGCCAGGCGAATGACCGGGCCGTGGCGCCTGGCCCGGGGATACGGAAACCGGGCGCCCCAGCTGAACGGCCGGCATGCGGGGGCTGACCTCTGGGGCGGCTGGCGCCGGACCCCGGCGGCGCGCGGTTGCGGCGGGCGCGCCGGTCCGGCCATGTCGCGCGAACGCGTCGCCATGGACGAGGGCCTGTCGCGCGCCGCCGCCAGGGCTACGCCGACCGCCGCAGGCGCCTGGGGAACCGCGCCCCCCCGGTCTCCAGACCTCCATCCATGACCCTGAGGCGATTCAGGCCGGGAGCAAGGACAGCCCCTGTCGGCTCCACTACCCGCCCGCCGCCGAGCCGGACCGCTTCATCAGCGTCGCCGCCACCCGCCCCGCGACCATGCCCCGGGGACGCGCCGTCGTTCGCGGCGGCCGTGACCTGCGCGGCGGCGCCGGCGGCCGCCGGCGCCAGATATCCACATCCGGGGGCGGCGTTTTCCCCGGCCGCGCGCGCCGCCATTGTCTGGCCCCTTGACGCCGGCCGAGGTTGGTCTTATCCCACCCTCACGCCACGGCGCTGCCCCGCAGCAGCGCGACGCTCCCGGCAGGGACCGGCGGCGATGGTGGTGGGGAATAGTTTAATGGTAGAACGACGGACTCTGACTCCGTTAGTCCTGGTTCGAGTCCAGGTTCCCCAGCCATATCCCTTCAGATCTCCTTGAAATGCTGGCCTTTTTTTGGGGCTTCCGGTTCGGCTCCGCCGTATCATCTGCAACTGATGCCCAAAACTGGCCGACGGACGGCTCGACGCAGCTTCCGCCAGACGATCTGGCGTAGCGGATGCTGTCATACTGCGATCCCCTGCCGGAATGATGCGCCAGACCGCTCCCGTGAACAGGCCGCCGTTCATGCAGGGCCTGTTCAGGTGCGTCGGGCGCAAAGCCCGCATGCGCTGTCCGGCTCACGCGCCAGCCAGCGATGCGACGGGCACAAGCACCGGTGACAAAGCCTCACCAGGCGCTGACGCAGGTGAAGTCCGGAAGCCGGAGCCTGTCCGGGGCTGGGGCATGGAAGATGCGGTTGACATGGTCGCGAGGACAGGGCGCGGCCCTGTCATGCACCGTGGTGCGTATCCGCTTGCCGCGAGCGGCGCCGTGCAGGCCGGGGCCGGCCATCAGCCGCCCGACGGCGCAGCGCGCAACCGCGAAGCCTTCGCGCGGCAGCCGCCGCCGGACCTTGCGCGCGCCGCAGACCCCGAAGTTCCCGACGAACACTCGCTCGATTTCCGGCCTGAGCGCCAGATCCCGCGTCGCCTGCGCCGACAGCCGTCCGGGGTCATGCGCGACTGGCGACATGAGCGTGCCAGGTTGACGGGGCGATCGGCGGCGCCTTGCAGGGCGGCCATGCAGGCGATAGTGACGGTCTCCTGGTTCAGGAGGACGACTGTTCGGGCTGCTAAGCACCAAAAGATTGAATGAACCTTGTCGACAGCAGTGCAGTCGCGATGCGCTCCGCCAGGGCTTCCAGGACTTCGCCGCTATCGCCAGGAAGCGCATTAATAAAACCGTTTCGGGCGTCCTCATCAAGCGGAGGAAAATTAAAGCCGCCGATCAGCATCAGCCAGCTGTCTGTAATTCGGGCAGCGTTGATGTCATGCCAAATTGTACCTTGAAGGACGTCGTCGTAGCTGAACCTGGCGTCGAATGCCGGCGCGTCGCGCGAGAAGGCGTCGACCACCGTCAGCACCCGCATCTTGCGGCCCCTGGCGAGTTGGTCGTGCACGACGTCCAGGGCCCAGACATCGTCCGGGCCGACAGCCTCAGCGCGGCCCTCGCGCAGCTTCGCCTGCACCGGCCAGATTTTGCGATTTCCTGAAAATACAGAGTTTCTCGGCCAGACGGCGCAGGCAGACGCGGCGGCGGTCCGGCGTGCGCACGAAGCGTGAGCTCCGCCCGCCCCGGCGCGACGCGCCCCCGGGCGCCCGCCAGGCCAGACGGCTGGCCGGGCCGGCGCGCCAGACCGTCTTCCGGCGGCGTCCGCCGTCCGCGCCGGTCAACAGGGCGGGCGCGGGCAGATCCCGCCCGCGCCGCAGGCCGGCCGTCACGCCCTGCGCGCCCCTAGCGCACCACGAGCACCGGGATGGTGGTGTGGGCCAGCACTTCGGCCGTCTGGCTGCCGAGCAGCACGCGCTGCACGCCGCGCCGGCCGTGCGACGACATCACGATCAGGTCGCACCCCTTGTGCTGCGCGAAGCGCACGATCGCCTCCGCAGGAGACCTGTCGATTTCGTGGGCGAGCTCCGCCTTCACGTCATGCGCCGAAACGAGATGTTCAATGGCGGCGAAGCGCTCCTTCATGGCCTCGTCGATCTGGTGGTCATAATAGGCCACCGGATTGTCGATGCCGCCGATACGCGACGCCTCCGCCATTTCCTCCGAGCGGACGGGTGGCAGAACCGTCAGGATCGTGACCCTGGCGCCCAGCGGCCTGGCCAGCGCCAGCCCGTGTTCAATGCCCTTGCGGGCGAGCTCCGAGCCGTCCGTCGTGATCAAAATGTGTTTGTACATCCATCGCCTCCGGTAGCGCTGCCCGAATATCGTGCACGTTACCTGATTTCAGACAAGCGGCGCGCCTTCTGTATTTGACGCAGATCAAATTTCCCGGCGCGAAAAGCATCAGGAGAAAAGCATCAGGAACTGTCCTTCAGGAACTGTCCTTCAGGAACTGTCCTTGTGCTCCGGCGACGCGCCCCGCGGGGCCCGGCGGGGGCCGTCCGCTCCATCCAGGGCGCGGGTCATGTCCCGGCCTCACCCGGCGCGACGGGCGGCGCCCGGCGCCGTGGCGGCCCCACCGTCCCCGCCGTCTGCCCCCCCGGTCCGCGCGACGCAGGCGCAGGCGCAGGCGACGCCGCTGTGGCGCCGCGGCAGGCACGGCGCGGCGCGGACATCGACGCCCTGGCCAAGCGCGGTGACAGGCGCGGGAGAACGAAAGGAAACAGGCGCGGGGCGCCGCGCGGACCGGAGAGACGGCCGGCGCGGAGACTGCGGGCGGCGGGCCCGCGGCGCCGCTCCGCCGGAGAGCCCCCCGGGCCCCTTACGCGCCCGCGTCCCGCGTCTCCTTGCGTCCGCCGGCCTCGGCGACATGGGCCGGATCGATCGCCGCCAGCGAAACCAGCAGGCGCTCCCGCAGGTCGCGCAGCGCCTCATAGCGTTCGAAATGCGGCGTGTTGTCGAGCAGGGCGCCGATGACGCCGCCGGCCTTGCCGCCAAACCGCAGCAGGTTCTCGCTGTTGTTGGCCCGGATCACCCGCCGCACCTCCGCGATCTCCCCGTCAATGTCCCGCAACTCCGCCCGCAGCGCGTCAACGTCGATCATCTCCGCCTCCCTGAAAACGCCGGCTCGCCCGGAGCCGGACGGCGGGCAGCCCCGCAGCGCCCGCCCCCCCTTGCCGCGCCGCGCGACCGGAATGGCCGCGGCGCGGCATGCTGCGCGTCATTTCGCGCCGCCGCGCGCCTGCGGGCGCGGCCGGCGACGCCGCCGGCCGGAGTCTGGCTGACGTTACTCGATCACCTGGATCACCCGGCGGGTCTGCGGATCGACGATCACCGGCGTGTCGTTCACCACCGTATAGCGGTAACCGCGCGCGCCATATTCTTCCGGAACCTCGTAATAGGTCACGCCGCTCCCGGGCAGAACGACCCCCGCCTCCAGTTTTCCTTCGTAAACATACGACGGATGGCGCTGCTCAACCACATACTTTCGAAACTTCGGCGTATTGTCTCCGACAATGCCGCCAATGACGGCGCCGCCGAGGCCGCCGACCGCCGCGCCCACCGGCCCGCCGACAATCGCGCCGCCCACGGCCCCCGCCGCAGCGCCGCTCGCGGCGCCGCCTGCGGCGCCCTCCGGATTCTTCTGCGCCAGCGCGACGGCTGGCGTGAGGGCGATGGCCGCGGCCAGAACAAGGATTTTCATGTCGGATCTCCTGAATTTGTGTCGGTGTGTTAACCACACGACAGGAGCGATGTTCCGGAATGACGCGCGCGCCTGCGTCAAATTCCGCGCGGAGCGCGCCCAGACCTGAACGGAACAGAAACTGTCGCCCGGCGGCGACATGATTTCGCCGGATTTGCACCGTCATGCCCGGCGACCGCCGCACGCCCCACAGGAGAGGTCCCCCATGCGCGGCCCCGCCGCATCCGCCCTCGCCGTCGCAGGCCTGCTGTGCCTGCTGGCCGCCGCAGCGCTTGGCATGGCGGCGGTCCATGGCTTCGCCGCCGGCTTCGACCACGCCCTTCTGCGCGGCCTGCGCCAGGCGAATGACCTGGCGACGCCCGCCGGCCCGGCATGGGGCCTGGGGCTGGCGCGCGCGCTCACCCTGGCCGGCTGGTCGCCGGCGCTGGCGGCGGCGACGGCGGTCACGGCGGCGCTGCTGTGGCGGAGCGGCGCGCGGCGCGCGGCGCTGCAGCTGGGAGCCGGAGCAGCGCTCGCCTTCCTGCTGGCCGGCGCGCTCAAGCTGGCGGTGGCGCGGGCGCGACCGGAGGTGACGCCCTATCTCGGCGGCTTTTCCGGTTACAGCTACCCCAGCAGCCACGCCATGCTCTCCATGGCGGTTTACGTGATGATCGCGCTCACGGCGCCGGCGCTGCGCCGGGCGCGGACGGCCGCCGTGGCCGGGGCGGCGGCGCTGGCGCTGCTGGTGGGCGCCACGCGGCCCTATCTCGGCGTGCACTGGCCCACGGACGTGCTGGGCGGATGGCTGGCCGGGGCCGGCGTCGCCCTGGCTTACGCAGCGGCGCGCGCCCGCGACCACGCGCCGCCGCAGGCCGGCCCCTCGGGTCTGGCGTCCGGGTGAGCTTGCGCTTATGGTGCCGGCGCAGTTGGACTGATGAGGATGCGACCATGGCGGCCCATGCCACCCCCCACTTCCAGAACGATCCGGGCGTCCCGGTGATCGAGGTCGGTTCGCGCGAGTTCATGTGCATCGGCGCGCGTCCGCCGTTCGATCATCCGCACATCTTCATCGACATGGGCGACGAGACGGAGGCTGTCTGCAGCTACTGCTCGACGCTGTACCGTTTCAACCCGGCGCTGAAGGCAGGCGCGTGCAACCCGCCGGAGTGCGCCTGGGAAGGCTGAGGCGCCGCCGCACGCCGCCTGTCCACACTGGAATCCTTCGCTGATCACCGTCGCCGGCGCCTGTTTCTCCGTTTTCGCCGGCGGCGCTTCTCCGCCGGGCGCGCCGCCGCTCCGGCGATGGCTGGAAGTCCCATGACCCGCCACGCTTCCACTGGCGCCGGCACGGCCGTCATCGCCGGCGCAGGCATTGGCGGCCTCGCCGCCGCCCTGACCCTCCGCGAAGCCGGCGTCGAAACCATACTGGTTGAGCAGCGCACCGCGCTGGGCGAAACCGGCGCCGGCATCCAGCTGTCTCCCAACGCCAGCAACGTGCTGTTCGCGCTGGGGCTTGGCCCGGCGCTGATGCGCCATGCGGTGGAGCCGCAGCGGGTGCGGGTGCGCGCCCTCGCCGGCGGCGCCGAGCTGGCGCGCATGGAGCTGGGCCAGGCCATGCGCGACCGCTATGGCGCGCCCTATCTGGTGATCGCCCGCAACGACCTGCACATGGTGATGCTGGACGCGCTGCGCGGCGGCCCCGGCGCGCGCATTCTCACCGGCCGCACCGTCACGGCGGCGCACACCCGCGGCGAGAGAGCGGTGGTCACGGCGGCCCGCGGCAACGGCCAGGAAGAGGAGCTGGCCGGCGACTTCGCCATCGGCGCCGACGGGGTGTGGTCGCGCCTGCGCCGCGCGCTCGGCGCCGCGCCGCCGCGTTACCGGGGCTATCACGCCTGGCGCGCCGTGATTCCGGCCGGGGCGCTGCCCGCCGGCCTGGACGTGGCGGAAACCGGCCTGTGGCTCGGCTCCGGCCGCCACCTGGTGCATTACGGCGTCAACGCCGGCCGCTCGGTGAACGTCGTGGCGGTGATCCCGGCGCGGGAGGCCCTGCCGGCGTGGAGCCACGAGGCCGACCCGCAGACTGTCCGCGACGCCTTCCGCGACGCCCATCCCCAGGCGCGGACGCTGGTGGCCAGCGCCGGCGAATGGCGCATCCACGCCCTGCACGACGCGCCGCCGCCGGCGCGCTGGAGCAGCGGGCGGGTGACGCTGCTCGGCGACGCCGCCCATCCGGTGCTGCCGTTCCTCGCCCAGGGCGGGGCGCTGGCCATCGAGGACGCCGCCACCCTCGCCAGCCTGGTGGGCGAGGCGATGCGGGCCGGCATGCCGCTGCCGCGGGCGCTGGAGATGTACGCAGCCGCGCGGCGGGCGCGGGCCGCGCGGGTGCAGCGCGAGGGCCGGCGCAACGGCTGGATCTACCACCTGCCGCCGCCGCTGAGCCTGGCGCGCAATCTGGTCATGCGGCGCATGGGCGGCGACGGCGTGCTGGCGCGTCACGACTGGCTGTACGGCTGGCGCCCGCCGCAGATCGCCGCGGCGCGGCGCACGGGCTGAAACGGCGCCCCGCCCCGCCGCGGCGCAGGCCGGAGAAGCGCCGGCCGGCGGCAGGCGTCGCGGCGACGGCGCAGGCGCTGTCCCGCCCCCGTTGCACGGCGGCGCTCACGGCTGCTTGAAAGCGCGCGGGCCTTCGCGCATAAGCGGTCTGGTCCGGGTGGCTCCGCCGCGCCTGCGCCTGCGCCGGCGGCGGCGCGCAGGCGCCCGAGGCGCGGACGTGGCGAAACTGGTAGACGCAGCAGACTTAAAATCTGCCTCTCGCTGAGAGTACGGGTTCGAGTCCCGTCGTCCGCACCATCCCGGATCCCCCTGTCCCGGCGGAACGCGGACGCGGCGCGGCCGGGCCGGCGCCGCGGCGCCTCTCCGCGCTTTTCCCCTGACGCATGGCCGGACGCGTGTTTCCGTATGGTTATGCAATTGCCGGGCGCCGCGCTTCGTGACAGCTTTCCGGCGAACGACAGAAGTCCGCGAAACGCCGCGGACCGGGAAGGGACAGGAGACAGTCGTGAGCCAGGGCACGAAACGGGCGGCGCCGCAGGCAGGCGCAATGTTCGGGGGGCTGCGGGTGCTGGACGTGGCGTCGTTCGTCGCCGCCCCGTCGGCGGCCACCATCCTCGCCGACTTCGGCGCCGACGTGATCAAGATCGAACCGCCGGACGGCGGCGATCCCATGCGCAGCTTCCACCTTGCGCCCGGCCTCACGCCCACGGAGCACGCCTATTTCTGGACCATCGTGGGCCGCAACAAGCGCAGCGTCGCCCTTGACCTCAAGCAGCCGGCGGACCGGGAGAAGCTCTACGCCATCGTGCGCACCGCCGACGTGTTCATCACCAACATGCCGCTGAAGGCGCGCGAGCGGCTCGGCATCCGCTGGGAGGACGTGCGCCACCTCAACGACCGGCTGGTCTACGCCTCCTTCACCGGCTATGGCGAAACCGGCGCGGAGAAGGATCTCGCCGCCTTCGACGCCACCGCCTGGTGGGCGCGCTCCGGGCTGATGGACCAGGTGCGCCCCAGCGACGACAGCGTTCCCGCCCGCTCCACCCCCGGCATGGGCGACCAGATGGGCGCGCTGGCGCTCTATGGCGCCATCGTCTCGGCCCTGTACCGGCGCGAGCGCACCGGCCGCGGCGCCCATGTGGGCTCGTCGCTGATCGCCAACGGCGCCTGGTCGAACGCCATCTCCATCCAGGGGGCCGTCGCCGGCGTGGCGCCGCCGCGGCCGGTTCCGCGGCTGGAGGTGCGCAATCCGCTCGGCAACCACTACCTGTGCGGCTGCGGGCGCTGGCTGACGCTCTCGGTCACCGCCAGCCAGCAGGCGCAGTGCTGGCCGGCGCTGACGCGCGCGCTCGGCCTGGAGCAGCTGACCGACGATCCGCGCTTCGCCACCATGGCCGCCCGCGCCGGGCGCGCTCCCGAGCTGATCCGGCTGCTGGACGACGCCTTCGCGCGCCGCCCGGCGCAGGAATGGAGCGCCTTGCTCACCGGCGCCGGCGTGCCCCACGCCGTGGTGGCGCGCGCCATGGACGCCGCCCATGACGCGCAGATGCTGGCCACCGGCGTGCTCACCCCCATGCAGGGCCTGCCCGGCGCCCCCTACACCATCGACAGCCCGCTGTGGATCGAGGACGAGCCGAAGCGCCCGCCGGCGCCGCCGCCGGAACTCGGCGCCCACAATGAGGAAATCCTGGCGGAATGCGCCGCCGCGCAACAGGCGTGACCGCCGCGCCGGCGCGCTTTCATGTTCCCGGGCCCGGCGCCGCGGCCAGGCTGCTGCTGCGGCGCCTCCCGCGGACGCCGGCCGTGGCGCGGAACGCCGGCGCGCCGCCCACCCGGCGCGGCGCCGCCCGAGAGGGGCGGCGCCTCAGGCCGGCTGCGTCCGGCGCACGCCTGGCGGCAGGGCGGCCAGCATGGCCTCCACCGCCTGTTTCGCCTCCTCCAGCCGCGCCGCGTCGCGGCAGCGCAACACCAGGCGGGTGTTGAAGCCGCCGGCGTCGACGAATGGATAACTGCCCATCAGCACGTCCGGAAACGCCTTCTGGACGCCGGCGAAACCCTCCACCACGTCGCCCTCGCGACAGTCCGCCTGGATGGTGACCGACAGCATGCGCCGGCCGCCGCGCAGCCGCGGGGCCACGTAATCCATCATCGACTGCATGATCGACGGCACGCCGGCCATGGTGATGACGTTGCCGATCCAGAAGCCCGGCGCGCCCGACACCTCGTTCAGCACCAGCTCCGCCCCCGCCGGAATGCGCGCCATGCGCAGCCGCGCCGGCGTCAGCTCGGCGGGCTTCAGGCGTTTCAGCATTTCGTTCACCGCGCGCTCGTCCACGTCGATGCTGACGCCAAAGGCCGCCGCCACGGCGTCGGCGGTGATGTCGTCGTGGGTGGGGCCGATGCCGCCGGTGGTGAACACGTAGTCATGGCGGCGGCGCAGGGCGTTGAGGGCGTCGACGATCTCCTGATGGTCGTCAGGCACAATACGCGCCTCTTTCAGGTCAATGCCCAGATTGCACAGGTAGCCGGCGATAAAGCCGATGTTGCGCTCCTTGGTGCGGCCGGAAAGGATCTCGTCGCCAATCACCAGCACGGCGGCGGTCACCGGCCGCTCCCCGTCCCGGGTTTCTTCCGGCGCCGCCGCGCCCTCTGTCCGTTCCGTCATGTCGCCTCCGTCGTGTTGCGCCCGATTGCAGCCGCTCCCGTTGTAGCCGCGGCGCCGGCGCCGGACCACGCGCAAGACGGCCTGCGGCCAGACCCGCGCCGGCGGTTTCCTCCGGGGCGAAAAGGCGCTAACCCGTCCGCCATGCTGTATCCATCTCCCCTTGTCGAGGCCCGGCTGCTGCGGCGCTACAAGCGCTTTCTCGCCGACATGGAGCTGGCCGACGGAACGGTCGTCACCGTCCACTGCGCGAATCCGGGGGCCATGCTCGGCCTCACCGGACCGGGCAGCCGCACGATGCTGTCCCGTTCGGACAATCCACGACGAACCCTGCAATGGTCGTGGGAGCTGGTGGAAGTCGGCGCCCCGCACGCGCCGCAGTGGGTGGGAATCAACACCGCCCGGCCCAACGCCCTCGCCGAGGAGGCGATCCGCGCCGGCGTCATTCCGGAGCTGGCCGGATATGGCGGCCTGCGCCGCGAGGTGCGCTATGGCAGGGCGAGCCGCATCGACATCCTGCTGGAGGATCCGCAGCGGCCGCCGTGCCACGTGGAGGTGAAGAACGTCCACCTGATGCGCCGCGACGGCCTTGCGGAGTTTCCGGACTGCGTCACCGCCCGCGGGGCCAGACATCTGGCCGAGCTGGCGGACATGGTCCGCGCCGGCAGCCGGGCGGTGATGCTCTATGTGGTGCAGATGCAGGCGCAGGCCTTCACCCTCGCCGCCGACCTCGATCCGGCCTACGCCCGGGCCTGGCGCGCCGCCACCGACGCCGGGGTCGAATCCCTCGCCGTGGTGACCGACATCAGCCTCACCGAACAGCGGATCGGACGCGCCATTCCGGTCCTCCCGCCCTGAGGCGCGGCGCCCTTCCCGCGCCGGCTCTCCCCCCATCCGGCTGGCGGCGCCGGCGCGCGGCCGCGCCGTCCCGAAAAAGCAAGACGCGCCGCGCGGACCCCGCGCGACGCGCCTGAAAGCAGCCCCGGTCGCCCGGATCAGCGGGTGGCGGCGAGGCTCACCACATTGTTAACCGGCGCCTCGGCCATGCGGCGGCTCATGCCGGGCCGGTAGATGGCGACGCGGTCGTCGCGGCTGCGGGCGGCGGCCAGCGCCCCCCAGGCGGCGTCGATCAGGGCGTTGACGTCGTGGCCGACCTGCTCGGTGGAGGCGACGCCGATGCTGATCTTCCAGCCCTGCTCGCGGCAGACGCCATCAAGGCCGGCGACCACGCCCTGGAAATGGTCGAGCGCGTCGGCGGCGGTGCGGCGGCACAGCACGGCCGCCAGCTCGGCGCGGCCGACGATGCTGAACTGGTCCACCGCCTTCACGCTGCCCTCGAAGCGGCGCAGCACCTTCTCGAAGGCCACGGCGTCCGGGGCGCCGGAGCGGCCCATGTCGACGTGGATGAAGGCCATTGCCACAGGCTCGTTGCGGGCGCGGTGGCGGCGCAGCAGCAGGCGCACGTTGGCGAAGAAGGTGCTGCGCGACCGGATGTGATGGCGGTCCACCGCCTCGCGGCGCTTGCGCTCGGCGGCGCTGGCGTGCTCGCGGGCCAGCGCCAGGGCGAAGGTGCCGAAGGCGATGGTGGTGATGATGGAGATGAAGAACAGCGACGAGTAGGCCCAGTCCGCGCTCGGCGCCGCGCCGATCGGATAGGGCGCGTAGGGCGTGATGAAGATGCGCGCCACATAGGCCAGGGCGGTGGCGGCGCACAGCAGGATCATCGGCATGCGGGCCGGCAGGGAGACGCCGCGGGCGCGGACGAACTCAAAGGCCGAGACCGCCCAGGTGAACGCGTAGAGGAAGCACACCGCCCGCAGCTGCGCCACCGAGCCGTTGTCGAACAGGCCGGAGAAGCCGATCACGATCCAGCACGCCGGCGGCAGGAACACCATGGGCAGCACCACCGGCCGGCCGCCGAAGGTGCGCACCCCCTGCCAAGACATGCCGTAGGCGAGCATGATCACCAGGATGCCGAGGAAGTTCCGCTCATCGAACGAGTACGGCAGCAGTTCGACCAGAATGCGCAGCACGCCGCCGACGAGGAACGAGGCCGCCCACCACGCCAGATACGAGGCCGCCGGTTTCTTCCGCCAGAAGTACAGCAGCACCGCGCCCTGCGCCGCGCTGACGAGACCTCCTGACAGGAGGAGCATTTCGACATTGACCTGCATGCCTGCACCGAGATTTCGAGGACGGTGGCGCCCCGGCCATCGCCTGCAAGGTGAATGACAACGCCAGCTTACGCATAAACGCCGCCATTCCCCAAAACCTTGCGCCGTCGCCTCGCGGCGCGACGTCCTGCCGGGGAGAAAAGCGGCGTCTCGAATGGCCTACCTGGGGGGGGGAGGGTGGGTACATTCAGCCCGTCGGCTATATCCGTGAAAATACGGCGCA
Organism: Camelimonas abortus; assembly: GCF_042432745.1. NCBI lineage: Bacteria > Pseudomonadati > Pseudomonadota > Alphaproteobacteria > Hyphomicrobiales > Chelatococcaceae > Camelimonas > Camelimonas abortus. Next base: position 327,907 of record NZ_JBHLWR010000006.1, on the reverse strand, counting down.
TGTCAATAGTTGCGCCGGCGCACATTTGCAACAAAACGGCCGACCCTGCCGCCGCCGTTTTCCAGGCGGGGATCACGCCGTCTGCCGGATCCCAAGGTTTTCAACGGCTCCGCTGTCCCGCGCCGCCAGGCCGGGATGGTAGCGCACGATCGGAGCGCCTGCAAAACGTGCATGCTGCAGGGCCTGTTCGGCGGCGACGATCATGGCGCGCAGGTCGCCGCCCGCCTGGGTGGAGCTGACGATTCCCGCCCGCGCCAGCGCGTCGAGGCCGGCTGCGGAGGCGGCGCGGACGAAGCGCGCGCACAGCTCGCCGGCGATGTCCTCGCCCTCGCCCGAGGCCACGTCGCTGACCAGCAGCGCGAAGGTGGCGTCGCCCATGCGGGCGAACAGGTCGGTGGGCTTGAGCACGCCGCCGGCGACGCGGGCGAACAGGCGCAAGGCCTCCCCCTTCTCCCGGCCGCCGGACGTCGCCAGCGACACCAGCGCCAGACAGGCCTGGCGGCCTTCATCATGATGGCGGGCGACGATTCGCGCGCCCTGGATCAGGAAGGCCCCGCGCCGCAGCGCGCCGGTCTCGGCGTCGACGATGGCCGGTGATTCGCGCGCGGGGTCGCGCTGGCCGTGGCTGGTGCTCACCGCGAGAAAGGCCACCATGGACAGCAGGGCGAACACCACCAGCGCCGCCAGCGCGTGCCAGACCGCGGCGTCCGTGTCGCCGGAGCCGAGGGGGAACGGCAGGGCTGCGTTGTAGACCGCGCGCAGGGCGAACAGCAGGCTGAAGGCCAGGGCGGCGGCGGCCAGCGGCCGGCGCGGCCCGTCCATCTGGCTGCTCCAGCGCCAGCATTCCACCGCGCACAGCAGGAAGCACGCCGACATGTACGCGGAGAGCGCGCAGGCGACCAGGGCGGCGTCGCCGACGAACGGCCGCCAGGCGCAGGCCGCCGCCCACAGCACCGGCGGCGCCGCGATGAGGCCGAGGGGCGCGTGCCGGCCGCCGATGCGCCGCGCCGCGGCCACGAACAGCGACCCGGAGAGCGCCACCAGCCCCCCGCCAAGCCCCGCCGACGCCTCAAGCCCGAGCGTGGACCCGGCCCCCAGCAGGGCGAAGCCGCCGCCGAAGGCCACGAACGCGCCTCCGCCCAGCCCGAGCGCCGGGCGGGCGCGGTCGCCAAGCCAGAAAAACAGCAGCAGACAGCCCTGCACGATCGCGGTGCAGTAGGTCGCAATGATGATCGTGGGCATATCCAGCATTACGCACGATCCATATCACACCGGAACCGGGGCCTTCAGGAGATTGCCACAGTTAACTGATCAAATATGAGAAAGGTGGTCAAACAGCGCCGTAATTGCGTTCATTTCACATTACGGCGCGCCCATACGGCGGCTAATCCGCCGCTCCAACGATGCGTCCTCCCAATTCCCCTCGCCGCGCGGCGCAGGCGCCGGCAAAAACCCTCGCTGTTCCATCATATGTGTGGTTGACCGGCGCCGGAACGGGGACTGAAATAAGACTGGCGCGTACTCACAGAATCGTGAACGCAACATGTTCCGTTTTGAAGGCGCCTGATGAAACGGTGAGCCACAGACGCTGGCGCAGGGGCCCGCGCTCCTGCCAAAAACCCGCGCCCGCGCGCCGGCGCAACGCCACGTCATTTCGGGAAACGTCCAGATGCCGCTGATCGAAACCCGCCGACACCGCTTCAATGTCGTCATCGACGGGCCCGGGGACGCGCCCCCGCTGCTGATGGCGCATCCGCTGGGCGCCTCGCTGGAGGTGTGGACGCCGCAGGTGGCGCGGCTGGCGCGCCGCTTCCGCGTCATCCGCTATGACGCCCGCGGCCACGGCGACACCCCGGTTCCGGCCGACGCCGCCGGCGAGGCCGGACGCGAGGGCGTCGGCGCCCTCGGCCAGGACGCGCTCGACGTCATGGACGCGCTCGGCCTTGCGCGCGTCCACTGGTGCGGCCTTTCCATGGGCGGCATGGCCGGGCAGTGGCTGCTGGCCAACGCGCCGCACCGGCTGGACCGCGTGGTTCTGAGCAACACCGCCGCCACCACCGGCCCGGCCGAAGCATGGACGGAGCGGCTGGCCGTCCTGAAGTCGGAAGGCATGGCCGGGCTCATCGACGGCGTCATGGCGCGCTGGTTCACCCCGGCCTTCGCCGCCGCCCATCCGGACCGGGTGGAGACGGTGCGCCGCCTGGTGCTGCGCACCAGCCCGGAAGGCTACGCCGCCTGCGCCATGGCGCTGCGCGGCATGGACCTGCGGCAGGCGATCGCCGGCGCGACGCCGCCCACCCTGGTCATCGCCGGCGCCCATGACGCCGGCACGACGCCGGAGCAGGCGCAGTTCATCGCCAGCCAGCTGGCCAACGCCAGGCTGCTGACCCTCGACGCCGCCCATCTCTCCAATGTGGAGCAGGCCGGGCCGTTCACCGAGGCGGTGGCGGAGTTCCTGCTGGGAACGGACTGACCGGCGGTCCGCGGGCGGCGGCGCGTCAGCCGGCGCCGCCCAGCGCCGGGCGCCAGTGCAGCAGCGCCAGCACGCCGTGGCGCCATGCGCCGGTGAGCATCAGCAGGCCGCAGAGCGTCAGCGCGGCGGAGGCGAACACGCCCGGCCCCACGGGGCGGACGTCCAGCGCCCGGAACGCCGCCGCCAGCAGCCAGATGACCACGGCCGCGGCCAGAAACCAGAGCGACGCCGCCAGCGCGTAGAGCGCCAGCTGGACCACGCCGCCGGCGGAGCCGGCGCCGAGACTGACGAGAATGGCCTGCAGGGCCGGGCCGGCGGCGGGCGGCCAGTTGAGGCCGCAGGCCACGCCTGCCAGCCAGCCGGCCCACAGGCCGGCGGGCCGCGGCAGGCGCATCCACGCCGGTCCCGGCCGGCAAAAGGAGGCCAGCAGCGACAGGCCGGTGAGCACGATGGCGAGCGCTCCCAGCTGGCGCGGCAGCTCCGCCGCTCCGGCCAGCGGCGTCGCCGCGGCGAACCCCGCCGCCACCACCGCCAGCGCCAGGGCGAAGCCGAGCGCGAAGGCCGCTGACAGCAGCAGCGCCCGCCGCGCCGCCCGCCGCGGCCGCCAGGGCGGCGGCGCCTCGCAGGCCTCCGCCGCCAGCAGCGCCAGCAGCGGCGCCGCCATCAGGAAGATTCCCGGCTGGAGGAAGGCGGCGAAACCGCCCGCAAGACTGTTCATAAGCCCGCTCGCCGCCATTATGCTCCATCCTTCCCCGCCGCCTGCAGGCCGTCGCGACGCGCCCCGCCGGCGGCCAGGATCATATGCTCCGGCGCGCCGGTCAATCGCGCCGCCGCAGGCGCGCCCCACGGGCGACGACGCCGCAGGGAGACCCAACGATGCGCAACCTCATCACCGACGTCGCCGGCGTGAAGGTCGGCAACGCCAGCGACCGGCGCGCCGCCACCGGCGTGACCGCCGTGGTGTTCGACGCCCCGGCCACGGCCTCCGTCGCGGCGCTCGGCGGCGGCCCCGGCGCGCGGGAGACCGACCTGCTCTCGCCCGAGATGACCGTGCAGCAGGTGGACGCCATCCTGCTCTCCGGCGGCTCCGCCTTCGGCCTCGCCGCGGCGGACGGCGCCATGACCGAGCTGGCGGCGCGCGGGCGCGGCTTCCAGGTGGGGGCGGCGCGCATCCCGATCGTGCCCCAGGCCATCTGCTTCGACCTCCTGAACGGCGGCGACAAGGCCTGGGGCGACGCCCCGCCCTACCGCGATCTGGGCCGCGCCGCGGTGGCCGCGGCGGACGTGACCTTCCGCCTCGGCAGCCACGGCGCCGGGCTGGGCGCGACCACCGCCGAGGTCAAGGGCGGCCTCGGCTCGGCCAGCGCCGTCACCGCCAGCGGCCACACCGTGGGCGCGATCGTCGTGGTCAACGCCGTGGGCTCGGCGCTGGTGAACGGCGGGCCGCATTTCTGGGCCGCCCCGTTCGAGCGCGACGGCGAGTTCGGCGGCCTCGGCTGGCCGGCGGACGTCGGCGCCGCCCGGCTGACGACGCCGCTGAAGGGCGTGGCCGCCGGGGCCAACACCACCATCGCCGTCGTCGCCACCGACGCCGCGCTGGACAAGGCCCAGGCGAAGCGCGTGGCGTTTTCCGCCCATGACGGCTTCGCGCGCGCCATCCGCCCGGCGCACACGCCGCTGGACGGCGACATCGTCTTCAGCGCCGCCACCGGCCGGCGCCCGCTGGGCGATCCGGTGGCGGCGCTGACCGAACTGTGCGTCGCCGCCGCCGACGTCATGGCCCGCGCCGTGGCCCGGGGCGTCTATCACGCCGAGGCCCTGCCCTTCCCTGGGGCGGCGCCTTCGTGGCGCGACCGCTTCGGCCGCTGAGGGCCCGTCAGCGGAAACGCGAGGCGGCGAACGGCGCCGGATCGACGAAGGGCGTCTCGCCGGCGATCATCTCGGCCACCAGCCGCCCGGTCACCGGGCCGAGGGTCAGGCCGTGATGGGCGTGGCCGAAGGCGAACCACAGCCGGTGATGGCGCGGCGCCGGGCCGATCACCGGCAGCATGTCCGGCGTGCACGGGCGCGCGCCCATCCACGGCTGCGGCTCCAGCCGCTCGCCGAGGGGGAAGAACTCCCGCGCCACCGGCTCGGCGCGCATCAGCTGCACCGGCGTGCGCGGCGCGTCGCGCAGGGCGAATTCAGCCCCGGTGGTGAGCCGGACGCCCTGGCGCATGGGGGCGAGGAAATAGCCGCGCTCCACGTCCAGCACCGGGTGGTTGAGCCGCGCCGCGCCGGCGGCGGCGAAATGCATGTGGTAGCCGCGCTTCACCGCCAGCGGCAGGTCGTATCCCAGCCGCGCCGCCAGATCGCCGGACCAGGGCCCGAGGGCGATCACCGCCTCGCGCCCCTCCGCCCAGCCGGCTCCGGCGCGCACCCGCCAGCCGGCGCCGTGCGACTCCAGCGACAGGGCGTTGGCCTGCACGAAGCGCGCGCCGTGCTTCATCGCCAGCTGCATGTAGGCGAGGCACAGGGCGTGCGGATCGTTCACCGTCCACGGGTCGGTCCAGTGCAGCGCCCCGGCGAGGCCGGGGGTCAGGAACGGCTCGGCCGTGGCCAGCTCGTCCGGCGTCAGCTCGCGGTAACCGACGCCGAAATCGCGCTTCCAGCGGGCGGCTTCGGCGAAGCGCAGGTCGCGCTCGCGCGCGGTGCGGAACACCTTGAGCCAGCCGCCCGGGCGCAGCAGGTGTCCGGCGCCGGCCGCGGCGGCCATGGCGCGGTGCTCGTCGACGCAGCGGCGGATCAGCGGCTCGTAGAGGCGGGCGATGGCGTCATGGGAACGGACCGCGGAATGCCGCCAGTACCGGTAAAGGAACGGCGCCAGCGCGGGCAGCGCCGACAGGTGGTAGTAGGCGTCGATGGTGCGGTTGAAGGCGTAGCGCAGCAGCGCGCCGAAATCATGCGGAAAGCCGTAGGGGTAAACGCCCTCGCGCTGGATCAGGCCGGCGTTGCCGTAGGAGGTCTCCTCGCCGGGGCCGCGCCGGTCGACGATCACCACCGACTGCCCGCGCATGGCGAGGCTGGCGGCCACGCACACGCCGATGATTCCCGCGCCCAGCACGAGAATGTCGGCGGCCCCGCCGCCCGCGCCGGCGACGGCGGCCGGACCGGTCTGCGTTTCGGAGCGTGGCGTGGTCATGACGTCCCCCTGGCGGCCCGCGGCCGCGTGGTTCAGGCGCCGCGCCCGGCCCGGAGCCGGAAAAGGCGGCGCGCGCTGTTTTTCATTCGCCTGCCGGCGCGGACATATTATGGCGGAGGCGCGACGGCGTCGCCGCGCCTCCGCCGGGACCGCGGCGCGCCGTTCCGCGCCGCCGTCCGCCGGACCGTTCACGGCCTTCGCCGGCGCCGTTCGCCGGCGCTCCCGTCCGCCCCGCGTCCTCGCCGCGCGCCGCGCCGGCCGCTCCCGCCCGGCTACACCGGCTGCGGCCGCCCGCCACCCCCGGTCCGGGGACATGGCGGCTGCTCCGCGGCGCGGATCATGACGCGCTCCCCGGCGCTTCCGGGCCGCCCCCGGCGGGCGCCGCGGCGGCGCCCCGACATTGTCGATCACGGCGGGGAGTGGTAGAGCCACTTCCGCCTTCAGCGGAGTCGCGGCGCGACGTCGCTCCAGGCCCAGAACGCATCGCCCTGGCGTTGGGCGCGTCCCGCCGTTTTCCGGAAGCGGGGCGCAGCGCGTCCGGCATTCCCGCGCGCGCCCGGCCGGCAATTCCGGATGTCTTGCAACCTCAGGAAGGCGCGCGCACATGCGAGCACCGCTGATCATCGCCCCCTCCATCCTTTCGGCCGACTTCGCCCGGTTCGGCGAGGAAGTCCGCGCCATCGACGCCGCCGGCGCCGACTGGATCCACGTGGACGTCATGGACGGCCACTTCGTGCCGAACATCTCCTTTGGTCCGGACGTGATGAAGGCGCTGCGCCCGTACAGCGACAGGCTGTTCGACGTGCACCTGATGATCGCGCCGGTCGATCCCTATCTCGAGGCCTTCGCGAAGGCCGGCGCCGACCGCATCAGCGTGCATGTGGAGGCCGGCCCCCACCTGCACCGGTCGCTGCAGGCCATCAACGCCCTGGGCAAGAAGGCCGGCGTGGTGATCAACCCGGCGACGCCGGTGTCCACCATCGAAAACGTGCTCGACCTCATCGACATGGTGATGGTGATGTCGGTGAACCCGGGCTTCGGCGGCCAGGCGTTCATTCCGCAGGCGGTGAACAAGGTGGCGCAGGTGAAGGCGCTCGTCGACGGGCGCCCCATCCACATTGAGGTGGACGGCGGCGTCAGTCCGGAGACCGCCGGGCCGCTGGCCGCGGCCGGCGCCAACGTGCTGGTGGCCGGCTCCGCCGCCTTCCGCGGCGGCCCGGAGCATTACGCCGCCAACATCGCCGCCATCCGCCGCGCCGCCGAACTCGCCCGCGGCGACGTCTGCTGAGAGCGGCCCGACGCAACACCCCGCGCCGCGGCCTCGCCCGCCGGCGCCAGACCCACTTCGCACAGCAAGAGCCACGCCCATGATCCCGCGCTACAGCCGCCCCGAGATGGTCGCCATCTGGACGCCGGAGACCCGCTTCCGCATCTGGTTCGAGATTGAGGCGCACGCCGCCACCGCCCTGGCGAAGCTGGGCGTGATCCCGCAGGAGGCGGCCGACAGGGTGTGGGAGAAGGGCGCGAACGCCGTCTTCGACATCGACCGCATCGACGAGATCGAGCGCGAGACCAGGCACGACGTCATCGCCTTCCTGACGCATCTGGCCGAGATCGTCGGGCCGGAGGCGCGCTTCGTGCACCAGGGCATGACCTCCTCGGACGTGCTGGACACCTGCCTCAACGTGCAGCTCACCCGCGCCGCCGACATCCTGCTGGCCGACATCGACAGCCTGCTGGCCGCCCTGCGCCGCCGGGCGTTCGAGCACAAGATGACGCCCACCATCGGCCGCTCGCACGGCATCCACGCCGAGCCCACCACCTTCGGCCTGAAGCTGGCGCAGGCTTACGCCGAGTTCTCGCGCAACCGCGAGCGCCTCGTCGCCGCGCGCAGGGAGGTGGCCACCTGCGCCATCTCCGGCGCCGTGGGCACCTTCGCCAACATCGACCCGCAGGTGGAGGAATATGTGGCGCAGCAGATGGGCCTTGAGGTGGAGCCGGTCTCCACCCAGGTGATCCCGCGCGACCGCCACGCCATGTTCTTCGCCACGCTTGGCGTGATCGCCTCGTCGATCGAGCGCCTCGCCGTCGAGATCCGCCACCTGCAGCGCTCCGAGGTGCTGGAGGCGGAGGAGTATTTCTCCGAGGGCCAGAAGGGCTCCTCGGCGATGCCGCACAAGCGCAATCCGGTGCTCACCGAAAACCTCACCGGCCTCGCCCGCATGGTGCGCGCCTACGCCCTGCCGGCCATGGAGAACGTGGCCCTGTGGCACGAGCGCGACATCTCCCACTCCTCGGTGGAGCGCATGATCGGCCCGGACGCCACCGTGACCCTCGACTTCGCCCTGGTCCGCCTCACCGGCGTCATCGACAGGCTGCTCGTGTATCCGGAGAACATGATGAAGAACCTGAACCGCCTCGGCGGTCTGGTTCACTCGCAGCGCGTGCTGCTGGCCCTGACCCAGAAGGGCTGCTCGCGCGAGGACAGCTACCGCCTCGTGCAGCGCAACGCCATGCCGGTGTGGCGCGGCGAAGGCGACTTCCTCACCCTGCTCAGGAACGATCCGGACGTGAAGAAGTATCTCACCGACGCCGAGCTCGAGGAAAAGTTCGATCTCGGCTACCACCTGAAGCATGTGGACACCATTTTCCGCCGGGTGTTCGGCGAAGCCTGAGACGGGACCCGGACACGGACAGGCGGCGCGCCGCAGGGGCGCCGCGCCCCGAGGCCACGGCGCCCGCCCCCGCGGCGGGCGCAGGGCGTTGTGGCCGCCGGGCAGGAGCACGCGATGAAGGCCGCTGACTGCGACATCCTGATCATTCCCGGCTGGGCCGGCTCCGGCCCGGACCACTGGCAGACGCGCTGGCGGGCCAGGCTCTCCACCGCCCGGCTGGTGGAGCAGGCGGACTGGAGCCGGCCCCGCCTCAGCGCCTGGTGCGAGCGGCTTCTGGCGGAGGCGGCCGGCCGCGACCGGCCGCAGGTGCTGGTGGCGCATTCGCTCGGCTGCATCCTGGTGGCGGCGGCGCGGCTGGCGGCGGCCACGGCCGCGCCCGGCCACATCGCCGGCGCCTGGCTGGCGGCGCCGCCGTCAGAACGCGCGGTGCGGGCTATTCCCGGCATGGACCCGGCGTTCACCCCCTTCCCGCGCGAGCCCCTGCCCTTCCCCGCCGTGGTGGTGGCCTCAAGCAACGATCCCTACTGCCCGCAGGAGGACGCGCGGGCGCTGGCCGGGGCGTGGGGAGCGCGCTTCCTCGACGCGGGCGAATCCGGTCACCTCAACGTCGCCAGCGGCCATGGCCCGTGGCCGGACGGCGTCCTGCGGTTCGCCGCCTTCCTGCGCGAACTGCGCTGATCCACCCTGTTTCCGCCAGCTGGCGGCGACGCCGGCGTCCCGAGGCCTGCACGTGCGCATTCTCTCCCGCCTCCGCCCTGACGTTTTCACGCTGCTGCTCGCAGCCACGGTCGCGCTGGCCTCGCTGCTGCCGGTGACCGGCGAGGCGGCGCAGGCGTTCGCGCTGGTCACCAAGGCGGCGGTGGCGCTGCTGTTCTTCCTGCACGGCGCGAAGCTGTCGCGCGAGGCGGTGACGGAGGGCCTCGCCCACTGGCGGCTGCATCTGGTGGTGCTGTCGCTCACCTTTGTGCTGTTTCCGCTGATGGGGATCGCCTTCGACCTCAGCTTCAGCCGCTGGATCAATCCGCTGCTGGGGATGGGCGTGCTGTACCTGTGCCTGCTGCCCTCCACGGTGCAGTCGTCGATCGCCTTCACCTCCATCGCCGGGGGCAATGTGGCGGCGGCGGTGTGCAGCGCCTCCGCCTCCAACCTGCTGGGGGTGTTCCTGACGCCGCTGCTGGTGGCGCTGGTGATGGACGTGGAGGGCGGCGGCGTGTCGTGGAGCGCCGTGACCGGAATCGTCTGCCAGATCCTGCTGCCGTTCATCGCCGGCCAGACCGCCCGGCCGTGGATCGGCGGCTTCCTCAACCGTCACAAGCCGCTGACCAGCCTTGTCGACCGCGGCTCAATCCTGATGGTGGTGTATCTGGCGTTCAGCGACGCGGTGGCGCACGGGCTGTGGCGGCGGCTCGACGCGCTGGACCTGGTCGAGCTGGCGCTGGCCTGCGCGGCGCTGCTGGCGGCGGCGCTTGTGGCGGCCACCTGGCTGGCGCGGCGGCTGGGCTTCAGCCGCGAGGACGAGATCGCCATCGTGTTCTGCGGCTCGAAGAAGACCCTGGCCTCCGGCCTGCCCATGGCCAGCGTGCTGTTTCCGGCGGCGAGCGTCGGCGTCATCGTGCTGCCGCTGATGCTGTTCCACCAGATCCAGCTGATGGCCTGCGCCGTGCTCGCGCGGCGCTACGCCGACACGGCCCCCGACGCCGGCGCGCCCGGCGTGGCCGGCGAAGGCATCTGACGCGCGCCGCGCCCGCCGGCCCCGTCCGCGCGGTTCGTCCCGCCGCAGGGATGTCGCGGCCGGCGCGGGCGCGCCGGGCCGTCCTCCCCGCCGTCCCCGCGGCTCCCGCGCCCGCGCCGGGCCGATGGCGCGTCTTCACAATCGCGCGCCCTGCGGAGCCATGTCCCCATCCAGGGATGTCGCCGTGTCCCTGCCCCGGACACGAGTGGACCGCTGCGGCCGTGGCCCTGCGGCGCGGGCGCGCGGGGTCATGTCCGGCGAGAGGGAGAAGACGCGTGTCCATTCCGCCGCACCTGTTTCCGGCGACAGGCCTGCTGACGCGGCGGCCGCCCGTTCCTGAGGCCGGCGCCTGTCCGCCGCCGGCGCCGGAGGGGCCGCCACAATGTTGCGCGGCGGCGGCAATGAGGGGGACATGCAGCGCCCGGCGCGGCGCCGAAGGCCGGAATGGCGCCGCCGCCTCCGGCGCGCCGGCGTCGCCCTCCTCCCCGGTCCGCGCCGCCCTGCGCCCGCAGGGGCGGAGCCGCGCGCCGCTGGGGGCGCGCTCCCCGGCCGGCGCGGGGCGGGACCCGCGCCGCCTCCCGGAGCCGGCGCTTCCGCTGCGGCCGCGGAGGATGTCTGCGATGAGCTTCCTGCATTCCGCCCTGCGCGTGGCGCTCCTTGCGCCGCTGCTGCCCTGGGCCCTCGCCGCCAGCCCGGCGGCGGCGCGCGCCGTCCCGCCGGCGGTGCATGCGTTCTGCGCCCGGGTTGCGGCGGCGTGCTGCGCGCGCGAGCCGGACGGCGCGGCGCGCCAGACGTGCGTGGCGCGCGAATATGCGCGCTGCGTCACGGCGTTTCCGCCTTCCATGGCGGAGCGCCTGCAGCACGCCGGCGAGGAGCCGCCTGACGATCCGCGCTGATCCGGCCGCCCGCCGCGCGGACCGCCTGCAAGATTACTCAAGGTAATTTTATGTAAATCTGCTTGTGCACGCCGGCGCACGGCCCGGATCACATTATCGTGCGAATGAATCATTGTCCAAATTCTGGGATGTCGGCGCGGGCGTCATGCCTGGCACCTAGGCGCGGCGCCAGAAACTGGCGTCATCGCCAACGCATAGCGGAAAGGAGCATGCCCGTGCCGTTCTTGCCACATCTGGTTCTGGCCGCCGGCCTTCTGGCCCAGCCGGTCGAGCCCGCAGGTGCCCGCCAGTCACGGCCGCCCTCCCAGGACCTGCGCGACTACTGCATGGACGCGGCCCGGCTGTACTGCGGCTATGACTGGGACGCCCAGCGTCTCGCCGCCTGCATCGACCGGGAATATCACCGCTGCCTGCGCGTTCTCGCCCGCTCGCCGGTTCTCGCCCTGCCGCCGGCGCCGCTGGCCGAGGAGCCGTGACGCCCGCAGCCGCGCCGGCGCGGCGCAGGCCCCGCCTGGCCGGCGCGCCGCCGGCCGGGACGGAACACGCGACACGACCATGTGACGGCAGGAGATCGCCGATGCCCGCCCCAGAGAAAAACATTCCGGAAAAAAACGCTTCAGGACAGCGTCCGCCCGCCGCAGCGCCGTTCGCCGTCGCCCTGGCCAGCCTCCTGGCGGGCGTCTGCGCCGGCGCGCCGGCCGCGGCCCGCTCGGTCGGCCCGGCGGTGCACCTGCTGTGCCGCCATGTCGCCGTCGCCACCTGCGTCGCGGAGCGGGATCCCGACCGCAACCGCGCCTGCGTCGCAAGGGAATACTGGCGCTGCGTCCGGGAGTTTCCGCCGGACGCCTCCGGCCGCTGAGCCCGCCGCACGGGGCGGAGCGCGGGGCCCCAAAAGCAGAAAGCCGCCCGGACGGGCGGCTTTCGCGCGCGGAGCGGTCCGGCGGAGCGGACCGGCTGCGATCAGCGCGAGTAGAACTCGACCACCAGGTTCGGCTCCATCTGCACCGGGTACGGAACGTCCGACAGGCCCGGCACGCGGAGGAACTTCGCGACCATCTTGCCGTGATCGACCTCGATGTAGTCCGGCACGTCGCGCTCGGCCAGCTGGCTGGCGACCACCACCATCTCCAGCTGCTTCGACGACTCCCTGACCTCGATGACGTCGCCCGGACGCACGCGGTAGGAGGGGATGTTGACGCGGCGGCCGTTCACCCTGACATGGCCGTGGTTGACGAACTGGCGCGCGGCGAACACGGTGGGAACGAACTTGGCGCGGTACACCACCGCGTCGAGGCGGCGCTCGAGCAGCCCGATGAGGTTCTCCGCGGAGTCACCCTTCATGCGGATGGCCTCCTTGTAGGTCTTCACGAACTGCTTCTCGGTGATGTTGCCGTAGTAGCCCTTCAGCTTCTGCTTGGCGCGCAGCTGCGTGCCGTAGTCGGAAATCTTGCCCTTGCGGCGCTGGCCGTGCTGGCCGGGGCCGTACTCGCGCCGGTTCACCGGGGACTTCGGACGCCCCCAGATGTTCTGGCCCATGCGCCGGTCAATCTTGTACTTGGCGTTCAGCCTCTTCGACATGTCGCAATCCCTTTTGCGCGAACAGTGACAGGGACGCGCCCTCCTCTGCCTCCCTGAGGAGACTGACAGTTCCGCTGCGGGAAGAACCACAGGGAACGCGGGTGCGCTGCGCGGCTGCTGGCGGGGGGTGCCCTTCCGGCGAAACCGCAAAAGCCGCGCGGGCCCCGCCGGGACCCGCGCAACGGGGGTCCATTAGCGGCTGGGCGGGGCGCTGTCAAATGCCGGAGCGCTTCGGACGCCGGCGCGCGGGGCGACGCGCGCGGCCGGCGCCAGGCCAGTAGGGATCCCGGCTGGCAGGCCGGGCGACGCGCGCGGCCGGCGCGTCCATGTATAGACCCGCCATAACCCGGAATATCTGCAAGAAACTGCAAATATCATGACATGTACACGTATTTTTGAAACAGATGGGCAATACAGTCGCATCCAGATTTGGGGATATCGCGGCGACGACACAAATTGCATTGGTCACCCCCGCACGCCGCCGCCGGCGGCGCGCCGCAAACGACAGAAGGGGGAGACCACATTGCCTGCGCCATCCACAACGGTCCTCGCCGCGGGAGTGGCTTTCACGGCCGTCGCCGCCGCGCCGGCGCTGGCCGGGGTTCCGGACGCGGTGTCCGGCGCCTGCAAGATCTGGGCCTATCACGAATGCCGCTGGGAGCGCCCGCAGGTGGAGCGCGATTACTGCTACGTCCGCAGCTACGCCGCCTGCCTGCGCGCGCTGATGCGCGACCGGCGCCGCCGGGGCGCCCCGCCCGGCTGAGGGCCGCCCCGCCGCTCCGGCTTCACACGCATGTACGGGAGAATGACCATGCGAATCATCAGCGCGGCGCTGGCCATGGCGGCCGCCGCGGTCCTCACGCCGGCGCCCGCCATGGCGGCCGGCGACATCGCCTCCGTCATGACCCATCACCGGATCTGCGCCGGGCGGGCGGCGGCGACATGCCGGGCGTCCACCCGCAGGCTGCCCTGCGAGATCGAGTTCTACGCGCGCTGCATGCTGGCCTATGGCCACAGGTGAGCCGCCCGGGCGCGGTCACGCCCGGCCCCAGCGGCGCTCCGCCGCCGGGGCCAGCGCCGGCGCCGGCATGCAGGCGGCGAAGCCCTGGTCGCGCAGCCACGCCGCCAGCGGCGGCGCCGGCGACGCGCCGGTGAAGGCCGCCACCGGCGGCGGAACTTCCGCGGAGACAAGCTCCGGCCGGAAGCCGGCCTGCTCCAGCAGATACAGCGTGCGCCGGGCGATGGCCGGGGCGGGATCCACCCAGGTCACCGGCCAGGGAGCCAGCGCCCGCAGCCGCTCCAGCAGCAGCGGATAGTGGGTGCAGGCCAGCGCCACCACGTCGGTGCGCCGGGCGCCGTCGCCTGAGACGCGGAAACAGGGGGCGATCTCGGCGGCGATGTCGGCGTCCGCCACCGCTTCGCCCGCCATGGCGCGTTCGGCCAGGGTGGCGAGATGGCGCGAGCCCACCAGGGCCACGTCGCAGTCGCCGGCGTAGTCGCGCACCAGCTCGCGGGTGTAGTCGCGCGCCACCGTGCCGGGAGTGGCCAGCACCGAGATCATGCGGCTGCGCGAGGCGGCGGCGGCCGGCTTCACCGCGGGCACCGTGCCGACGAAGGGAATGTCGTGACGCGAGCGCAGGTGCGGCAGCACCAGCGTCGAGGCGGTGTTGCAGGCGATGACCACAATGTCTGGCCGCCAGCGCGCGATCGCCGCGTCGAGCACGTCGTTGACGCGCGCCACCAGCGCCTCCGGCGCAAGGCCGCCATAGGGAAACACGGCGTTGTCGGCGAGATAGACCAGCCGCGCCCCCGGCGCGCCGGCGCGAATCTCGCGAAACACCGTCAGTCCGCCGAGACCGGAATCAAATACCAGCGCCACGGGCGCGGCCATGTTCGCCTCCAGAAAACACCCCGTGACGGGCGCGGCCCGGCGCGCCCGCCGGCCGCCACGGCGGCGGCGCGCCCATCATGGCGCCCAATGGTGAAGCGGCGGTTTCCCGCCCGAGCCGGCATGCGCCCGCACGGCGCCGCAATTGCGGCGCCGTCCTCAGCGCGCGGACGTGGCGGCGTCCGGCGCAGCCACGCCGGCCGTGGCGGAGGCCGGCGGCCGCGGCGTCTCCACGCCCATGCGGCGCAGCGGCCAGCCGTCGCTCCACTGGCCGATGTCATAGAAGCGCGGATCGCGCCGCAGCGTGAGGGCGTCGCCGCCGGAGAGCGCCGCCTCGAGGGCGAGGTCGAAGGTCTTCCAGATGGCGTAACTGGCGGCGCCGACGCTGCGCCCCTCAAAATTCGCCAGCAACATGCGCTCCTCGTGGCCCACGCGCCACAGCGCCGCGGCGCGCCGGCGCTGCTCCTCGCGCTGCCTGCGCGCCTCCTCCCGCGGCGCGGGCGCGGCGCGGCGGGCGCCCTTCTCCGTCTTCGTCTCCGGCCCGGGAGCCGGCGCCTGCTCCGCCCCGCCGGGCATGGCGGCGAGGTCCCAGGCCTCGTCCGGCGCCACCGCGGCGTAATGGGTGAAGCTCACCGCCGGCTGGCCGTGGCTGTCGGACGGGCCGCGGGCGATGAGGCGGCCGTTCTGGCCCAGATGGGCGGCGGCGGCGAGGATCTGGCGCGCGCCGCGATCGCCGGCGAACTGGTCGCGGTCGCCGGTGAACATCACGGCGAGCGCCTCCGCCGGCAGGCCGGAAAGGTCCTCCAGCGGCGGCGCGTGAATCTTTTCGCCGCCGGGCCGCGCCGGCATGACGCCGAACAGCAGCCGCGCCGGCGGCAGGCCGTCGCGGCCGGAGCGGGCCGCGAGATTGGCGGCGATCACCGCGCCGCCGGAATGGCCGGCGAAAACGAGCCGCGAAAGATCGGCGCGGGCGGACGGGTCGGCGGCGATCCCTGCGAGGGCGGCGGAAAGCCCCTTGAGCGCCTCGCCGGTCATCTCGTCGAAGGGCACGGCGCCCACGGCCGCCTCGTACAGCGGATAGATCACCACATTGCCGCGCCGCGCCAGATGCGACAGCCACGCGCCGTAATAGGCCGGGGAAATGGCCCCGGGCGCGTGCAGGAACACGATGACCGGCCGCGGCTTCTCCGCCGCCGCCCGCGGCCAGAACGCAAGGGCGCGGCCATTGCCCTCGCCGAACGAGCGTTTCTCGATCTCCCCGGCGGGGACCACATAATCGGCGCCGCCGGGACCGGCGGCCGGCTGCGACGGCGGCGAGGCGGCGAGCGCGACGCCGGCGGCCAGCGGCGCCGCAAGGCCGAACAGCGCCGCGCGCATGCGTCCTCCCGCCGGCGCGGCGTGAAGGAAGCCGCGCCCGCCATTCACACGCGTCGCCGGTCCGGCCCGGCCCGTGGCGTCACCCGTCATTTTCGCCCTCTCCTCCCCGGCGCGCCGGCCGGTCCCGCTGCGCGACGCCGGCGGGCCTGCGCCGGCTACGTTTCCTGGCTGTCCGCCCCGCCGCCCCCGGCGCAGGCGCCTGGCTGCGACGGCGCCCCGGCCGGCGGCTCGCGCCGGCGCGCCTCGCGCGGCGGGCCGCCGCGACGGCCGCTGACAAGCGCGACGACGGCGCCGCGCAGCGTGCGCACGTCCTGCTCCGTCATGTCGAGACGGTGAAAGATGTTCAGCAGGTTGCGCGTCATCAGCGGCTTTTTCTCCGGGGGCGTGAAAAAGCCGGCCCTGTCCAGCTCCTGCTCCAGATAGCCGAAGAAGGACAGCACCGCCTCACGCGTGGCCGGAGGAGAACGCCGCCGCGACGGCGCCGGTTGCGCCATGTGCGCAGCCCGGAACCATTCATAACCGACAAGCAGCACGGACTGGGCCAGATTCAGCGACGAAAAGCCCGGATTTACCGGAAATGTGATCACCGTGTCGGCGAGCCCCACCTCGTCATTGTCGAGACCGCTGCGCTCGGGACCGAAGACGAAGGCCACCTGCTCGCCCGCGGCCACGGCGGGGGCGGCGCGGCTGGCGGCGACGTCGGCGCCGACCACCTCCTTCTCCTGGCCGCGCTCACGTGCGGTACAGGCGAACACGCGCTGCTGGTCGGCCACGGCGGCGCGCAGGTCCGCGAACACCTCGGCGCGCTCCAGCACGTGCACGGCGCCGGAGGCGGCCGCGACGGCGTCCTCCTGGGGCCAGCCGTCGCGCGGGGCCACGAGGCGCAGGCGGCTGAGGCCGAAATTGGCCATGGCCCGCGCCGCCATGCCGATGTTCTGGCCCAGCTGCGGACGCACCAGGATGATGACGGGACCGCCTTCGATCAGGCTGCGGGTGTGATCTGTTCCGGCCATGACTCCTCGCTCCTCGCGCCGCAGGCGGTTTGCATCGCCCGCCGGACGGACGCAAGCCGTTATCCGGAGACGCCGGCCGCGTCCATGACGGCGCGGCTGGCCACGGCCTCAAGGCCGAGGAACGTGGGGTTGGGATGCACCACGAGCCAGGTGGGCACCGGCTCCAGATAGTCGCGGAAGCGGCCCTTGGCGACGAAGCGCTCGCGGAACTGCGAGGCCTGCAGCCGGCCGGCGATGCGCGGCGCGATGCCGCCGGCGACATAGACGCCGCCGGTGGCGCCGTAGGTGAGCGCGAAATTGCCCGCCGCCTCGCCCAGCATGGCGCAGAAAATGTCGAGGGTCTCCACGGCGACGGGATCGCGCGCTTCCAGCGCCGCCGCGGTGATGGCGGCCGCGTCGCGCAGGCGCGCCGGGCGCCCCTCCAGCGCCGCGAGCGCCCGGTAGACGTTCTCCAGCCCCTGGCCGGAGACCATGCGCTCCACCGAGACATGGCCGAGCTCAGCCCGCAGCCAGTCGATGATGGCGTCGATGCGCCCGCTCCACGAGGGGGCGTTCACATGGCCGCCCTCGGAGGCGATGACCACGCCGCCGCCGTCCGGCACGTAGCAGGCGACGCCAAGGCCGGTGCCCGGCCCCAGCGCCACCAGGCGGCCGTTGTTGGCCGCCACCGGGCCGGAGCGCGGCCGCTGCATGTAGTCCACGGCCGGATGCGGCCCGGTGACGGGAATCACATGCTCCGGCCGCAGCAGCGGCAGGCCCCACGCCAGCGCCTCGAAGTCGTTGAGCAGCCGCGCCCGCCGCAGGCCGAAACGGCTGGCGATGGCCGCCTCGTCAAAGCGCCAGTGGCTGTTGGTGAGCGCGCCCTGGCCGCGCGACACCGGCCCGGCCACGGCGATGGCCGCCGCCACCGGCGCGGACGGCGGCGGGCGCATGCGCAGGAAATGCAGCAGGGCGTCCTCAAACGAGGCGAAGTCGGCCACGGCCAGCCGGGTGACCTCTCCGGTTCCGCCGCCGCCGGCCAGGGCGAAGCGGGCGTTGGTGCCGCCGATATCCGCAAGGATGACTGTCGACGCCGCCATTGCCGATCCTTCCATCACGTCCGCCAGCATGTCGTGGCGCATGGTGGGCCATGAAAGGCCACGTTTGCAACACGCCGCGCCACCCCCGTCCGGGGGCGCAGGCCCGCGCCCCGGCGCAGCGCGCCCGCGCGCCGGAGAGGGGCTGGAAACGCGTCGCAAAAAAGGCCATGGAAGCGGCATGGAGTTTCCGGCAAGGCGACAGGCTTCGGGAGGAGCGCCCGGGCGCGCGGCCGCTCCGGTGACGGCGGCGATTTTTGCGACCGGCTGCGATCAGACATTGCAGCCCGGCGTGAAATCGCCCAGAAAGCCTTCCGGGAGGCGCGACCGGCCCGCCAGGGCCGGCTGCGCGTGACGATGGCCGACCAAACGAGGACCAGAGCGCGATGGCAAAGATCAAGGTAGCCAACCCCGTCGTTGAGCTCGACGGCGACGAGATGACCCGGATCATCTGGCAGCAGATCAAGGAAAAGCTGATCCATCCTTATCTGGACATCGACCTGCTCTACTACGATCTCGGCATCCAGAACCGCGACGCCACCAACGACCAGGTGACGGTTGAAGCCGCCGAGGCGATCCTGAAGCACGGCGTGGGCGTGAAATGCGCCACCATCACCCCCGACGAGGCCCGCGTGAAGGAGTTCGGCCTCAAGGAGATGTGGAAGTCGCCCAACGGCACCATCCGCAACATCCTCGGCGGCGTGATCTTCCGCGAGCCGATCATCTGCAAGAACGTGCCGCGCCTGGTTCCGGGCTGGACCCAGCCGATCGTCGTCGGCCGCCACGCCTTCGGCGACCAGTACCGCGCCACCGACTTCAGGTATCCGGGCAAGGGCACGCTCACCATCAAGTTCGTCGGCGACGACGGCACGGTCATCGAGAAGGAAGTGTTCAAGGCGCCCGGCGCCGGCGTGGCCATGGCCATGTACAACCTGGACGAATCGATCCGCGACTTCGCCCGCGCCTCGTTCAACTACGGCCTCGCGCGCCGGTACCCGGTCTACCTCTCCACGAAGAACACCATCCTCAAGGCCTATGACGGCCGCTTCAAGGACATCTTCCAGGAGATCTACGACGCCGAGTTCCGCGAGAAGTTCGAGGCGCTGGGCCTGCACTACGAGCACCGCCTCATCGACGACATGGTCGCTTCGGCGCTCAAGTGGTCGGGCGGCTACGTCTGGGCCTGCAAGAACTATGACGGCGACGTGCAGTCCGACATCGTGGCCCAGGGCTTCGGCTCGCTCGGCCTGATGACCTCGGTGCTGATGACGCCCGACGGCAAGGTGGTGGAGTCGGAGGCCGCCCACGGCACCGTGACCCGCCACTACCGCGAGCACCAGAAGGGCAAGGAGACCTCCACCAACTCCATCGCCTCGATCTTCGCCTGGACCCGCGGCCTCGCCCACCGCGCCAAGCTGGACGACAACGCCGCGCTGGCGAAGTTCGCCTCCACCCTGGAGCGCGTGTGCATCGAGACCGTCGAGTCCGGCTACATGACCAAGGACCTCGCCCTGCTGGTCGGCGCCGACCAGAAGTGGCTGTCCACCACCGGCTTCCTCGACAAGGTGGACGAGAACCTGCGCAAGGCGATGGCCGCCGCCTGAGGCGGCCTCCCTTTCCACAGGCCCGGCGGCGCAGGCCGCCGGCGCGCCGGCTGCGGCCGGCCGGGACGTGGCGGCTTTCCGCCACGTTTTTTGTTGCAGGATCCTGTTGCAGAACGGCGGGCAATTTCGTGTCATGCCGGAAACTGCCGTACGGTTGCAGACAGTTTCCGGCGCGCGGCGGACCAGGTCAGGCATGACTGGCGGCGCGCGCCGGACCATCAGCCAGGAGCGCCCCCATGACCTGCGCCGCGCGTCCGCCCGTCGTCCTGCTGGTTGAAGACGAGATGTTCGTCCGCATGACCACCTGCGACATGCTGGAGGACGCGGGCTTTACGGTGCTGGAGGCCGGCGACTGCGCCGCCGCGCTGGCGCTGCTGCGCCAGGCCGGGCGCGTCGACCTGCTGGTCTCGGACGTGGGCCTGCCGGACATGGACGGCGTGACGCTCTACGCCGCCTGCCGCGAGCTGTGCCCGGATCTGCCCGCCATTTTCATCACCGGCTACGGCCAGGACCAGATGGTGCAGGAGATGCGCGAGGCGCCGCACGCGCGCGTGCTCGGCAAGCCCTTCCAGCAGCGCGACCTCAGCGCCGCCATCAGCGAGCTGCTGCCCGCCGCCGTGTGAACGGCGCGCCGGCTCACGCCGGCGCAGGGCGGCCCGCGCGCAGGCCTGCGGCGAAACGCGCGCCGTAACGGCGGCAGGGCTCCTCCACCAGCCGCCAGGAGACGTGCGACAGCCCCAGCACCACGGCGATGACCGCCAGCGACCAGACGGCCAGCCCCCACGGCCCGGGGACCGCCTGCGGCGGCGCCAGCAGCGCCGCCACGCCGATCACCGGCAGGTGGATGAGATAGACGGAATAGGAGATGCGCCCGGCCCAGTGCAGCGGCGGCGCCTCCAGCGCCCGGCCGGCGACGCCGCGCCCCACGAACAGCAGCGCGATGAGGGCGGCGGCGAACATGGGCGTCAGCTGCGGCCGGCCCAGCCACAGCGCCGCGCCGATGGCGGCGACGGCGGCGATCTGGCCGGCGTTCAGCCAGAAGCCGGCGAGGCGCCGCCCCTTCAGCGCAAATCCCATGGCCGCGCCGAAGCCGAAGCCGGCGAAGCCGCGCGCCGCCGCGCCCGGACCGGTGACCACGGGGCCGATCTCCTGCAGAACCAGATATTCCGCCGTCCCCAGCAGCAGCGCCGCCGCCGCCGCGCCGGCGGGGGAGAGGCCGGCCAGCAGCGGCGCGGCGAAGGGAAAGGCCAGATAGCAGGCCATCTCCACGCCAAGCGACCAGCTGGCCACGTTCCACGCCAGCGGCTCGCCGGTGAACGGCTGCAGCAGCAGGATGGCCTCCGGCAACCGGGCCCAGTTCTCCGTGGGCGACGGCCGGCCGGCCCACAGCCGCAGCAGCGCCACGCCGACCAGCGCCGCCATCACCGCCAGATGCAGCGGCCAGATGCGGAACACGCGCCGCGCCAGATAGGGCCCGGCGGCGCCCGGATGCACGTCGCCATGCACCGCGGCCATCACCAGGCCGCTGAGAATGAAGAAGATGTCGACGCCGGCGCCGCCAGGACTGAGGAAGCGGTCCGGCGTCATGAGGCCGGTGTCGATGAAGCGCAGCGCCAGATGATGGGCGACGACCCACAGGGCGACGACGCCGCGGATGGAAGTGAGAGGAATGTTTTCGTCGCGCACCCGCGCCCCCGCCTGGCACACGCCATGTATTATGGCCCCTGGCGGGGGAAATGGCCGTGGACGCGGGAAAAAATCAAGCAGGAAACAGGGAGTTGCGCCTCGTCTCGCGGAAATTTTCCAGGAACGCTGCGTAATGCGCCCTGCCTGACTGCATCCGCCCGCGCCTGCGTCCCGGTTCCGCGACGTTATGCGCTCCGGCCCCTGCCGCGCGCCTCCAGCGCGCCGTCCGGGCCGGGCGGCGGCCTGCAATGGCGACGTCATGTCCCGTCATGCGCCGGATCCAGGGACATGACCCGGACGGACGGCGCGCGTAGTCTCTGGCCGGCGTCGCGGCGCCGCCCGGCGGAGCGGCGACATGCCGCCGCTGCCTGTCGCGCGGCGGCGGGAAACAATACGACAGCCGGAGCGATCCGCCCGGAGCCGTCCGCGCCCGTGCGCGCGCCGCCCGCGCGCCGGCCGTGGACGGGAGAGAAAAGCAGGAACGGTCCGGCGACGCGACCGTTCCCGGATACTGTCCGCCCCGCCGGGGCGCCCCCGGGCCATGCGCCCCGACAACCGCCGCCCCGGGCGGCGACGCAGGAGAAGGACCGAGATGACATCCGCCCCCACCCGCCGTCTCGCCATCGCCCTCGCCGTGTTCGTGGCCGGCCTCGCGGCGATCGCCGGCGGCCTGTTCGCCTGGCGGCAGGCCCAGGACGACGCCTACCCCGGCGTCGGCGGCCCGTTCAGCCTCACCGACCAGAACGGCCGCACCGTCACCGACGCGGATCTGAAGGGCGCGCCTTACCTGCTGTTCTTCGGCTTCACCCACTGCCCGGACATCTGCCCGTCGACGCTCTACGAGGTGTCGCAGATGTTCCAGGCGCTCGGCAGGGACGCCCCGGTCCGGGCCGTGTTCATCACGGTGGATCCGGAGCGCGACACGCCGCAGGTCCTGAAGGACTATCTGGGCAGCTTCGACCCGCGCATCATCGGCCTCACCGGCCCGAAGGAGCAGGTCGCGGCGGCGCTGAAGGCGTTCCGCGTCTACGCGAAGAAAGCGCCGCAGCCGGACGGCGAATACACGATGGACCACACCGCCATGGTGTATCTGATGGACCGGCGCGGCCGTTTCGCCGGCGGCTTCAACCTGAAGCGTCCGCCGGAGGAGGCGGCGGCCGAGTACCGGAAATATATGTGAGCCGGCCGGAGCGGGACGAACGCGCCACGCCGTGGGCCGTCTTGTTCCAGCGCGCCGGGTGGCGCAGCTGTTCGGCCAGCGCCAGCCAGGCTGCGGCGGAGACCAGCAGGTAATAGAACGGCAGCAGCGGCGCCGCGCGCAGCAGGCGCGGATCCCGCCGCAACGCCCCCGCCAGCGCCGGAACGGCGACGGCGGCCGCGCCGGCCGCCAGCACCCCCACGGCGCAGCCGAAGGCCAGCGGCGAGCTGGGCGCGCCGGCGCAGACGCGCGCGAAGTAGATGACGGTGGCCAGGGCGAACAGCGGATAGCCCAGCGCCCCCAGCGCGACGCCGAGGCACTGGCTCGCCGCCGCCCAGGCTCCGGCCCAGCCGAGATCGCGCGCCAGCTGGCGCGGCCGCCGGCCGTGGGTGATCGCCACCTGCAGCCAGCCCTTCAGCCAGCGGACGCGCTGGCGCATCCACGGCCTCAGGCGCACCGGCGCCTCCTCGTGGGTGGTGGAGTCGAGGTCGCCGACGCGCCAGCCCAGACGGGCGAGACGCAGGCCGAGGTCGGCGTCCTCGGTGACGTTCCACGCGTCCCAGCCGAGCGCCTTGCGCAGCGCCGCCACGCGGAAATGGTTGGACGTGCCCCCCAGCGGCATGGGCAGGCCGAGCCGGGCCAGCCCCGGATTGATGACGTCGAACAGCGCCGCGTACTCCAGGGCGAAACAGGCGGGCAGCCAGCCGGCGGCGGCGTTGTCGACGGCGAGGCGCGCCTGCAGGCAGGCCAGATCGTCGCCGGCGGCGGCGAAGGCGGCGGCGGCGCGGCGCAGCTGGTCCGGCTCCGGCGCGTCTTCGGCGTCATAGATGGTGACCAGCTCGCCCCTGGCCATGGCGAGGGCCACGTTGAGCGCCCACGGCTTGGTGCGCGGCGCGCCGGGCGGAACCACCGTCACGCTGATCCAGGGCGGCGGCCGCAGCGCCAGAAAGGCGGCGCGGGTGGCGTGATCGTCCGCCTCGACCATGATTTTCACGTCGAGCAGGCGGCGCGGATAGTCCAGCTGCTCCAGCTGCTCCAGCACGTGCGCGGCCATGTTGGCCTCGCGGTAAACCGGAACGATCACCGTATAGACGGGCAGTTCATGGCCGGCGGGACCGCCGTCGCTGCCGCAGCCGGCGGGCGGCGCGGCCGCAGCCGGGGCGGCGCCGCAGGAGCGCGCCGGGAGGGCGGCGAGGGCGGCGAAGGCGGCGCCGAGACGCACCGCCGCATAGCTGAGGAAAACCGCGGCCCAGACCAGCGACAGCAGCGCCGGAGCCGCCAGCAGCTGCGCCAGCGCCGCCAGCGGCGGCGCGCCCAGCGCCAGCTTCTGCCACGGCGCCAGGCCCTCCCGGCAGGAGAGGCCTGGCCATGCGTCGGCGAGGCCGTCGCCGGCGCGGCGGGCCACGGCGGGGCCGTGCGCCGCCAGCACCGCCTCCGCCAGCGCCCGCGGCGTGACGATGACGGCGCCGCGCGGCGCCAGCGCCGGCGCCCGTCCGGCCAGCAGGGCGGCGAGCCCGGGCCCCTGCGGCGCCAGGGCGAAGCAGCGCCGGCCGCGCGCGTCGACCAGCGGCGCGACGCCAGCCTGGAGCGATTCGGGAAAGCGCGTCTGCGGTCCCGGCCGCAGCGCGCCGGTCGCCAGGGCGTGATCGGCGAAGGGCAGGCCGAGCCGGCGGGCCAGGGCGGCGTAATACGCGGCCTCGTCCATGACGCCGGCGGCCGCCAGCGCCTGCTCCGGCCAGGCCCCCAGGCGGCGCGCCAGCGCCGCCGCCCGCCCGAGCGCGGCCGGCGGGGCGGCGCCCTGCTCCGCCAGGAAGGCCAGCTGCGGCGGCAGCGGCGCGGCCACGCCTTGTCCGGATGGCGGCGCGCCGGCATCATGGTCCGTATAGGCCGGCGGGACCCGGCGTCGCAGGACATGGGTGACAGCGGACATGACGCACCAGATGTTGCGAAAGCGGCCCGTCGGCGCAGGCGGCGCGGTCCGGCGCATGCTGCGGACCGCCGGCGCGGTCGCCTGTCTCACCGTGTCTGTTCTGGCGGCGGCCGCGCATGCGGGCGCCGCCGGGTCGCAGGGTAGCGCGCGCATTTCTGGCGAGAAGCAGGAAAACGCCGTCAGAATTCCCGTATTCGGCGATCCCAGGTTGCGGATGGAGCGGCCTGACCTCAGCGGCGCGGGCACGATCCGCTTCCTGAGCGACGACAGTTTTCCGCCGCTGACCTTTCTGGACGGCGGGAAACATCCCGCCGGCTTCGTCGTGGAGCTGGCGCGCGACGCCTGCGACCGCCTGGCGGCGCGCTGCACCATCCAGAGCCGCCGCTTCGACCTGCTGCTGGAGGCGCTGGCCAGCGGCCAGGGCGACGTGGTGGCGGCAGCCGTTCCGGTGACGCCCCGGCTGCTGGAGCGGTTTTCGGTCACCCGCCGTTACATGCGCTTTCCCGGGCGGTTCGCGGTGAAGGCCGGCGCGGAGCTGCCGCAGCCGGGCGAGGCGGGCTTCGCCGGCAGGACGGTGGGCGTGGTGGCCGGCTCCGCCCATGAGGCGTGGATGAAGGCGTTTTTCCCCGGCTCGCCGCTGAAGGCATATCCGGACCTGGCGAGCGCGGGCGCGGCGCTGAAGGCCGGCGAGGTTCCTTACCTGTTCGGCGACGGGCTGTCGCTGTCGCTGTGGCTGAACGGGGCGCGGTCGCAGGACTGCTGCCGTTTCACCGGCGGTCCCTATTTCTCCGACGCCTATTTCGGCGAGGGCGTGGGCTTCATCGTGCGGCGCGACGACGAAACGCTGCTGCGGGCGCTGGACTACGCGCTGCAGCAGGCCTGGGCGGACGGAAAGTTCGAGGAGCTGTATCTGCGCTACTTCCCGGTGAGCTTTTTCTGAGCCGGCGCCGGCCGCTCGCCTTGACGCACCGGCGCGCACGCCACATTGAGAGCCGGTACAGTCGCCGGCTCCCGCGCCGGCGCCCCGCACATTGACGCCGGCGCGCCCGCCCCGGCGCTACAGGAACCGGTGCTTACATGACCCCGTCCGCTTTTGACCCGCAACTCGTGGAGGCCGCGCAGACCTCGTCCGCCTGGCCATTCGAAGAAGCGCGCAAGCTCGTCGCGCGCCGCGAAGCTGCGCTGAAAGCCGGCAAGGACAAGGGCTACGTGCTGTTCGAGACCGGCTACGGCCCCTCGGGCCTGCCGCACATCGGCACCTTCGGCGAGGTGGCCCGCACCACCATGGTGCGCAACGCCTTCCGCCTGCTCACCAACGACACGGTGCCGACCCGTCTCGTCGCCTTCTCCGACGACATGGACGGCCTGCGCAAGGTGCCGGACAACGTGCCCAACGGCGAGCTGCTGGCGCGGCATCTCAACCAGCCGCTGACCCGGGTTCCTGATCCCTTCGGCACGCACGAGAGCTTCGGCGCCCACAACAACGCCCGCCTGCGCGCCTTCCTCGACAGCTTCGGCTTCGAATACGAGTTCATGTCGGCGACGGAGTGCTACCGCTCCGGCCGCTTCAACGACACGCTGCGCCTGGTGCTGGAGCGCTACGACGAGGTGATGCGGGTGATGCTGCCCTCGCTGCGCGAGGAGCGGGCCGCGACCTATTCGCCCTTCCTGCCGATCCATCCCGAGAGCGGCTGCGTCATGCAGGTGCCGATCGAGGAAGTGCGCGTGGACAGCGCCACCCTGGTGTGGCGCGACCCGGAAACCGGCAAACGCTACGAAACCTCGGCGCTGGACGGAGCCGCCAAGCTGCAGTGGAAGCCGGACTGGGCCATGCGCTGGACGGCGCTCGGCGTCGATTACGAGATGGCCGGCAAGGACCTGATCGACTCGGTGAAGCTCTCCGGCCAGATCGCCCGCGTGCTGGGCGCGCAGCCGCCGGAAGGCTTCAACTACGAGCTGTTCCTCGACGAGAAGGGGCAGAAGATCTCCAAGTCGAAGGGCAACGGCCTCACCATTGAGGAATGGCTCACCTATGGCGCGCCGGAGAGTCTGGCGCTGTTCATGTACCTGCGCCCGCGCGAGGCCAAGCGGCTGCACTTCGACGTCATTCCGCGGCACATGGACGAGTATCTCTCCTTCCTGGAGGCCTATCCGCGCCAGGACGCGAAGCAGCGCCTCGGCAATCCGGTGCACCACATTCACGGCGGCAATCCGCCGCCGCCGGAAACGGTGACCCAGGCCGGGGCGGCCTCCGGCGAGGGCGCGCCGCGCCCGTCGCAGATCTCGTTCAGCCTGCTGCTGAACCTGGCCGCCGTGGCCAACGCCGAGACCAGGGAGGCGCTGTGGGCGTTCCTGCGCCGCTACGCCCCGGACGTGGCGCCGGAGACCCATCCGCGCCTTGACCAGTTCATCGGCTATGCGGTGCGCAACTTCCAGGACTTCGTGAAGCCGGCCAAGCATTACCGGCCGCCGTCCGTATCCGAGCGCGCGGCGCTGGAGGACCTCGCCGCCCGCCTCGCCGCCCTGCCGGACAACGCCGACGCCGCCACCATCCAGGACCTTGTCTATGAAGTGGGCCGCCAGGTGTCCGAGTACCAGGACTTCAAGGCCAGGGGGGCGACGCCCGAGCGGCCCGGCGTCTCCGGCGCCTGGTTCAACGCCCTGTACCAGATCCTGCTGGGCGAGGAGCGCGGCCCGCGCTTCGGCTCCTTCGCCGCGATCCTTGGCGTGCCGGCCACCATCGAGCTGATCCGCAAGGGGCTGGACGGACGCCTCATCGCCGAGCACGAGGCCTTCCTCGCCGAACGCGCCGCCCGCAGGACGGCCTGAGCCAGCGCCGCCAGGAGACGTTCCGGGACGTGGACGCAAAAGGCGCGCCGCCGCAGGCGCGACAGGCGGCGGACGCAATTCCGGCCAGAAGCGCGTTTTCACTCCACAATGCGCGCGGGGCGGGCCACAGTCGCCGTCGCTGGCGAATCCGCCCGCCCCGCCCATCCGCCGTCGCGCCCGCGCGGCGGCCCACGCCGCCGGCGTCACGGCCCACGGCCAGACGCGGCGCCACCGAAAGGACGCACATGATCCGTTCGTTCATTTCCCGCACCCTCGCCCCCCTTGCCGGAGCCGCAGTTCTCGCCATGACCGCCAGCGCTTTCGCCGACAGTTTCACCACCCTGCCCTCCGGCCTGAAGTACAGGGATGAGGTGGTCGGCTCCGGCGCCACGGCCAGGCCGGGCCAGCAGGTGAAGGTGCATTACACCGGCTGGCTGGACGACAACGGCAAGCCGGGCAGGAAATTCGACTCCTCGCGCGACCGCGGCCAGCCGTTCGAGTTCAGCCTCGGCGCCGGCCAGGTGATCCGCGGCTGGGACGAGGGCGTGGCCGGGATGAAGGTGGGCGGCCGCCGCCTGCTGGTGATCCCGCCGGAGCTGGGCTACGGCGCCCGCGGCGCCGGCGGCGTCATTCCGCCGAACGCCACGCTGATCTTCGACGTGGAGCTGCTCGGCGTGCGCTGAGCGGCGCCGCGACGGCCAGGACCATGGGGGCGGCCCGGCGGGCCGCCCCTTTGCGTCAAGGCCCGCCCCTGGCGCCGGCCCGGCCGGCGCCAGGTTTTCCCCGCCGCGCTTCAGGCGGCGCGCGGCCATGACCGCTGCCGCAGCGCGGCGCTCACGGCGGGAAAAACGCCAGCGCCCACGTCGTGGAACATGAGCCGGGGCGCGACTCCGCGGCTGGCGGGCCCGCCGGGCCCGGCGAAGGCGCGGCGGCGGCTGTCCGGCGAGCGGATCCACGCGTCCGGGCGCCGGAACGGGAGCTGGCGAACAAGGCGGGGAAGATCGCGGGGCTCTGGCGGCGGGGCTCTGGCGGCGGCGCCGGGCGCGCAAGGCGGCGGAAACGCCGCCCCCGGGCCTGGGCATGACCAACCGCGGCGCGCCCGGACGGGCGCTGGCGCCGTACCGGCTGGCGGCGCGCATGGACGCCGGCCGGCGCATCCTCCTGTCGATGTCCGGGGACGCCGCCGGAGCGACCGGCGCCGTTCTCGGGAAGCGCCTGCCGGGGTTCCGCGGCCGGCCTCACTGGCTGGCCCAGATGATGCGGGCGATCCAGTCCAGCTCGGCGGGCGCGAACTCCCGGTCCGGGTGCTCCGGATTGAGCGAGCGCAGCCGCACCAGTTTCGGCGTGCGCAGGGCCAGCTCCTTGGCCATCACCTCGCCGTCGCGGGTGCGCGCCACCACCCGGTCGCCGCGGTGCGCCGTCGCCGCCGGATCAACCACGATGATGTCGCCGTCGCGGTACACCGGCAGCATCGAGTCCCCGGCCACCTTGAGGCCATAGAGCGCCCCCTCCCCCGGACGGGGAAAGATCACCTCGTCGAAGCCGCCGCCCACCGGATAGCCGCTGTCGTCGTAATAGCCGCCCTGGCCGGCCTGGGCCATGCCGATGAGCGGAATGCCGCGCAGCTTCGGCGGCGCGCCGGCGCGGGCGGGCTTCGCGGCGGCGCGCGGCGGCGCGGCGGCCGGCGCCTCGCCCACCGCCATGGCCACGAACTCGTGCAGGCTGGCGCCGGTGGCGTCCAGCACCTTGGCGATGGACTCGGTGGAGGGCCAGCGCAGGCGTCCGTCCGGAGCCACGCGCTTGGAGCGGTTGAAGGTGGTGGGATCGAGCCCCGCCCGCCGCGCAAGGCCGGACGCCGACAGGCCGTGGCTCCTGGCCAGACCGTCGATCGCGTCCCAGATCTGCCCGTGGGTGAGCATGCGCGGCTCCCTTTCGCGACGCCGGATCCTGACGATGTCAAAGAATTTATTCCGGTTTTCCAGGGCCGGCAAGCGCGGCTCCGGGCGCCGGCGGCGCGCGCTCTGGCGCGGCCGCGTCCGAGGCGCCATGATCACGGGAACGGCGGCCGCCCGCACGCATCCCCGGCGGGCGCGGCCGCCGCGCCAGCCACGGGAGATTCCGCCATGCAGGGGGCGCGCCGCTACCAGGCCTGTACCCGCGACATTGCAGTCACGGTGACGCCGCGGTTTCTCGAGGACCAGTCCTCGCCGGCCCAGGGCGACTATTTCTGGGCCTACACCATCGAGATCGTCAACCTGGGCTCCCGGCCCGTGCAGCTGCGCCGGCGGCTCTGGCGCATCATCGACGGCGACGGCGCCGTCGAGGCGGTGACCGGCGAGGGAGTGGTGGGCGAGCAGCCCTGCATCGCCCCCGGCGACGCCTTCGTCTACACCAGCGGCTGCCCGCTGCGCACGCCGCACGGGGTGATGAGCGGCAGCTACGCCATGGAGAGCGCCGACGGCGAGACCTTTGAGGTGGCCATTCCCACCTTTGTGCTGGACAGCCCCTACGCCGCCCGCGCCGCCAGGGCGAAAGTGACGCACTGACCCGCGCCCCGCCGCCCGGCGCCCGCGCCGGGCGTTCGCCGTTCCGGCGGCCGCCCGCCGCCCGTCCGTTTCCAGGAGACGCCGTGACGCCGCTGGCCATGCTTGAGCGCCTCGTGGCTTTCAACACCGAAAGCCGCCGCTCCAACCTCGACATCATCGCCTTCATCGCGGACTGGCTGGCCGGCCACGGCGTGGCCTGCGCGCGTTTTCCCAACGCCGCCGGCGACAAGGCGGCGCTGTTCGCCACCATCGGGCCGGCGCAGGACGGCGGCGTGCTGCTCTCGGGCCACACTGACGTGGTGCCGGTTGCTGGCCAGGCGTGGAGCAGCGATCCGTGGCGGCTGCGGGTGGAGCATGGCCGCGCTTACGGGCGCGGCGCGGTGGACATGAAGGGCTTTCTCGCCATCGCGCTCGCCCTGGTTCCGGAGATGCGGGCGGCGCCATTGAAGCGGCCGCTGCACCTGCTGTTTTCCTATGACGAGGAGATCACCTGCCTTGGCGTGACGGACGCCATCGCCCGCATGGGCGTGGACCTGCCGCGCCCGGCGGCGGCCATTGTCGGCGAGCCCACGGACATGGAGGTGGTGAGCGCCCACAAGTCGGTGGTGTCGCTCACCACGCGCGTCACCGGGCGGGAGGGGCATTCGTCGCGGCCTGCGGCGGGCGCCAGCGCCATTCACGCGGCGGCGCGGCTCATCGGCTGGCTGGATGACAGGCAGCGGCTGCTGGCGGCGGAGGGTGACCCGTCAGGACTGTTCGATCCGCCCTGTTCGACGTTGCAGGCGGGCATGATCACGGGCGGAACGGCGCGCAACATCATCGCGCGCGAGTGCCGGTTCCTGTGGGAGTTCCGCGGCCTGCCCGGCCACAGCCACGAGACGGTGATGCAGGAACTGGCGGCTTTCGCCGAGCGGGACGTGCTGCCGCCGATGCGCCGCGCCGCGCCGGAGGCGCGGGTGGAGACGACGTGCGACGTGGCGGTGCCGCACCTGGCTCCCCGCCCCGGCTCGGAGGCGGAGCAGCTGGCGCTGCGCCTCGCCGGCCGCAACCGCACCGGCGCGGTTTCGTTCGCCACCGAGGCCGGCCATTTCCAGAACGCCGGCATCGCCACCGTGGTGTGCGGCCCCGGCTCGATCGCCCAAGCGCACCAGGCGGACGAATTCATCACGCTGGCGGCCCTCGACGAGGGCGCGGCCTTCATCCGCCGGCTGGTCGCGGCGCTGTCGGCGTAAGCGGGGCGGCCGCAGGGGCCGGACAGGCCAGGGGGGGACAAGGACAGACGCGGCGGGGCGAAGGAACGGCCGGGCGGAGCACGGCGCCTCCGGACGCGGCCGGAGGGCCCAGAGGAACAGGGACCGCCGGCGTTCACAGGCCGGCGCGCTGGCGACGGGACGGATGCGTCAGGACGGCGGGAACGGCGCCGGCGCGCGCTGTCTCCGGCGCGGAGCGGTCCCGCGCAGCCGGGCGCCCGTCAGGGGCTGCGCTCGCCGCCCTCGCCGGAAGCAGCCATGGCGGCGGCGGCCAGTTCTGCCTCCACCTGCGCCAGCTCCAGCTCGTAGCGTCGCGAACAGAACTCGCAGGTCACGCCGATGCGGCCGTCATCCGCCGCCATGTCGCGCCGCTCGGCCGGGCTGAACGAGCCCAGCATGTTGATGATGCGCTCGCGCGAGCAGCGGCAGGCCTCGCGCACCGGCTGCGGCGTGAACACGCGCACCCCGCGCTCGTGATAGAGCCGGTACAGCAGGCGCGACGCCGGCAGGCCCGGATCGAGCAGCTCATGCGCCTCGGTGGTCTCGGCCAGCAGCCGCGCCTCGGTCCAGGCGTCGCTCTCGTCGCCGGGGGCGTCGGCGCCGGACGCGCCGGCGGGATCAAGGTCGGCCTGGCGCAGCCGCTCCGGCGAGCGCGGCAGATACTGCAGCATCAGCCCGCCGGCGCGGTAGCGTCCGCCGCCCTGCGGCCCGCCCACCATCTCCTCGCCGAAGGCCAGCCTGATGAAGGTCGGAATCTGCTCCGACTGGCGGAAATAGGCGTGGGCGCAGGCCTCGAGACTCTTGCCCTCAAGCGGCGTCAGCCCCTGGTAGCGGCTGGCGTGTCCGCCCTGGTCGATGGTGAGGGCCATGTGCCCGGCGCCGAGCAGCGCGCCGGTTGACGTCTCGCCGGCGGCGAGGGCGGCGGCCAGCGCCTCGCCGTCGAACCGGGCGCAGCCGCGCAGCCGGTCCGGCGCGTCGAAATCCACCACCAGCATGTTGACCGGCCCGTCCGAGCGGGTCTGCAGCTGGAACCGGCCCTCCAGCTTCAGCGAGGAGCCGAGCAGCACGGTGAGCGCCATGGCCTCGCCCAGCACGCGCGACACCGCCGGCGGATAGCCGTGACGCGCCAGAACCGCGTCCACCGCCGGGCCCAGCCGCACGACGCGGCCGCGCACGTCAAGCCCCTCGACCGTGAACGGGAGCACCATGTCGTCGCCGTCGAACGACGGCGCGTCCTGTCGCGCGTCAGTCATGGGGTCAGTCCACCGCGCGCAGGCACCAGGCGAGGACGCCCTTCTGCGCGTGCAGGCGGTTCTCGGCCTCGTCGAACACCACCGACTGCGGCCCGTCCATCACCTCGTCGGTCACCTCCTCGCCGCGGTGCGCCGGCAGGCAGTGCATGAAGATGGCGTTCTTCGCCGCCTTCGCCATGAGGGCCGCGTTCACCTGGTAGGGCTGCAGCAGCTTCTGGCGGAGCTGCCCGCTCTCCTCGTCGCCCATCGACACCCAGCAGTCGGTGATCACCGCCTCGGCGCCGCGCACGGCCTCCTCCGGGTCCTCGGTGAGGGTCACCCTGGCGCCGCTCTGGCGGATGAACTCCAGCACCGCCGGCGACGGGCCGAGGTCCTTCGGGGACGCGGCGGCGATCTCGAAGTCGAGCCGCGCCGCGGCGTGGATCCAGGAGGCGAGCACGTTGTTGCCGTCGCCGGTCCAGGCGACCTTGCGGCCGGTGATGGGGCCGAGACGCTCCTCGAAGGTGAGCAGGTCAGCCATGATCTGGCACGGATGCGACAGCTTGGTGAGGCCGTTGATCACCGGCACGCTGGCGTACTCGGCCAGCTCGAGCATGGCGCCGTGATCCAGAATGCGGATCATCATGGCGTCGACATAGCGCGACATCACCCGGGCGGTGTCGGCGATGGTCTCGCCGCGTCCCAGCTGCATTTCCTGGCCGGTGAGCATGATGGTCTCGCCGCCCAGCTCGCGCATGGCGAGGTCGAAGGAGACGCGGGTGCGGGTGGACGGCTTGTCGAAGATCATCGCCAGCGACTTGCCGGCGAGCGGCCTGAAGGCGGCGCGCTCGCCGCGGCGGCGGGCCGCCTTCAGGCGGGCGGCGATATCAAGAACATGGCGCAGCTCGTCGCCGGTGAAATCGGCGATGTCGAGAAAATTGCGCCGCGGCTGCGACGGAGACGACAAATTCGGATCCTTCAATGTCTCGGGCGACAGGCTGATCTGGCCGGCCGCCGGCGTCCCTCCTGAAAACGCGTTCATGACGCTGCTCCCGCGCTGGCGCCGCGCAGTTCCTTCTGCAGGGCCGCCGCTGCGGCCTCAAGCCGCGAGAGCCCCACCAGCGCCTCTTCCTCGCTGATGATCAGGGGCGGCAGCAGGCGCACGGTGTTGTCGCCGGCCCCCACCACGATCAGCTTCTGCTCCAGCGCCGCGGCGCTGAACTGCGTGTTCGGCACGTTCAGCTTCAGGCCCAGCAGCAGGCCCTCGCCGCGCACCTCCAGGATGACGTGGGGATAGCGGTCGCGCAGTTCGGCGAGACGCTGGCGCATCAGCAGGCTGACCTGGTTGACATGGTCGAGGAAGCCCGGCTGCAGCACCACGTCGAGCACGGCGTTGCCCACGGCCATGGCCAGCGGATTGCCGCCGAAGGTGGTGCCGTGCGTGCCGGCGGTCATGCCCTTGCCGGCCTCCAGGGTCGAGAGGCAGGCGCCCAGCGGGAAGCCGCCGCCGAGCCCCTTGGCCACCGCCATGACGTCCGGCGTCACCCCCGCCCACTCATGGGCGAACAGCCTGCCCGTGCGGCCGACGCCGGTCTGCACCTCGTCGAAGATCAGCAGCAGGCCATGGGCGTCGCACAGCTCGCGCAGGCGCCGCAGCTTCGCCGGCGGCGCCACCCGCACGCCGCCCTCGCCCTGGATGGGCTCGATGAGAATGGCGCCGGTCTGCGGGCCGATGGCGGCCTCCAGCGCCGCGTCGTCGTCCAGCCGCACCTGGTCGAAGCCGTCCACCTTCGGGCCGAAGCCCTCCAGATATTTGGCCTGGCCGCCGGCGGCGATGGTGGCGAGGGTGCGGCCGTGGAAGGCGCCCTCGAAGGTGATGATGCGGTACCGCTCCGGCTGGCCATTCACGGCGTGGTATTTGCGCGCCATCTTGATGGCGCACTCCAGCGCCTCGGCGCCGGAGTTCACGAAGAATGCCTGGTCGGCGAAGCTGTTGTCGACGAGCCGCTGCGCCAGCCGCTCGCCCTCCGGAATGCGGAACAGGTTGGAGGTATGCCACAGCTTCCGCGCCTGGGCGGTGAGCGCCGCCACCAGATGGGGATGGGCGTGGCCAAGCGCGTTGACCGCGATGCCGGAGCCAAAGTCGAGATATCGCTCGCCGTCGCGCGTGCAGAGCCAGACTCCCTCGCCCTTCTCGAACTGGAGATCAATCCGCGCAAACGTTGGCAACAGCGGCGACGTCACTGACCGCACTCCCTGATGGCGACGCCGCCCCGGCGGCGAGGCCGCGCCGCCCGGATCCGCCGTCGCGTCCGGGCCGCTGCGGATCCCTGTATCCCGGCGGTCCCGGCGTCCGTGAAAATCAAAGTGCCGCCCACGTCGGGCGGCACTGGCGGCATTTTATGCCAGGCGGCGGAGGTGTCAATTAACGATATCCGCCGGAGCGTCCTGCGTTTCCCGGCGGGTCTGCGCGCCCCCGCCTGGCGCGCGTGCGTCCGCACGCGGCGGCCCGCGGCGCGGCGCCGGCGGGCGGGCGCCCCCGGCCTTCCGGCCCGGTTCACGCCGCCGTGACGACGGCACCCGGGCCGCGGCGGACAAATCGTTGAAAAATGGTAAGTTCGGGCTCGATTTCATCAGCTTCCTGGGGAAAACAGAAACGGCGCGCCGCGTCCGGTTGAAGGCCGCTCCCGCTATCTTGTATGGTCCCCGGCATATCCCACGACATTTCGTGGCGCCATCTGTTTGGCGGGAACAATTTTGCGTAGCTGAGCCAGTTCAGCGCGTTTACGCGGATTTGCCGTCAGCGCGATTTTGGTGCGGAGGAACGTATGAGCGAGGCTGGAAGCGGCTGGACCGACGAACGGGTCGAACTGCTGAAAAAGCTCTGGTCGGAAGGTCTCAGCGCCAGCCAGATCGCCACGGCGATGGGCGGCGTCACCCGCAATGCGGTCATCGGCAAGGTGCACCGGCTCGGCCTGTCGGGCCGGGCGCGCACGCCCGCCGGCGCCCAGAAGCCGCGCAAGACGGTGACGGTGGCCGGCGCCGCCGCGCGCGCCACGGTGACCGCGGTGGCCGCCCGCGGCGCGGCCGCGGCCAGCGTGCAGGCGGCCCAGGCCGTCGTGGCCTCCCAGGCGGCGGCGGTCGCCGCCGTGCAGGTGCCGCTGGCCCCGGAGACGCCCGCGCCGCCGCCGCCGGTGGTCGCGGCTGATCCCGCCGCGGCGCCGGAGTCCCAGCGGGTCACCATCATGGAGCTGCGAGAGAACATGTGCCGCTGGCCCATGGGCGACCCCACCTCGGCGGATTTCTGCTTCTGCGGCAACCGCACCACGCCCGGCGTGCCTTACTGCGACTTCCACAGCCGCATCGCCTACCAGCCGCCGGAGCGCCGCCGCGACCGCCGCGGCAACTGAGCCGCCCGGGACGTCAGGGAGAGGGCTTCCCATACGGAAGGCTTCGCGCGGAGGTTCTCCGCAAGGAGTGGGCGCCGCGGCCGGCGCCCGCCGAACCCGCCGCAAGGCGGGTTTTTTGTCGCCCGTCCCCGCCCTGTCGGTCGTGGCTGCCTGTCGTGACGGAGGCGTCCGGCCCTGCCGGCGCCGGCGCGCTCCTCCGGCTCAGCGGCGGGCGAAGGTTTCGTCGAAGGAATAGCCGGCGCCGCGCACGGTGCGGATCGGGTCGGGCTCGCCGGGCCGGTTGAGCGCCTTGCGCAGGCGCCCCACGTGCACGTCCACCGTGCGCTCGTCGATGTAGACGTCGCGGCCCCAGACGCCGTCCAGCAGCTGCTCGCGGGCGTAAACTCGCCCGGGCGCCTGCATCAGGAACTCCAGCAGGCGGAACTCGGTGGGGCCGAGATGCACCTCGCGGCCGGCGCGGCGCACGCGGCGGGCGTCGCGGTCCAGTTCGATGTCGCCCGCCGCCAGCAGCGAGGCGGCGAGCCCGGGCCGGGCCCGGCGCAGCAGCGCCCGCACCCGCGCCAGCAGTTCCGGCACGGAGAAGGGCTTGACCACATAGTCGTCGGCGCCGGTGGAGAGGCCGCGCACGCGCTCCGCCTCCTCGCCGCGGGCGGTGAGCATGATCACCGGCAGCGTCGCCGTTTCGCGGCGCAGCCGCAGCCGGCGGCACAGCTCAATGCCGGAGAGGCCGGGCAGCATCCAGTCCAGCACCAGCAGGTCCGGCGGCGTCTCCTGCAGGCGCAGCTCGGCCTCGTCGCCACGGGCGACGGTTTCGACCACGTGGCCGTCGGCCTCGAGATTGTAGCGCAGCAGCAGCGCCAGCGCCTCCTCGTCCTCAACCACCAGAATGCGCGTCGCCATGTCCGCTCTCCCGGTTGCGGCGCGGCGCCGGGGCGCCGGCGCGCCCCGTCAGGCGCCGTCGCCGGGCGCCTCGAAGCTGCTGGAATCGTTCTTGGGCCGCTCGGTGACGAGCGGATTTCCGGTGACCAGGTAGTAGATGGTCTCGGCGATGTTGGTGGTGTGGTCGCCGATGCGCTCGATGTTCTTGGCGCAGAACAGCAGGTGGGTGCAGAAGCCGATGTTGCGCGGGTCCTCCATCATGTAGGTGAGGAGCTCGCGGAACAGCGAGGTGTAGAGGGCGTCGATTTCGCCGTCGCGCTTCCACACGTCGAGGGCGACGTTGACGTCCTGCTGGGTGAAGCCGTCGAGCACGTCCTTGAGCTGCTCCTGCACCAGGTCGCTCATGTGCTCGACGCCGACGACGATGCGCGCCGGCTGCATCTGGCCGCTGATGGCCACGGCGCGCTTGGCGATGTTCTTGGCGAGGTCGCCGATGCGCTCCACGTCGCCGGCGACGCGGATGGCGGAGATGATCTCGCGCAGGTCCACGGCCATGGGCTGGCGGCGGGCGATGGTGAGCACCGCCTGTTCCTCGATCTCGCGCTGCAGCGTGTCGAGACGGCTGTCGGAGGCGATGACCGACTGGGCGAGATCGGCGTCGCGCCGCACCAGGGCGCGGGTGGCGTCGTCCAGCATCTTCTCGGCGATGCCGCCCATCTCGACCACGCGGCCGCGCAGCGCGGCCAGTTCGGCGTCATAGGCGGAAACGATATGCTCGGCCATGGTGTCACTCCCCTGCGGAGCGGCGCAGGCGCCGGCTCCGTCTGATGCTGTCCTGCCCCGCCCGGAGGGCGCTCCGGAGCGGCGGCGCGCCGGCCGCCCGCGCCTCAGCCGAAGCGGCCGGTGATGTAGTCCTGGGTGCGCTGGTCGGACGGCGTGGTGAAGATGCGCGAGGTTTCGCCGAACTCGATCAGCTCGCCCATGTACATGAAGGCGGTGTACTCCGAGCAGCGCGCCGCCTGCTGCATGTTATGGGTGACGATGGCGATGGTGTAGTCCGTCTTGAGCTCGTCGATCAGCTCCTCGATCCGGGCCGTGGAGATGGGATCGAGCGCCGAGCACGGCTCGTCGAGCAGGATCACCTCGGGCCGGATGGCCACGGTGCGGGCGATGCACAGGCGCTGCTGCTGGCCGCCGGAGAGGCTCTGGCCCGAGGCGTGGAGCTTGTCCTTCACCTCGTTCCACAGGGCGGCGCGGCGCAGCGAGCTCTCCACCCGCTCGTCCATCTCCGCCTTCGACAGTTTCTCGTACAGACGCACGCCGAAGGCGATGTTGTCATAGATGCTCATCGGGAACGGCGTCGGCTTCTGGAACACCATGCCCACGCGCGAGCGCAGGTAGTTCAGGTCCTGCCTGGGCGAGAGGATGTTCTCGCCGTCCAGCAGCACCTCCCCTTCCGCCCGCTGGCCCGGATAGAGGTCGTACATGCGGTTGAGAATGCGCAGCAGCGTGGACTTGCCGCAGCCGGAAGGGCCGATGAAGGCCGTGACCCGGCGCTCGTACAGCGGCAGGGTGACGCCTTTCAGCGCCAGGACGTCGCCGTAATAGAACTTCAGGTTGCGGACGGAGATTTTCTCGACGGCTGGCTGCATCTGCGGCCTGGCTCCTGCGGCGGTCGGGGCGGGCGCCGCCACGGCGGCGCGGGCTGTCAGGGTCATGGCGACGGCTCCCGGATTACTGGCGGCTTCTGGCGGCGATGGCGCGGGCGATCACCGACAGGACCAGCACCGACAGGGTGATGACCAGCGCTCCCGTCCAGGCCAGCTGCTGCCAGTCCCGGTAAGGCGAGAGCGCGAACTGGAAGATGACCACCGGCAGGCTGGCCATGGGCGCGTTGAGGCTGGCGCCGCCGAACTGGTTGTTGAGGGCGGTGAACAGCAGCGGCGCGGTTTCGCCCGAGATGCGCGCCACCGCCAGCAGCACGCCGGTGATCATGCCGGCCCGCGCGGCGCGGTAGGCGATGCGGCGGATCACCATGTAGCGCGGCATGCCCAGCGCCGCCGCAGCCTCGCGCAGCTGGTTGGGCACCAGGTTGAGCATGTCCTCGGTGGTGCGCACCACCACCGGAATGACGATGATGGCCAGCGCCACGCCGCCGGCGAGGCCGGAGAAATGGCCCATCTTCACCACCATCGCTTCATAGACGAACAGGCCGATGACGATGGAGGGGGCGCTGAGCAGGATGTCGTTGATGAAGCGCACCACCGGCGCGAGGCGCGAATGGGCGCCGTATTCGGCCAGCCAGGTGCCGGCCAGCACGCCGACCGGCGCGCCGATGACCACGCCGAGTCCGGTCATCGCCAGACTGCCGGTGATGGCGTTGAGCAGGCCGCCGGCGGAGCCGGGCGGCGGGGTGTCCTGGGTGAACACGCTCCACGACAGGCCGGCGGCGCCGTTCCAGATGAGGCCGGCGAGGATCAGCGCCAGCCAGGTGACGCCAAGAACCGCGGCGGCCACGCACAGGGCCATCATCACGGCGTTGCGCCGCTTGCGGGCCGCGTAGCGGGCGGACGGACGCGCGGCGGAGGCGGTCTCCTGCGTCATGGCTCAGCTCCCCGCTTTCTGCTCCAGCCGCCGCAGCATGTAGCGCGCGGCGGCGAGCACGATGAAGGTGATGATGAACAGCAGCAGGCCGAGGGCGATCAGCGACGAGGTGTAGATGTCGCCCACCGCCTCGGTGAATTCGTTGGCGATGGTGGCCGAGATGGTGGTGGCCGGCGCCAGCAGCGAGGCGGAGATCTTGTGGGCGTTGCCGATGACGAAGGTCACGGCCATGGTTTCGCCCAGCGCCCGGCCCAGCCCCAGCATGACGCCGCCGATGACGCCGACCCGGGTGTAGGGCAGCACCACATGGCGCACCACCTCCCAGCGGGTGCAGCCCACGCCGTAGGCCGCCTCCTTCAGCACCGGCGGCACGGTGGCGAACACGTCGCGGGCGATGGAGGTGATGAACGGCAGCACCATGATGGCCAGCACCAGGCCGGCGGTGAGCATGCCGATGCCGTAAGGCGGCCCGGCGAACAGCGCCGAAAGCCCCGGCACGTGGCCGAAGGCGCCGATCAGGAACGGCTGCACCGTCTGCTGCAGGAACGGGGCGAACACGAACAGGCCCCAGATGCCGTAAATGATCGAGGGAATGCCGGCCAGCAGCTCGATGGCGACGCCGATGGGCCGGCGCAGCGCCTGCGGGCACAGCTCGGTGAGGAAAATGGCCACCCCAAGCCCCACCGGCACGGCGATGATCATGGCGATCAGCGAGGTCACCAGCGTGCCGTACACCGGCGCCAGGGCGCCGAACTGCTCGGTGACCGGGTTCCAGGCCTCCGAGGTGATGAAGCCGAAACCGAACTCCCGGAAGGCGGGCATGGCCCCGTTCGCCAGCGCCAGCATCACGCCGCCCAGCAGCGCCAGCACCATCAGGGCGGCCGCGCGCGTGACGTTGTGGAAGAGCATGTCGCCGACGCGGAAACGGCCGAGGGCCTGGCTCCTGTCCGGCGCCCGCGTGCGGGCTGGTGCGTCTGCGGCGGGTGGCGTATCGCTCATCAATGGCCCCAACTGACATGCAGCCCCGCCGCCCGGCTTTCCGCCGGAGCGGCCGCGGCGCGGGCTGCGACCGGCGGCGGCGGAGGGTCGCCCGACCCGCCGCCGACTCCGCCCTGACGCAAACGCCTTACGGCGCCCGCCGCCGTCAGGGAAGCGCCCGGCGACAGGCTGCGCCGCCGCGCCGCTCCCCGCAGGGCGCGCGTCCGGCGCGCGGCGCCGGACGCCGCGACGGTTTTACCTTACCGCGATTTTTTTCCACTCTTCACGGATCTTCGCCACCACCGGCGCGGGCAGCGGAATGTAGACGAGCTCCTCGGCCATGGGGCCGCCCCTGTCGAAGGCCCAGCTGAAGAACGCCAGCGCCGTGGCCGCCGCGGCCGGGTCGCGCGGCTGCTCCGGCATCAGGATGAAGGTGGCGGCGGCGATGGGCCAGGCGTCCGCGCCGGGCTGGTCGGTGAGAATCACGCCGAAGCCGGGCTCCGAGTCCCAGTCGGCGCTGGCGGCGGCGGCCTGGAAGGTCTTCATGTCCGGCGCCACCACATTGCCGGCGCGGTTTTTCATGCGCGTCCAGGCGATGTCGTTCTGCTTGGCGTAGGCGTACTCCACATAGCCGATCGAGCCCCGGGTCTGGCTGACGTTGGCGGCCACGCCCTCATTGCCCTTGGCGCCGAGGCCCACGGGCCAGGCCACGGCGGTGGCCGAGCCGACCTTCTCCTTCCACTCCGGGCTCACCTTGCTGAGATAACTGGTGAAGTTGAAGGTGGTGCCGGAGCCGTCCGAGCGGCGCACCACGGCGATGGCCGTGGCGGGCAGGTTCACGTCCGGATTGAGCGCGCGGATGGCCGGATCGTCCCAGGTCTTCACCTTGCCGAGATAGATGTCGGCGAGAGTCTTGCCGTCGAGCACGAGTTCGCCGGGGCCGACGCCGGGCAGGTTCACCACCGGCACGATGCCGCCCATCACCGTGGGAAACTGGACGAGGCCGTCCTTCGCCAGCTCGGCGCCCTTCAGGGGCGCGTCGGTGGCGCCGAAGGTGACGGTGCGGGCGCGGATCTGCTTCACGCCGCCGCCGGAGCCGATGGACTGGTAGTTCACCTTGTGGCCGGTCTCCCTGCGCCAGGCGTCGGCCCACTTGGCGTAAACCGGGTAGGGGAAGCTTGCCCCTGCGCCGGAAATTTCGGCGGCCTGGGCCGGCGCGGTCAGCGCCGCGAGGACCATGCCGGCGGCGACGGCGAGCTTGCTGAGTTTCACGGAGCTTCTCCAGCTTTCGTGGACCGTGGCGCCGGGACGGGACGCGGCCGCCGCTGGGCCGGCGCGACGCCTGTCGCGGCGTCGCCTGTCTATAGCCAGGCGATGACGCTTGTGTGACACGACAAACCTTCCGCCACGGCGGACGTTCGCGCAATCCGGGCGCGCCCGCGCCCCTCCCCCTGCCGCCCCGGCGCCGTCATTAGCCGTCCCGGGAGCGGCGCCCCGGCAGCGTCACCCGCGCCAGCAGCCCCTCTCCCGGCTGGCTGCTGAACTGCAGGCGGCCGCGATGGCGCAGCACGATGTGGCGGACGATGGCGAGGCCGAGGCCGGAGCCGCTGCGGTCGCCCTCGTTCACCCTGTAGAAGCGCTCGGCGAGGCGCGGCAGGTGCTCCGGAGCGACTCCCGGACCGAAGTCGCGCACCGTCAGCGTCACCTCCCCGTCCCCACCGGCGGTCACGGCCAGCTCCACCCGGCCGCCGGAGGCGCCGTAGCGCAGCGCGTTCTGCAACAGGTTCTCCACCACGCGCATCAGCTCGTCGCGGTCGCCGGTCACCGGCGCGCCGCCAGGCGGCAGGTCGCGGACGACCGTCACGCCGGCGCGCGCCGCCACCGGCTCCATGGCGTCGGCGATGCCGGCGGCCACGGCGGCGAGATCCACCCGCGTCGCCGGCGGCTGGTGGGCGCGCGTCTCGATGCGCGACAGCGACAGCAGGTCGTCGATGAGCCGCTTCATGCGCAGCGCCTGTTCGCGCATCACCGTGAGAAAGCGCTCGCGCGCGGCGGCGTCGTCGCGGGCCGGTCCCTGGAGGGTTTCGATGAAGCCGAGCAGGCTGGCCAGCGGCGTGCGCAGCTCGTGGCTGGCGTTGGCGATGAAGTCGGCGCGCATCTGTTCGAGGCGCTGGCTGGCGGTGAGATCGCGCAGGCTCACCAGCGCGCCGCGGCCGTCGCCGGCGTCAAACGGCGTCACCGTCGCCTCAAACAGCCGCTCCACCGGCGCCCGCCATGACAGCTGCGCCACGCGCGGACCCTCCCCGGCCAGCGCCGCCTCCAGGGCGGCGCGGAACTCCGGCGCGCGCAGCACAAACGCCAGCGGCCGCCCGGCGGCGACAGCCGGCAGCAGCGCCTTCGCCGCCGGCGAGGCGGCCAGCACCCGCCCCCGGCTGTCCACGGCGAGGCACGGGTCCGGCAGCGCCCGCAGCAGCGCGCCGAGGGCGTCGCCGGCGCCCGCGCGCCCGCCGGCGGCGGAACGCGCCGGCGCGCCGGCCCCGGCGGCGGCGCCGTCGCCGGCCGGACCGGAGCGCGGCAGCAGGCACAGTACGGCGGCGAGGAGCGCCCACGCCCACAGCGGCGCCAGCGGCGGATCAAGCACGGGCGCAAGGGCGGCGCCGGCGCCGGCCCCGGCGGCGGCCAGCGCCACGGCGCGCAGGCGCGGGCGCAGCCAGCCGGACCACGCCCGCCGCAGCCAGGCGGTCTTCGGCCGGGGCTCGCCGGTCATGGCGCCTGCTCCCCGGCCGGCGCGGGCGCGCCGGCGCGGCGGCATGTGGGCGTGCTGCGGGTGGGCATGGCGCAACGCATCGGCCAGTCCCTTGTCACGGGGCGCCTTCCGCCGGCCGCAGGGGCGTCAGGGCCTTGCGCCGGCGCGTCCGGATTGCAGTCGTCTGGCGACTTCGTAGCCGCCGAGCAGGGCCAGCGCCAGCAGGAACGGCAGCAGATAATATATCAGGCGGAACAGCAGCAGCGCCCCCAGCACCCGCGAGCCGTTCAGCGCCGACAGCGACACCAGCATGGCGGCCTCGAACACGCCGATGCCGCCCGGCGCATGGCTGATGACCCCGAGCATGCAGGCGCAGACATAAATGGCGAGGAAGCTGCCGAAGGTGACGTCATGCCCGGCCGGCAGCAGCACGTAAAGCACGCCGGCGGCGGCGCAGACGTCGCCAGCCCCCAGCGCCATCTGGCCCAGCGACAGGCGCAGGCCCGGCAGCTCCAGCCGCCAGCCCTTCACCGCCACGTAACGGTTTTTCGCCGACACCCACGCCAGATAGGCGGCCACGGTCGCGGCGGTGAGCAGCCCGGCCAGCTGGTTGAGCTGGATCGAGGTGTGGGTGAGCAGCGAGATCTCCCCCGCCTCGCGCATCAGGCACCAGGCCAGCACCGCGCCCATGCCGAGCCAGAAGGTGATGCCGGCGATCACCGTGAGGCTGGCGATCTGCCCCGGCTTCACCCCGCGTCCGGAATAGATCCAGTAGCGCACCGTGCCGGAGGTGAGCAGCGGAAATCCGAGGGTGAAGCTCACGGCGTAGCTGGTGAAGGAGCCGAGGGCGGTGGTGCGGTACGGCACCTTCAGGCGCAGCTGGCGCAGGGCGAGACAGTCGTAGCCGGTGAGGAACAGGTAGCTCAGCGCGGTGAGCCCCGCCGCCACGCCCAGCCGGCTCCACGGGGTCTGGGCCAGGGCCGACATCACCTCGGCGAGGCTGATGGCGTGGGCCGTCCGCCACAACACCCAGGCGGAGGCGGCGAAAATGGTCACGCTGGCCGCCACGCCCAGCCAGGAGAGCGGGCTGCGGCGGCGCGGCGCGGCCGCGACGCGCTCCCCGGCGTCCGCCGGCGCCGCGCCGTCCGCGTCGACCGCGGGCGTCGGGGATGATCCGCCTGTCATCAATATCCTTCCGGTTGCGGGAACCGTCTGTCGCCAGAAGCGCAACGGCGGAGGCCGCGACATGGTTCGCCCGCGGGACGACGCGCGCCCCGCGGCCTGCGGAAGCGGCATATTCCAGCCGCCCCGGCCAGATCAACCGCGTCCGCGGCGCGCGGCCGCGCCGGAACGGGCGGCGGGCCGCGGTTGATTTCGCCCCGCCGGCGGCCCAAGCATGCATAACATGAGCGAGCACGGCCTGAACATCTCCGCCGCCCCCGCGCGCGGCGGCGCCTTTCCCGGACGCGACCCCATCGCCGGCATGCGCGTCGCCGTCACCGGCGTCACGGGCTTCATCGGCCGGGCGCTGGTCCGCCATCTGCATGAGCGGGGCGCGACGCTCACCCTGCTGGCGCGCGCGGCCCCGGAAGGGAGGCCGCCGGACGGGGCGCGCGTCGTGGCGCTCGGCGACTTCACCGGCCTCGCCGGGCCGGACGGCGCGCCGGCCCCGGCGCTCGTGGCGGCGCTCGCCGGCCATGACGCCGTCATTCATCTGGCCGGGCGCGCCCACCGCGCCGTGGGGAGCGGGGAAGCGGCGCTGGCGCTCTACCGCGCCCACAACGCCGCGCCCGCCGCGGCCGTCGCCCGCGCCGCCGCCAGCGCCGGCGTGCCGCACATGCTGTTCGCCAGCACCTCATACGTGCATGGCCACGTGACGGCGCCGGGGCGGCCGTTCCATGGCGACTCGCCGCTGGATCCCGCAGGAGCCTACGCGCTCAGCAAGGCG
This sequence comes from Camelimonas abortus, assembly GCF_042432745.1. Lineage (NCBI taxonomy): Bacteria > Pseudomonadati > Pseudomonadota > Alphaproteobacteria > Hyphomicrobiales > Chelatococcaceae > Camelimonas > Camelimonas abortus. Next base: position 283,178 of record NZ_JBHLWR010000006.1, on the reverse strand, counting down.
GAGGCGGAGATGACGCTGCGCCGCCTCGCCGGCGGGACCGGCCTTGCGGTCACCATCTTCCGCCCGGCGGCGGTGTACGGCCCTGCGCCGCCGGCCAACATCAGGGCGCTGGCGCGGGCGGTGGGCCGCGGCCTGCCGCTGCCGCTGGCCTCGGTGCGCAACCGGCGGTCATTCCTGGGGCTGGACAACCTCTGCGACTTCATCGGCCACGCGCTGGCGCGCCCGCCGGCGGCGGGCGGCGTGGCGGCGTGGACGCTGGCGGACGCGGAGCGGCCCTCCACGCCGGAGTTCGTGCGCCTGCTGGGCGCGGCGCTGGAGCGGCCGGCGCGGCTCGCGCCGTTTCCGCCGGCGCTGCTGCGGCTGGGGCTGGTCCTGGCCGGCCGGCGCGGCATGGCGGAGAGCCTGCTCGATTCCTTCGAGATCGACGTCGGCGCGGTGAGCGCGGCCACCGGCTGGCGCCCGCCCTTCACCCTGGCGGAAGGCCTGCGGCGCATGGCGCAAACGCCTGACCGCAAAAGCGGCGCCGCGGGCGGCGCCGGCGCTTGAAACCGCGGGGCCGCCTGCCTAAATCACGGGTGACGCCGCAGAGGCGGGTCAATCCACGAGGCGCCTTCTGAAAGGGCTTCGCATGACGCGAGCATCACCATTTTCCCATCCGTTCCTGCTTGGCTTCGACGAGATCGAGCAGGCGCTGGACCGGGCGGCCAAGGCCGCGACGGACGGCTATCCGCCCTACAACATCGAGCGCATCCAGCGCGGCGCGAACGAGCCGGAACGGCTGCGCATCACCCTCGCCGTCGCAGGATTCACCCGCGACCAGCTTGAGATCACGCTGGAGGAAAACCAGCTGGTGATCCGCGGCCGGCAGATTGAGGACAAGTCGCGCGTGTTCCTGCACCGGGGCATCGCGGCCCGCCAGTTCCAGCGTTCGTTCCTGCTGGCGGACGGCATGGAGGTGCTGGGCGCGGACCTGTCCAACGGCCTGCTTTCGGTCGACGTGGCCCGCCCCGACTCACAGCGCGTGGTGCGCCGCATCGACATCACCTCGCGGGACTGAGGTTCCGCGGGTCTCCAGGGTTTCGCGTCGTGGCCGCAGACCGGCCGGACGCGTACGGGCCGGGCCCATGAGGGCCGGCCAGACGCGGCGCGCGGATTTTGTGGCTCCGCGGCCGCGCAGCAGCGTCGCCCATGACGGGGACGCAAAGGAGGACGCCATGACCAGACCCGAATTCCCCCAGCCGCCTGCCGAAAGGGTGGCCTATGTGCGGCCCATCCGCTCCGAGGACGTGCAGCGGCTGTTTCCCCAGGCCCCGGCGCTGCAGCCCGGCATGCAGCTGTTTGCGCTGCTGATGGGCGACGGCACGCCGATCATGGTCACCGACACCCGTGACGCCGCGCTGGCCAACGCCTGGGCCAACGACCTCACCACCGTGAGCGTGCACTGAAACCGCGGGGCCGCGGCGGCGCCTGTCCGCCGCCGGCCCGCCGCGCGCAGCGGCCGCGACTGCTGGCGCGCCCGGCCTCCGCCGGGCGCTTTTTTTTTGGCCGGGACCGGTCCGGGATCCGCCCGTCAGCCCGCGCCGGCCGCCACCGCGCGCATCGCCTCCACCACCCGCGCCAGCAGGGCGATGTCCTGCGGGCGTGACAGGCGGTGATCGCCGTCGCGGATGTAGGTGATGCTGGCGCCGGCGGCCGGCAGCGCCTCGAACACGCGCCGGGCGTGGGTCCAGGGCACGTCCGGATCCTGCATGCCCTGCAGGATGTGCACGGGGCAGCCGGGATCGATGGGGCCGTCGAGCAGCAGGTGGCGGTCGCCGTCCTCAATGAGCCGGCGGGTGATGGGATAGGGCTCGTCGGAATATCCGGACGGACGCAGCCACACGCCCTCGTTCATGACGGCGGCGCGCGCCTCCTCCGGCATGGACTCCCACATCAGCCGGCGGGTGAAGTCGGCGGCGGGCGCGACCAGCGTCATGGCGCCGGGAGGATTGCCGGCCTTCGCCATCTCCCGCGCCGCCAGCAGCGCGATCCAGCCGCCCATGGACGACCCCACCAGCACCGGGCGCGGGCCGGCGTGACGGCTGATGACGGCGAGGGCGTCCTCCAGCCAAGTGGAGATGCAGAAATCCTCGAAGCGGCCGCCCGACTCGCCGTGGCCGCCATAGTCGAAGCGCAGATATGCGGCGCCGCTGGCGGCGGCGGCCCCGTCCAGCGCGGTCGCCTTGGTGGCCAGCATGTCCGACCGGAACCCGCCGAGCCAGACCACCGCCGGCGCCGCGCCGACGCGGCGGCGGAAGGCGATGCGACGGCGGGCCCCGCCCTCGCCCACCTCAAGGAATTCCGGAGCCGAAACCATTCTTGCGCCCTTTCCTGTCCTCTTTCCCCGTCACGCGCCCGGCCGCGGCCGGCCCGCGGCGCGACGGCGCCGGGCGATTCGCATATACCGGGGCTGAATCATCGGTTAACGATTCCAGGGCATGATGACCCGCATGCCGGGCCCGCCCCGCCCCACCTTGTCCGGCGACGTCCGCCGGCGCAAGGCGACCCCTCCGGCGCGCCCGGCGGAGCCGGTCAACCGCGCCCGCAACCGCGCACCAGGACAACCGCCCGACCATGAGTCACTTTCCCGCCGCCGCCCACGCCCTCGCCGGCCGCACCATCCTCCAGATCGTCCCCGAGCTGGACGCCGGCGGGGCGGAGCGCACGGCCGTGGACGTCGCCGCCGGCCTCGCCCGCTGCGGGGCCCGCGCCCTGGTGGCCACCGAGGGCGGGCGGCTCGTCGGCGAGCTGCAGGCGGAGGGCGGCATCTGGATCCCGTTCCCGGCCCGCACCAAGAACCCGCTGGCCATGGCGCTCAACGTGCGCCGGCTGATGCGCGTCTGCCTGGACGAGGGGGTGGCGCTGGTGCACGCCCGCTCGCGGGCGCCGGCGTGGGTGGCGCTGGCCGCGGCGCGCAGCCTCGGCCTGCCGTTCATCACCACCTATCACGGCAGCTATTCGGCCCGTTCGCCGGTGAAGCAGCTCTACAACTCGGTGATGGCGCGCGGCGACATCGTCATCGCCAACTCGCATTACACGGCTGAGCTGATCGCCGCCCAGTATCCGCAGGCGCGCCCCCGCATCCGCGTCATCCACCGCGGCGCCAACCTGCGCGCCTTCTCGGCGCGGGCGGTGCCGGCGGCGCGGGTGGAGGCGCTGCGCAAGGCGTGGAACGTGCCCCCGCACGTGCGCATCGTGCTGCTGGCCGCGCGGCTGACGCCGTGGAAGGGCCAGAAGGTGCTGATCGAAGCGGCGAAACTGCTCACCGACGGCGGCCAGCGCGACGTCGCCTTCATCCTCGCAGGCGATCCCCAGGGCCGCGACTCCTACGTGCGGGAGCTCGACGCCCTGATCGGCAAATACGGGCTTGAGGGCGTGGTGCGCCGGGTGGGCCACTGCACCGACATGCCGGCGGCGATGCTGGCGGCGGCGGTGGTCACGGCGCCCTCCACCGAACCGGAGGCCTTCGGCCGCGTGGCCGTGGAGGCGCAGGCGCTGGGCACGCCGGTGGTGGTCTCCGACCTTGGCGCGGTGCCGGAGACGGTGCTGTATCCGCCGCGGGTGCCGGCCAGCGAGCGCACCGGCTGGGTGACGCCCCCCGGCGACGCCAGGGCGCTCGCCGAAGCCATCGGCGCGGCGCTCGGCCTCGGGGCCAGCGCCCTGGAGGGACTCACCCGTCGCGCCCGCATGCATGTGGAGCAGCATTTCTCGCTGGAGGCCATGGTCAACGCCACGCTGGACGTCTATGTGGCGGCGCTGGCCGGCGCCCGCAGCCCCTGACGCGCCGCAGGCGGGCGCGGCGGTTGCATGGGCGGTGGACAACCGCGCCCCCGCCGCCGCGGCGGAGCGCGGCGCAGGCGCTCCCTCCCGCGCCGCAGGGCGCGCCGGGGCCGGCTGGCGGCTTGACTTGACGACGCTTTCTGCGAATGTCCCGCCTTCAGGAACGTTGATGCGCGCCTGCGCCTGATCGCCGTTGACGGCGCGGCTTCCCGGGCGCGCGGTTAGAGGAGATCACCGCCATTCGTCGCCCAATGCGATCCCTGCAGGCCCCCCAGAAAGACGGGCCCCGCGCCAACCGCGACATCCGCGGCGTCCGCGAAGTCCAGCTGATTGACGAGAACGGACAGAACCGTGGCGTCGTGCCGTTTTTTGACGCGCTTAACGCCGCCGAGGAAGCCGGTCTCGATCTGGTGGAGATCGCTCCGAACGCCACGCCGCCGGTCTGCAAGATCCTGGACCTCGGGCGGTACAAGTTCCTGGAACAGAAAAAGCAGGCCGAGGCCCGCAAGAAGCAGAAGACTGTCGAGGTCAAGGAGATCAAGCTGCGGCCGGGCATCGACGAGCACGACTACGCGACCAAGATGAAGTCGATCCGACGCTTCTTCGAGGAAGGCGACAAGGTGAAGATCACCCTGCGCTTCCGCGGTCGCGAAATGGCGCACCAGGACATCGGCTACCGGCTGCTGAACCGCATCCGCGAGGAGACGGCCGAGGTCGCGAAGGTGGAGAGCGAGCCGCAGCTCGAAGGCCGCCAGATGATCATGGTGCTGGCGCCGCGTCCGGCGTCCTGATCCGCAGGGGGCCGCGGCCCCTTCCACAGGAGCGGCGCCGGCGGGGCGCTTCGCCGCAGCGCCCGCGCAGGAGCGCCCTTGCGGGGGCGGCCCGCTTCTGTCATAAGCCACGCTTCAACTGGACCGCCCGGCCTTTCAGGGCTGCCGTGGCGGTCCGTAACGCTCATGTTTTCATGAGTTCCGGGGCGGGAAACCGCCCCACTCGCGTTGAGGAGAGCAAAATGCCCAAGCTGAAAACCAAGTCGGGCGCCAAGAAGCGGTTCAAGATTTCGGGCACCGGCAAGGTGATCGCCGCGCAGGCCGGCAAGCGCCACGGAATGATCAAGCGGACCAACAAGCAGATCCGCAACCAGCGCGGCACGACCGTGCTGTTCGAGGGCGACGCGAGGAACATCAGGAAGTTCTTCCTCCCCAACCACTGATCGTTCCGGATATCTGACAGGCTCCCAGGAGAACAGACATGGCCCGCGTCAAGCGCGGCGTGACGTCCCACGCCAAACACAAGAAAGTTCTGAAGGCTGCGAAGGGCTATTACGGCCGCCGCAAGAATACGATCCGCACCGCCAAGGCGGCCGTGGACCGCGCGCTGCAGTACGCCTACCGCGACCGCAAGAACAGGAAGCGCAACTTCCGCGCCCTCTGGATCCAGCGCCTCAACGCCGCCGCCCGCGAGCACGGCCTGACCTACAGCCGCCTCATCGACGGCCTCGGCAAGGCTGGCGTCGAGATCGACCGCAAGGTGCTGTCCGATCTGGCCATCCGCGAGCCGGCCGCCTTCAAGGCCGTCGTGGAGAAGGCCAGGGCCGCCCTCGCGGCCTGACCGGGCGCGGCGCCGGCCGCGCCGGCGCCTTCCTATCCAGTTTCGCCGGGGCGACAGCGCCGGACGGCCGCGAGGCCGTCGCGGCGCTGTTGCACGTCAGGCGCACCCCGCCGCACGGCGCGGCGCGCACACCCAAGACCGCTCAGCAGGAGACGGCCTGACGCCGCTGGCCGGGGCCGCCCCCTCGCCTGACCAGAGGAACCGGCTCCAGGAGGCCGCCATGACCGATTCCACCGCCAGTCCTGACTCCGCCTACGCCGCCGAACTCGCCGCCCTCGAACAGTCGCTGGCGGCGGAGATCGCCGGCGCCGCCGACGAGGCGGCCGTCGAAGCCGTCCGCGTCGCGGCGCTGGGCAAGAAGGGCCGGATCTCGGAGCTGCTGAAGACCCTGGGCGCGATGTCGCCGGAGGAGCGCAGGGAGAAGGGCCCGCTCATCAACGGCCTGCGCGACCGCGTGCAGGCGGCCGTCGCCGCCCGCAAGGAGGAGCTGGCCGCCGCCGCCCTCGCCGCCCGCCTCGCGGCCGAGCGCGTCGACGTCACCCTGCCGCTGCGCGAGGCCCCGCAGACCCGCGGCCGCCTGCACCCCATCTCCCAGGTGGTGGACGAGCTCACCGCCATCTTCGCCGACATGGGCTTCTCCGTGGCCGAGGGCCCGGACATCGAGACCGATTTTTACAATTTCACCGCGCTGAACTTCCCGGAAGGCCACCCGGCGCGCGAGATGCACGACACCTTCTTCCTGCCGGAGAAGGCTGACGGCAGCCGCAAGCTGCTGCGCACCCACACCTCGCCGGTGCAGATCCGCACCATGCAGGCGCTCAGGCCGCCGATCCGCGTCATCTGCCCGGGCCGCACCTACCGCACCGACTCCGACCAGACCCACACGCCCATGTTCCACCAGGTCGAGGGCCTGGTGATCGACCGGACCGCCAACATGGCCAACCTGAAATGGGTGCTGGAGGAGTTCTGCAAGGCGTTCTTCGAGGTGGACAGCGTGAAGATGCGCTTCCGCCCCTCGTTCTTCCCCTTCACCGAGCCTTCGGCGGAGGTGGACATCCAGTGCTCGCGCAAGGGCGGCGAGATCCGCTTCGGCGAGGGCGACGACTGGCTGGAGATTCTCGGCTGCGGCATGGTGCACCCCAACGTGCTGCGCAACTGCGGCCTCGACCCGGACGAGCACCAGGGCTTCGCCTGGGGCATGGGCATCGACCGCATCGCCATGCTGAAATACGGCATGCCGGACCTGCGGCCGTTCTTCGAGGCCGACGTGCGCTGGCTGGAGCATTACGGCTTCCGCCCCCTCGACCTGCCTTCCCTCGCCGGCGGCCTGTCTTCCTGAGCGTTTACGGAGACTGACGATGAAATTCCCCATTTCGTGGCTCAGGGAACATCTCGACACCGACGCCTCCACCCAGGACATCGTCGAGGCGCTGACCCGCGTCGGTCTGGAAGTGGAGAGCGTGCGCGACCGCGCCGTGGAGCTCGCGCCCTACAGGATCGCCCACATTGTCTCCGCCGCGAAGCACCCGAACGCCGACAAGCTGCGCGTGTGCATGGTGGACGACGGCTCGGGCGCGCCGCTGCAGGTGGTGTGCGGCGCCCCCAACGCCCGCGCCGGGCTGAAAAGCGTGTTCGCCCCGCCCGGAACCTATGTGCCGGCCAAGGACATCACCCTCTCCGTTGGCGTCATCCGCGGCGTGGAAAGCCGCGGCATGCTGTGCTCGGCCTATGAGCTGGAGCTGTCCGAGGATCACGACGGCATCATCGAGCTGCCGGACGACGCGCCGGTGGGCGCCGCCTTCGCCCCCTGGGCGGGGCTGGACGACGCCGTCATCGAGATTTCGGTGACGCCCAACCGCGCCGACGCACTCGGCGTGGCCGGCGTCGCCCGCGACCTGGCCGCGGCCGGCCTCGGCAGGGTGAAGACGCCGGCGGTGACGCCGGTTCCCGGCAAGGGCCCCAATCCGGTGGGCGTGCGCATCGCGCTGGACGATCCGTCCCTGTGCCCGGCCTTCGCGCTGCGCCTCGTGCGCGGGGTGAAGAACGGCCCTTCGCCGGAATGGCTGCAGAAAAAGCTGCGCGACATCGGCCTGCGGCCGATCAACGCCCTGGTGGACATCACCAATTACATGACCTTCGACCGCGGCCGGCCGCTGCACGTGTTCGACGCCGCAAAGGTGAAGGGCGACCTGGTGGTGCGCCGGGCCAGGGACGGCGAGGAGCTGCTGGCGCTGGACGGCAGGACCTACCGGCTCGACAGCTCCATGGTGGTGATCGCCGACGACAGCGGCGTGGAGTCGCTGGCCGGCGTCATGGGCGGCGAGCTCTCGGGCGTCACCGACGACACCACCGACGTGCTGATCGAATCGGCGCTGTGGAACGCAATCAACATCGCCCGCACCGGGCGGAAGCTCGGGCTGACGTCGGACGCGCGCTTCCGCTTCGAACGCGGCGTGGACCCGGCCCTCACCCTGCCCGGCATGGAGATGGCCACGCAGCTGGTGCTGGACATCTGCGGCGGCGAGCCGACGGAGGTGACCCTTGCCGGCGCCGTGCCGGAGACGAAGCGGGTCATCGCCTTCCCGTACAGCGAGGTGAAGCGCCTCACCGGCCTTGAGCTGGACCGGGCGGAAATGCGCCGCATCCTTGAGTCGCTCGGCTTCGCCGTCGCCGGCGAGGGCGAGACCGTGGAGGTGACGCCGCCGTCGTGGCGCGCCGACGTGGAGGGCAAGGCCGACCTGGTGGAGGAGATCGTGCGCATCGCCGGTCTCGACCGGGTGACGGCGGCGCCGCTGCCGCGGCCGGAGGGGCTGACCATCGGCGTGCTCACGCCGCTGCAGCGCCGCGCCCGCACCGCCCGGCGCCTGCTCGCCGCCCGCGGCATGGTGGAGGCGGTGACCTACTCCTTCATTTCGGCGAAGGAGGCGGAGGCCTTCGGCGGCGGCAGCCCCGGACTGAAGCTGGCCAACCCCATCGCCGCCGACATGTCCGACATGCGGCCAAGCCTGATTCCGGGCCTGCTGGCCGCCGCCCAGCGCAACGCCGACCGCGGCTATCCCGACACCGCCCTGTTTGAGGTGGGCCAGACCTTCGCCTCCGACGAGCCGGAGGGCCAGGCGCTGATGGCCGCCGGCGTGCGGCGCGGCACGGCCGGCCACGCCGGCGCCGGCCGCAGCTGGAGCGGCGACGCGAAGCCGGTGGACGTGTTCGACGCCAAGGACGACCTGTTCGCCCTGCTGGCGGCGCTCGGCGTCTCCACCGCCGGCGCCCAGATCACGCCGGGCGGGCCGGCGTGGCTGCATCCGGGCCGCTCCGGCACGGTGCAGTTCGGCCCGAAGGCGGTGATCGGCTGGTTCGGCGAGCTGCATCCGGCGACGCTGAAGGCGCTGGACGTGAAGGGCCCGCTGGCGGCGTTCGAGGTGAACCTCAGCGCCCTGCCCGCGCCCAGGGCGAAAGCCACCCGCGCGAAGGCGAAGCTGCAGCTGCCCGACCTGCAGCCGCTCGGGCGCGACTTCGCCTTCGTGGTGGACCGCGACGTCGCCGCCGCCGATCTGGTGAAGGCGGTTGCCGGCGCCGACCGCAACCTCATCGTCGACGTGGGCGTGTTCGATGTCTACGAGGGCGAGCGCGTTCCGGCCGGCAAGAAGTCGGTGGCCATTTCGGTGACCCTGCAGCCGCGGGAGAAGACGCTCACCGACGCGGAGATCGAGGCGGTGTCGGCGAAGATCGTCGCCGCCGCCGCCAAACGCACCGGCGCGACGCTGCGCGGCTGAGGCCGCGCACCGCCCACGGTGACGGCGGACAGGCAAGGAGGCCCGCCGGCGCCCGCCGCGCGGGCCTCCTGCGCGTCCGGCACGGCGCGCGCGGCGGCTTACGTAACGGCGTTCGCCTTGAGAGGGACGCATTCGCCGGGTTAACCTGCCGCCTCTCCGACGGGGCCGGCAGCCCCGCCCTTCTCCTGGCCGCGGACCGCCTGCGCCCGCTGCGCGCGGCTCCGCCGGCCTGCCCCTGTCGCACAGGCGCGGCCGCGCCGGCAATGCCCGCGCCCCTTCCGGCGCGGCCTTGCGGCGCGTTGCGGCCTCACAGCTACGGAGCGGCGTGCAATGATGCGGTTTCACCACTGGCGACGTCTGGCCTGCGCCCTGGCGGGCGCCGGCGTCGCCGTTGTCGCCATCTGGACGGCGGAGGCGCGGCCGGCGCTGGCGGCGCCGGCCGGTCACGGCGGCAGGTTCCAGCCCCGCACCATCGACGACTGTGAACGCATTCAGGAGCCTCTCGCCTATAACGCCTGCCTCGCCAGTTTCGGCCCGGCGCGCCGCGGCGGCGGCCCCATGACCACCCCTGAAATCGCCGACAGCGGCGGGCATGACGGCGCGCCGCGGGCGGCCGGATCCCGCGGCAAGCGCGGGAGCGAGCGCACGCGCAGCGCGCGCGGCCGCAGCGGGCGGGCCTCCGCCAGCTTCACCATTCCCGGCGCGGCCATCAGCGAGCGCACGCTGCGCCGGCGCTGAGCGGCTCAGCCCCCGCGCCGGCCGGAGAGCGGATTGGACGGATCCCAGGCGTAGCTGAGGGTGCGGAAACGCATGGCGGCGAGGTCCACGGTCAGCAGGCGGCCCACCAGCCCCTCGCCGAAACCGGTCACGGCGCGGATCACCTCCACCGCCATCAGCGAACCGATGACGCCGGCCGCCGCGCCCAGCACCCCTGCCTGGGCGCAGGTTGGGACCAGATCCGGCGGCGGCTGGTTGGGATAGAGGCACCGCCAGGTGGGATTGGGCGTGCCGTCTGGCCCCGTCTCATGGGCGCGGATGGTGGTGAGCGAGCCGTCGAACTGGCCGAGCGCGCCCATCACCACCGGCTTTTTCTCGTAATAGCAGGCGTCGGACACGGCGTAGCGCGTGTCGAAATTGTCCGAGCCCTCGGCCACCACGTCCCAGTCGCGCACCAGGGCGCGGGCGTTCCGCGCCGTCAGCCGCTGGCGCAGGGCCACCACCTGCACGCGCGGATTGAGCCGGCGCAGCGCCTCGGCCCCCGCCTCCACCTTGGGACGGCCGACGTCGGCGGTGGCGAACAGCACCTGGCGCTGCAGGTTGGAGAGCGCCACCGCGTCGTCGTCGAGCAGGCCGATGGTTCCCACCCCGGCGGCGGCGAGATAGAGCGCCAGCGGCGCGCCAAGGCCGCCGGCGCCGACGATGAGCACCCTGGCCGCCTTGAGCCGGGCCTGGCCAGGGCCGCCGATGTCGCGCAGCACCAGATGTCGGGCGTAGCGCTCAACCTCCTCGTCGTCGAACATCGCCGCCTCCTGCGGCGCCTGCGGCTCCGGCCCGGCGCCGGAGGCGCCGCAGGGCGCCATGATCCCTGACCTCCCGCCGGCGCCGCGCCTGGACGCGGCCGCAGCGGCCCCGGCCGGTGTATCGCGGAACCGCGGCCGCGTCATCCGCCGCCGCGCCCCGCCCCACCAAAAGCTGGAGGATCTCGCTGGCGATTGGGGTGGCGCGCCGGCGTCATCGCGTTACCATAGGTCCATGACCAGGCCCGCAGACCAGACCGCCGGCGCGGCGCAGGCCGGCGACCGCTCCGGAACCACGGCGGCAGGATCGGGGCGCGCGCGCCGCCTGCTGGCGCTCGCCGCCCTGCTGGCGCTCGTCCCGGCGATCGCCGCCGCGGCGGGACCGGCGGCGGCGCGCCGCGCCCAGGCCGCGCCAGGACAGGACGCCGCGCCCGGGCGGGAGACGGCCGCGCCCGCGTCGCGAGAGCCCGCCGCCCCGGCGCAGACGGCGGCCGTGCTGGTGATCAGCGACGGCGTCAGCGACGACGCGCCGCTCGGCGGGGTCGACGCCGCGGTGCGGCGGTTCAACGCCGCCGGCGGCCGGGCGACGCTGGCGGTCGCCGCTCCCGCCAAGGCGGAGGAAAAGCTGCGCGCCATCGCCCGCGACAACAGGGCGGTGATCGTCGTTACGGGCGGCGCGGCCGACCCGGTGGCGAAAGTGGCGCGGGAGACGCCGGAGACGCGCTTCACGCTGGTCGGCGGACAAGCGGAGGGCGACAACGTGCGCTCCATCCGCTTTCGCGACGCGGAAACCGACTGGCTGGCCGGCTGGCTGGCCGGCAAGGCCGTGGGCGACGGCGACGTGGGCCTTGTCGGCCTGCAGGGCGACCCGGCGGCGCGCGAAAGCCTGTGCGCCGTGGCCCAGGGGCTGGCCGCCGCCACGCCGGGGGCGCGGCTGCTGCCAGACCTGGCGGCGCCTGAGGCTGACGGCGCTCTCGCCGCCCGCGCCGGCGCGCGGCTGACCGCGCGGCAGATCGACCGCGGGGCGCAGGTGGTGCTGACGGCGCCCGGCGCCGTGGGCGCCGGCGCCATGGACGCGGTGCATGACGCCGGGGCGCTGGGCGCGCCGCGCGACGCCCGCTTCCTCACGCTGTTCCCGCGCAACGTGCTGGCCACGCGCACGCGCAATTACGAGGGGGTGACCTTCGACGCCCTGCGCGCCAGCGGCGACGCCTGGCGGCCGGGCGCGACCAGCGTCGGCCTCGCCGACGGGGCGGTGGACATCGCCCTCAACGACGGCGCCGTGGCCGACGCGCCCGCCCTGCGCGAGGCCCTCGCGGCCGGGCGGCGGGCCATCGCCAGCGGCGCCGTCAGCGGCGTCGGCTTTGGTCCGGACGGAACGTGCAGCGTGCGGCGCACGCCGCCGCAGTATCCGCCGCCGGCGCGCGCGGGCGGGCCGCTCAGCCAGCGGCCGGACGGCGCAGGGCGATGATCTCGCCGGCGCCGGCGGCGCGGATGCGCGCCGCCGCCGTCTCCAGCGGCTCCACCGCCACCCGCATGTGGTGGCCGTTGGCGTGAATGAGCCGTTCGCCGTCCAGCATCATGCCGACATGGCCGCGCCAGAACACCAGGTCGCCCCGGCGGGGCGTGTCCGGCGCCGCGCCCGTTGCCTGCATCTGCATGTCGCTGTCGCGCGGGCAGCGCACGCCCGCCGCCCACAGCGCCATCTGCACGAGTCCGGAGCAGTCGACGCCGAGCGCCGTGCGCCCGCCCCAGAGATAGGGCGCGCCCACGAACAGCTCCGCCACCGCAGCCGCGTCCGGCGCGGGCGTCGCCAGCGGCGCCAGATGCGCGGCGTAAACGAAGCCGCCGCCGGCGAGCCGCAGGAAACGGGCGGCGGCCGCCCCCGCCGCGCCGGAGCCGGCGGCGGCTTCCTGCGCCGCGGCGACGCGCGCGTTCAGCGGCAGCGCCCCCAGCGGCGGCACCTTGATGTCCGGCGCCGGATAGATGAAGGTGCGCGGCACGGCGACGCGGTGGCTGGCCGCGGGTTCGCCGTCGTCGAGATCGTCATGGGGCAGGTAGCCGACGTAGCCGTCGGCCACGAGCTGCCCCCAGGCCCAGCCTTCGTCGTCCACGTCATAGATGTCGACCGCCTCGCCGCAGAGCGCCTCGGTGTCGAGGGGCGCGTCGCGGCGCGGCGCCCGCCGCACCGGCGCGGCGAAGACGCGCACGTGCATGCGGCGCGGCTCGGCGTAGCGCGGCGCCGCGATCTCGCCGCGCAGCGAGGCGGCGGCGAGATCCGGCCGGGCCGGGGTGATGCGCGGATCGCGGTCCATGTGGCGGTTCTCCCTGCGCGTGACGGCGCGCCCGCGGCTCAGGCGCCGTAGCGGGCGCGCGCCAGGGCGTAGGCGAGACGCGCCGCCTGCGCCTCGCCGCCCTCGGGTCGTCCCGGACGGGCGGACGGGTTCCAGGCGTAGATGTCGAAATGCGCCCAGGCCGCCGCCTTCTCCACGAAACGGCCGAGAAACAGCGCCGCGGTGATGGAGCCGGCGAAGGGGCCGCTGGAGACATGGTTGACGTCGGCGATCTTCGAGTCGAGCAGCCGCTCGTAGCCGCCCCACAGCGGCAGGCGCCACACGGGGTCGTTCACCGCCATGCCGGTGGCGGCGATGTCGGCGGCCAGCGCCTCGTCGCGGGTGTAGAAGGGCGGCAGCTCCGGGCCGGTGGCGACGCGGGCGGCGCCGGTGAGCGTGGCGAAGTCCAGCAGCAGCTGCGGCGCCTCCTCGTCGGCCAGCGCCAGGGCGTCGGCGAGGACCAGCCGCCCTTCCGCGTCGGTGTTGCCGATCTCGACGGTGAGGCCCTTGCGGCTGGGCAGCACGTCGCCCGGACGGAAGGCGTTGCCGGAAATGGCGTTCTCCACCGCCGGAATGATGACGCGCAGGCGCACCGGCAGGCCGGCGTCCATGATCATCTGCGCCGCGGCGAGCGCGGCGGCGGCGCCGCCCATGTCCTTCTTCATAAGAAGCATTGCCGACGACGGCTTGATGTCGAGGCCGCCGGTGTCGAAGGTCACGCCCTTGCCCACCAGCGTCACTTTCGGCGCGTCGGCGCGGCCCCAGACCATGTCGATGAGCCGCGGCGCCGTGGCCGCGGCGCGGCCCACGGCGTGCACCAGCGGAAAGCCGGCGCCCACCAGCGCCTCGCCGGCGACGCAGGAGACCTCCGCCCCGAAGCGCGCCGCCAGATTGCGCGCGGCGCGCTCCAGATCGGCCGGGGTCATGTCGCTGGCCGGGGTGTTGATGAGATCACGGGCGAGGAACACGCCGTCGACAATGCGGTTCACTTCGGCCACGTCCACGCCCCCGGGCGCGACCAGCCGCAGCTCCCGGCTCTTCGCCTTGCTGCGGTAGCGGCTGAAGGCGTAGCCGGCCAGCGCCATGGCCAGCACCGCCATCTGCGGATCGCGCGGGGCGTTGGCGAAGCGCCAGACGCCGTCAGGCAGCAGGGCGTAGAGCGAGCCGGCGAGGAAGGGGTCGACGTGGCGGGCGTCGGGATTTTCGAGGCCGAACACGGCGCCGGCCAGGGCGCCGTCCGGGCCGGGCAGCAGCAGCCCCTTGCCGGGCGCGGCGGCGTAGCCCTGGGCGGCGGCGAACGCCCGCGCCGTGGCCGGCAGGGCGGCCGAAACCTCCTCCCATGAGTCAGGAGTGGCGAACCAGACCGGAAGCGCGTCGGCTTCCGGCGCGCGCAGCAGTTTCAGGGTCACGCGATATATCCCCCAATCAGGCGTCGTCATCGCCGGGCGACGCCCGCCGCGCCTGTCGCGCCGCGGCGGCGACGCCCTCCATGCGGGGTTTTACCCTGGCCCGCGCCGCGCTCAAACCGGCGGCCGGGGCGCGACCGGTCAGCGCGCCTCCGCCACGGCGGCCCCGCGCCCGGGCGCGCCGAGCAGGCCGGCGAGGCTGTGACGCATGGTGCTCACGGCCGTGAGGATGGCGATGACGATCAGCGTGGCGATGAGCAGGTGCTCGATCGCCGAAGCGGTCAGCCGGGACGGCGGCTGCGAAGTGGAGCGGGCCCCGCGCAGGATCATGGCGTCTCCTTGCGATTTTCCATCGGCGCCGGCCCGCGACCATGCGGGCGCGGCGAAAGCCGGACGCATCGCCGGAACGCCAGGCTTTCACAGGCAGACAGCAGTACGGCGCCGCCGTTGCGCGCCTGTTAAGGAGCGTGCTGAATCAATCGTTACGGGCCGGCGCCCCCTGCCCCGCCCCGCGATGACGCTCCGGCCGGGCGGCCCGGCGCCGGGCCGCCATGGAGGACGCCCGCGACCCGCCCGGTCTCAGGGGGCCGCCGCGCCATCGAGCTCGGGCGAGAGCGCCTCGATGATGCGGCATTCGCCGATCACGCCGGCGTGGGCGTGGGCGAGCAGCCCGTCCAGTTCCGCCCGGAGCGCGGCGAGGTCGGCGATCTTGCGGTCAATCTCGTCGCGATGGGCGCGGGCGATGTCATGCACCGCCGCGCAGGGCGCGCCGGCGCGGCCGGCCAGCTCCAGCAGCGCCCGCACCTGCTCCAGCGAGAAGCCCAGCCGCCGCGCCCGCAGGATGAAGTTCAGCCGGCGCAGGTGGCCGTGGTCATAGAGCCGGTAATTGGCGGCGCTGCGCGCCGGGGCCGGCAACATGCCGATGCGTTCGTAATAGCGCACCGTCTCCACATTGCTGCCGGCGCGCCGCGCCAGTTCGCCGATGGTCAGGACGCCGTCCTGCATGTCGCTTTCCCTTCCGTCGTGGTCCGCTTGACCCTGTAGTCGCTACAGGCCTTATGTGTGTACGGCGTCAGCAATCGCCAGACCCGGCGTCGGCGCCGGGCGGGAGTCACGGCCATGAACAGCCTGCCTGATCGCCTGCGTTTCCATGTGGAAGGCATGGACTGCGCCGCCTGCGCCATGAAAATCGAAACGGCGGTGCGCCGCATGCCTGGTGTGGACGACGTGGCGGTGAACGTGACGCTGCGACGCATGACGGTGTCCGGCGCCGGCGCGCTGCCGGCGGCGGCGGAGATCGCCGCGACGGTGAAGCGGCTGGGCTATGGCGCGCGCCTTGCGGAAACGGCCGGCGCCGCTGGCGGCGAGGCCGGCGCCGCGCCCCGCCCCTGCTGCGCCGGCGACCATGAACACGACCATTCCCGCCATCCGCACGGCCACGACCACGGGGCGCACGGACATGGCCATGACCATGCGCATGGTCATGGTCATGGCCATGGCGACGCCGGCCACGGTCAGGCCGCGGCGCCGGCGTGGCTGCCGGCGGGCGCAGGGCGCACGCTGCTGGCGCTGGCGGCGGCGGCCGTCGCGCTGGCCGTCGCCAGCCTCGCTCCGGCGTGGGCGGACGCGGCGTGGAGCCTCGCCGCCGTCGTCGCCGCGGCGCCCGTCGCCCGGCGGGCGTGGACGGCGGCGGTCTCAGGCTCGCCGTTCAGCATCGAGACGCTGCTGGTGACGGCGGCGGCCGGGGCGCTGCTCATCGGCGAGGCGCCGGAGGCGGCGGTGGTGGTGGCGCTGTTCAATATTGGCGAAATGCTGGAGGGCGTGGCCGCCAGCCGCGCCCGCGCCGGCGTCTCCGCCCTGCTGGACGTCATGCCCCGCACGGCCCTGCGCGACGGCCCGGCCGGCCCCGAGACGGTGGACGCCGCCGCGCTGGCGGTGGGCGACGTGGTCATCGTCCGCCCCGGCGACCGTGCGCCGTCTGACGGCGTGATCATCACCGGCGCCTCGGAGGTGAACGAGGCGCCGGTCACCGGCGAGTCGGTTCCGGTGGCGCGCGGCGCCGGCGACGTCATCTGGGCGGGCGTCATCAATCTCACGGCGGAGCTGCGGGTGCGGGTCACCGCCACGGCGGCGGACAACACCATCGCCCGCATCATCGCCATGGTGGAGGAGGCGCAGGAGCGCAAGGCGCCCGTCGAGCGCTTCATCAACCGGTTCAGCCGCTGGTACACGCCGGCGGCCATGGCGTTCGCGACGCTGGTGGCGACGCTGCCGCCGCTTGTCGCCGGGCAGCCGTGGGAGACGTGGATATACCGCGGCCTTGCCGTGCTGCTGATCGCCTGCCCGTGCGCGCTGGTGATCTCCACGCCGGCGGCCATCGCCGCGGCCATCGCCAGCGGCGCGCGGCGCGGCCTGCTGGTGAAGGGCGGCGCCACCCTGGAGACGCTGGCGCATGTGAAGACCATCGCCTTCGACAAGACCGGAACGCTCACCCGCGGCGAGCCGCGGGTGGTCGCCGTCGTGGCGCTGTCCGGGCCGGAGCAGGCGGCGCTGGCCAGGGCGGCGGCGGTCGAGAGCGGCTCCAGCCACCCGCTGGGCCTCGCCATCATCGCCGAGGCGAAGGCGCGCGGCCTCGCCATTCCGCGCGCGCCCGAAGGCAGCGCCGCCGCCCCGGGCCTCGGCGTTTCGGCGCGGCTGGAGGACGGAACGGTGACCGTAGGCTCGCCGCGCCAGGCCCGGGCCGCCGGGGCGCTGACGCCGGAGGCGGAGGCGGAGATCGCCCGGCTGGAGAACGGGGGCGCCACGGTGGCGGTGGTGAGCCAGGACGGCGCGGCGCTGGCGCTCATCGCACTGCGCAACGAGCCGCGGGCGGACGCCGCCGCCGGCCTCGCCCAGCTGAAGCGTCTCGGTGTGTCCCCGGTGATGCTCACCGGCGACAACGCCCGCGCCGCCGGGGCCATCGGCGCGGCGCTGGGGCTGGAGACGCGGGCGGAGCTGATGCCGGCGGACAAGCTCGCCGCCATCGCCGCGCTGCCCGGCCCCACGGCGATGGTGGGCGACGGCGTGAACGACGCGCCGGCGCTGGCCGCGGCGTCGGTGGGCGTGGCGATGGGCGCGGGCGCGGACGTGGCGCTGGAGACGGCGGACGCGGCGCTGCTGCGCAACCGCATCGCCGACGTGCCGCGGCTTGTGCGGCTGGCGCGGGCGGCCATGGCCAACATCCGCCAGAACCTCGCGATCGCGCTGGGACTGAAGGCGGTGTTTCTGGCGACCACCCTGGCGGGCGAGACGCCGCTGTGGATGGCCATTCTCGCCGACACAGGCGCGACGGTGCTGGTGACGGCCAACGCCCTGCGCCTGCTGCGGCTGCACGACGACGCCGGCTGAAGCGAAGGCCGCCTTGCCCGCGCGCCGGCCGGGCGCGGATGTGAAAGGCGATGGAACAGGGCGGAACGGGCGGCGCAGGACCAGCGGGCGGCGGACCGGCGGATGCGACGCGCGGGCCGGGGTGAAGCGGGCCCGGGCGCGGAGCCCCTGGCGGAGCAGGCGGGACAGACGCCACGGGCCGCGCCGGGCAGGAGCCTGGCGAAAGCGGCAGGGCGGAACCGGCGCGCCCCTACCGCTGCGTCGCCGCGCCGCCGGCGTCGCCGGCGCCAACGGGCTCGAGGTCGAAGGCCGCCGCCAGCAGGGCGCGGGCATAATCCGTCTTCGGCGCCGCGAACAGCTCCGCCGTCGGCCCCTCCTCCACCACCACGCCGTTCTGCATCACCATCACCCGGTTGGCGAGCGCCTTCACCACCTTCAGGTCGTGGCTGATGAAAATGTAGGAGAGATTGCGCCGGCGCTGCAGGTCGCGCAGCAGCTCCACAATCTGCGCCTGCACCGACATGTCCAGCGCCGAGGTCGGCTCGTCCAGCAGCACCAGCGCAGGCTCCAGCGCCATGGCCCGGGCGATGGCGACGCGCTGGCGCTGGCCGCCGGAAAATTCGTGCGGATAGCGGTCCATGACCGCCGGATCGATGCCCACGTCATGCAGCGCCTCGGCCACTTTCTGGCGCTGCGCCGCCAGCGGCATGCCCGGGTGCTGCGCCAGCATGCCCTCGGCGATGATCTCCGCCACCGACATGCGCGGCGACAGCGAGCCGTAGGGGTCCTGAAACACCACCTGCATGCGCCGGCGAAGCGGACGCAGCTGGCGCGGCCGCAGCCCGTCAATGCGCTGGCCCAGCGCCACCACCGGCCCCTCGCTGCGGATCAGCCGCAGCAGCGCCAGCCCTAGGGTGGTCTTGCCCGAGCCGGATTCCCCCACCACCCCCAGGGTCTCCCCCTGGCGCAGGCGCAGCGACACCCCGTCCACCGCCCTGATGTAATTCTCCGGGCGGCCGAAAAAGCCCCTGCGCACCGCGAACCACACCTTCAGCGGCCCGGCCTCCAGCACCGTGGGCGCATCCGGCCTGACCGGAGCGGCCTCGCCCTTCGGCTCGGCGGCCAGCAGCCGGCGCGTGTAGGGATGGCGCGGCGCCGCGAACACCTCCGCCACCGGCCCGCGCTCCACGATCCGTCCGCCGGTCATCACGCAGACATGGTCGGCGATGCGCCGCACCAGCCCCAGGTCATGGGTGATGAACAGCATGGCCATGCCCAGCCGCCGCTTCAGCTCCGCCAGCAGCCTGAGGATCTGCGCCTGCACGGTGACGTCGAGCGCCGTGGTCGGCTCGTCGGCGATCAGCAGGTCGGGCTCGTTGGCGAGCGCCATGGCGATCATCACCCGCTGGCGCTGGCCGCCGGAAAGCTGGTGCGGATAGGCGCCCAGGCGGTCCGCCGGCTGGCGGATGCCCACCAGCTCCAGCAGCTCGATGACGCGCGCCCGCGCCGCCGCGCCGCGCAGCCCCTTGTGAATGGCCAGGATCTCGCCGATCTGCCGCTCCACCGTATGCAGCGGATTGAGCGAGGTCATCGGCTCCTGGAAGATCATGGAGATGTCGGCGCCGCGCACCCGGCGGATGTCCGCGTCGCTGGCGGCGAGCAGGTCGCGGCCGCGGAACAGGATCTGGCCGCCGGGATGGCTGGCCACGGGATAGGGCAGCAGCCGCAGGATCGACAGGGCGGTCACCGACTTGCCGGAGCCGCTCTCGCCCACCAGCGCCAGGGTTTCGCCGCGCGCAAGGTCGAAGGAGACGCCGTCCACCGCCAGCGTCTCCACGCCGTTCTGGCGGAAGGCGACCCTGAGATCGCGCACCTGCAGCAGCGGCTCCCGGCCGTCCGGCGTCGCGCTCATGCCTGCACCTTTCGCGGATCAAAGGCGTCGCGCGCCCCCTCGCCGATGAACACCAGCAGCGACAGCAGCAGCGCGATGACGAAAAAGCCCGAGAGTCCCAGCCATGGCGCCTGCGGATTGGCCTTGCCCTGGGCCAGCATCTCGCCCAGCGACGGCGAGCCTGGCGGCAGGCCGAAGCCGAGGAAGTCCAGCGACGTCAGCGTGGTGATGGCCCCGTTGAGCACGAAGGGCAGGAAGGTGAGCGTCGCCACCATGGCGTTGGGCAGCATGTGGCGGAACATGATGCGCGCGTCGCCCAGGCCCAGCGCCCGCGCCGCCCGCACATATTCGAGATTGCGGGCGCGCAGGAACTCGGCCCGCACCACCCCCACCAGCGCCACCCAGGAGAACAGCAGCAGGATGCCCAGCAGCACGAAAAAGCCGGGCGTGATCACCGCCGAAATGATGATGAGCAGGTAAAGCGAGGGGATGGCCGTCCAGATTTCGATGAAACGCTGGAACAGCAGGTCCACCCAGCCGCCGAAATAGCCCTGGACCGCGCCCGCCGCCACGCCCACCAGCGAGGACAGGCCGGCCAGCGCAAGGCCGAACAGCACCGAAATGCGGAAGCCGTAGATGAGCCGCGCCAGCACGTCCCGGCCCTGGTCGTCGGTGCCGAGCCAGTTGTACTCAAGGTCGCTGCAGGAGGTTCCGCCGGTCTTCGCCGCCGCCTCCCGGCACTGCGCCTCGGTGAGCAGCCATGTGGGCGGCGACGGCGCCGGCGTCGGCAGGTTGAGGTTCTGGGTGTTGTAGGAGAAGCGGACCGGCGGCCACAGCATCCAGCCATGGGCGTTGATCTCGTCGGCGATGACCGGATCGCGATAGTCGGTGACGGCGAGAAAGCCGCCGAATTTCTCCTCCGGATAGTCCACGAAGGCCGGGAACAGCAGCTCGCCCCTGTACCAGGCGAGGATCGGCCGGTCGTTGGCGATCAGCTCCGCGAACAGCGTGACGGTGAACAGCGTCAGGAAGATCCACAACGACCACCAGCCGCGCCGGTGGGCGCGGAAATTGCGCCAGCGCCGCCGGTTGAGCGGCGACAGGCTGATGAAGCGCCCTCGCGGCAGCGGCGGCGGGGCGACGGCGGGCGGAGCGGAGGCGGGCAGGTCCTGCGGCGGCTGCGCTGCGGTCATGCTCACGCCTCCCGCGCCGAGAAGTCGATGCGCGGATCGATCCACACATAGGTCAGATCCGAGATCAGGTTCACCACCAGCCCCAGCAGCGAGAAAATGTACAGCGAGGCGAACACCACCGGATAGTCGCGGTTGATGATCGACTCGAAGCCGAGCAGCCCGAGCCCGTCGAGCGAGAAGATGGTCTCGATCAGCAGCGAACCGGCGAAAAACGCGCTGATGAACGCCCCCGGGAAACCGGCGATCACGATCAGCATGGCGTTGCGGAACACGTGGCCATAGAGCACGCGCCGCTCGCTCAGCCCCTTCATGCGCGCGGTGAGCACGTACTGCTTGCGGATCTCGTCGATGAAGGAGTTGCGGGTGAGCAGCGTGGTGGTGGCGAAAGAGCCCAGCGCCATGGCGGTGACCGGCAGCACAAGGTGCCACAGATAGTCGAGGATCTTGCCGCCGGGGCTGAGCTGCGCCCAGTTGTCGGAGGTGAGGCCGCGCAGCGGAAAGATCTGGAAGAACGAGCCGCCGGCGAACAGCACGATGAGCAGGATGGCGAACAGGAAGCCGGGAATGGCGTAGCCGATCACCACCACCACCGAGGTCCAGGCGTCGAAGCGCGAGCCCTCGCGCATGGCCTTGGCCACCCCGAGCGGAATCGACACCGCGTAGGACAGGAGCAGCATCCACAGCCCGAGCGAGACCGACACCGGCAGCTTCTCCGCGATCAGCTCCAGCACCGGCGTGTCGCGGAAATAGCTCTTGCCGAAGTCGAAGCGGGCGTAGTCCCAGAGCATTTTCACGAAGCGCTCCGGCGCCGGCCTGTCGAAGCCGAACTGCGCCTCCAGCTGCCGGATGAACTCCGGATCCAGCCCCTGGGCGCCGCGATAGCCGCCCTCGCTCCCGGCCGCGCCCGGGCCGCCGGGACCGCCGAAATCGCCGCCGCCGCCGGAGATGCGCGACGTCGCCCCGGCGTCCGTGCCCTGCAGCTGGGCGATGACGCGCTCCACCGGCCCGCCCGGCGCGAACTGCACCAGCGTGAAGGAAATGAGCATGATTCCGAAAATGGTCGGAATCATCAGCAGCAGACGGCGCAGGATATAGGCGGTCACGGACCCTCCTCCGCTCTGGTCGCCGCCCGCGGCATCAGCGGCGTCCGCCGGTTTTCGCCGCCAGCGCCTCGTCCCACCACCAGATGGTGGGGAACGCCGAGGCGCCGTATTCCGGCATGGTCTGCGGATGGGCGAAACGGTTCCAGCGCGCCGTGCGCTGGAAGCGGTAGCCCCATTGCGGCGTCATGTAATGGTGGTGCAGCAGCACCCGGTCGAGGGCGCGCGTGGCGGCCACCAGCTCCTCGCGCGTGGCGGCGTAGACGACGCGGCGGATCAGCGCGTCCACGCCCGCGTCGGCGATGCCGGCGATGTTGCGCGAGCCCGGGCGCTTCGCCGCCTCCGAGCCCCAGAAGTTCCACTGCTCGTTGCCCGGCGAGAGACTCTCCGGCCACAGGAAGGTGGTGGCGTCGAAGTCGAAGTTGCGCAGGCGGTTCTGGTACTGGGAGGAGTCGACCGTGCGCAGGTTCATGGTGATCCCCAGCCGCTGCAGGGCGTTGCGGAACATCAGCGCCGGACGCTCATAGGCGGCGTCCTGTGTGACGTATTCGAACACGAACGGCTGGCCGGTGTCGCGATGCGTGAGCTGGCGGCCCTTCTGCACCCAGCCGGCCTCGGCCAGCAGGCGGTGCGCCTCGCGCAGGTTGTCGCGGAACGCCTCCTGCGAGCCGGCCACCGGATTGCGGTATGGTTCGGTGAACGCCGCCGGCGGCACAAGGTCGCGCACGCTCTCCAGGATCTCCTTCTCCAGCCCCTCCGGCAGGCCGGACGAGGCCAGCTCCGTGCCCCAGAAATAGGAGTCGATGCGGGCGTACTGGCCGTAGAACAGGGTGCGGTTCACCTCTTCGAAATTGAAGGCGTAGTTGAGGGCGCGGCGCACGCGCGCGTCCTGGAACAGCGGCCGGCGCAGGTTGTAGACGAAGGCCTGCATCACGCCGCTGGAGCGCTGGGGGAACTCCTCGCGCACCACCCGCCCCTCGCGCACGGCGGGGAAGTCATAGCCCGTGGCCCAGTTGCGGGCGACGTTCTCGACGCGGAAATCGACCTGGTCGCCCTTGAAGGCCTCGAACATCACGGTGAGGTCGCGGTAGTAGTCCACCCGCAGCGTCGCGAAATTGTGGGCGCCGACGTTCACCGGCAGATCCGCCGCCCAGTAGTCGTCCACGCGCTCGAACTCACACCAGCGGCCGGCGTCGAAAGCCTTGATGCGATAGGGCCCGGAGCCGAGCGGCGGCTCCAGGGTGGTGGCGCCGATGTCGCGCCTGCGGCCGCTGGCGTCGGTTCCCTCCCACCAGTGTCTGGGCATCACGCGCAGCTGGCCCATGATCTGCGGCAGCTCGCGGTTGCCGGCGGCGGCGAAGCGGAAGGTGACCTCGCGCTCGCCGGTCTGCTCCGCCGCCTTCACGTCGCGCCAGTAGAAGCCGTAGACCGGATTGAGCTTTTTCAGGCTCTCGAAGCTGAAGATCACGTCGTCGACGGTGATGGGCCGGCCGTCGTGCCAGCGCGCCTGCGGGCGCAGGCGGAAGCTGACCCAGGAGAAATCCGCGGCGCGCCGCGCCTGCCCGGCGATGAGCCCGTAAGCGGTGCTCACCTCGTCCAGCGACTGGGTCATCAGCTCGTCGTAGATCAGGTCGATCATGGAGACGAGCGCGCCTTTGACGCCGTCGACCACCGGATTGAAGTTGTCGAAGCCGCCGGGGGCGGCGAGCCGCGCCAGCCCGCCCTTCGGCGCCGCCGGGTTGACGTAGTCGAAATGTCTGGCGTCGGGGCCGTATTTCGGCGTTCCCATCAGCGACAGCGCGTGCAGCCACGGCGGCTCCCCGGCGGGCGCGGCGGCGGGCGCGCCCTGCGCTCCCGCCGGGCGCGGCGGCAGCGCCGCGGCCAGCGCCGCCGCGGCGGCGCCCGTCAGCAACGTCCTGCGGCTGGGGCGACATTCGCCTGCGGCGTGCGGAAGGACGGGGCGACGGTCAGCGGCGTCTGCGGTCAACGGACGTCTCCTGGCGACAGAAGGCTGCGGTTGCGGGCGGCCGCCGGCGCGGCGCCGGCGGCGAACGGGCGAAACGCGGCCCGCGGCAAATCACGGCCGTCAGCGGTTTGCCCGTCAGTTATGCCCGCAATGCGCCGGGCTGCAAATAGCCGCGCCCCTGGTCCGCGCAGGCGCGGGGCCCGGCCGCGCGCAATGCGCGCCGTGGCGGGGACCCAGGCGACCGGGCGCCGGCGCGGCGCCGCCGGCCCGGCGGAAGCGGGAGCGATGCGAAGGGAACGGTGAACGCAAAAAGGGCCGGACGTCGCCGTCCGGCCCGAAATCCGCCTCGAGGGGCTGTCTGCCTGCTGGCCGTCAGTTCTGCCCGGCGTCCGGCAGCGGCAGCGGCGAGTCGGACTGGCTGTTGAGCCACACCAGGATGTCGGCGCGCTCCTCCTCCTTGCCGATGCCGGCGAAGTTCATGAGGGTGCCGGGGACGGCCTTCTTCGGATTGGTGAGGAACTCGTTCAGGGTCTCGAAGGTCCACTCGCCGCCATGCTCCTTCATGGACTTGGAGTAGGCGAAGCCGTCGGCGTGCGCCACCTTGGCGCCCACGACGCCATAAAGGTTGGGGCCGATCTTGTTGGGACCGCCCTTCTCGAAGCTGTGGCAGGTCTTGCACTTGGCGACGGCGCGCTCGCCGCGCGCGGCGTCGGCCTTCGCCAGCAGCACGGGCAGCGGAGTGGCCTCCTTGGCCGGCTCCGAGCCGGCCGCGCCGCCAGCCGAAGCCTCCTCGACCGAGGGCAGATCATAGCCGGGAACCGCCGGACGGTGGTTCTCGAACAGCTTGTCCGTGACGATGCCCAGTCCCAGCACGAACATCAGGGTGCCCAGAACTGCGCCGGCGATTTTGTTGAGTTCAAAGGAATCCATTAACGGCGACTCCGCAAGGCGTGACCTGGATATGCAAAATACGCCCCTCGAACGGAGCTTTGGCGCGATGATTAACCGCTTTGACGCGGCGAACGCAACTCGTATAGGTGAGACGCCGTTTGCTACCTTTTGACGCCGTTCCGCCATGAGCCAGCCCATCATTCTCATCCCGGCCCGGATGGCCTCCACCCGCCTGCCGGGCAAGCCGCTGGCCGACATCGCCGGCGCGCCGATGATCGTCCACGTGTTGCGCCGCGCCGAGGAGGCGAAGGTGGGCCCGGTGGTGGTGGCCACCGACACGCCGGAGATCGCGGAAGCCGTTGAAAACGCTGGCGGAAACGCCATACTGACGCAACGTGACCACCCCTCCGGCTCGGACCGGATCCACGAGGCGCTGCAGGCGCTGGATCCGCAGCGGCGCCATGACGTCGTGGTCAACGTCCAGGGCGACCTGCCCACCATTAACCCTGCCGTCATCGCCGCCGCGCTGCGGCCGCTGGACGACGCGGCTGTGGATATCGCCACCCTCGCCGCGGTGATCACCCGCCGGGAGGAGCGCCATGAACCGGCCGTGGTGAAGGCGGTGGGCGCGGCCATCGGCCCGGACCGCCTGCGGGCGCTGTACTTTACCAGGGCCCCCGCCCCTTGGGGCGAGGGGCCGATGCTGCACCATATCGGGCTCTACGCCTGGCGGCGCACGGCGCTGGAGCGATTCGTGAAGCTGCCGCCCTCCCCGCTGGAGCAGCGGGAGAAGCTGGAGCAGCTGCGCGCGCTCGAAGCGGGGATGCGCATCGACATTGTGGTGGTGGACGACGTTCCCCTTGGCGTCGACACTCCCGCGGACCTGGAGCGGGCGCGCGACGTCCTGAGCCGCCGGGCCGCCCGTTCCGCCTGACAGGGTCCGCCCGACGGACGCACGTTCATTTCAGGAGACATCATGACCGGAGCCGATTCCGGAGCAGCCGCCGCTTCCGCGCCCGAGAACGCCGGCGGCCGCTCGCGGCTGATTTCCTTCCAGGGCGAGAACGGGGCCAATTCGCAGATCGCCAGCCGCGAAGTGTTCCCTGACCGCGAAACCCTGCCCTGCCCGACGTTTGAGGACGCCCTCGCCGCGGTCAAGGACGGCCTCGCCGAATACGGCATGATCCCGATCGAGAATTCGATCGCCGGCCGGGTGGCGGACATCCACCATTTCCTGCCCACCTCGGGCCTGCACATCATCGGCGAGCACTTTCTGCCGATCCGCTTCCAGCTGATGGCCCCGCCCGGCGCCACGCTGGACGGGCTCAGGAGCGTCTACAGCCACGTGCACGCCATCGGCCAGTGCCGGCGCATCATCCGCCAGCTCGGCCTGAAGGCGGTGGTCACCGGCGACACCGCCGGCGCCGCGCGCGAGGTGGCGGAATGGGGCGACCCCACGCGGGCGGCGCTGGCGCCGCGCCTCGCCGCCGAGGTTTACGGGCTTGATATCCTCGCCGAGGACGTGGAGGACGAGGCGCACAACACCACGCGCTTCGTCATTCTGGCGCGCGAGCCAAGCTGGCCGGAGAAAGGCTCCGGCCCGTGCATCACCAGCTTCGTGTTCCGGGTGCGCAACATTCCGGCGGCGCTGTACAAGGCCCTCGGCGGCTTCGCCACCAACGGCGTCAACATGACCAAGCTGGAGAGCTACCAGGTGGAGGGGCAGTTCGCCGCCACCCAGTTCTATGCCGAAGTGGAGGGGCACCCGCACGAGCGGCCGGTGAAGTTCGCCTTTGAGGAGCTGGGCTTCTTCTCGAAGGAGTTCCGCATCCTCGGCGTCTATCCCGCCTCGCCCTATCGCGAGAAGCTGCGGGCCATGGCCGCGGAGTGAGCCGCGCGCCGGCGGAAAGACGCCCGGGAGGCGCCGTCCGGCGGCGCCCCTTTTGTCATGCGCCGCCGGCGGCCGGCGAAGACCTGTCCCGGCGGCGACCTGTCCCGGCGGCGACCTGTCCCGGCGACGACCTGGCGCCGGCGGCCGCGGAAGCGACCGCGCAGGGCCAGGCGGGCGGCCGGTGCCGTTTGCGCTGCGGTCCTGGCCGGGCCTGACCCGGCCATCCCCTGGGCGCCCGCCGCTGGCCGCCGGCCGTCATCGCGACCTGCGGGCGGCGGCCGTAACGCCCGGGTCCGGCCCGGGCATGGCGGCGGCGGGTCAGCCGGCGTCGCCGCGCACGAAGGCTGCCAGGACGTGATAGGCGATGGCCACCGGCGGGGGCGCGAACAGCCGGCCCGGATGACGGCCGGCCAGCATCAGCCGCGCCTCGTCGCGGCTGAACCAGCGGGCGTCGTCCAGCTCGGCGCGGTCGATGACAATGCGGTCGGACAGCGCCTCGCCGATGCAGCCGATCATCAGCGAGCCCGGGAACGGCCACGGCTGCGAGGCCAGATAGGTGACCCGCCCCAGCGGCACGCCGGCCTCCTCCATGATCTCGCGGCGCACCGCGTCCTCGATGGTCTCGCCCGGCTCGACGAAGCCGGCGAGGCACGAATACATGCCGCGCGGAAACTGCGGCTGGCGGCCCAGCAGGCATTCGTCGCCGCGCACCGCCAGCATGATCACCACCGGATCGGTGCGCGGGAAGTGCTGAGCCTTGCAGGCGTCGCAGTCGCGCCGCCAGCCGCTGGCGGACATGCGCGAGGGCGCGCCGCAGCTGGAGCAGAAGCGGTGGCGCTGGTGCCAGTACGCCAGCCCCTTGGCCTGGCCGAGGGCGCCCAGGTCCTCCGGCGACAGCGCGCCCTGCATGGCGAGGGTGCGCAGGTCGGCCACCACCAGGTCGGGATAGCCCCGCAGCGTCTCGCCGAACTCCTGCGGATGGACCGCCAGAAACACCGGCCTCCCCTCCATCGTGCCGAGGAAGGGCAGTTCGCGCGGCTCGCCGAGGCGCAGCGCGTCGTCGAGCGTGAACCAGGGATCGGGGCGCCCGCCGGGGCCGGCCTTGATCAGCGGCCGGTCGCCGACGATGACGCAGGCGATGGCGTCCCGGGAGGCGCGATAGGCGCTGATGCGGACGTCGTCGTCACGCTGCTCGGAATGGCGCACCAGCGGATTGGCGGCGTAGCCCACCTGCGCCGAAAGCTCCGTGCGCACGGCGGCCGTCGCCGGGCGCGTCTCGATCTCTGTCATGTCGTGCCTCTCCCTTTGCCCTCTCCCTGGACCGTCGGCGGCGCGCCGGCCCGCCTCCCCTGCGCGCAAGCCCTGCGCCGGCGCAAGGCCGCAGCCGCGATGACCGGCCGAATGTGCGCGCGCCCGCGCCCGGCGCGCAAGCGGCCGGCGCGCAGCCAGGGCATGCGCCGGCGCGGGCCGTCCCGGCCCTCAGACCGGCCGCGCGCCGACGGCCGCGCGCCAGCGCGCCGCCGCCGCGGCCAGGGCCGCCGCGCCGTAAGGCTGCGCCGCGCCCACGCCCCACACCGGGCCCGGCCAGGCCGGATCATCCTGCTGGCGCGCGATCACATGCACGTGCAGCTGGCGCACCATGTTGCCGAGCGCCGCCACGTTGAGCTTGTACGGCGCGACCTCGCGGCGGAGCGCGGCGCAGACGGCGCGGATCTCGGCGCCGAGCTGCGCGTGGTCCGCCTCGCTGAGGTCGAGCAGCTCGCTGACGCCGGCGCGGCGCGGAACCAGGATGAGCCAGTGATAACGCGCGTCGTTCATCACCAGCAGGCGCGACAGCGGCATATCGCCGGCCACGGCGCAGTCGGCGGCGAGGCGCGGATCAGGCGCGAAACCGGCCTCGGCCGCCGGGCCGGCGGAGGCGGAAGCGTCCGGACGGGAAGGGTCGCTGGTCATGTCTGGTGCTCCTCCTGCGGCGGGCGCGCCGTCGCGGCCGCGCCCTCCCGCCCATATACCCTGGCGGGCGGCGGATGAACCGGCCGGATCGCCGGCGCGCGGCCGATGGCTGGGGAGCGCGGCGGAATGGGCGGTCCGCGGCCCTTGCGCGCGGCGCGTCCATGTACGATATACGCAGCGGGAAGCTGGCGAGGGACGCACCACTCGCCAACCGGGTCAGGTCCGGAAGGAAGCAGCCCTAACGAGCACCGGGCGGGTCTTCGTCCAGCTTCCCGCCGCGTCGCCGCATGGCCGGCGGCGCGCATGGCGCGACGGCAGCGCGACGTTTTCCCCAGACTGCACAGGATTTTGGCGACCGCCGCCATCGCGCGCGGGGCCCCGCCGCGCGTCCGGGGCGAAGCGGCATGCACGCGCCGGGCGTTTCATGCTAGCAACGGAGGCGACGGCCCGGCGGCCGCCGGCGCCCGCCCCGCAGCGCACGACAGGTAGCAATGACCGACACGCCCGAAACGACGCCGCATGACGACGGCGCCCCGGCGCTTCCCGGTTCCGGCGACGCGCCCGCCCCGGCGGCCGCCGGACAGAACGCGCCCTACCGGGTGCTGGCGCGCAAGTACCGCCCGCGCAGCTTCGATGACCTCATCGGCCAGGAAGCGATGGTGCGCACCCTCTCCAACGCCTTCCAGACGGGGCGCATCCCGCAGGCGTGGATGCTCACCGGCGTGCGCGGCGTCGGCAAGACCACCACGGCGCGCATCCTGGCGCGCGCCCTCAATTACGAGCGTCCCGACGGCGGCGGCGGTCCGACCATCGACCTGAAGGAGCCTGGCGTCCACTGCCAGCAGATCATCGAGGGCGCGCACATCGACGTGGTGGAGATCGACGCCGCCTCCAACAACGGCGTCGACAACATCCGCCAGATCAATGATTCGGTGCGCTACGCCCCGGTGTCGGCGCGCTACAAGGTGTACATCGTCGACGAGGTGCACATGCTGTCGACGGGCGCCTTCAACGCCTTCCTGAAGACGCTGGAGGAGCCGCCGCCGCACGCCAAGTTCATTTTCGCCACCACCGAAATCCGCAAGGTGCCGGTGACCATCCTCTCCCGCTGCCAGCGCTTCGACCTGCGGCGGGTGCAGGCGCCGGTGCTGGCGGCGCATCTGGCCCGCATCTGCGGTCTCGAGAAAGTCACCTATGAAGAGGAGGCCCTCGCCCAGATCGCCCGCGCGGCG
The DNA here is from genome assembly GCF_042432745.1 of Camelimonas abortus. Taxonomy (NCBI): domain Bacteria; kingdom Pseudomonadati; phylum Pseudomonadota; class Alphaproteobacteria; order Hyphomicrobiales; family Chelatococcaceae; genus Camelimonas; species Camelimonas abortus. The sequence continues at coordinate 253,236 of NZ_JBHLWR010000006.1, read as the reverse complement.
GAGGGTTCGGTGCGCGATTCGCTGTCGCTGCTCGACCAGGCCATCGCCCACGGCGCCGGCCATGTCAGCGCCGAAACCGTGCGCGCCATGCTCGGCCTCGCCGACCGCGGCCGCATCATCGACCTGTTTGAGGCGGTGATGCGCGGCGACCTGGCGGGCGCCCTCGCCCTGCTGCAGGATCTCCATGACGCCGGCGCCGACCCGGCGGTGGTGATGGCGGATCTGGCGGGCTTCACCCACCTGACGACGCGCCTGAAGGTGACGCCGGAGGCGGCCAGGGATCCCTCCCTCACCGAGGCCGAACGCGTCCGCGGCGCCGACCTCGCCGGAAAACTCTCGGTGCGCGCCCTCTCCCGCGCCTGGCAGATGCTGCTGAAGGCGCTGCCGGAAGTGCAGGACAGCTTCCGGCCGCTGGCCGCCGCGGAAATGGCGCTGGTGCGCCTCGCCTACGCCGCCGACCTGCCGACGCCGGACGAGGCGCTGAAAATGCTGCGCGACGCGCCGGCCGGCGGTTTCGGGCCGGCGGGCGGCGGCGCCTTCGCCGGGGGCGCGGGTCCCGCCGCCTCCGGGGCGTCCCTGGCGGCGGCGCCCGCCCCGGCCCCGCGCGCCACGGCGGCCATGGCCGGCGGCGCCGGCGCGGCCATGCAGCTTGTCTCCAGCCAGCCCGCGGCGGCGCTGGCCCCGGCCGCCGCGGGCGGCGCGCCGCAGCTGCGCCTCGCCCGGTTTGAGGATCTGGTGGCGCTGGCCGGCGAGAAACGCGACATCGCGCTCAAGGTGGCGCTGGAGCGCGACGTGCGCCTGGTGCGGTTTGAGGACGGGGCGATCGAATTCGCCCTCGCCGGAGGCGCCAGCCGCAGTCTCGCCGCCCAGCTCGGCGCCCGCCTGCTGGAGTGGACCGGACGGCGCTGGGTGGTGGCCATCTCCTCGCAGCGCGGCGAGGACACCATCGCCGAAAAGCGCGACGCCGCCCGGCGCGAGCGCCACCAGGACGCGGCCAGCCATCCGCTGGTGCGCGCCGCCCTCGAGGTGTTTCCCGGCGCGCAGATCGTCGACGTGACCGACGTGCGTCCCGCCGGCGAGGAAACCATGCAGGCCGGCGGCGATGACGACGCCGGCGGGTTCGACGACTGACATAACGACAAGGGAACAGGACGATGCGGGACCTGATGGGGCTGATGAAGCAGGCCCAGGCGATGCAGCAGAAACTGGCCGACGCCCAGGCCGAGCTGGAGAACCTGGAGGTGGAGGGCGCGGCCGGCGGCGGCGCCGTGACGGTGCGCATGACCGCGCGGGGCCAGATGCGGGCGGTCAGCATCGATCCTTCCCTGCTCAGTCCGGACGAGAAGGAGATCGTCGAGGATCTGGTGCTCGCGGCGGTGAACGACGCCCGCGCCCGCGGCGAAAAGCTGATGCAGGAGCGCATGCAGGAGCTCACCAGGGGCCTGCCGCTGCCGCCCGGCCTGAAGCTGTTCTGACAGCCGGCGGGTTTTCCTGCCGTGGGGGGGCGCATCACGCTTCCGGCGGGCAGGCGCTGGCGGCGCAGGCGCGCCGGACCGCCGCGGAACGGGCTGGGCGCGCTGCTGCGCCGCCTTGGCGCGCGGCTGCGCCCTCCGGGGCCGGAGGGGCCGGACAGCCGCCCCCAGGGCCACGGCCCCCAGCCGGAGAACGGCGGCGCGCTGAAGCGGCGGCTGGCGCCGCTCAACCCTGCGGCGCGCCTGCGCGCGCGCCGCGCCAGCGCCGAAATGATGGCGCTGGCCATGACCTTTCATGACGAATACGCCGCCACGGGCGAGATCGTCTTCGCCCTCGTCTACCGGCTGGAGGCTGCCGGCGAACGGCTCGCCGCCGCCGTGGACGCCGTGAGCCCGCGGCTGCCCGGCGAGCCCGCCGGCGAGCTGCGGCTGATGGCCACCGCGCTGGCCGAAACCGTGCATCTGGCGCAGCTGGCGCGCGAGTGGCGCCAGGACGCCATCAACCTCCGCCACGGCCTGGAGCATGGCGCGCACGACGGCGCCCGCCGGGCGGCGGTCGAGGCGGGCGTGCGCCAGCTTGAAGCCTATGTGCGGCAGAACATGAGTGATTTCAGCCGCTGGCTGGCGGCGGCGCAGCGGCTCAATCCGGCGGCGGCGCGCGCCGCCGCCGCACTGCGCCGGCGGGAGCGGGAGCTGGCCTGAACGGCCGGCGCGCGCCGCCCGGCCCGGCTTGCCCTCGCCGCCGTTCCGCTGGCACAAGGGGCCCGCCATACTGCCGCACGGGGTGCTTCGTCCATGGCTTCGTCCACCGGCCCGGAACTTGAACGTCTGATCCAGCTGCTGGCGCGCCTGCCCGGTCTTGGTCCGCGCTCGGCCCGCCGCGCCGCGCTGCACCTGATCCGCAAGCGCGAGACGCTGCTGCAGCCGCTGGCCGAAGCGGTGCGCGTGGTGGCCGACCGGGTGATCACCTGCGAGACCTGCGGCAATGTCGACACGGTTTCGCCGTGCGTCATCTGCCAGGACGCGCGGCGCGACCCTTCCGTGCTGATCGTGGTGGAGTCGGTGGCCGACCTGTGGGCGCTGGAGCGCGCCGCGGCGATGAACGCGCGTTACCACGTGCTTGGCGGCGTGCTTTCGCCGCTGGACGGCGTCGGCCCCGACGACCTCAACCTCGCCTCCCTGGCCGAACGGGCGGCCCGGGACCGGGTGAGCGAGGTGATCATCGCGCTCAACGCCACCGTCGACGGCCAGACGACCGCCCATTTCATCACCGACATGCTGCAGCACCTGCCGGTGAAGGTGACCCGTCTCGCCCATGGCGTGCCGGTGGGCGGCGAGCTCGACTATCTCGACGAAGGCACGCTGGTCGCCGCCATCCGCCAGCGCACGGCGCTCTGAGGCGCGGGGAAGGCCCCCGCCCGCCGCCCTCCCCGGCGCGTCAGGCTGCGCCGTCGAACTCCAGCGCCTCGATGCGGCCGCCGCGGCGGGCGACCTTCTCCACCGAGACATTGAGCGCCGCCAGATCCTCGCGCGCCTGGCGGAAATGGCCGTCGAGACGGGCGGCGCGCTCCTGCAGGCGGCCGATGTCGTCGAGCAGCCGCCCCACCTCCGCCTGGATGGCGCGGGCCTCGTCGCGGATGCGGGCGTCGCGGGCCATGGCCCGCGCCAGCTGGATGGCCACCGCCAGCAGCGACGGCGAGACGATGATCACCCGTGAGCGGGCGGCGGACTGCGACACGTCCTCGAAATGCTCCAGCAGGTCGGCGTAGAGCGACTCGGAGGGAATGAACATCAGCGCCAGGTCCTGGGTCTCGCCCGGGATGAGATATTTGCCGGCGATGTCGCGCACGTGGGCGGCGAGGTCCTGGCGCAGGCGGGCGGCGGCGGCGCGGCGCTCCGCCTCGCCGCGGGCGGCGCGAAACGCCTGGAAGCCCTCCAGCGGGAACTTGGCGTCGATGGCCAGCGGCAGGTCGCCGGGCAGGCGCACCAGACAGTCCGGCCGGCGGCCGTTGGAGAGCGTGGCCTGGAAGCTGTAGGCGCCTGGCGGCAGGCCGTCGCGCACGATGGCCTCCATCCGCCCCTGGCCCCAGGCGCCGCGGGCCTGCTTGTTGGCGAGCACCTCGCGCAGGCTGAGCATCTCGCCGGCGAGGGCGCTGAGATTCTGCTGGGCGGCGTCGATCACCGCGAGGCGGCTGGCCAGTTCAGAAAGGCCGTCGCCGGTGCGCCCGGCCATGTCGGCGAGGGTGCGGCCCACGCGGTGCTGCAGCATGTCCACCTGCTCGGCCACGGCCCGCTGCACTTCCGCCTGGCGCGCCCCGAGCCCCTGCATGCCGGCGTGGAGGCCGCCGTGCATCTCCGCCTGCAGCCGGGCAAGCTGCTCCAGCCGCGCCTCCATCCCGCGGGCGTGGCTGTCCAGCAGCGCCAGCACGTCGTCGGCGTGCAGCAGGCCGCCGGCGCGCGGCCGGCGCCGGCGCAGCAGCAGCAGCATGAGCGCGAACGCCGCCGCGACGGCCGCAGCCGCCGCGAGCGCCAGTTGCGCCGGCGAAAGTCCAAGGCCGCCTGCGGCCAGCCACATGTCCTGCATCACCCGCGACCCTTCCGCGCCCGCGGCCCGGCGCCCCGCCGGCGGCGCCGGAACGCACCGCTGGCGGATCCTCCGGCGCCGGCGAGAACAAATCAAGTACAACTTGACCGTGAAAGGTGAAGACACTATCTGTGCGGCGCATGAGCATCAAACCCCTCGTCATCCTTCCTGACGCGCGCCTGCGCCAGATTTCCCGGCCTGTCGGCGCCGTCACCGCGGAGATCCGCGAGCTGGCCGACAGCATGCTGGAGACCATGTATGACGCGCCGGGCATTGGCCTGGCGGCGGTGCAGGTCGGCGTGCTCAAGCGCCTGATCGTCATGGACGTGGTGCGCGAGGAGGGCCGGGACGGCGAGCCGATCATCATGATCGACCCGGAGATCACCTGGTCGTCGGACGAGCGCAGCGTCTACCGGGAGGGCTGCCTGTCGATTCCGGACTACCAGGCGGAGGTCGAGCGCCCCGCGCAGGTGCGCGTGCGCTATCGCGACATCCATGACAGGATGCAGGAGATCGAGGCCGGAGGGCTGCTCGCCACCTGCGTGCAGCACGAGATCGATCACCTGAACGGCGTGCTGTTCATCGACCATCTGTCGAAGCTGAAGCGCGACCGGGTGATGACCAGGTTTAACAAGCTCGCCCGCCTGCAGGGCCGGGCGGCGTCCTGAGCCGCGGCGGGCCGCGCCGGGTCCGGCCTGCGGCCCTTCCCGCCCGCCGGCCGTTCTGGCGACAGTGAAAACGGGAGCCGAGGTTGCGCGTCATTTTCATGGGAACGCCGGAGTTCTCCGCGCCGACGCTGGCGGAGATCGTCGGCCACGGGCACGAGGTCGTCGCCGTATACACCCGCGCCCCCCGCCCCGCCGGCCGCGGCATGAACGAGCGCAGGAGCCCCGTGCACGAGATGGCCGCGGGCTTCGGCATTCCCGTCCACACGCCTGCGACGCTGCGCACGGCCGGGGCGGCCGAAACCTTCCGCGCCCTGGCGCCGGACGTGGCGGTGGTGGTGGCCTACGGCATGATCCTGCCGCCGGAAATTCTCGCCGTTCCCCGCTTCGGCTGCATCAACCTGCACGCCTCCCTGCTGCCGCGCTGGCGCGGCGCGGCGCCGATCCAGCGGGCGATCATGGCCGGCGACGCGGAAACCGGCGTGTGCGTGATGCGCATGGAGGAAGGGCTGGACACCGGCCCGGTGGCCATGTGCGAGCGGGTGACGGTCACGCCTGAGATGACCGCCGGCGAGCTGCACGACGTGCTCAGCGGCCTTGGCGCCGACCTCGCCGCCCGCGCGCTCGCGGCGCTGGAGCGCGGCTCGCTGCGCTTCACCCCGCAGCCGCAGGACGGCGTCACCTACGCCCACAAGATCACCAACGCCGAAACCCGCATTGACTGGAGCCGCGACGCGGCGGCGGTGCACAATCACATCCGCGGCCTCTCGCCCTTCCCCGGCGCGTTTTTTGAGGCGGACCTCGGCAAGGGCAGGCCGGAGCGCGTCCGCGTGCTGCGCGCGCGGCCGGCGGAAGGCGCCGGCGCGCCAGGCGAGCTCATCGGCCCGGGCATGACGGTGGCCTGCGGCCAGGGCGCGGTGCGGCTGCTGCAGGTGCAGCGGGCCGGGCGCGGCGTGGTTGCGGCGGACGAGTTCCTGCGCGGCGCGCGCCTTGCGCCGGGCGCGCTGCTCCAGGCCTCCCCCGGCGCGGATACAGGGAGCTAGCGGTGCCGCGATATCGCCTCGTGATCGAATATGACGGCACGGGCTATGTCGGCTGGCAGTGGCAGGGCAACGGCCGTTCGGTGCAGCAGGCGGTGGAGGAGGCCATCATCCGCTTCGCCGGCGAGCATCCGCGGGTGCAGTGCTCCGGCCGCACCGACGCGGGGGTGCACGCCCTCGGCCAGGTGGCGCATGTGGACCTCAGCCGCGAATGGCGCACGGACACGGTGCGCGACGCCCTCAACGCCCACCTGCGCGCCGCCGGCGACCGGGTGGCGGTTCTCTCCGCGCATCTCGCCCCGCCGCAGTTCGACGCCCGCCACAGCGCGGTGAAGCGGCACTACATGTACCGGATCATCAACCGCCGCGCCCCGGCGGCGCTGGACCACGACCGCGCCTGGCACGTGGGCCGGCCGCTGGACGCCGGAGCCATGCACGCGGCGGCGCAGACCATTCTGGGGCGGCACGACTTCAGCACCTTCCGCGCCGCCGCCTGCCAGGCGGCCAGCCCGGTGCGCACCCTCGACCGGCTGGACGTGGAGCGCGTGGGCGACGAGATCCGCATCTACGCCTCGGCGCGCTCGTTCCTGCACCATCAGGTGCGCTCCATGGCCGGTTCGCTGGAGCAGGTCGGCTGCGGCCGCTGGAAGATTTCCGATATGCGGGCCGCCCTCGACGCGCGCGACCGCCGGCGCTGCGGCCCGATCGCCCCGGCGCACGGGCTCTATTTCGTCCGCGTGGACTATCCGGAGGAGGCGCTGGCCTGGCCGCAGGACTGAGCCGGCCGGGCGCGGCGCCCGCCGGGAGACGCAGGCGCGCGCCGCCGTGACGCGGACGGCGCCTTACGCCAGCGCGCCGGCCGCGGCGGCGTCGAAATATTTCTCGATCATGCGCAGATAAATCCGCGCGAGCGCCTCCAGCTCGGCCACCGGCGCGCGCTCGTTGACCTGGTGCATGGTGTCGCCGACCAGGCCGAACTCGATCACCGGGCAGTAATCCTTGATGAAGCGCGCGTCCGAGGTGCCGCCGCTGGTGGAAAGCTCCGGGCGCAGGCCGGTTTCGGCGGCGATGGCGTCGGCCATCAGCGCCACGAACGGCCCTGGCTCGGTGAGGAAAGCCACCGCGTTGCTGGGATCGAAGCTGAGGGTGAAGCGCGGACCGTCGCCGGCCACGGCCTCAAGCCGCCGGCGCACCTCCTCCTTCAGCGTCTCCAGCGTCCAGATGTCGTTGAAGCGGATGTTGAACACCGCCCGCGCCTCGGCGGGAATGACGTTGGTCGCGGCGTTGCCCACGTCGACGCTGGTCACCACCAGGCTGGAGGGGTCGAAACGCTCGTTGCCGCTGTCCAGCGGCGCGCCGGTCAGCGCCTGCAGATAGCGCAGCAGCGCCGGAATCGGGTTCTGCGCGCGGTGCGGATAGGCCACATGGCCCTGCACGCCGCGCACGGTGAGCCGGCCGGTGAGCGAGCCGCGCCGGCCGATCTTGATCATCTCCCCGAGACGGTCGGGATTGGTGGGCTCGCCGAGGATGCAGTGGTCGAACGCCTCGCCCTGCTCCTTCGCCCATTGCAGCAGCTTCACCGTGCCGTTGACGGCGGGGCCCTCCTCGTCGCCGGTGATGAGAAAGGCGATGGAGCCGTCAAAATCCGGATTGCGGGCGACGAAATCCACGGCCGCGGCCACGGAGGCGGCGACGCCGCCCTTCATGTCCACCACGCCGCGGCCATAGAGCACGCCGTCTTCAGTCACTGCGTCGAAGGGGCCGAAGCGCCACGCAGCCTCATCGCCGGGCGGCACCACGTCGGTGTGGCCGGCGAAGACCAGGCGCGGGCGCCTGTCGCCGTAGCGGGCGTAAAGGTTCTCCACGTCGGGGGTTCCCGGCGCGCTGAAGGCCACCCGCTCCACGTCGAAGCCCGCGGCCCCCAGCACGCCCTCGAGCAGCGAGAGCGCCCCGCCCTCATGCGGCGTCACCGAGGGGCAGCGCACCAAGGCGCGGGTGAGCTCCACCGCGTGGCGCGCGACGGCCGCGGTCGCGGCGGGGCTGGCGGCTTCGATTCTGGCGCTGGTCATTGGCGAGGCTCCCGGAACGCTCGGCAGGAATCAGCGGGCGCGGCCCGACGGTCGCGCCCTGAATGTCACGGGCCAGGGGCCTCCGGCGCGGCCTGCGCGCGGCGGAACGGCCGCCCCCGCCGTCAGGCCCCGCCCAGGTCCGGCCCCACGCCGCCGCCGCGGCGGAACAAACGCCCTGGGCCGGCCCGGCGCGACGGGGCGGCGCGCGCAAGGCGCGAAGCGCCGTGCGCGCCGCCCGGTGGCGGGGTCAGTCCCGCAGCAGCTCGTTGATGGAGGTCTTGGAGCGGGTCTGGGCGTCCACCTTCTTGACGATGACGGCGCAGTAGAGCGAGGGGCCGGGCGCGCCGTCCGGCAGCGGCTTGCCGGGCAGGCTGCCGGGCACCACCACCGAATAGGGCGGAACGCGGCCCACGAACACCTCGCCCGTGGCGCGGTCGATGATCCTGGTCGAAGCGCCGAGATAGACGCCCATGGAGAGCACCGCGCCCTCGCCCACGATCACGCCCTCGGCCACCTCGGAGCGGGCGCCGATGAAGCAGTTGTCCTCAATGATCACCGGGCCGGCCTGCAGCGGCTCCAGCACGCCGCCGATGCCGACGCCGCCGGAGAGATGCACGTTCTTGCCGATCTGGGCGCAGGAGCCGACCGTGGCCCACGTGTCCACCATCGTGCCCTCGTCCACATAGGCGCCAAGGTTGACGAAGGAGGGCATCAGCACCACGCCCGGGGCGATATAGGCGCTGCGGCGCACCACCGAGCCGGGAACGGCGCGGAAGCCGGCCGCGCGGAAGCGGGCGGCGTCCCAGCCGGCGAACTTGGAGGGTGCCTTGTCCCACCAGCAGGCGCCGCCGGCGGCGCCGGAGACCAGCTCCATGTCGTTGAGGCGGAAGGAAAGCAGCACCGCCTTCTTCAGCCACTGGTTGACGGTCCATTCGCCGTCGGCGCCCTTCTGGGCCACGCGGGCCTTGCCGCTGTCCAGCAGGTCCAGGGCCGTCTCCACCGCGTCGCGGATCTCGCCCCTGGTCGAGAAATCCACTTCGGCGCGCCGTTCAAAGGCGGCTTCGATAACGGCTTCGAGCTGCGCGTATTCGCCCGTCTGGGTGGCCATGTCCGTCACAATCTCTTGCTGCTGGCCCTCCGGCGGAGCCGGGGGGCGGCGTGGAACGGGGACGGACGGACGCCGCGCGCCCGTCCGGAGGATCAGACGGGTTGTCTGCGCAAGCGGCGCGCGGAGTCAAGCGCAGCCGCGGGCGGGGACTTGCCGGCGCGCCCCGGAGCGGCGACCCTTGCGCGCCGGAAACTCCGTCCACCGCAACAGGCCGCCGGCCACCCCGGCGCCGGAAAGGATGATTCATGACCAGCCTGCCGTGGCGTCGCGCCGCCCGCTCCCTCCCGCCGCGCCGCGCCGCAGCGACGCTGCTGGCGACGCTGCTGGCTCCCGCCGCCATGGCCGCTCCGGCGGCCGGCGGCGAGCCGAAGCGGCCGCAGCCGCCCGCGCCGCCCGTCACCTTCGTCTGCGCCGACGGCGCCCGCATCGTCGCCCGGTTCCCGGACGCCAGCATCGCCATGCTGACGGTGGGCGAGGACCGCTATGAGCTGAAGGCCGCCGTCTCCGGCTCCGGCGCGCGCTATGAGGGCGGCGGCGTGGAGTTCTGGGAGCATCACGGCGTGGCGCGCTTCACCCGCGACGGAAAGGAAACCGAATGCCGGCCTCTGGACGCGCCCGGCGCCGGCGCCGCGGAAGGCGGAAGCGCCCCCGCCCCGAAACCGGCGGGAAAATGAGGCGCCTCCGGCGCATGGGACAAATACGTCGTTGCGTATACAATTGACGCCGACCACCGATGACCCGCCCCGCGCCGGCCGCGGGGCCGCAACGACGGAAACGCCATGAAACGTATCAGCATCCGCCTCGCCGACGGGGACATGTCCTGCCTGATGTGGGACGAAGCCGGCGAACAGGCGCCGCTGCTGCACCTCGCCCACGCCACCGGCATGAACGCCCAGTGCTACCGCCAGCTTGGCGAACTGCTGAAGCACCGCTTCCGCATCATCATGAGCGACGCCCGCGGCCATGGCTTCAGCACCTTGCCGGCTGATCCGGACGCGCAGGAGGACTGGTCCGGCTTTGAGCGCGACCTGCACGGCCTGCTCAGCCATTTCGGCGAGCCTGCGCTGCTGGTCGGCCACTCCATGGGCGCCACGGTGACGCTGATGTACGCCGCCGCCAGCCCGGCCCTGGTTCGCGGCGTGGTGCTGATCGACCCGGCGGTGATCTCGCTGGAGAAAGCCGACGCGCTGGTCGCGGCCAGGCGCGCCGGAACCGCCGGCGACAACGAACTGGCCGCCGGCGCCCGCAAGCGCCGCCGCCACTGGACGTCGCGCGCGGAGATCCGGGAGAAATACGACGGCCGCGGCATGTTCGCCTGGTGGAAGGAAGGCATTCTCGACGACTACCTCGACGGCGGCCTGATCACCCACGCGGACGGCAGCGTCTCGCTGGCCTGCGCGCCGGAGTGGGAGGCGGCCACCTTCAACTGCATCGACATTCTGCGGGTGTGGAAAATGGCGCCGCGGCTTTCCGTGCCTGCGGCGCTGCTACGCGCGGAAGTGCGCAGCACCCTCACGGAGAATGACGAGGCCGCGTTCAAGCGGCTGGTTCCACATCTGGAGACGCAGTTCGCCCCCGGCCGCAGCCACTTCCTGCCCATGGAGGACCCGGGGCTGGCGGCGGACTTCATCCTGCGCCAGGCCGACCGCATGCTGGCGCGCGCCGCCGCCTGAGCGTTCCGTCTCCGGTTCCGCGCCGGGCGCGCGCCGCCCGCGCGTCCGCCCTGGCGTGGCGCCGCCTTGCGTGAGGCGGCGCCATTTCCGTTTCGCCTCAGCGGCGCATGGCGATGATCTGGTGGACGATGGCGAGGGCGCCGGCCCAGATGATCGGCGTCACCAGCGCCACGTCGTCGCCGGCGTGGATCAGCGCCATCACGCCGGCGAGCGCGCCGCAGCACAGCGCCAGCCATGACAGGGCGTAGGGGATGAACTCCGCGGCCGGCGCCTTGCGCAGCAGCCAGCGCGCCGCCCCTTGGGCGAAGCCGACGAAGGCGCCGGTGACGAAAGTGCCGCCCACCGCGGCGCCGTTCACCACGCGCCGGGCGTTGTTGAGCAGCCCCATGGCGAAGGCCAGCGGCAGCAGATGCAGGGTGTTGACGCCGAACTCGCGCACCATCACCAGCGACACGGCCAGCACCATGGCGGCGATGGCGAACAGCAGCGCGTGCGAGCGCGTGCGCGACCTCTCGCGCATCACCGCGCCGAAGAACACGCCGGCGAAGAAGGCGCCGAGGGCGCAGCCCACCTGCGCCGCCCAGCTGTGCTGGCCGCTGGCCAGGGCCACCGCCAGCTGGGTGGTGTTGCCGCTCATGAAGGAGACGAACACGCCGCCGAGCAGCAGCCAGCCGATGCCGTCCACATATCCTGCAAGCGCCACCTGCAGCGCCAGCAGGGCGATCTGGGCTGGGACCGGCAGACGGTCGACCGGCGACGGCAGATTCATGCGTGGCCTCCGGCAGGCGGCGGGACGGCGCTGGCTGGACGGATGGGCGGGAACGCCGGCGGGACCCGGCGACGCGGCTCCTTCCGCAGCGGCGGACACAGGGAAAACCGCATCCTTCCGGGCGGTCGCGCTCCCTGGTTGGCGACGGACGTCCGTCGCCGTTGGGGAAACGGGCGCTATCATCGTCATGTCGGCGGTTGTGGACAAGCTGTCCGCAGCGAACCGCCCATGGGCGCCCGCAGGCGCCGGCCGCCTCGCGCACGGCGCGTCCGGGCGGCGACGGCGGCGCCGGCCCGCGCCTTGCGCGGCCAAGACGCAGGTTTTTCGCGGCTCCGCCCTGCCGGCGGTCGGCGCTGGCGATACGGCGCAGGCGCTGTCGCCGGCGCGCCGCGCCCGCTGCGCCACAACGCCGCAGGCGGACGCCAGCGCGCGGCGGCGCGGGAATGCGCGGCGCGCTCCCGCAGGCGGCTGGCGGCGGGAGCCCCCTCAGTCCCCCCGCTCCACGTAAATGCGCCCGCCGGCGGCGGCGAATTCGGCCGCCTTTTCGCGCATGCCGCGGGCCGCCTCCTCCAGGGCGCGCCGCCTGTCGTCGTCCATGGCCGCCGCGTCCGCCCGCAGCTCGTGACTGATCCGCATCGAGCAGAACTTCGGCCCGCACATGGAGCAGAAATGCGCCAGCCTGTGCGCCTCCTTCGGCATGGTTTCGTCGTGGAAGGCGCAGGCGGTGTCCGGGTCGAGCGACAGGTTGAACTGGTCGTCCCAGCGGAAGTCGAACCGCGCGCGGGAGAGCGCGTCGTCGCGCAGCCGCGCCGCCGGATGTCCCTTGGCCAGGTCCGCCGCATGGGCCGCCAGACGGTAGGTGATGACGCCGGTCTTCACGTCGTCGCGGTTGGGCAGGCCGAGGTGCTCCTTGGGCGTCACGTAACAGAGCATGGCCGTGCCGAACCAGCCGATCATCGCCGCGCCGATGGCGGAGGTGATGTGGTCATAGCCCGGGGCGACGTCGGTGGTGAGCGGGCCCAGCGTGTAGAAAGGCGCCTCGCCGCAGGCCTTGAGCTGCCTGTCCATGTTGGCCCGGATCTTGTGCATGGGCACATGGCCGGGCCCCTCGACCATGACCTGGCAGCCCCTGTCCCAGGCGATTCTGGTCAGCTCTCCCAGGGTCTCCAGCTCGGCGAACTGGGCCGCGTCGTTGGCGTCGGCGATGCAGCCGGGCCGCAGCCCGTCTCCCAGCGAGAAGGAGACGTCGTAGCGGCGCATGATGTCGCAGATCTCGTCGAAGCGCTCGTAGAGGAAGTTCTCGCGGTGGCGCGCCAGGCACCAGCGCGCCATGATCGAGCCCCCGCGCGACACGATGCCGGTGACCCGGTTCGCCGTCAGCGGCACATGGGCGAGGCGCACGCCGGCGTGAATGGTGAAATAGTCGACGCCCTGCTCGGCCTGCTCGATGAGCGTGTCGGCGAACACGTCAAAATCGAGTCTGGCCGGATCGCCGCCCACTTTCTCCAGCGCCTGGTAGACCGGCACCGTGCCGATGGGCACCGGCGCGTTGCGGATGATCCAGCTGCGTATGTTGTGAATGTTGCGGCCGGTGGAGAGGTCCATCACCGTGTCGGCGCCCCAGCGCGTGGCCCAGACCAGCTTCTCCACCTCCTCCGCCGCGCCGGAGGTGACGGCCGAATTGCCGATGTTGGCGTTGATCTTCACCAGGAAGTTGCGGCCGATGATGGTGGGCTCCAGCTCCGGGTGATTGATGTTGGCGGGGATGATGGCGCGGCCGCGCGCCACCTCCTGGCGCACGAACTCCGGGGTGATGAAAGGCGGAATCTCCGCCCCGAAATCCTCGCCGTCGGCGCGGCGCGCCGCCGCCTCCCCGGCCATGGCCTGGCGGCCAAGGTTCTCGCGGTGGGCGACGTAGATCATCTCCTCGGTGATGATCCCGGCGCGGGCGAACTCCAGCTGCGTCACCAGCTGGCCGTCGCGGCCGCGCAGGGTCGGCCGCCGCGCCGGACAGGGCGGCGCCAGCCGGTCGCCGGTCGCGCCGCCATTGTCCTCGGGACGCACCGGCCGCGGCTCCACCGGCTCGAAGCCGCGGGCGGCGATCCACGGCGCGCGCGGCTGGGGCAGGCCGGCGGCGAGATCGATGGCCGCCTGCGGATCGGTGTAGGGACCGGAGGCGTCATAGACGCGGAACGGCGGCTCGCCGGAATCCGGCGACAGCGCGATCTCACGGAACGGCACGCGAATGTCCGGCCGGCCCGCCGGCGAGCTGTAGATCTTGCGGGAGCCGCGGATGGGCCCGGTGGTGACGGTCGCGGGCGCGCGGGCGCCGCCGGGGATGGCGTCGGTCATGATCGTTCCTGCCCTGGTCTGTCGGGGAAAGATGCGGGCCGCGCCGGCGGACGCAGGGCGTGAAACGGAACGGTGAAACGGGGCGCGTCGCGCGCCGCCCGGGCGGCGCGGCGGCTGCTCCATGGCGGAGCGGCATGCGCAAGGGCGCATGCGTCAGACGCGCGGCGCTGCAACTTCCTGTCCCTCCGCCGGCATGACCCGGTTCAGGTTCAAAGGGTCACCACTGCGTCCTGCGCCCCACGGAGCGCCGACAGGCGGTATCTCAGCCCTCGCGAAGGGCCCCCCTCGGAATGGCGTGAATGTGCGCGATCGCCGCAGGACCGTCAATGCGCCGGCGCCGCGTCCGGGCGCGCCGGCGCTTCCTGAGCCCGCCTTGCCTCGCCCCGCGGGCGGTTGCAAAACTGCCGCCACGCCGGCGGCCGGCCGCCGGCGACAGGAAGAGGAACCATCGTGAGCACCGCCCCGCAGACGCGCCCCGCCCCTTTCCGCCTCGACGGCCAGGTCGCGCTGGTCACCGGCTCCGGCCGGGGGCTGGGGCTGGAGATCGCGCTGGGCCTCGCCCGCGCCGGGGCGACCGTCATTCTCTCCGGCCGCGACGGCCGCCGCCTCGCGGCGGCGCGCCGCCGGCTGGCGGACGAGGGCCTGGAGGCGCACGCGCTCGCCTTCGACCTCACCGACGACGCGGCGGTGACGGCGGCGCTGGCGGAGATCATGCGGCGCTTCGGCCGCCTCGACATTCTGGTGAACAACGCCGCCGCGCGCGACCGCCGCCCGCTGGAGCAGTTCGGCCCCGGCGACATGCAGGCGCTGCTCGCCGCCAATGTGGCCGCGCCGTTCGAGATCAGCCGCAAGGCGGCGGCGCTGATGAAGCAGGCCGGCCACGGCCGCATCATCAACATCACCTCCATCGCCGCCCACATCTCGCGCTCCGGCGACGCGCTCTACACGGCGTCAAAGGGCGGCCTCGACGCCATGACCCGGGCGCTGGCGGCGGAGCTGGGCCCGCACGGAATCACGGTCAACGCCGTGGCGCCCGGCTATTTCGCCACGGAAGCCAACGCCGCCATGGCGGCGGACCCGGCCATCGCCGCCTGGCTCGGCCAGCGCACCTCCCTCGGCCGCTGGGGCCGGCCGGAGGAGATCGCCGGGGCGGTGGTGTTCCTCGCCTCGCGCGAGGCCTCCTACGTCACCGGCCATTCGCTGGCGGTGGACGGCGGCTTCCTGGCGCATTTCTGAACCCCGCCGGCCGGGGCGCGTCTCAGGCCCGCGCCGTCACCAGCCACACCGCCGCGTCCAGCCACACGGCGCCGTCGCGCTCGTGGCGGCGCAGCATGGCGGCCACCTTCTCCCGCGCCGCCGTGGTCGCCTCCGGCTGTTCGCGCAGCACGCCGGCGAGCGGACCGATGCGCATGGCCAGCTCCAGCGCCACCGCGAAGGGCTGGCCGCCCACCTGCCGGTCGTATGGCGCCACCGTCACGTCGCGAAAGCCCGCCTGCTCCAGGATGGCGCGGATCCGCGCCGGGTCGGCGAAGGCGAACGGGCCCGGCGCCAGCGGATCGCTTTTCGGCGGCTTGACCGGAAAGGTCTCCCACGCGGCGCGGTACGGGGCGAGCAGCACCGGATTTTCATCGGGCCGGCGCCAGCAGACGAAGGCGAGCGGCGCGCCCGGGCGCATGCTGCGGCGGATGTTGGCGAAGGCCGCCGGCGGATCGTCAAAGAACATCACGCCGAAGCGCGAGAAGGCGGCGTCGAACGGCGGACCGCCGGCGGCGAGACAGGCGACCTGGGCGTCGGCCTCGACGAAGGCGACGTTGCGCGCGCCGCGCTGCGCCGCCAGCTCCCGCGCCCGCGCCAGCATGGGGGCGGAGATGTCCACGCCCACCGCCGCGCCGGAGCCGGCCCGCGCCGCCAGCGCGAACGTGTCCGCGCCGCAGCCGCAGCCGATGTCGAGCAAGCGCTGGCCGTCCGCCACCGGCAGCAGGGCGAGGGCCGCCTGCGACAGCGGCGCGAACTGCGCGTCGAGAATCTCGTGCAGCTCCACCCAGGAGCGTACGGCCCCCGTGTTCCAGAACTCCGCCTGGGCGGCGTTGGGCCGTGCGGTCATGCTCTCTCCCCTCTGCGTCCTGTCCGGCCTGGTTCAGGCCGCGGCGGCGACCTCCTCCAGGAAGCCCACAAGATCATCGGTGACATGGTCGACGTGGGCCAGCTCCTCGCGCGCCTGCTCGAAGGGCTCGCGATAGGGGTCGGGCGTGGCCGGCAGCACCAGGGTGGTGGTCATGCCGAGGGCGTGGGCGGGCGCAAGGTTGCGCGCCATGTCCTCGAAGAACACCGCGCGGGCAGGATCCACCTCATGGCGCTCGACCAGCATCTCATAGGCCCCCTGCTCCGGCTTGGGGACGAAATTGGCGGCCAGGATGTCGAAGCAGCCGTGGAAATGTTCGTACACGCCGAGTTTGCGGCAGATGTTCTCGGCGTGGCGGGCGGAGCCGTTGGTGAAGATCAGCTTGCGGCCAGGCAGGGCGCTGATGGCCTTCGCCAGCCGCTCGTTGGGGCTGAGCAGGCTGAGGTCGACGTCGTGGACGAAGTCCAGGTACTCGGCCGGATCGAGGCCGTGCTCGTCCATCAGCCCGCGCAGGGTCGTGCCGTGGCTGTAATAGTACTGCTTCTGCAGCCGGCGCGCCTCGACCGGATCCAGCGAGAACATGCGCGCCACGAATTCGGTGATGCGCTGGCCCACCTGGGGCCAGATCTGCGCCTCGTGGGAATAGAGCGTGTTGTCGAGGTCGAAGATCCAGGTGTCGACGTGGGCGAAACCGCGTGTACGCAACGTAGGCTCCAGCAGGCAGGCCCCGGCGGGGCGTGTCCGTCGGACCGTTGTTTACCGCCAGACGGCGCGGCCCGCATCATTTTCCGCAACGCGGGCGCCGCCGGGGCGGCCCTGGCGGGCGCCCGCGGACGCCCCGGCGCGCGCCGGGAAAACGCCTGGCGCAACGCATCCATGAAAAAGGCCCCGGATCGCTCCGGGGCCCGCCGCGGCCGCAGGGCCGGCGATGACCTTACCTGTACTCCGGCTCGTCGAACCAGGGGAAGAACGACGGCATGTCAGTGGAGACCTGGTCCGGGAAGTTGGGCAGGCGCTTCTCGAGGAAGGAGGCGACGCCCTCCTGCACGTCGCGCTGCTTGCCGCGCCAGAAGATGGCGCGGCTGTCCACGCGGTGGGCCTCCATGGGGTGGCTGGCGCCCAGCATGCGCCACATCATCTGGCGGGTGAGCGCCACCGAGACCGGCGCGCTGCGCTCGCTCCACTGGCGGGCGATCTCGCGGGCGCGCGGCAGCAGCTCGTCCGCCGGCACCACCTCCTTCACCAGGCCGCCGGCGAGGGCCTCCTTCGCGTCGAACACGCGGCCGGAGTAGCACCAGTCCACCGCCTGCTGGATGCCGACGATGCGCGGCAGGAACCAGCTGGAGCAGGCCTCCGGCACGATGCCGCGCTGGGTGAACACGAAGCCGAAGCGGGCGTTCTCCGAGGCGATGCGCACGTCCATCGGCAGCTGCATGGTGGCGCCGATGCCCACGGCCGGGCCGTTGACGGCGCCGATGACCGGCTTCAGGCTGTTGAAGATGCGCAGGGTGAGGCGGCCGCCGCCGTCGCGCACCGCCGGGTCGGCGGCGAGGTCCGGCTTGCCGTCGCGGCCGAGCGGCAGGTCGTCGGTGCTGCGGCGGGTCTCGTAGTTGAAGGTGTTTCCGCCGGCGGCGAGATCGGCGCCGGCGCAGAAGGCGCGCCCCTCGCCGGTGACGATGACCACGCGCACGCTGTCGTCCGCGTCGGCCCGGTCGAACACCTCGATCATCTCCTGCATCATCTGGCCGGTGAAGGCGTTCAGACGGTCAGGACGGTTCAGGGTCAGGGTGAGGACGCCGTCAGAAAGCTCGGTCTTGATGGTCGAGCCCTCGGTCTTGATCGATTCGTAGGACATGCTGCTTCCCGCGTTTGCTCCCTGGCCGCGTCCGCCGGGGTGGACGCCGCCGCGTTATCATCTGGCGTCGCGCGCCGGTGCGCGCGCCGGTCCCTTGTCCGCGGTCCTGCCCCCGCGCCGGCGCGGCGCGCGGCCGGCCGGGCAGGACCGTCCGTCCCCCTGTTGTGACAGAACAAACGTTAGATAGGAAGCCTCTTCCGCCGCGACGCTCCCCCATGCTAGCTGTGGAGCAATTTCCGGAAGGGCATGCAGGAGGATGCGCATGTACAAGGAGTTTGACCTGTCGAACCGCGTGGCCATCGTCACCGGCGGCAACGGCGGCATTGGCCTCGGCATGGCCGACGCGCTGGTGCGGGCCGGCTGCTCGGTGTCGATCTGGGGCCGCAATCCGCAGAAGAACGAGGCGGCGCTGGCGCAGCTGAAGGCGCATAACGCCGGCAAGGTCGAGGCGCGCATCTGCGACGTCTCCGACCGCGCGTCGATCGAGGAGGCGTTCCGCGGCACGCTGGCGGCCTTCGGCCGCGTCGACGGCTGCTTCGCCAACGCCGGCATCGGCGGCGGCGGCCGCAAGTCGTTCGTCGACCGCACGCCGGAGGAGTGGCGCGAGATGTTCGCCACCAACCTGGACGGCGTGGTGCAGGTGTTCCAGCTGGCGGCGCGCCACATGATCGAGCGCGCCGGGAAGGGCGACGCCTTCGGCCGTCTGGTGCCCACCTCGAGCCTGGCGTCCATCTCCGGCACCGCCCGCAACGAGCACTACGCCGCCACCAAGGCCTCGCTGAACGCGCTGGTGCGCGCCCTGGCGGTGGAGCTGGCCCGTTACGGCATCACCGCCAACGCCATCCTGCCCGGCTGGATCAGGAGCGACATGACCCAGGGCATCATGAGCAACGAGAAGTTCCTCAACAACGTGCTGCCGCGCATCCCCATGCGCCGCTTCGGCGAGCCGTCCGACTTCGGCGGCATCGCCGTGTACCTGATGAGCGCCGCCTCGTCCTACCACACCGCCGACACGCTGCTGATCGACGGCGGCTACGCGGTGTTCTGATCCGCGCTGCAGGCGACGGAATCCGGGCCGGCCCGCGCAGGGCCGGCCTTATTGTCGCGCGCCGCGCAAGGCGCGCGGCGCCGCCGGGCTCAGCGCAACAGGTCGTCGATGGAGCGCGGCCCGCCGGCGTGGCCGCCTGCGCCGGCGGCGGCCCATGCCCCCGCGCCGGCGCCGTCCGGATCGCCGCCGTCGTGGGGCTGGCCCTGGTCCGCAGGGAGGCCGGCGTCGTCCTGCGGCTCCGCGCCCGCCGCCCCGGCGGGCTCCGCCGCCGCCGTCTCCTCGACCGGGAATGACTGGCCGGGGATTGACCGGCCGCCTGCGGCCGGCGCCGCGGCGTAGGCGCCGTAGGACTGCTGCGGCTGGTCCGGCCCCGGCTCGAACGGCGCCGGAACCATGGGCGACCATTTCAGCACCGGCCTGCAGATCATGCGGCCGCGGCCGTGGCGGGCGAGATCGAGATGCAGGTGGTCGTGGTGGTAGGCGTCGGAGCCCGGGCCCAGCACGGTGCTGAAACGCGCGCAGGCCCCGGTGAACACCGTGCGCAGGAACTCCTGGTCGGCGGGGGTCCCGCGCCAGCCCCGCTTCACGCTGACGCGGCGGCCGTCGGCGAGGGTCAGCCCCATGAAATCGGCGGCGTTGCCGAAGGCGTGCTCCGAGCGGCGGCCGCGCCGGCCATTGTTGATACGCCGGCAGGAGTAGGAGCCGAAGTCAATCGCGGCCACCGGCGAGCCGTAATATTTCAGCGCGGCGGGAATCACCACGTTCGCCGTCCATTCCTCAAGGGCCGCGATCATCGGGCAGGCGAGCACGCCCGGGGTCCTGAGCCGCACGGCGCCGTTGAGAATGGCTGTGACGCGGAACGGCGCGTCCATGCCGCAGGCGCCGGGGCCGTTGATGGCCCGCATGCGCTGCATGAAGGCGGACGGGCGCACCTGCTTGCGGGCGAGGCACTGGGCCTCGGCCTGGCTGCGCCACGGTTCGCGCTTCTCGGTTTCGAACATGCCGCAGCCGGCGAGGGCGAGCACGAAGACGGCGGCCAGAATCGCCTGCAGGCGCGCGAGGGCGCGCGGACCGCGTCGCGGCCCGCCGGCGTGGCTGCGGTGTCTGTTCATGCGCGCCATGCGTCTGCTCCGTTACGGGGCGGCGCGCCCCTGCCCTTCCGGCTCCCCTGCTCCCCCACCGGTCAGGCAGCCTGACGGCGCGCCCCTAACAGGAGCTGAATCGCAGGCGCGCGGACGGGCGCGGCGCGGCGCGAACGCGCGCCGGATTTTCGCCATGGTTTACATTGGGTTAATGGAAGGCCGCGGCGACGCCCGGCGGCGCGCGGCGCAGGCGCCGCCCCGGCCGCGCGCCTGCGGACGGGAGCCCGGCCGCGGCGCGGCGTGAGGCGCGCGGCGCGCGTTGACTTTGCCCCCGGCTTCCTCCATAAGCCGGCCATGGGTTGGCGGGCGCCCGCATGGGCGCCGTTTGCTTTTTGACCGAGAAATTCAATCTGCGCCGCGGACGCGCCGCCCGAGGCTCCGTCTGCGGCGAAGGCGGGCGGTCTCCGCCGCAGCCGCATACGACCGGAGATGAGCCGTGAAGAGGACCTATCAACCGAGCAAGATCGTGCGCAAGCGCCGTCACGGTTTCCGCGCGCGCATGGCGACTGTCGGCGGCCGCAAGGTCATCGCCGCCCGCCGCGCCCGCGGTCGCAAGCGCCTGACGGCCTGATCCCTGCGGAAGCGGAGGCTGCGCCTGTGACCCGCGTCGCAGCCGCGGCCTTCAGGCTGAAGAAACGCGCCGAATTCGTCGCCGCGGCGGCGGGGCACCGTTTCCATACGCCGCGAATGACGGTTCAGGGAATCATGCGCAGCCCGGATGCAGACGTCGGCGCCGGCGTGCGCGTCGGTTTCACGGTGACGAAGCGCATCGGGAATTCGCCTGAACGCAACAGGATCCGCCGTCGCCTCCGGGCGGCGGCCGACATCGCCAGGCGCTCCTGGCCTGAGGCTCCGCTGGACCTGGTGCTGGTCGCCCGTCGCGAAGCCATCGCAGCTCCCTTTGAACAGCTCGTCGAAGACCTGCGCAGGGCCGCCCCGGCGTTGCTGGCCGGAAAGGGCGCGCCCGCGCCGAAACACGTCCAGGACAGGTCGCGCCAGGACAGGTCGCGACGGCGCGGCCGGGGCGCGGCGCGCGCGCCCGGCGACGCACAGGCCCGGACAACAACGGACAACAGCCCATGAGCGATGACAATCGCAATCTGATCGTGGCGATCGCCCTGTCGGTCGCCGTGCTGATTGGATGGACGTATTTCTTTGGTCAGCCGGGCCAGTCCGCCAAACCTCCGGCCCAGACCGCGGCCAGCGCCACGGCGCAGCCCGGCCAGGCCGGCGCGATTCCCGCCCTGCCGCCGAGCCGTGAGGCCGCGCTGCTCAACGCGCCGCGCGTGACCATCGACACCCCCGCCATCCGCGGCTCCATCAGCCTCGCGGGCGGACGCATCGACGACATCGCCCTCAAGCACTACCGCGAGACGGTGAACCCCAACAGCCCGAACATCGTCCTGTTCTCGCCGCTCGGTTCGCCGCACCCCTATTACGCCGACTTCGGCTGGGTGGGCGAGGCCGGGGCCAGCGTGGCGCTACCCGGCCCGACCACCGTGTGGACCGCCGACAGCGACCGCCTCACCCCGGAGAAGCCGCTCACCCTCACCTGGGACAACGGCCAGGGCCTCGTGTTCACCCGCGTCATCTCGGTGGACGACAACGCCATGTTCACCATCCGCCAGTCGGTGAGGAACAATGGCGGCGCGCCGGTGACGCTGTATCCGTTCTCGCTGGTGTCGCGCTGGGGCACGCCGCCGACCCAGGGCTATTACGTGCTGCATGAGGGCCCGGTGGGCGTGCTCGGCGACGCCGGCCTGCAGGAGCCCACCTACGCCAGCCTCGCCAAGGACGACGTGCTCTACGGCAAGGTGCGCGGCCAGGTGTTCCGCGACGCCGTGGGCGGCTGGATCGGCATCACCGACAAGTACTGGGCCGCGGCGCTGGTCCCGGACCAGAAGACGCCGTTCGAGGGCCGCTTCACGGTCACCGAGGCCACGCAGCCCATCTACCAGACCGACATCCGCGGCGCCGCCGTCGCCGTGGCCCCGGGTGCCGAGGCGGAGAACACCGTGCGCCTGTTCGCCGGCGCCAAGCAGGTCTCCGCCATCGACGGCTACGAGCGCGAATACGGCATCCGCAAGTTCGACCTGCTCATCGACTGGGGCTGGTTCTACTTCATCACCAAGCCGATGTTCTTCCTGCTGGACTTCATCTTCCGGCTGGTGGGCAACTTCGGCGTGGCCATCCTGCTGGTCACCGTGCTGGTGAAGGTGGTGTTCTTCCCGCTGGCCAACCGCTCCTACGCCTCCATGGCCAAGATGAAGGCCGTGCAGCCGGAGATGATGGCCATCCGCGAGCGCTACGCCGACGACCGCGTGAAGATGCAGCAGGAGACCATGGAGCTGTACCGGCGGGAGAAGATCAACCCCGTCTCCGGCTGCCTGCCCGTGCTGATCCAGGTTCCGGTGTTCTTCGCCCTGTACAAGGTGCTGATGGTCACCATCGAGATGCGGCACGCGCCGTTCTTCGGCTGGATCCGCGACCTCGCCGCGCCCGACCCGACGAACCTGTTCACGCTGTTCGGCCTCATCCCGTGGACGCCGCCGGCCATGCTGCATCTGGGCGTGTGGCCTATCATCATGGGCGTGACCATGTTCCTGCAGATGAAGATGAACCCGGAGCCGCCGGACCCGGTGCAGCGCGCCATGTTCAGCTGGATGCCGGTGATCTTCACCTTCATGCTCGGCTCGTTCCCGGCGGGCCTGGTGATCTACTGGAGCTGGAACAACTTCCTCTCGATCCTGCAGCAGGGCTTCATCATGAAGCGCCACGGCGTGAAGATCGAGCTGGCGGACAATCTGAAGAAAATGTTCGCCCGCAAGGAAAAATCAGCCTGACGCGCCTGGCCCGTCCCGGCTTTCCTTTAACGCGTCCCGGCCAGCCGCTGGCCGGGACGCTCCGTTTTCAGGGCCGCGCCGGACCAGCCGCGGTCGACGCCGCCGCCGCGCCGGACTATAAGGCCGGCCGACAGCCGGAGGTCCGAGATGAGCACCCAAGCCCCCGACGACGCCAGCCCGCTTCCCGCCGGCGCGCCCGCCGCGGACGCCGCAGCCGCGCCTGAGCCCGCCCCTTTCGGTCCGGAGCTGCTGGAGACCGGCCGGCGGCTGTTCGCCGGGCCGGCGGAGTTCTACTGGGCGACGGCGAAAATCGACGGCCTGCCGCCCATGGACGGGGTTGAGGTGGCCTTCGCCGGCCGCTCCAATGTGGGCAAGTCGAGTCTGGTCAACGCCCTCACCGGCCGCAACACCCTGGCGCGCACCTCCAACACGCCGGGGCGCACCCAGCAGCTCAACTTTTTCCGCGTCGGTCCGGAATGGGGCCGGTTTTCGCTGGTGGACATGCCTGGCTACGGCTTCGCCGCCGTCAACCGCGAGAAGGTGGCGGCATGGACGCGGCTGATCCAGGATTATCTGCGCGGCCGCGCCAGCCTTGCCCGCGTCTATGTGCTGGTCGACGCCCGCCACGGACTGAAGGCCATTGACCTTGGCGTGCTGGACGGGCTCGACCGCGCCGCCGTCTCCTACCAGATCGTGCTCACCAAGACCGACGCGCTGAAGAAATCCGAGCTCGGACCGCGCGTCGCCGGCGTGGAGGAGGCGCTGCGCCGGCGCCCGGCGGCCTATCCGCAGGTGCTGGCCACCTCCAGCCGCACGGGCGCCGGGATTGCGGAAGCGCGCGCCGCCGTGGTGCAGCTGCTGCGCGAGCGCGGACTGCCGGCGCGGCCGCCGGAATGAGATCCACACGGCGGCCTGCATGAAGCCCCGCCCGCGGCGCGCCAATCGCCGCAGCCGCCCCCGGCCCGCTGGACCTGGCGGGCGCGGTCGTGAATTGTGGGCCGTCTTTTCCGGATGACGATGGAGCGGACCAGACCATGGCCGAGCGCCTTCTGCTGATCCTTGGGGCCATCGCCGGCTTCGCCGGCGTGATGGCCGCCGCCGCCGCGGCCCATGTGGGCGGCGGCGACAACCTGCGCGTCAGCGCCCAGTTCCTGCTGTTTCACGCCCCGCTGCTGGCGGCGGCGCCGGCCATCGTGCGCAGCGGCGCGGTGCGACGCGGCCCCGCCCTGCTGGCGCTGATGCTGGCGGCCTTTGGCGTGGCGCTGTTCAGCGGCCAGCTGGCGCTGCGGGCGCTGGCGGATGCGTCGCTGTTCTCCATGGCCGCGCCGACGGGCGGAACGCTGCTGATGCTGGGCTGGCTGCTGCTGGGCGTCTCGGCGCTGCTGCCGGCCCGCCGGGCCAGCTGAGGCCCCGCCCCCGGCGCGCCTGCGGCGCGGACATTGACCGCGCCGGGCGAACGTGGTGAACAGGGCGCGCGAAATGTCACCAGGGCGCGGGCAGCCCGCTGCGGGCGGCCGCGCCCGGCGTCCATGGCTTTGATCCGGTGAACGGCAGGCGCTCATGACCGAACTTCCAGACGTATTCACCCAGGCCGAAATTCTGGTTCAGGCCCTGCCGCACATGCAGCGCTACGACCAGGAGATTGTCGTCATCAAGTACGGCGGCCACGCCATGGGCGACCCGGAAGCGGCGCGCGACTTCGCCCAGGACGTGGTGCTGCTGGAGCAGGCCGGCGTGAAGCCGGTGGTGGTGCACGGCGGCGGCCCGCAGATCGGGCGGATGCTGGAGAAGCTCGGCATCAAGTCGGAGTTCGCCAACGGCCTGCGCATCACCGACAAGGCCACGGTGGAGGTGGTGGAGATGGTGCTGGCCGGCGCCATCAACAAGCAGATCGTCGGCACCATTTCCGCCGAAGGCGGCCGGGCCATCGGCCTGTGCGGCAAGGACGGCAACATGGTGATCGCCCGCAAGGTCGGGCGCGTGGCCGCCACCGACTCCAACATCGAGAAGCACATTGACCTTGGCTTCGTGGGCGAGCCGGAGCGGGTGAACCGCGCCGTCCTCGACGCGGTTCTGGCGGCGGAGCTCACCCCGGTTCTGGCCCCGGTGGCCAATGGCGTCGACGGCGCCACCTATAACGTCAACGCCGACACGTTCGCCGGCGCTATCGCCGGCGCGCTCCGCGCCAAGCGCCTGCTGCTGCTCACCGACGTGCCGGGCGTGCTCGACCGCGACGGCAGGCTGCTGCCGGAGCTGACCGTTGACCAGGTGCGCGACCTCATCGCCGACGGCACCATCACCGGCGGCATGATTCCGAAGGTCGAGACCTGCATTTACGCGCTGGAGCAGGGCGTCGAAGGCGTGGTGATCCTCAACGGCAAGACGCCGCACGCCTGCCTGCTCGAGCTGCTCACCGACCACGGCGCCGGCACGCTGATCCGCAAGTAACCGCGGTTTCCGGCCGCGCATCGCGTGACGCCCGGGGCTCTCCCGGGCGTTTGCGTCCGGGGCCCGCCGCCGGCGCGGCGGACGGGCGGGGCGTGGAAGAACCGGACGGCGCGGAAGGCGACCCTCCGCCTGGCGACGCGCGGGCGCGCGCCGGCGGGCGCGCTCGGGCGGCCGGAAAGACAGCCCGTGGCGGCGGCCCGGAAATGGTCAGGGCGGACGACGGCGCGCTGCGGTTCGCCGTCACGCCCGGCCGCCGGGGCGTCGCGCCGCCGCTCCTCTTCCGCCCGCGGCCGCCTCCGCTGTCCGCCGCCGTCTCTGGCCTGCCCTGCGCGCCTGGCGCCGCCTTCCCCGCCTGTCCGACGTCACGTCACATGCCCCGGGACAGGCCCGGCATGACGGCGGTTGGGACGGGGCGTCGGGCGAAACGCCCCCGCGGCGACGCGGCGGGCCGGAGAGCGCCGGAGGCTGGGGGCGTCAGCGCGGACGCACGCGGCGGCGCCCCTCAGCGGCCGCGCAGCGCCGGGTCGCCGAAGCCGCCGCCGGTGGGGGTGATCACCGTCACCGCCTCCCCGGCCTCCAGGGTCAGCGCGGCGCAGCCGCCGACGTCCTCCACCGAACCGTCCAGACGGCGGACCAGATTGCGGCCGGGCTCGCCCGGCAGTCCGCCATGCAGGCCAGGCGCCGGCACGCGCCGCCGGCCCGAGAGAATCGCGCATTCCATCCGCTCGCGGAAACGGATGGTGCGGCTGACGCCGTCGCCGGCGTTCCAGCGGCCGCGCCCGCCCGAGCCTTCGCGGATGTGGAAGTCCTCCAGCACCACCGGGAAACGGCTTTCCAGCACCTCCGGATCGGTCAGGCGCGAGTTGGTCATGTGCGTCTGCACCGCCGCCGCGCCGTCGAAACCGTCCGCCTGGGTCGCCGTCGCCGGATTGTAGAACGTCCCGCGCACGCCGGCCGGCGCGCCGGAGCAGATGGTCTCGTAATACTGGCGCCGGTCGTCGCCGAAGGTGAGGTTGTTCATGGTGCCCTGGGCCGTGCCCAGCACGCCGAGCGCGCCGAACAGGCAGTCCGCCACCGCCTGGCTCACCTCCACATTGCCGGCCACCACCGCCGCCGGCCAGCGCGGCGAGAGCATGGAGCCCTCCGGCACGATGATCCGCAGCGGCCGCAGGCAGCCGGCGTTCATGGGAATGTCATCCCCCGCCAGCACGCGGAACACGTAGAGCACCGCGGCGCGGGTCACCGGCTCCGGCGCGTTGAAATTGTCCGGCTGCTGCGGCGAGGTGCCGGTGAAATCCACCGTCGCCCCCTGCCGGTCCGGATCGATGGTGATGCGCGCCCGGATCTGGCGGCCCTGGTCCATCCGCACGGTGAATTCGCTGTCGCGCAGTCCCGCCAGCACCCGCCGCACGCTGGCGGCGGCGTTGTCCTGCACGTGGCCCATATAGGCGTGCACCACCTCGAGGCCATATTGCGCCACCATGCGGCGCAGCTCGGCGGCGCCCTTTTCGTTGGCGGCGATCTGCGCCTTCAGGTCGCTCACGTTCTGGTCGATGTTGCGCGCCGGCCAGCGGGCCCCGGCCAGCAGCGCGCGCAGCTCCGCCTCGCGCAGGCGCCCCTGGTCCACCAGCAGGAAGTTGTCGATATGGACGCCCTCCTCATCAATGGTCCGGGCGCGCGGCGACATGGAGCCGGGCGCCACGCCGCCGATGTCGGCGTGATGGCCGCGGGAGGCCACCCAGAACAGGATGCGCTCGCCCCCGGCGTCGAACACCGGCGTGCATACGGTGACGTCCGGCAGGTGGGTGCCGCCGTGATAGGGCGCGTTGAGGCAGAACACGTCGCCGGGGCGGATGCGCGGATTGCGGGCGATCACCGCCGCCACCGATGCGTCCATGGAGCCCAGATGCACAGGCACGTGCGGCGCGTTGGCCACCAGATTGCCCGCCGCGTCGAAAATGGCGCAGGAGAAGTCCAGCCGCTCCTTGATGTTCACCGAGCTGGCGGTGTTCTGCAGCGTCACCCCCATCTGCCCGGCGATGGAGACGTAGAGATTGTTGAAGATCTCCAGCCGCACCGGATCGACCGCGCTGCCGGACGGACGCCGCCCCGGCCGGGGAGCGACGCGGGTGAGGACCAGCTCGCCGCCGGCGCGCATGGCGGCGCGCCAGCCCGGCTCCACCACCACCGTCTGGTTGGGCTCGACGATGATGGCCGGCCCGTCGACGAACGCCCCCGGCTGCATGCTGTCGCGCGCCGCCACCGGCCCTTCCCGCCAGGCGCCCTGGCTGAAGAAGCGCGTGCGGCGCAGCTCCGGCGCCGGCGCCGGCGGCGCCTCCGCGGCGGCCGCCTGCGCGCCGGGCCGGGCGCCGCCGCCCACGCACTCCACTTCCAGCGCCTCCGCCACCAGCTGGCGGTGCGGCGCGTCAAAGCCGTAGCGCTGGCGGTGGGCGGCGGCGAAACGGGCGGCGATGTCCGCCGCCGCGTCGCCCGGCAGCAGGGGAACGTGCAGGGCGCTGTCCGAACCGGCGTGGCGCACGTGAACGCGCACGGCGACCCGGACGTCGTCGCTGATCCCCTGCCCGGCCAGCTCGGCCCGGCACTCGTCCTCCATGGCGGCCGCGAGGGCCGCCAGCCGCGCGGGAGCCGCCTCGTCGAGCGCCAGGTCGAGGCTGCGGCTGCGCGCGGCGGCGATGTCGGCGAGGCCCATGCCCCAGGCGGACAGCAGGCCGGAGAACGGGTGAACCAGCACCGTCTCCATGCCGAGCGCGTCCGCCACCAGGCAGGCGTGCTGGCCGCCGGCGCCGCCGAAACAGTTGAGGACGCAGGCGGTGACGTCATGGCCGCGCTGCACCGAGATGCGCTTGATGGCCTCGGCCATGTTGGCCACGGCGATGGCCACGAAACCGTCCGCCACCTCCTCGGGCGTGCGGCCGTCGCCCACCTCCGCGGCGAGGCGCGCGAAGGCCTCGCGCACGCAGTCCGCGTCCAGCGGCTGGTTCTGCTGCGGTCCGAAGATCGCCGGAAACAGCTCCGGATCCAGCTTGCCGAGCATGACGTTGGCGTCGGTGAGGGCCAGCGGGCCGCCGTTGCGGTAGCACATGGGCCCCGGCATGGCGCCGGCGGATTCAGGACCGACGCGGAAACGGGCGCCGTCATAGCGCAGCAGCGAGCCGCCGCCGGCCGCCACGGTGTGAATCATCATCATCGGCGCGCGCATGCGCACGCCCGCCACCACGGTTTCGAAGACGCGCTCATAGGCCGGAGCGTCGCCTTCCAGCGCCGTGGTTCCGTCAAAATGGGCGACGTCGGTGGAAGTGCCGCCCATGTCGAAGCCGATGACCCTGGGGAAACCGGCGGCCAGCGCCGTGCGCGCCATGCCGACCACGCCGCCGGCCGGGCCGGAGAGAATGGCGTCGCGCCCCTGGAACAGGCCGGCGGCGGTGAGCCCGCCGGAGGATGTCATGAACATCAGCCGCACGCCGTCGCTGTCCGCGCCGGCGGCCAGATCCACGCCCAGCTCCTCCGCCAGCTGGGCGACGTAGCGGCCGAGCACCGGCGAGAGATAGGCGTCCGCCACGGTGGTGTCGCCGCGCCCGACGTAGCGGATCATCGGCGACACCTCGTGCGAGGCCGAAACCTGGGCGAACCCCATGGCGCGGGCGATCTCCGCCGCCCGCCGCTCGTGCTGCGGGTAGCGCCAGGCGTGCATGAAGACGATGGCCAGCGCCTTCCAGCCTTCCGCCTTCAGCCGGGCGAGCTGCGCGCGCAGCGCCGCCTCGTCCAGCGGCCGCTCCACGACGCCGTCGGCGAGAATGCGCTCGTCCACCTCGATCACGGTTCCGTAGAGCTGGTCGGGCTTGACGATCTCGCGGGCGAAGATGTCCGGCCGGGCCTGGTAGCCGATGCGCAGCGCGTCGCGGAAGCCGCGGGTGGCCAGCAGCGCCGTGGGCTCGCCCTTGCGCTCCAGCAGGGCGTTGGTGGCCACGGTGGTGCCCATGCGGATCTCGCCGATGAGCCCCTTCGGCGCCGGCGCGCCAGGCGGCAGCCCCAGATGCTCGCGGATGCCCTGAACGGCCGAATCGCGCCATGTCGCGCCCGGCGCCGCGGCGCCGTCCTTCAACGCCGGGTTGTGGGAGAGCACCTTGCGCGCGTGCAGCCGCCCCTGCGGATCGCGGGCGATGACATCGGTGAAGGTGCCGCCGCGATCAATCCAGAAATCCCAGCGACCGCGCCGGGGCGGCGCGGCTGGCGGCTGCTGCTGTTGCGTCATTCCCTGCTCCCCAAGCACTGCTTCCAGGGCGCCGCGCCCCGGGCCCTGCTCCCAACCCCTGCCTCCAGGGCCCGCGGCCGGCACACGGCGCGGACCGGCCAGGGCCGCCCGGAACGGAAGGCCTCCGGCGGCGTCTGCAACCGGAGACATGACGATGGTCATGACGGCGCGGTCATGGCATAACGTCGATGCCGGGCGACGGCGCCGGGCCTTCCGGATCACCCGGAGTGATTGCGACGGGCAGGAACCATGTTCAAGCAGATTTCGACCCTGTTTCTCACCTTGGCGACCGCCCTGCCGGCGACGGCCCTGGCCGGCGCGGCCGCGGCCCGCGACCAGGTTCCGGCCGAGACCCGCGTCGCGCCCTGGAGCGGGGCCGTGCCCGGCTGCGCCGAGAACATGGTGCTGTACAAGGTGGCGCATCGTTTCGGCCGGACCGAGTCCCGCTACTGGAACTCGAATCTGGCCATCGACGGCTTCGACCATGTGACGGAGCTGGCCTACCGGCCCTACGGCGCGGACTTCATTCCGCGCCGCTACTGCAGCGCCCGCGCGTGGATGTCTGACGGCGAGCGCCGCACCGTGTACTATACGGTGACCGAAGCCATGGGGCGGCCCGGCCCCGGCCTGCTCAACGCCGGCTATGAACCCTACGGCGTGGAGTACTGCATCGTCGGCCTCGACCGCGGCTGGGCCTACCCGCCGGCCTGCCGTTCGTTCCGGCCGCGCAACTGAGCCGCGCCGCCGCCGCCGGCGGCGGTGACGTGTCCGCAACGTCCTGCAGCGAAACGCCATGTCCATCAGGCCCAAACATGTTCTGGGCGGCGCGGCGGTCGCAGCCGTCCTGCTTGTCGCCGGCGTCGCAGGCGACGCGCTGGTTTTCAGCCGCGCGCCGGAAAGCATTCCGGCGCCGGGCGGCTTCATCACGCCGGCCGAGGCCCGCTCCGCCCGGCCGCGCGTCACTTATGGCGCGCCGGCCGGCCAGTTTGACCATTACGTTCTGGCCCTTTCCTGGTCGCCGGCGTTCTGCGAGCGCGAAGGCCAGCGCAAGGGGCGCAGCCAGTGCGCGCCGGGGCGCCGCCATGGCTTCGTGGTTCATGGACTGTGGCCGCAGTATGCCGGCGGCGGCTATCCGGCCGAATGCGCGGCGGCGCCGCGCCAGCCCACGCGCATGGCGCTGGACATCGCCGCCGGGGTGTTTCCGGACGAAGGCCTCGCCCGTCACGAGTGGCGCAGGCACGGC
This sequence comes from Camelimonas abortus, assembly GCF_042432745.1. Taxonomy (NCBI): domain Bacteria; kingdom Pseudomonadati; phylum Pseudomonadota; class Alphaproteobacteria; order Hyphomicrobiales; family Chelatococcaceae; genus Camelimonas; species Camelimonas abortus. The sequence goes on along the minus strand of NZ_JBHLWR010000006.1, from coordinate 222,530 downwards.
GTGTGCTCCGGCGACCCGCCGGCCGACTATTTCCGCAACGTGAAGCGGGCGCGCGACGCCGTGGCGATTCCGGAGGCTTACGGCAACCCCTCCCGGCCGCTGCGCGCCACGGCCATGGAGCTGAAGCGCGCCTTCGCCGCCGCCAATCCGGGCCTGCGGCCGGACATGATTGACGTCGTCTGCCGGCGCGGAGCGCTGCAGGAGGTGCGCATCTGCTTCAGCAGGGACCTGCGCCGTTTCCAGAGCTGCAACGACAGCGGGCCGCCGCGCTGCCGCTCCGCCTTCGTCGTGCAGCCGCCAATGTAGACATTCGCGGCGCGGCGGCGCACAACCGCGCCAGACGCCCCCATCCCGGCGCGGCGGCGGCCCGCGCCCGCCGGCCGGGCAGCGCAGGATCCGCCTTGAACTACCGTCACGCCTTCCACGCCGGCAATTTCGCCGACGTCATGAAACACGTGCTGCTGGCGCGCATGCTGACCCATCTCGGCCGCAAGCCGGCGCCGTTCTTCGTGCTCGACACCCATGGCGGGCTTGGCCTCTATGACCTCGCCGCCGACGAAGCGAGCCGCACCGGCGAGTGGCTGCGGGGCGTGGCGCTGATGGAGGCGCCGTTCGCCGACGAGGTGGAGGCGCTGCTGGCGCCGTGGCGGGCGGCGCTGGCCGCCACGCGCCGGCGCCATGGCGAGACCGCCTATCCCGGCTCGCCGATGATCGTGGGCGAGCTGCTGCGCCCGGGCGACCGGGCGCTGGCGGTGGAGCTGCACCCGGCGGATTTCGGGGCGCTGAAGCGGGCGCTGGTTCCCGTGCCCGGGGTGCGCGCCCTGCACCTCGACGGCTGGACCGCCCTGCACGCCAACATTCCGCCGAAGGAGCGGCGCGGCCTGGTGCTGGTCGATCCGCCCTATGAGAAGACCGGCGAGCTGACCCGGGCCGTGGACGAAATGACCAGGGCGCTGCGCAAATGGTCCACCGGCGTGTTCGCCCTGTGGTACCCGGTGAAGGACCGCCGCCCGGTCGACGCCGCGGCGCGACGGCTGAAGGACAGCGGCCTGAAGAAGCTGCTGCGCCTGGAGCTGTATCTCGACCCTGACGGGCCGCCGGACAGGCTCAACGGCTGCGGCCTGTTCATCGCCAATCCGCCATGGAAGCTGGACGAGGAGGCGGCGCTGCTGCTGCCGGCGCTTGCCGCGCGGCTGGCGCCAGACGGGCGGGGCGGCGTCGTCAGCGCCTGGATCGCAGGCGAATAGTCCGCAGGCGCGCCGCCGGCTCGCGCGGCGCGGCGCCCTGCTCCTCCGCTTGCGCGCAAAACATTAGCCGGGCAAGATTTGCCGCCGCTTTGGGGAGCGGCGACAGACGGACGCCTGCGTCCGGCGCGCCGGCCGGAACAACCGGCCGGAGTGTGAGGGAGGGGGTACTGATGCAGTTGCGATCATCGCCGATGTCGCCATACGCGCGCATGGTCATCATCGCGGCCGACGTTCTCGGACTTGCGGAGAGGCTCACCATCACGCCCGCCAGCGTCATGCCGCCGGACGGCGAGCTGGCGACACAGAACCCGCTGGGCAAGATCCCGGTGCTGGTGCCGGACAACGGCCGCCCGCTCTACGATTCGCGCGTCATCATCGACTATCTCGACTCGCTGGCCGGCGGCGACCAGATCATTCCGGCCGGCGTCGGCCGCCATGACGCGCTGTGCCTGCAGGCGCTGGCCATCGGCATGATCGAGGCGGCGGTGCTGCAGGTGTACGAGCGCCGCTACCGCCCGCCGGAGCGCCAGCACCAGCCGTGGGTGGACGCCCAGGCGGCCAAGGTGAACGCCGCCCTCGCCGTCCTGGAGCAGGATCCGCCGGCGCGGCCCGGCGCCTCGCATTTCGGCCTGCCGGACGTGGGGCAGATCGCGCTGGCCTGCGCGCTCGGCTATCTGGATTTCCGCTTTGAAGGCGCCTGGCGCGCCGGCTGTCCGAAGCTGGCGGCGTGGCTGGACGTCTTCGCCGCCAAGGTGCCGGCGTTCGGGCGCACGCGTCCCCCAGCGGCCTGACGGGCGCGGCCGCCGCGGCGGGCTTCTCCCGCAGCCCCTTTCCCCCGCTGCGACGCGGCGCCGGCGAGTGTCCCAGGAGACGGTGATGAAACCGCCCCCGCCGGGGCGGTTTTTTCATGCGCCGCGACGGCGACGGCGCACGGGACATATGCGCGGGGACAGGCGCGCAAAACAGAAAACCCGGCGGTGAAACCGCCGGGTTCCTGAACACGTCGGGAAGATCCCGGATGATCAGAACTTGTAGTTCAGACCAACGCGGACGACGCCGAACTCGTTGCGCTTGTTGACGCCGGCCAGCCAGGCGTCGTCAGCAATGTACCAGGCGTTCTTGTTCTTCTCGAGCGAGACGTACAGACCCTCGACCTTGGCGGTCAGGTTGTCGGTGAAGGCGTACTCCAGACCGCCGCCCAGCACCCAGCCGGCCTTCGTGTCGGAGTTGTTCGAACGATAGTAGAAGTCGTTGTAGCCGTAGTAGCCGCGGTCGCTGCCGCCGCCGCCGTAGGCGAAACCGCCGGTCACGTACAGCAGGGCGCGGTCGATGGCCACGCCGGCGCGGGCGCGGACGGTGCCGAACCACTCGATGCCGGTGCCAGCATAGCCCCACTGCTTCTGCTTCAGGTCAGCGTACTGGATGTCAGCCTCGGCGCCGACGACGAACTGGCCGATCTGGTAGTTGTAGCCGATCTGGCCGCCGCCGACGAAGCCGCCGTCGTTGTTGCCCGAGCCGTAGCCGAGGTAGGCGTAGCCCGGCACGTACAGGTAGCCGTAGTCGTTCTTGTGGGTGTTCCAGCCGTAACCAGCGTTCACGCCGACATAGAAGCCGGTCCAGGTGAACACGGGAGCAGCAACCACCGGAGCAACCGGAGCGTACTTACGGGACGGCAGGTCAGCAGCGAAAGCGGAGCCGGCAGCCATCATGGTGGCGGCGGCGACGCCAGCGAGAAGAATCTTTTTCATCACTCACTCCGTTCTTTGCTTGCGATGGAGGGCCTGAGCCGCTCACCGCGAGTTATAGCCTCCTACACCGAACCGCGCCGCCGTGTCTGTAGCACTCCCGCAACAGCGCCATCCGGCATTAAGGCAAGATTGTGATAGCGACGGCCAGCCCGCCGCAAACCACAACCAGCCCCGGAAGTTTCCGCAGCAACCGTCGCGCTGACGGCGCCTTCCCGTCGCCATGGCCGCATCTGCCGGCGATGGCGACGGGAAGGCGCCGCTGTAGTGACAGCATGGCGGCTCTGGCGTCTTCCGTGACCGTTGCTCCATTCATAGCGCAATTGTGGCCGGAGTGGAGAGAAACGCCGGCCCTTGGCTAAGGAGATGTTAATCGCAACGGAAGTGGTTGCAAAGCATTGCGTTTGCGCGCCATTCGACGCGACGTAAGGGGGCGCCGCAGTTGCGGCGGCGGGCGGGCGGTTTCGCGTCATGCGGCGCGGCCAGCCGGCGCAGGCGCGCCGCGCCCGCCCGTGCAGCGCCGCAACAGCGGCCGGCGAAACGCCGCCGCGCCGCGGCGATTCCCGCTCCGGCCCGCCGTCCGCGCTTGCCCGCTCCGCCGGCTCCATGGCACTAGCGGTGGCGGAACGGGGCCCAGGCGCATGACCTCCAGCGACATTCAAATTTCCGTGTTCGTGATCGCCAGGGACGAGGCCGATCGCATCGGACCGGTGCTGGACGCCGCCCGGCGCGTCTCTGATGACGTGATCGTGATCGACTCCGGCTCCACCGACGGCACGCAGGAGGTGGCCCGCGCCCGCGGCGCGCGGGTGATTCACCATGACTGGCCCGGCTACGGCATGCAGAAGCGCTTCGGCGAGGACCAGTGCCGCCACGACTGGGTGCTGAACCTGGACGCCGACGAGGTGATGCCGGACGACCTTCTCCGCGAGATCCGGGCGCTGTTCGCCGCCGGCCCGCCGCCGTGCGACGCCTACCGCATCCGCATCGCCGAGATGTTTCCGGGCGAAAAGGCGCCGCATCCGCTCGGTTTCTCGCTGGCGCCGGTGCGGCTCTACCGGCGCAGCGCCGGCCGCTACTCCGCCTCGCCAGTGCATGACCGCGTCGAGCTGAAGCCGGGGACGCGGGTCGGGCGGCTGAAAGGCGTGATCCATCACTTCTCGGTGCGCTCGATCGGCGACCAGATCGCCAAGCTCAACCGCTACACCGACATGCAGGCGGACGATCTCGAGGCCCGCGGCGTGAAGGTCTCCGCCATCCGCCTGCTGCTTGAGTTTCCGGCCAATTTCCTCAAGGCCTATGTGGTGCGCCGGCATGCGCTGCGCGGCGTCTACGGCTTCATGACCGCGATGAACTTCGCGTTTTACCGCTATCTGCGGGTGGCCAAGCACATGGAGCGGCGCCTTGCGGAGAAGGCGCGCAGGGAGGGGCGACTGTGAACAGCAGGCAGACCAGGGCGGCGCTCGTCACCGGCGGGGCGAAACGCATCGGCGCCGCGATCGCGCTGGCGCTGGCCCGCGACGGCCACGCCGTGGCCATTCACTGCAACCGTTCGGTGGCGGAGGCCGAGGCGCTGGCCGCGCGCATCGCCGCCGGGGGCGGACGCGCGGCGGTGGTGCGCGCCGACCTTGAGAACGCCGCCGAAACCTGCCGCCTCGTGGACGACGCCGTCGCCGCGCTCGGCGGTCTTTCCCTGCTGGTGAACAGCGCCTCGCTGTTCGAGGCGGACGAGATCACCGCCCTGGACCTCGCCCTGTGGGAGCGCCAGTTCGCCGTGAACCTGCGGGCGCCGGCGATTCTCTCCAGCGCCTTCGCCCGCGCCCTGCCGCCAGGATCGGAAGGCGCCATCATCAACATTCTCGACCAGCGGGTGTGGAAGCCGACGCCGCGCAACTTTTCCTACACGCTCACCAAGTCGGCGCTTTACACCGCCACCCGCACCATGGCCCAGGCGCTGGCTCCGGCCATCCGCGTCAACGCCGTCGGTCCCGGCCCGGTTCTGGCCAGCGGGCGCCAGACCCCGGACGATTTCGCCGCCCAGGTCGCCAGCCTGCCGCTGGCGCGGGAGATCGCGCCGGAGGAAATCGCCGACGCGGTGCTGTGGCTGGCGAAAGCGCGCAACGTCACCGGGCAGATGATCGCCGTGGACGGCGGACAGCACCTGGCCTGGCGCACGCCGGACGCGCTGGTGCGCGAGTGACGCCGCCGGGCCGCGCCGGCGGCGGACGGCTGCGCGCGGCTCAGGCGAGCGCGATGGCCGAGATCATCCGGCCGTAATCCGGTTCGCCGCGATGGGTGGCGCGCCGGTAGCTGTAGAAGCGCGCCTCATCGGCGTAGGTGCACAGGCCCAGGTCGTGAAAGGCGCCGACGCCGGCCGCCTCCAGCCGGGCCCGGATGTAGCCGGGCAGGTCGAACATGGCGTGGTCCGGGCGCGGCGACGGGGCGAAGTGGCGGGCGCTGGCGGGATCGGCCGCGAGGAAACGCGCCACGAACTCCGGCCCCACCTCATAGGCGTCGCGGCTGATGGCTGGCCCCAGTACGGCCACCACGCCGGCGCGGCGGGCGCCGAGCGCCTCCATGGCCTCGAGAGTCGCCTCAAGCACGCCGGAGAACGCGCCCTTCCAGCCGGCGTGGGCGGCGCCGATCACCCGGCTGGTCTGGTCGGCGAACAGCACCGGGCCGCAGTCGGCGGTGGCGATTCCCAGCGCCAGGCCCGGCGTGGCCGTGACCATGGCGTCGGCGCGCGGGCGCTCGCGCCATGGCCCCGCGACCGTCACCACCGCGGCGGAGTGGATCTGCCAGAGGCTGAGCAGCCGGTCGGGGGCGACGCCGAGCGCCGCCGCCATGCGGGCGCGGTTCTCGCGCACCGCATCCGGCGCGTCGGACGAGCCGGCGCCGCCGTTGAGGGAGGCGTAAATCCCCTGCGAGACGCCGCCCCCGCGGGTGAAAAAGGCGTGCCGGACATGGGGAATGGCGGCGAGCGGGGCAGCGGAGATCTTCACGACGGGCGCCTCAGGGCTCTGACGATGGAGGGTTGCGGCATGTGCGGGGCCTCGCGGCGCGGCGCAAGGCCCGGCAGCGGACCGAGCTGCGAGGCGGCCACGGCCATCACCTTGAACAGCGCGCCCATGCCGCCGGCCTCGCTGGAGGTGAGACGGCGCAGGCCCTCGTCAATGACGCGGCGCTGGGCCTCGCGGGCGTTGCGCTTGAGCTGTTCGGCGCGGGCGTTGGCGCCAAGCGCCCGCAGGAAGGCCCCCTGCTCCACCGGCCCGTCCACCACCACGCCGCGCGCCAGGGCGGCGCGGGCCAGCGCGCCGAAATCCACATGGGCGGTGATGTCCGCCTCGCCGGGCGTGGAGAGCGGATGCACGTACTGGTGCCGGCGCACCGCCTGCAGCGTGTCGCCGACCGCGCTGACCGCATGGCCGTAATCGATGATGAGCGCCGCGCCGCCGAACCGGCGCAGCCTGTCGGCCAGCCCCGCCACCATGTTGATGGCCGCCACCGGGATCTCCATGATCGCCCCCTCGTCGCCGGGCAGCTCGTCGAGGGCCGGCTCCGCCTCCGGCGCGAGTCCGAAGATGAGGCCGCCGTCCGGAGCGAGCCCGACCAGGCGCTCGCGCCAGCCGTCCGGGGCGCGCTGGTACTGGCGCACCGGCAGGGCGTCGAAAAACTCGTTGGCGATGAGGATCATCGGCCCTTCCGGCACCTCGCCGAGGTGATTGCGCCAGGCCACGGGAATCGACGACAGCTCCCCTTCCGCCGACAGCGCCTGGCGCTGCAGCTGGCGCAGCACCGGGCTGGTCTCGACGAGGCTGAGGCGCACCGCGCTGCGGAACTGCGGCGCCACGCGGGCGGCGCGCAGGGCGTCGGCGATCAGCGCGCCGCGGCCCGGCCCCAGCTCCACCAGGTGGAGGTCGCGCGGACCGCCCATCATCCGCCACACCTCGGCGCACCACAGGCCGATCAGCTCGCCGAAGATCTGCGATATGTCCGGCGCGGTGATGAAGTCGCCGTCCGCGCCAAAGGGGTTGCGGGTGATGTAATAGCCCATCGTCGGGTGGCCGAGGCACAGCTCCATGTAGCGCTCGACCGGCATGGGCCCCTCGAGCGCGATCAGGCGCGCGATCTCGCGCCCCAGCGGCGTGGCGGGCGGTCCGGAAAGTCGCGTGGCGCTCACGCCGTTTTCTCCCCCTGCGGCAGGCTGCGGCCGGACAGCGCCAGCCACAGCAGCGCGGCGCCGGCGACGAACAGCGGAATGCTGAGCAACATGCCCATGGTGAGCCCTCCGGCGAGAAAGCCAAGCTGCGGATCCGGCTCGCGGAAGAATTCACAGCCGATGCGGGCCACGGCGTAGCCCATGGCGAACACGCCGCTCACCGCGCCGGGCCGGCGGAAACCGGCCACGCGCACCGCGATGGAGACGGCGATGAACAGCAGCACGCCCTCCGCCAGCGCCTCATACAGCTGGCTGGGGTGGCGCGGAACCGGCGCGGCGTGGGGAAAGGTCACCGCCCACGGCAGGTCCGGCGCCGGGCGCCCCCACAGCTCGCCGTTGATGAAATTGGCGATGCGGCCGAGAAACAGGCCGATGGGCGCCACCGCGCCGGCGAGATCGAACAGCGACAGCGGGGCGAGGCCGCGCCGCCGCGCCAGCAGCCACATGCCCGCCAGCGCGCCGGCGAAGCCGCCGTGGAACGACATGCCGCCGCGCCACACGGCGAAGACGGACAGCGGATCGGCGAGATATTCCTGAAGATTGTAGAACAGCACGTAGCCGAGCCGCCCGCCCAGCACCACGCCGAGGGCCACATAGACCAGCATGTCGTCGAGGTCCGTGCGGGTGGGCGCGCGCACCGGGCCCCACAGGCCGGGGGAGCCGATGAGGCGGCGCGCGTACAGCCAGCCGCCCACCAGGCCGGCGATATAGGCCAGGGCGTACCAGCGCACCGAGAAGGGCCCCACGGAGAAAATCACCGGATCAACGGCCGGAAAGGGTATGGCGAGCAGCGGCATGTCGGGTCCACGGTTGGCGTGCGCCGGCGTCCGGCGGCGGACGCTGCGCGCGTCCCGCCGCGGCCGGCATTGTCTCCTGATTCTGCACGCGGCGGGAGAGCGCGCCGCCCCCGCGCGCGGGTCCGGGGTGGAGAACCGCAGGCAGGCGTGACAGTCCCGTTTTGCGCGGGTGATGACGGCGGATCAATGGCGCCCCGCCAGCCGGGACTGGTTGATGCGGCGCGACGGCGTCATTATGTACCGGACGATCCCGCCCTGCAGGCGCGCCTGCGCGGGCGTGCCCATGCAGGACGGGCGGACGCCCGGAGCCCCTGCGCGGCGGGGCCGCCCCCCGGCTTCCGCCGCAACACGCGCCGCAGGCGGCGCCGGACGCACTGGAGAACGCCCATGTCCATCGGCCCCAACCGTCTGCTCGACGAACTCTCCCGCCTCGCCACCGACGCCATCGGCGCCGCCCAGGGCGTGCGTCGCGAGGCTGCGGCCGTGGCCCGCGGCCAGCTCGACCGGCTGACCCAGACGCTGGACATGGTCTCGCGCGAGGAGTTCGAGGCGGTGCGCGACATGGCCATCGCCGCCCGCGAGGAAAATGACCGGCTGAACGCCCGCGTGGCGAAGCTTGAGGCGGCGCTGGCCGCCCTGACCGGCGACCTGGCCGCCGGCGACGGCGCTCCCGAAAGCCGCGCCTCCGGCGACGCCGCCTGAGACGCCGGCGGGCGAACGGGCGCCCGCGTCTGCGACGCGGCGTTTTTTTGCCCGTCTTTCAGGCGCGTAGCGCCCCATCGGCGACATATTGTCCGGTTCCCTTGTGGACAGCGTTCCGGATGGCGCTTCCGGCCGTTGTGACCCGGCGGCGAATCCCTGACTGTCTCGGGGTGTCCGCGGGATTTCCCGGCGGATGCGTCGCCCGGCGGACGGCTGGCCACGGCAGGTCCGGCAGGATGGCGTCCTGGCCGGCGACGGAGGGAGACCGCCGCGTCTCACGGCGCCGGCGCCGTTTCCCTGAGCCGCGCCGGCCTTCCGGCCGCAGGCCATGGCCGGCGCACGCGCCTCTGGCGCAGCGGGCGTCGCCGCGTCCAGGCGCGGCGCGCGCCCCGGGCGATGCGCCGGCAGCCAGAAGCGCGCATGAAACGCACATATGGCGCGCGGCCCGGCCGCCGCCGCTCCAGCCAGTCCGGAACGGGCGCCGGAGGCGGGCCGCAAGCAAAGGGGTTTCGGCATGAACGTCACCGACCTTGCCGTCGCCAGCCGCAGCGAGCATCCCCTGGATGTGCTGGAGCGCCTTGTCGCCAGTCAGAACTGGGCCTTCGACCGTGAAGACGAGGATGAGCTCTGCGTCACCGTCGGCGGCAGCTGGGCCGAATATCACATCGCCTTCACCTGGGTTGAGGAAGTCGAATCGCTGCATGTGGCCTGCGGCTTCGACCTGCGCGCGCCGCCGCGCCGGCGCGCCGAGGTGATGAACCTCATCTCGCTGGTCAACGAGCAGCTCTGGCTCGGGCACTTCGATTTCTGGTCGTCCGAGAACGTGGTGATGTACCGCCACGGCCTGCTGCTCGCCGGCGGGGCGGAGCCCACCGCCAGCCAGTGCGAGGCGCTGCTGCGGGCGGCGCTGGAGGCGTGCGAGCGGTATTACCAGGCGTTCCAGTTCGTGCTGTGGGCCGGCAAGCCGGCGCGCGAGGCGCTGGACGCGGTGCTGTTCGAAACCCGCGGCGAGGCCTGAGCCCGCCCGCCGGACAGGCGGCCCGCAAGGCGCGGCGCGCCCGCAGGCAGGCCCGCCTTTTCCCCGCCCCATGCGGCGGGGCGCCGCCGCGCAGGACCGCAGGGCGCGCCAGGCTGCGGCGCCCGGGCGGGCGCGCGACGGACGCCCCGCCGGCGCGGTTTTCTCTCCCCTGGACGGACGAAACGCGCTAGGTGAACGGCGCGCCGCCGGCGCGGCCGCCGTGGTCCGCGCCGCGCGGCGACGGTGGTGATACGGGCGCTTCCGCCGGAGGCCGCCCGGCAGCTTTCAGGATGAGGGCCCGACATGGCGCAGTTTCCCGCTTCCATCGTTCTCGCCGGCGCAGGCCGCATGGGCGGCGCCATGCTTGAGGGCTGGCTCGAAGGCGGCCTTGATCCCGCCACGGTGCAGGTGCTGGAGCCGCACCCCTCGGAGCGGCTGAACGCCCTCGCCGCCCGCTTCGGCTTCGCCCTCAATCCGGCGCCGCAGACGCTGCGCCCGCCGCGCGCCCTGGTGCTGGGCGTCAAGCCGCAGACCATGGCGCAGGCGGCCCCGACCCTCGCGCCGCTGGCCGGTCCCGACGGCTTCGTGCTGTCGGTTCTCGCCGGCAAGACGCTGGACAATCTCGCCGCCGCCTTTCCCGGGGCGGGCGCCGTGGTGCGGGTGATGCCGAACCTGCCCGCCTCGATCCGCCGCGGCGTCAGCGTCGCGGTGGCCGACGCCCGCGCCGGCGCCCAGGCGCGCGCTGAGGCCAGCGCCCTGCTGGAGGCGGTGGGCGCGGTGGAATGGGTTGACGACGAGTCGCTCATTGACGCGGTCACCGCCGTCTCCGGCTCCGGCCCGGCCTATGTGTTCCATCTGGTGGAGGCGATGGCCGAGGCGGGCGTCGCCGCCGGCCTGCCGCGGGCGCTCTCCGAGCGCCTCGCCCGCCAGACGGTGATCGGCTCCGGCGACCTGCTGCGCGAGTCGCCGGAAAGCGCCGCCGCCCTGCGCGAGGCGGTGACCTCGCCTGGCGGCACCACCTTCGCCGCCCTGCAGGTGCTGATGCGCGAGAAGGACGGCATGCCGGCGCTGTTCGCCGAGGCCATCGCCGCGGCGGCCCGCCGCTCGCGCGAGCTCTCCGGCTGAGGCTCCCCGCCTGGCCGGCGCGCGGGCCGTGACGGCGGCGGCGGATGCGTCATAATGTGGACGTCGCGGCGTCATGTAATGGCAGTCCACGCCGCAGGGAGATCGCCATGTCCGCCACCCACGCCGCCGAACGCGACGCCGCCGACCCCCGGCCGCCGCGCGAACGGATCATTGACGCGCTGATGGCGCTGGCCGCCGAACGGCCGTGGCATGAGATCGGCATCGCCGACATCGCCGTCCGCGCCGGCGTGACGTTGCCGGAGTTTCTCGCCGCATTTCCGTCCAGGGGGGCGGTTCTTGGCGGCTTCGCCCGCATGATCGACATGAAGGTGCTGGCCAGCCACGCCGCCAGCGAGGACGACCTTGGGGGCGAGCCGCCGCGCGACCGGCTGTTCGACCTGATCATGAACCGGCTCGACCACATGGCGCCCTATCGCGAGGGGCTGAAGTCGGTTTACGCGGGGGTGATGCGCGAGCCGCTGACCCTGGCGGCGCTCAACCGGGCGGCCCAGAACTCCTGGCGCTTCATGCTGGTGGCGGCGGGCATTCCGGTGGAAGGGCCCATGGGGCTGCTGCGGGTGCAGGGCGCGGCGCTGCTGTTCGCGCGCGTCGTCGCCGTGTGGCTGGAGGATGACGACCCCGGCCACGCCAGAACCCTGGCCGCGCTGGACCGGGAGCTGGAGCGCGCCGGCCGTCTGCTGGCCGTCGCCGGCGGGGCGTGGCGCGCGACCCGCCCGCTGCGGCGCCTCGCCTGCGCGGCGCTGGACTGCGGCCGCCGCGAACGGCGCCCGTCCGCCCGCCCCCGCGGCCCGGAGGCCCCGGAGGCGCAGGACGGCGCCGCCGTCTCGCCCGGGCCGGCGTAAGCGCCCGGGCGCCGCGCCGGAACGCGACCGGGCGCCGTCGCGGCTCGTTCCGCGTCGCCCTGCCGCCCCTGTTCTTCCCCTTGCTGTCCCGGCGCCGCCACGCCCTGGCGTCATGCCCGGGCCTGCCGCGGGCGTCCATCTGACGGGCAAGCGGCGATGACGGCGGGGCGGCTGGCCGTCTCCCGCCCCCCGGGCCGTCCGTCGCGCGGCGGCGGCGCGCGCAGTGCAGGGCCCGCATGCCGCAGCGGGAGGAATGACGGCCGGCGCGCGGGAACGGCGGCGGCCGCTCCGGACCATGCGCCCCTAGACCGGGATCCGCACCAAGGCGCGCAGGCCGCCCATGGGGCTGTCCTGCAGCACCACGTCGCCGCCGTGCAAACGGGCGATGTCGCGGGCGATGGCGAGGCCAAGGCCAGAGCCGCCCTCGTCCTGGTTGCGCGCCGCGTCCAGCCGCACGAACGGCTTGAACACCTCCTCGCGCTTGTCCTCGGGCACGCCGGGGCCGTCGTCGTCCACGGTCACCACCAGCCAGCGCGCGTCGCGGCTGGCGCCGAGCGCGATGGCGTCGCCATGGCGGGCGGCGTTGGAGGCCAGATTGACGATCATGCGGCGGAAGGCGTCGCCGCGCACCTTCACCCGCAGGTCGCCCTCGCGCGTCAGCCGCACGTTGTGGCCCACGCGCTCAAGGTCAAGCTGCACGTCCTCCAGCAGCTCGCCCACGTCGGTGACGTCGGCCTGCTCGCCGACGTCGCCGCGGGCGAAGGCGAGATAAGCCTCCAGCATGCGGCTCATCTCGTCCACGTCCTTGCGCAGGTCGGCGACGTCGGGATCATCATCGGGCATCAGCGCCAGCGACAGCTTGAAGCGGGTGAGAATGGTGCGCAGGTCATGGCTGACGCCGTTGAGCATGGCGGTGCGCTGCTCCATGGCGCGCTCGATGCGCCGCTTCATCTCCAGGAAGGCGACGCCGGCGCGGCGCACCTCGGCGGCGCCGCGCGGACGGAAGTTGGGCTCGCGGCCCTTGCCGAACTCCTCGGCGGCGTCGGCCAGACGCAGCACCGGCCGGATCTGGTTGCGCAGGAACAGGATGGCCACCGTCATCAGCACCAGGGCGGTGCCGAACATCCACATCAGGAAGATGTGCGAGTTGGAGGCGTAGGCGAGGCTGCGCCGCGCCAGCACGCGCATGACCGCGTCGCCGAGCTGGACGCGGATCTCGATCAGGTTCGACTTGCCGACAGTGTCGATCCAGAACGGCCGGGCCACCTGGCGGCGGATCTCGTCGGAGAGCACGCCGTCAAGGATGGAGAAAAACGGCTTGGGCAGCGGCGGCGGCAGCTTCTCGCCGGGCAGGAAGTCGACGTCGAGCCCGAGCCGGTCGGCGGCGATGCGCGAGAGGGTGCGCCCGTCCGCCTCCTGCGGATAGCTCTCGTAAACGTCGATCAGGGCGGCGATGTCGGCCGAGACCGCCGCCGACATGCGGCGGGTGACCGTCTGGTAGTGGCGCTCGAGGAAGACGTAGCCGATCACCGACTGCAGCAGCAGCATCGGCGTGATGATGATGATGAGCGAACGGGCGTAGAGGCCCTTGGGCATGGCCGCCCGCAGGCGGCGCATGGCCAGGCGCCACCAGCGACGGGCCACGCCGGCCGGCCAGGCGACGGCCGGCCCGCCGCCGCCTGGCGCAAGGCGCGCGCCCGCCGCCGCCACGGCGCGAAGCACGGCCCCCGCCAGGGCGGCCAGCGCCAGCCCGGCGACGGCGAGACCGCGCAGCGCCGCGGCGCCCGCCCGCCCCAGCCGCGCCAGGACGCCGTCTTCGCCAGGCGGCGCGACCTCCCGGCGCTCCTCCATCTCAGCCATCCACGAGCAGGCGGTAGCCGACGCCGCGCACGGTCTGCAGCCAGGCGGGATTGGCGGGATCCTGCTCGATCTTGCGCCGCAGGCGGTTGATCTGCACGTCCACGGTGCGTTCGTTGGCCGCGCCCGGACCGGCGGCGCCGGAAATCACCTCCCGCGGCACGTTCTCGCCGCTGTGGGTGGCGAGAATGGTCAGGATCTCGCGCTCGCGGTCGGTGAGGCGCACCAGCTCCTCGCCGCGGCGCAGCTCGCCGCGGTCGATGCGGTAGGTGAAGGGGCCGAAGGTGACCTTGTCCGGCGTCTGCGGCTGCTCGCCGGCGGCGGTGCGGCGCAGGATGGCGCCGATGCGCAGCAGCAGCTCGCGCGGCTCGAAGGGCTTGCCCAGATAGTCGTCCACGCCGATCTCGAGGCCGCGGATGCGGTCCTCCGGGTCGGCCCGGGCGGTGAGCATCAGGATGGGGGTGTCGCTGGCGCGGCGCAGCCGGGCGGCGAAGTCCATGCCGTTTTCGCCGGGCATCATCACGTCCAGCACCAGCACGTCGAACTGCACGTGGGCTAGCCGCGAGGCGGCGTCGGCGGCGTCGGCGGCGGTGGTGACGCGGTAGCCGTGGTCGCCGAGAAACCGGGCCAGCAGGTCACGCAGGCGCCGGTCGTCGTCCACAACCAGCACGTGCGGGGCGTCGTCCAGCACCGGAGCGCGCACTTTCGCCGCAGCCATCAGCCTTTCCCCCGCAGCTGGCCTCCGCGCCGGTCCGGCAGGCGCTGGTCGGTGAGCGCCCCGAGGAAATCGGCGACATGGGCGCGCGCGCCCGGGGCGCACTGCGCCAGCGCCCGGTTGATGCGCCGGCTCTGCAGCACCGCCAGCTCGTGCACAAGCGCGGCGCCGGTGTCCGTAACATAGAGCAGGCGCTGGCGGCGGTCAGCCTCGCCTTCTTTCTGGGTGATGTGGCCGCGGTCGATGAGCTCCTTCAGCACGCGGTTGAGCGACTGCTTGGTGATGCGCAGCAGCTCCAGCAGGCCGTTGACGGTCATGCCCGGATTGCGGCTGACGAAATAGAGCACGCGGTGATGGGCGCGGCCGAAGCCGTCAGCGGCGAGGCGGCGGTCGGCGTCGCCGACGAAATCCCGGTAGGAGAAAAACAGCAGCTCGATGAGGTCGAAGGCAGGCTCCGGCCCGGCCAGGGGCGCGGCCTGCGGCTCCGGCGCCCCGCCCTGCTGCGGCGGCGGGCCGGCGCGCCCGACGGCGGACGCCCCGCAGCCGGGCCGGTCCAGAAGCTCTGGCGTTGCGGGCCGGTCGCGCTCGGTCCGGCAGTCGGACACGGTCACCTCCATTATGTCAGTCATATTGACGTATCCCAGCTCCACGCCGGCCCGTCAAGCGGGGCGCGCCGGCGGACGATTCGCCCCGCGCCCTGACGCCATGCCACTTGTGCGGCGCGGAGCGGCGGCGCAATACCCTGGGCCGGGGGCGCCCGCAGCCCGCCGCCGCGCCGCAGGCCGGCGCGTCGCGGGGCGCGGATGGGGCCGCGGATGCGGCCTGCCCCTGCGAGAGGGCATGGGCCGGCCCGCCACGACTTGCCATGTCCGCGTGTTGTGAACGACATTGTGGCGAATTATGGCGCCCGGCGCCAAAACCGGTAACTGGAGGAAATTGAGATGTCCGCGATTCCCATGGACAAGCGGGACGGCGTCATCTGGTTCGACGGGCAGCTTGTGCCGTGGGCCGACGCCAGGATCCACGTCCTGACCCACGGCCTGCACTATGCGTCCTGCGTCTTCGAGGGCGAGCGGGCCTATGGCGGACAGATCTTCAAGTCGCGGCAGCATTCCGAGCGTCTCAAGCAGTCCGCGGAGCTGCTCGACTTCACCATCCCCTACACGGTGGAGGAGCTGGACGCGGCCAAGCAGCTGGTGATCGAGAAGAACAACCTGCCGGACTCCTACGTGCGCGCCTTCGCTTGGCGCGGCTCGGAGGCGCTGGGCGTTTCGGGCATGGCCAACACCATCCACGTGGCCATCGCCGCCTGGGAGTGGCCGAGCTATTTCGACCCGGAGGAGCGGCTGAAGGGCATCCGCATCACCATGGCGGACTTCCGCCGGCCTGATCCGCAGACCATTCCCTCGCGGGCCAAGGCCGCGGGCCTGTACATGATCTGCACCATCTCCAAGCACAAGGCCGAGCGGACGGGCTACGCCGACGCCCTGATGCTGGACTGGCGCGGCCGCGTGGCCGAGTGCACCGGCGCCAACATCTTCTTCACCAGGAACGGCGTGCTGCACACGCCGGTGGCGGACGCCTTCCTCAACGGCATCACCCGCCAGACGGTGATCGAGCTGGCGAAGCGCCGCGGCATCGAGGTGCAGGAGCGGGTGATCATGCCCGGGGAGCTGGGCGACTTCGAGGAGTGCTTCATTACCGGCACCGCCGCCGAGGTGACTCCGGTGAGCGAGATCGCCGAGTGGCGCTTCACGCCCGGCCCCATCACCCGGCAGCTGATGGACGACTACACCGCCGAGGTGCAGCCGAAATCGGCGGCGGCCTGACCGGGCCGCTCCCGCCGTCCTGCGGGCCGGGCCATGGCCCGGGCGTCCCCGTCGCCGGCGGGCGCGCGGATGCGCCGTCAGCGCCCCTGTCCGTCCGCCTCCAGCAGGCGTCGCACGCCGGCGCGCATGTAGTCCCAGCCGGTGTAGAGGGTCAGCAGCGCCGCCGCCCACAGCAGGATCACGCCGATGCTGCTGCTGGCCGGCAGCACGGCGTCGCCGGCCGGCCCGACGATCAGAAACCCGACGGCGACGAGCTGCAGCGTTGTCTTCCATTTGGCCACGGTGGACACCGGCACGCTGACGTGCAGCCCGGCGAGAAATTCGCGCAGGCCGGACACCAGGATCTCGCGCGCAAGAATGATGATCGCCGCCCACAGGGACCAGCCGGCGATGTCGCCGCTGGCGCACAGCATCAGCAGCGAAGCCGCCACCAGCACCTTGTCGGCGATGGGATCGAGCATGCGGCCGATGGCCGACTGCTGCGACCATGCGCGGGCGAAATAGCCGTCGAGATAGTCGGTGACCGCCGCCAGCACGTAGATGGCCAGCGCCGCCCAGCGCATGGCGTGCTCCTGCGGCCAGAACAGGCAGCCGGCCACCGCCGGCACGGCGACCAGGCGGGCGTAAGTGAGCAGGTTGGGCAGGCTGAAGGCGGTCGGGCGTGTGGTCACGGTGCAGCTCACGGTCGGCGCAGGGCCAGGGCGGCGGAACGGCGGACAGCGGCGGGCGGGCCGCGGGTCCGCGCGCCGCCCGCGCGGCGGACCCTGTGACGGAACCAGGCCGGCGCCCTGCGGCAATCAGCCGGCGCCATCATGAAAGAAAGCGTAAACGGCCCGCGCGGTGGCGGCGTTGACGCCTGGCGTCCGCGCCAGATCCTCCAGCGAGGCGGCGGCGACCGCCTTCGCCGTGCCGAAATGCAGCAGCAGCGCGCGCTTGCGCGCCGGCCCGACCCCCGGGATGCCGTCCAGCGGGCTGCGGGTCAGATCCTTGCGACGGCGGGCCCGGTGCGCGCCGATGGCGAAACGGTGCGCCTCGTCGCGCAGACGCTGCACGAAATACAACGCCGGATCGCGCGGCGGCAACCGGAACGGCCGCCGGCCCTCCATGAAAAAGGTCTCGCGGCCGGCGTCGCGGTCGGCGCCCTTGGCGATGGCCGCCAGCGCCACCCCGGTCACCCCCAGTTCGGCGAACACGGCGCGCGCCGCCTCCAGCTGGCCGCGGCCGCCGTCCACCAGCACCAGGTCCGGCCAGGCCGGCAGCGCGCCGGGGTCGGCGGCCTCGTCCGCCAGGCAGGCCTCCGCCTCCGGCGCCGGCGACGGCCCCGCCCCGGCGCCGGGCGGCGCGGCGACGTCCGCCCCCGCGGCCGCCGCCTCCGTCGCTGCCGGACGCGGCGCCTCCTTCAGCAGCCGGGCGAAGCGGCGGCGCAGCATCTCCTTCATCATGGCGTAATCGTCGCCGGGCGTGAGATCGGCGGCGCGCATGTTGAAGGTGCGGTAATGGGTTTTGGCGAAACCGCCCGGCCCGGCCACGATCATGCCGCCGACGGCGTTGGTCCCCATGATGTGGGAGTTGTCATAAACCTCGATGCGGCGCGGCGGCCGCGGCAGGCCAAGGGCGCCGGCCAGCGCCTGCATCAGCTTCTGCTGCGAGGCGGTTTCGGCGAGGCGGCGCGACAGCGCCTCATGGGCGTTGCGGGCGGCGTGGCCGGCCAGGTCCCGCTTCTCGCCGCGCCTCGGCGTGACCAGCTCCACCGCGTGGCCGCTCTTCGCCGCCAGCGCCGCCGCCAGCAGCTCGCTGTCGTCGGGCTCCGTCGAGGTGAGGATCAGGCGCGGACACGGCCGGTCGTCGTAAAACTGGGCGATGAACGCCCCCAGCACCTCGCCGGCGCCCGTCGAACGGTCGGCGCGGGGGAAATAGGAGACGTTGCCCCAGTTCTGGCGGTTGCGGAAAAAGAACGCTTGCACGCAGAACTGCCCGGCCTGCTCGGCGATGCCGAACACGTCCGCCTCCTCCACCGTGCGCGGGTTGATGTCCTGCGACGACTGGATGGCCGAGAGCGCGGCGAGACGGTCGCGGTAGCGGGCGGCCTTTTCGAACTCCAGCCGGTCGGACGCGGCCTGCATCTCGCGGGCGAGGCGCTCGCGCACGGCGGTGCTGCGCCCGGAGAGGAACGCCTTCGCCTCGGCGACGAGGGCGTCGTAGTCCTCCTGCGAGATTTCGTTGGTGCACGGGCCGGAGCAGCGCCTGATCTGGAACTGCAGGCAGGGCCGCGTGCGGTTCTCGAAATAGGTGTCGGAGCAGGTGCGCAGCATGAAGGCCCGCTCCATGGCGTCCAGGGTGCGGGCCACGGCGCTGGCGCTGGCGAAGGGTCCGTAATAGTCGCCCGGCCGGTTGCGCGGGCCGCGATGCTTCACCAGCTGCGGCGCGCGATGGCCGGACGTGACCAGGATGTAGGGAAACGACTTGTCGTCGCGCAGCAGCACGTTGTAGCGCGGTCGCAGCTGCTTGATGAGGTTGGCCTCCAGCAGCAGCGCCTCGGTCTCGGTGCGGGTGGTGACGAACTCCATGCGCGCCGTGGCGGCGATCATGCGCGCGGTGCGCGCCCCGCCGTGGCCGACGCCGCGGGTATAGCTGGCGACGCGGTTCTTCAGGTTGCGGGCCTTGCCGACGTAGAGCACCTCGCCGCTGGCGTCGATCATGCGGTAGACGCCGGGCGAGCCGGGCAGCGTGCGCCAGAAACGGCGGATGACCTCGACGCCGGCGGCCAGCGCCCCCTCCGCCATGGCGGAGTCGCCGGCGAGATCAAGCTCGACGCCGGAGTCGCTCTCGGCGAAGCCGGCCTGCGCGTCGCTCTCCGCCGGCGCGGGATACGCTGGCGCCGGCCCGCCGGCGGGCGGCGGCTCAGGGTCGGCGGGCCGCGCGGCGGCGGCCGCCGGCGCGGGCGCGCCGGTGCCTGCAGCGTCCGCGGCGTCAGGCGCCGCCGGACCGGCCTGTCCGGAAGGGGTCGCGTGAGGGAGGCGGCTCATGTCCATGATCTAGTCGCGTCAGCGCGCTTTCGCAAAGTCAGGACGCGGCGGCGCCATGGCGGCGCGTCTCCGGCCGGAGACATTTTTACGCGTCTGGCGCCAGGGCCGCCGCAAAGTCTGCTGTTGTTCCCGCCGGCGCGCGCTGGTAATAGCCGGACGTCCAGTCCCCAGCGTCAGTTCCCGGCAGCCACGCGTGACCGCGCGGGCTGACGCCGCACACCGTTCCGGCCCGCGCAGGGCCTTTTCCGGAAAGGTCGCAACTGCCCGCGCCGCGCCGGACACATCAGAGAATGGCCGTCAGCATGAAACCCTCCATCAAGCTCGTCGCCGGCAACTCCAACCGGCAGCTCGCTGAAGCGATTGCTGAATATCTGGAAACGCCGCTGGCGACCTGCCAGGTCAAGCGTTTCGCTGACATGGAAGTGTTCGTGGAGATCCAGGAGAACGTGCGCGGCGAGGACGTGTTCGTGATCCAGTCCACGTCCTACCCCGCGAACGACCACCTGATGGAGCTGCTGATCATCATTGACGCGCTCCGCCGCTCCTCGGCCCGCCGCGTCACCGCGGTGATTCCCTATTTCGGCTACGCCCGCCAGGACCGCAAGCCCGGCCCGCGCACCCCGATCTCCGCCAAGCTGGTGGCCAACCTCATCACCCGCGCCGGCGCCGACCGCGTGCTGACGCTGGACCTGCACGCCGGCCAGATCCAGGGCTTCTTCGACATCCCCACCGACAATCTCTACGCCGCCCCGGTGATGGTGCGCGACATCAAGGAGCGCTACGCCGGCGAGGACGTGATGGTGGTCTCGCCCGACGTGGGCGGCGTGGTGCGCGCCCGCGCCCTCGCCAAGCGCATCGACGCGCCGCTGGCCATCGTCGACAAGCGCCGCGAGCGCCCCGGCGAGAGCGAGGTGATGAACATCATCGGCGACGTGCAGGGCCGTTCCTGCATCCTCATCGATGACATCGTCGACTCGGGCGGCACGCTGTGCAACGCCGCCGAGGCGCTGCTGCAGAAGGGCGCCAGGCAGGTTTCCGCCTACTGCACCCATGGCGTGCTCTCCGGCGGCGCGGTGGCGCGCATCGCCTCCTCCAGCCTGAAGGAAATGGTCATCACCGATTCGATCCAGCCGACCGAAGCGGTGCGCGTGGCCAGGAACTTCCGCGTGCTCTCCATCGCCCCGCTCATTGGCGAGGCCATCGGCCGCACCGCCTCCGAGACCAGCGTCTCCAGCCTGTTCGACTGAGCCGGCTGGCGGCCGCCTGACCCTGCGGCCCGGAGGCGCGACGGCGCTTCCGGGCCGTTTGCGTTATGATCGGCCCGCCCGCTCCGGCCGCGGAGCCGGCGGGTCCGCGTTTCAGGCCTGACCAGGAACCCGCATGCAGCTGAACGATGACCGCGCCCTGGTGCTGCTTTCCGGCGGCCAGGACTCCTCCACCTGCCTCGCCTGGGCGCTGGCGCGCTTCGCCGAGGTGGAGACCATCGGCTTTGACTATGGCCAGCGTCACGCGGTGGAGCTCACGTGCCGCAAGACCATCCGCGCCGCGCTCGCCGATCCGGCCGCGCCCTTCGCCGCGCGCCTGCCCGGCCGGCTGGGCGAGGACCACATGCTGGAGCTGTCGGCGCTGGGGGCGATTTCGGACACGGCGATGACGCGCGAGATCGCCATCGTCGCCAGCGAATCCGGCCTGCCCAACACCTTCGTGCCCGGGCGCAACCTGCTGTTCGCCACCTTCGCCGCGGCCGTCGCCTACCGGCGCGGCTGCCGGCACATCGTCCTCGGCGTGTGCGAGACCGACTTCTCCGGCTATCCGGACTGCCGCGACGACACGATCAAGGCGCTGCAGGTGACGCTGAACCTCGGCATGGAGACCCGTTTCGTGCTGCACACGCCGCTGATGTGGCGCGACAAGGCCGCCACATTCGCCTTGGCCGAGGAGCTGGGCGGGGCGGCGCTGCGCGACGTGATTCTGGAGCACAGCCATACCTGCTATGTGGGCGACCGCTCGCGCCGCCACGACTGGGGCTATGGCTGCGGCGCCTGTCCGGCCTGCGAGCTGCGCGCCGCCGGCTGGCGGCGCTACATGGCGGCGGGAACGGCCGCCGGCCGGGCGCCGCGCGGGGATGGTCGACGCCCCGCGCCCCGGCGCCGATAATGGCCAGGGCACAGGAACAGTGGAGGAAACCCCATGTCCAGCGACAGCGCCGCCGCCGGCGGCGAGGTGCTTCTCGTCGACGATCCAGCGCCTGGGGTGCGCCGGCTGACGCTGAACCGGCCGCACAGGCGCAACGCCCTCAACAACGCCCTGCGCGGCGCGTTGATGCGCGCCCTGGAGGAGGCGGACCGGGATCCGCAGGTGCATGTCACCGTCATCCGCGGGGCCGGCCCGTGCTTCAGCTCCGGCTACGACCTCTCCGAAAACAACGCCGAAGGCCAGCCGTTCTACACCCCCGGCGGCCCCGGCCAGTGGGCCCGCCACGTGACCGACGGCTGGACGCGCATCTGGGACCTGGCCAAGCCGGTGATCGCCCAGGTGCACGGCTACTGCCTCGCCGGCGGCAGCGAGCTCGCCGCCTGCTGCGACCTGGTCTATGTGGCGATGGACGCGCAGATCGGCTATCCGCCCACCCGGCTGATGAGCCCGCCGGACAACCAGTTCCATCCCTGGCTGGTGGGCATGCGCCGGGCCATGGAGCTGTATCTCACCGGCGACGCCATGACCGGCGTGGAGGCGGCGCAGTGGGGCTTCGCCAACCGGGCCTTTCCGTCGGAGGAGCTGGAGGAAAAGGTGCTGGCCGTCGCGCGGCGCGTGGCGCTGACGCCGCCGGAGCTGCAGCAGATCAACAAGCGCGCCGTGCACCGGGCCATGGAGATCATGGGCCTGCGCGCCGGCATCCGCGCCGGAACCGAGCTGCAGGCGCTGGCGCTGACCACCCGGGCGAGCCACGACTATTTCAGCCGATTCCGCCGCGACGGCGCCAGCGTGTCGCAGCTGCTGGGCGAACGCGACGCCGCCTTCGGCGACTACCGCGCCAGCCCGAAGGCGCGGCCGCAGGAGCCCGGCGCCGGCGGCTGAGACGGCCACGCACGCCGGCGCCCCGTTATTGCCAGCGGCGCCGGCGGCGGCTATAAGGCCCCTGCCCGTCAGACACCCTTGGAGGCGCGGGCACGGACCGGCCGCCGCGAGGCGGCTGTTTGCATTCGTTTCAAGGATTTCAATCATGACCGCCGTCAAGCAGATCATCGCCGAGGCGCGCGACCGGGTCGGCAAGGGGGCCGCCCGCGCGCTGCGTCGCCAGGGCCGCACGCCCGCCGTCATCTACGGCGCCGGCAAGGAGCCCCTGCCGATCTCCATCGAATACGCGCCGCTGCGCCAGGCCATCTACGCCGGCGGCTTCATGACCACCATCTTCGAGATCAGGGTGGGCGACCGCGTCGAGCGCGTGATTCCGCGCGACTACCAGCTTGACCCGGTGCGCGACACGCCGCTGCACGTGGACTTCCTGCGCGTGACCAGCGACGCCACCATCGACGTCGAGGTGCCGGTGCACTTCATCAACCATGAGGCTTCGCCCGGCCTGAAGGCCGGCGGCACGCTGAACGTGGTGCGCCACCACGTGAGCCTCTCGGTCAGCCCCAACGCCATTCCGGAGGCGATCGAGATCGACCTGACCGGCCTCCAGATGGGCGACACCATCCACATTTCCGCCGTGAAGCTGCCGGAAGGCGCCCAGCCGAGCATCTCCGACCGCGACTTCACCATCGCCAGCGTGGTGCCGCCCACCGTGAGCGAGGAGGCCGCTGCGGCCGAAGGCGCTCCGGAGGCCTGATCCATCGCGGCCGCGCAGTCGCGCAGCGCGTGACGGCGACGCGGAAACCGGCGGGAGCGGCGACGCCCCCGCCTTTTTCATGACCGCCGCTTCATGACCGCCGCGGCGCCGCGTCCGCGGACGGAAGGCAGGAACAGGAAGGGCGACTGGCATGCTGCTGTTCGTCGGCCTGGGCAACCCGGGCGCCAAATACGCCGGCAACCGTCACAACATCGGCTTCATGGCCGTGGACGCCATCGCCAGACGCCATGGCGCCGAGCCCTGGCGCAGCCGCTTCCAGTCCCAGGCGGCCAACGTCATGCTCGGCGACGCGCGCGTGCTGCTGCTGAAGCCGCAGACCTACATGAACGAATCCGGCCGCGCCGTGGCCGAGGCGGTGCGTTTCTTCCGCATACCGCTGCAGGACGTTGTGGTGTTCCACGACGAGCTCGACCTCGCTCCCGGCCGCCTGCGGGTGAAGACCGGCGGCGGCAACGCCGGCCACAACGGCCTGCGCTCCATCACCAGCCTTGTCGGCAACGACTACCGGCGCGTGCGCATGGGCATCGGCCACCCCGGCCACAAGGACGCCGTGCACGCCTGGGTGCTCGGCGATTTCGCGAAGGCGGAGCGCCCATGGGTGGAGCGCCTGTGCGACGCGGCGGCCGACGCCGCGCCGCTGCTGGCGCAGGGCGACGACGCCGGCTTCGCCAACCGGGTGCATCTGGCCTGCCAGGACCCGGCCTGAGACGCCGGCGTGGCGGCGCGCTCCGTGCTCCGCCCGGAGCGCCTTTCCGCCGCGCCCGCCAGGCGCCGCGCCGGCGAGCCTCCAGCCGGCGGGCGTTTTTCCCGGCGGGCGCAGGGCCCGCGGCGCGCCGGCCGCGAGCCGCCGTCAGTCCATGGCGCCGCTGATCACCGGGCCGAAGTTGACCCAGCGGTCGCCCTCGAAGCGCATCATGCGCTCCTGCTCGATCGGATAATAGTCAGTCGGGCTGGTGTTGATGGTGATGCCCGGCTGCAGCATGCCCGGATCGAAGTTCTTGAGGTTGGCGGCCTGCCTCATGACGTTCTCGCGGGAGAGGTCGTCGCCGGCCTGGCGCAGCACCTGCTCCAGCGTGCGGGCCACGTTGTAGCCGTAGACATAGTTGGACTGGCTCTTGTCGACGCCCGGCAGGTACTTGTCCATGAAGGCGTTCCACTCCTTCACGCCGGGATCGTCCTTCAGCCCCGGATCGGTGGGGTCCTTCATGTAGTTCACGCTCATGACGCCCTGGGCGTTCTCAAAACCGGCGGGCTTCATCACCGAGCCCACCGAGGCGGAGACGTTGACCAGCAGGTGCACGGGCTTCCAGCCGATCTCCGCCACCTTGCGGATGGCCTGGGCGGCGAACTTGGGCGTGGTGATGTTGACGAATATGTCGGCGCCGCTTGAGCGCAGCTTGAGGATCTGCGCGTCCACCGTCGGCGCCGAGATCTCGTAGGACTCCTCGGCGACGATCATGTCCTTCGCCCTGGCGCCGAGGCCGTCTTTCAGGCCTTTCAGATAGTCGCGGCCGAAGTCGTCGTGCTGGTAGAGCACGGCGATCTTGCCCTTCGGGTGGTTGTCGAGAATGTAACGCGCGTAGATGCGCCCCTCGCCCTGGTAGGTGGGCTGCCAGCCCATGGTCCACGGGAAGGCCTTGTAATCGCCCCATTTGGTGGCCCCTGTGGCCACGAACAGCTGGGGCACGCCCTTGTCGTTGAGGTACCGCTGGATGGCGGTGTTGGACGGCGTGCCCAGCGGGTTGAACACCAGCAGCACGTTGTCCTGCTCCACCAGCTTGCGCACCTGCTCCACCGCCTTGGGCGGGCTGTAGCTGTCGTCATAGGAGATGAAGGATATCTTGCGCCCGTTTATTCCGCCTTCGTCATTTACCTTGCGAAAATAGGCCGCCTCGGTCGTTCCGATGGTGCCGTAGGCCGAGGCGGGACCGCTGTAGGGCATGATGTTGCCGATGCGGATCTCGGTGTCGGTGACGCCCGGCCCGTAACGTTTCTCCGCCGCCGCGGCCTGCGGCGGCCCCGCGAGCGCGGCGAGCGCCAGGCCCGCAAGGGTCGCGCCCACCCTGGTCAGTGTCGCTGCGTACATGGCATTACCCTCTCTGAATGAACGGCCGCGCGCTTGTCGTTCATCCCCGCGCGCTTGCCGTCCATTCTGTTTCAACTGTAACCAGTTGCAACGGATAACGACGCGCATCCTCCTTAAACCATTGACGCATATACTTTCTTCCAGGTCGCCCCACCCGCCGGACCAGGCGCCGCGGACTACAGGCGCGCCTCCGTCGCGACCACGCCGCCAAGCGGACGCCAGCGCTCGCCGTCGAACTGCAGCGGCTGCAGCTGTTTGAAGGGGAAGTAGTCCTGCGGCCCGGTGCTGATGGTCACCCCCGGCAGCAGCAGCCCGAGGCGCAGCTCCCTGATGGAGGTGGCCTGGCGCATCAGGTTGTCGCGCGTCAGCTCGTCGCCGCAGCGTTCGAGGACGTGGGTCAGCAGCTGCCCCAGCACGTAACCGTAAACGACAAGAATATCGTTGCGGTCCGCCCCCGGCAGGTAACGGTCCAGAAAGGCGTTGAGCTCGGCCATGGCGGGATCGTCGCGCCAGGCCGGATCGGCCGGATCCTTGAGGTAATAACTGCTGATGACGCCCGCGCCATTGGCCAGCCCGGCCGGCCGCATG
Source organism: Camelimonas abortus (assembly GCF_042432745.1). Classification (NCBI taxonomy): domain Bacteria; kingdom Pseudomonadati; phylum Pseudomonadota; class Alphaproteobacteria; order Hyphomicrobiales; family Chelatococcaceae; genus Camelimonas; species Camelimonas abortus. Next base: position 196,860 of record NZ_JBHLWR010000006.1, on the reverse strand, counting down.
ACGCCGGCCACGGTCTGCGACACGCTGACCAGGTAGCGCTCCGGCCGCCAGCCGGTCTCGGCCATGCGGCGGATGGCCTGGGCGGCGAACTTGGGCGTGGCGACGATGAACGCCACGTCCGCCCCGGCCGCCTTCAGCGCCAGCAGCCGGCCGTCCACCGTGGCGTCGCCGGTTTCATACGGCTCGCGCGCCACGATCATCCGCTCCGCCCGGTCGCCGAGCCCCCCGGCCAGGCCCTTGAGATAGTCGCGGCCGAAGTCGTCGTTCTGGTAAAGCACGCCGATGCGTCCCGCCGGCGTGCGCTCCAGCATCAGCCGCGCGTAGACCTGTGCTTCCGCCTGGTAGGAGGGCTGGCCGCTGATGGTCCAGGGATAGTTGCGCCAGTCGCCCCATTTGGTCGCCCCGGAGGCCACGAACAGCTGCGGCGTGCGCCGGTCGTTCAGGTACTGGCGGATGGCGGTGTTGGAGGGAGCGCCGAGCGGATTGAACACGGCCAGCACCCCGTCCGATTCGACGAGGCGACGGGTCTGCTCCAGCGCCCGGGCCGGATTGTACGCGTCGTCACGGCTGATGAAGCGCACCGGCCGGCCATTGACCCCGCCCCCGTCATTGACCTTGCGGAACCATGCCGCCTGCACCTGTCCGATGACGCCATAGGCCGAGGCCGGGCCGCTGTAGGGACAGATGGAGCCGATGCGGATCTCCTCCACCCCCGCCCGCGCGGCTGGCGCGCCCAGCAGCGCCGCGCCCGCCGCGGCGCCCGCCACGAAGCCCCTGCGCGAAAGAGCCTTCCGTCGCATCATGTTTGCCCCCAGTTATCTATAATTCAGGCCACGGGTCTCTTCCGGCGTAGCCAGAGGGGGCGGAGGCGCCAAGCCCCTGCAGGGCGCCGGCGTGGCGCCGGCCGGCGCCCGCGCCGCCAGCCGGCGGAGGCGGAACGAAAAATACATTTTATGTCATGATGTTGCCATGACGCGCCGCGCGCGTCCCAGGCCGGAGCGGCCACACGCCCCGCAAGGCCGCGCCGTCGCGGACGCCGGCCCCGCCGGCGCGAAAAATGCGCCGGGCGGCGGCCGCCCGGCGCCCGTGCGCCTCATATTATAGATTGTTATGCCGCCACGGCGTCAGCGCACGTCGGAGGCGTCGATCAGCTCGCCGAACGGCGCCCAGCGTTCGCCGTCAAACCGGGCCATGCGCATCTGCTCGATCACCAGATAGTCGTCCGGGCTGGTGTTGATGGTCATGCCCGGCAGCAGCAGGTCAAGCTTCACGTCCTTCAGGCTGGCCGCGGTCTTCATGATGTTCTCGCGGGTGAGATCGTCGCCGGCCTGGCGCAGTACGTGCTCCATCAGCTGGGCGGCGGTGTAGGCGTAGAGATAGCTGGCGTTGGCCTTGTCGGCGCCCGGCAGGTAGCGGTCCATGAACGCCTCCCAGCGCTTCATGCCGGGATCGTCCTTCCACTCCGGGTCGGTCCAGTCCTTGAGATAGCCGATGCTCATGATCCCCCTGGCGTTCTCCACGCCGGCGGGCACGAGCACCTGGGTGATGGACACCGAATTGACGGTGAGCAGCTGGATGGGCTTCCAGCCGATCTCCGCCGCCTTGCGGATCGACTGGGCGGCGAACTTGGGCGTGGTGAGGTTGACGAAGATGTTCGCGCCCGAGTTCTTGAGCTTCACCATCTGCGAGTCGACCGTGGGATCGGTGACCTCATAGGACACCTCGGCGATGATCATCCTGTCCGCGGCGTCGCCGAGCCCCTGGCGCAGGCCCTGGATGACCTCGCGGCCGAAGTCGTCGTTCTGGTAGAGAATGGCGATCTTGCCGTCAGGATGGTTCTTGCGGATGTAGCGGCCATAGATGCGCCCCTCGGTCAGATAGGTGGGGTTGAACCCCATCGTCCAGGGGAATTCCTTCGGGTCCGAGAAACGCGAGGCGCCGGTCGAGACGAACAGCTGCGGCACCTTCTTCTGGTTCATGTATTTCTGGATGGCCGCGTTGGACGGCGTGCCGAGCGTCTGGAAGGTGAAGAGCACGTTGTCCTGCTCCACCAGGCGCCGGATCTGCTCCACGGTCTTGGGCGGGCTGTAGCCGTCGTCATAGCTGAGCATGCGCAGCTTGCGGCCGTTGATTCCGCCCCGGTCGTTGACCATGCGGAAATAGGCTTCCTCCGCCTTGCCGATCACGCCATAGGCCGAAGCCGGGCCGCTGTAGGGCATGGTCTGGCCGAACACGATCTCCGTGTCGGAGACGCCGGGCCCGTATTTTTTGCCGGCCGCGGAGACGCCGGCCACGCCGGCGAGCAGGACGGCGGCCGCTCCCGCCGCCGCAAGGACGGAACGCTTCAGAAAACTTCCTGCAGGCTTTTTCATTTCGCTTCCTCCCCACAACGCGCCGGCGGATGCAAGGGGCGGCCTGCGGAAGCAGCCGGCCGCCCTCTCACAGACGCCGGCGCAAAAAAACGCGGCGGCCCACAGGGACCGCCGCGCCGCAGCGCGAAACCGCGCGTTCCACGCTCCGCCCGCCGACCTCAGGCCTGACAGGGGGAGCCGCCATCGCCTCACCTCCTGGCCAGCTTCTGCCGGATGAGGGCGAGGAACCCCGCCACGCCCGAGGGCATGACGAAAACCAGGAACATCAGGATCAGGCCGTAGAAGGCGCCCGAGAGCCCCTTGGAGAACTGCTCGGCGATGTTCGGAACGAACAGCACGAACAGGCCGCCGAAGAAGGCTCCCGGCACCCAGCCCACGCCGCCGACCACGAGGCCCACCAGCAGGGCGATCGACAGGACCACGGTGAAGCTGTCCGGCGCCACGAACTGCACCACGATGGCGCCGAGCGCGCCGGCGACGCCGGTGAACAGGGCACTGACGCCGAAGGTGGTGGCCTTGTACAGCGAGTTGTTGACGCCCATGGAGCGCGACGCGATCGGGTTGTCGCGAATGGCCATCATGGCGCGGCCGGTGCGGGAGCGCAGCAGGTTGCGCGCCATCCAGAACATCAGGGCGGTCACGGCGAGCGTGAAGAAGTACAGCCACTGGTCCTGGTTGAGCGGCAGCCCCCACGGCGCGTCCGGCTTCATGATGACGATGCCCTGCACGCCGCCGGTCCAGTGCTCAAGCGGCGACAGCTTGAGGATCTGGGGGGTGGCGACGGACAGCGCGAAGGTCGCGAGGGCGAGATAGATGCCCTCGAGGCGCAGCGCCGGCAGGCCGAACAGGAAGCCGAACACGAAGCAGATGACGCCCGCGACCGGCAGCGTCCAGTAATAGGGGACGTCGGCCTGGTCCATGAGGATCGCCGCCGTGTAGGCGCCGATCGCATAGAAGGCGGCGTGACCGAGCGAAAACTGGCCGTTGAAGCCAGTCAGCAGGTTCAGGCCGAGGATCGCGATGGCGTAGATCATCACCATCGTGATCTGGAACACGAAGAAGCTCTTCGTGACGAACGGCAGCGCCAGCAGCACGACCAGCAGGGCGAGGTTGAAGATCGTGCGCAGGAGCCTGTCGCGGCCGAAGGGCGAGGTCTCGATCTCGGCGGCGACCGGCGGATGTTCCGCCGCTTCCTCAATATTCACAGACATGATCACACCCGCTGGACGGTTGCGCGGCCAAACAGACCGCCCGGCTTCAGGACGAGCACCAGAACGATGATGCACAGGGCGATGGTGAGCTTCAGTTCACCGCCGATGACCGGGATGAACGTGCCCGCGAGGTTCTCGATGATGCCCACGAGGAAGCCGCCGAGCACGGCGCCGCCCGGGCTGGTGAGGCCGCCGAGCACCGCGCCGGCGAAGCCGTAGACCAGGATGCCGAGCATCATGTTGGGCTCAAGGAACACCACCGGCGCCACCATCATGCCCGCCACCGCGCCGATGGCGGCGGCCAGGCCCCAGCCAAGGGCGATCATCCACGACACGCGGATGCCGACCAGGCGGGCGGACACCGGATTGTCGGCCGAGGCGCGCAGCGCCAGGCCCACGCGGGTGTACCGGAAGAAGAAGAACAGCGCGAGCAGCAGGATCAGCGTCACCGCCATCATGCCGGCCTGGTGGGCGCTGATCAGGCTGGAGCCGAACAGCGGGGCCGAACCGAACGGCGACGGGAACGTCTTGATCGAGAAGTCCCAGATAAAGCCGGCGGCGCTGGTGAGAATGGTGAGCAGGGCGATGAACATCACCACGTGGCTCAGCACCGGCGCGTTGTCCAGCGGCTTGAAGATGACGCGCTCGATCACCACGCCGCCCACGAAGGAGATGGCCACGGTGAGGAAGAACGCCACCCAGTAGGGCACGCCCCAGGTGATGAGCTGCCAGGCGATGAACGTGGAGAACATCGCCATTTCGCCCTGGGCGAAGTTGAGGTGGCCGATGGCCACATAGATCATGACGACGGCGAGCGCGACGCAGGCGTAAATGGAGCCGGTCGAGATGCCCGCGATGATTTGCTGAAACAGGAGTTCCATCAGTCGGCTCCTCAGTAGCCCAGATAGGCCTTGCGGAGGTTCTCGTCGCCGCGGATGTCGTCCGCGCGCCCCGAGAACACGATGCGGCCCGTCTCGAGCAGGTACGCCTGGTCCGCCAGTTCCAGCGCGATCTGGGCGTTCTGCTCCACCACGAGCATGGAGACCTTCTCCTTGCGGTTGAGCTCACCGAAGATCTGGAAGATCTCCTTGGTGATCATGGGCGCAAGGCCGAAGGAGGGCTCATCCAGCAGCATCAGCTTCGGACGCAGCATCAGCGCCCGGCCCACGGCCAGCATCTGCTGCTCGCCGCCCGAGAGCAGGCCCGCCTGCTGGTGGCGGCGCTGCTTGAGGATCGGGAAGTAGCTGTAGACCATCTCCATGTCCTGGGCGATGCCGGCCTTGTCGGACCGGGTCATGGCGCCAAGCTGGAGATTCTCCTCCACCGTCTGGCGGGTGAAGGTGCCGCGGCCGTCCGGAACGTGGGCGACGCCCGCGCGGACGATCTCCTCGGTCTGCTTGCGGTTGATCTGCTCGCCCAGCAGCAGGATGTCGCCGCTGCGCCGGATCATGCCGCACAGCGCGCGCAGGGTCGTGGTCTTGCCGGCGCCGTTGGCGCCCAGAAGCGCCGTGACGCTGCCCTGCTCGATGGTGAAGTCCAGACCGTGCAGAACCTTGGTCTGTCCGTAACCGGCGTGCAGCCCCCTGACTTCAAGAAGCTTCGTCATTGGTCGGTCCCGAGGTAAGCAGCGATAACGTCCGGATTGGCCTGAACCTCCGCCGGCGTGCCCTCGGCGATCTTGCGGCCGAAGTTCAGCGCCACGACGCGGTCGGAAATCGACATCACCAGGCTCATGTGATGCTCGACCAGCAGCACGGTGAGCTTGCGGTCGTCGCGCACGTGCTTGATCAGCTCGCCGAGCTCCTCCACCTCGCCGTGGTTGAGGCCCGCGGCCGGCTCGTCCAGCAGCAGCAGCTTCGGCTTCGAAGCCAGGGCGCGCGCCATCTCCACGCGCTTCTGCGTGCCGAAGGGCAGGTCGCCCACCCGGCGGTACATCACCGACTGCAGGTCGAGATAACGGATGATCTCCCGCGAGGTGTGGTCGACCTCCTTCTCGGTCCGCCGGCTCCACGGCAGCGCGAGCGCGTCGCTTACATAGTCGCCGCGGGTCTGGCAGTGGCAGCCGATGCGGACGTTGTCGAGCACCGTCAGGTTCTGGAACAGCGCCAGGTTCTGGAAGGTGCGGCCGATGCCGATCTCGGCGATCCGGTGGGCCGGACGCGTCAGCAGCGACTTGCCCTCGAACAGGATGTCGCCGCTGGTGGGCGTGTACAGCCTGCTGAGGCAGTTGAAGAGCGTGGTCTTGCCGGCGCCGTTCGGCCCGATCAGCGCGTTAATCTGCTGGGCCGGAAGATCGAACGAAACGCCGCCGAGCGCGACGATGCCGCCAAAACGGACGGCGACATCCCGCACGGACAGTATAGGTCCTGACATGCTGGGCTACCCGGCGCTAGATGTTGTTGTGGATATGACGGACGGATTTTTCCGGTCCGGTTATGCGGCGCAAGGCGGCCGCCGCTGGCGTCATGTCACGCATGAAAATCCCTCCCTGAACCCCGCGTCGTCATTCTTTTTTGTCGGGTCCGACATTGTCGCCGCAACCGGACGCATTTGCAACCGTCCGGCCGTCAGGCCGCCTGCCTGAGCCAGCCATTGTCTACAACGGCGGGGCGAAGGCAAGCCTTGATCAAGCGTTAGATCGTCATTTCGCTGGAAAAGCCGCTGCGGCCCGCCGCAGCCGTCCGCGCCTGTGCGGGGGCCGGCCGGCGCGCGGCGCGCCAGCGCCTGCCGCCGGCCTTCCGGCGGCCCGGATCCCCTGCCCCGAAAACGCCCGCGCGATGAAGCGCCTGGGCGGTTTCCGGTGCCCCCCGGCGGCGGGGTTGGCGGCCGCTCCGGGGCGCCGCGCGCCGGATCCGGCGCCGGGCCGGAGGGACGTTCCCGTCCCGCGCGGAAGGACCGGAGGCGCCCCCTCCCAGACGGCAAAAAACCCGGCGCATGCGCCGGGTTTTCCGCGAGGCGGGCGGGCGGCCCGCCCCTGGCGTGACTTTGTGGAATCAGAGCTGGCGCAGCTTCCTGCCCTCGGCGGCCACCTTCTCCAGCAGCGCGGCGGGGCGGAAGTCCTCGCCGTGCTTCTGCTCGAATTCCTTCAGCTTCGCCAGCACCTTGTCCGCGCCGATGAGATCCGCGTAGAACATCGGGCCGCCGCGGTAGACCGGCCAGCCATAGCCGTAGATCCACACCACGTCGATGTCGGAGCCGCGGATGGCCTTGCCCTCCTCGAGGATCTTCGCGCCCTCGTTGATCATCGGGTAGATGCAGCGCTCGAGGATCTCCTCGTCGGAAATCCCGCGGCGCTCGATGCCCTTCTTCTTCGAGAACTCGATGATGAGCTTCTCGACCTCGGCCGAAGGCGTGGCGTTGCGGTTCTCGTCGTAGTCGTAGAAGCCCCTGCCGTTCTTCTGGCCGCGACGGTCCATCTCGCACAGCACGTCGCGCAGGGTCTCGGACTTCGAGGTCTCCTTCTGCCAGCCGATGTCGAGGCCGGCGAGGTCAGACATGGCGAACGGGCCCATGGGGAAGCCGAAGTCGTAGAGCACGCGGTCCACGTCCCACGGCATGGCGCCTTCAAGAATCAGCTTGTTGGCCTCGCGCTGGCGCTGGGCCAGCATGCGGTTGCCGACGAAGCCGTAGCAGACGCCCACCAGCACCGGCACCTTGCCGATCTTCTTGGCCAGCTTCATCACCGTGGCGATGACCTCCTTCGAGGTCCTGTCGCCGCGGACGATCTCCAGCAGCTTCATCACGTTGGCCGGCGAGAAGAAGTGCGTGCCGATGACGTGCTCCGGCCGCCTGGTGGCCGAGGCGATCTCGTTGACGTCAAGGAACGAGGTGTTGGTGGCGAGGATCGCCCCCTGCTTCACGATGCCGTCCAGCTTCGCGAACACCTGCTTCTTGATGTCCATGTTCTCGAACACGGCCTCGATGACGAGGTCGCAGTCGGCGAGGTCGTTGTAGTCGAGGCTCGGGGTCAGCAGCCCCATGCGCTTCTCGACGTCCTCCTGGGTGAGGCGGCCCTTCTTCGCCGTGTTCTCGTAGTTCTTGCGCATGATCGCCACGCCGCGATCAAGCGCCTCCCTGGTGGCCTCCACGATGGTGACCGGGATGCCGACGCTGAGGAAGTTCATGGAGATGCCGCCGCCCATGGTGCCGGCGCCGATGACGCCCACCTTCTTCACGGGCAGCGTCGGGGTGTCTTCCGGAACGTCCGGAATCTTGGCGGCCTGGCGCTCGGCGAAGAACATGTAGCGCTGCGCGGCCGACTGCGAGCCGGTGACGAGACCCTCGAACAGCTTGCGCTCCACCTTCATGCCCTCGTCGAAGGGCAGGTTCACGGCGGCCTCGATGCACTTGATGTTGGCCTCCGGCGCCTCGAAGCCGCGGAAGCGGCGGGCGTTGGCCTTGCGGAAGTTCGCGAAGATCTCCGGCTTGCCGCGGGCGGCCTCGACCTTGTCCTGGATGTCGCGGACTTTCTTCAGCGGGCGGTTTTCGGCCAGCACCTTGCGGGCGAAGGCGACGGCGCCCTCACGCAGCCTGCCCTCCCCGACCAGCTCGTCGATCAGGCCGTGCTTCAGCGCCACGTCCGAATCGATGAACTCGCCGGTGGTCATGTAGTGCAGGGCGATCTCCGGGCCGACGAGGCGCGGCAGGCGCTGCGTGCCGCCGGCGCCGGGCAGCAGGCCCAGCTTCACCTCCGGCAGGCCGACCTTGGCCGAGGGCACGGCCACGCGATAGTGCGCGGTGAGCGCCACCTCGAAGCCGCCGCCGAGCGCCGTGCCGTGGATGGCGGCGATGACCGGCTTGGGCGCGTTCTCCATCAGGTCCTGCACGTCATGCAGCGGCTTGCCGCTGGGGCCCTTGCCGAACTCGGAGATGTCAGCCCCGGCGATGAAGGTGCGGCCCGCGCAGATGAGAACGATGGCTTTGGCGGCCGGATCGTTGATGGCGGCGGTGAAGGCGTCGAACAGGCCGTCGCGCACCGGGGCCGACAGCGCGTTCACCGGCGGCGAATTCAGGGTGATGACGGCGACGTCGCCGTCCAGCGTGAGGTCGGTAACATTATTGATGGCTGCCATCGCCATTTCTCCCTTGCGGCTCCGGTCCGCGTTCGCCCAGTGCGGCCGGCCGGAGCCATGTTCTCGTGCAGGCGCGATCTGACCCGAATTGGCTGCTTTAGGCAACGGCGGCGCACAAGTCGAGACGCGGGCCGGCGCGGACTGTGAGAAGCGCGCGCCCGGCGGGCGTTCGTCGAAGAAGCGGCGGGCGCCTTCACATGATTGCGACCGCCGCCGCCGCCTCTCCTTTGCCTGAACAGCGGCCGGCCGCGCGCCGCCGGCGCCGGGCGGAGCGGATACTCAAGAAAATGACAATTATTTTAAACCGGAGCCGCCGCCTGCGCCGCTTCTACCGGAAATTGCTGTAAAATTAAGCAGGGCGACCTGGCCGATCATTTTTGCAGCCTGGCTAAAAGATTATGCGATTCCTGCCCCTCGCCCCCTTTCAACCGGGGCAAAGTGGGGTTACTAATATTCACGGGCGTGCAAGTACCGACAGCGCCTTTGAACTTTTATAACCTGAGTATCCGGATGAGCCGAGACAACGATTACCGCGACCGTCGCCGTTTCCGTGACAACGCCCCCGACCCATGGGCCCACGAGATGGCGCCTCCCATGCCTTCCCGGCCATCCTATTCCCGCCAGCAGGATTTCGGCGGTCCCGAGGTTGGCGCTACGGTGAAGTGGTTCAACGCCCAGAAAGGCTTCGGCTTCGTGCAGCTTTCCGACGGCTCTGGCGAGGCCTTTCTTCACATCCGCCCGGTTGAGGCGGCGGGCTACTCCACCCTCGAGCCCGGCACCACGCTGACCGTGCGCATTGGCCAGGGCCAGAAGGGCGCGCAGGTCACCCAGGTCATCGACGTCGACACCAGCACCGCCGAGCCGCCGCGTCCGCGCTTCGGCGACCGCGGTCCGCGCAGCGGCGGCGGCTTCGGCGACCGGCCGCGCCGTCCCGGCGGCCGCTTCTTCGACCCCTCCGTGCTGGAGGGCGTGCCGGAGGAGGCTGGCGTGGTGAAGTGGTTCAACCCGGAGCGCGGCTTCGGCTTCATCGCCCTGGAGCGCGGCGGCAAGGACGTGTTCGTCCACCAGTCCGCCCTCACCCGCTCCGGCATCGGCGACCTGCAGGAAGGCCAGCAGGTCATCGTCAAGCTGGTTGAAGGCCCCAAGGGCCCCGAGGCCGGCTCAATCCAGCTGGGCTGACAGGCTCCGCAGGCCGGCGGACGCAGCTCCGCGGCCAGGCGACAGGGTCCCGGACTGACGGGCTGGCCGCAGGCGGACGGCCCCGACCGGGATCAGGAGCAGGCTCCCCATAGCCTGATGGAGGGTCATGACGCGCCTGCCGGCGAAAACGCCGGCAGGCGTTCGCGTTCCGGAACGCCGTTCCGGAACGCCCTGGCGCGATGTCGGGGAGTGAGGCCCGTCATGGCTCCGCTGCGGGATCGGCCAGGGAACATGCGCGGCCGGACCGGAACCGCATGAAGCGGAGCAACCATGCCCGCCGCCGCCGGACGTCCGGCCTCGGCACACAGCCCGCCCCCATCCTCCCGGCGGCGCGTCCATCCGGTGTCCCCCTTCCGCCGCCATTGCCGCCCGTTCCGCCCTTCGCCGGACTGTTTCTTCCCCTGTCCCTCCCCTGTCCCTCCCATGCCCCACCTCCCCCTGCCCCACGTTGTCCCGCGCCCCGCCGCCACAGCGCGGCCGGATGCCCGGACGTCCATGTCGGACGTCCATGTGCGGGACCGCCATGGCGGCCGGTTCGCCGGCCGCCGCCTTCCGGCCGCAAGCCGCAGCAGCGGCAAGGCGAATGGACGCGCGGCCAGGCCCGGGCAAGACTGCGGGGCGAAGGCGATCCCGGAAAGTTCCAGAACCGGGAGCGCGCCAGCGGAGGCCTCAGAATCCAGAACGCTACGGAACAGGAACGGGACGGATGGCGAACGGGAAGCCTCAGGCGCCACAGCGGGCCGCGGCGGCACGCACGGCGGACGGCCGGAAAACGGCGGGACAGCCGCACGTTGCGGCGCCTGCCGCCTTTGTCCCTGACCGTTATCGCCACGCCCGCTGACGCACGGACGGTGCCGGAGCCCGCGCCGGACGACCCGAAGGCGCGACGCGGGGCGGGCGCATGCCGCGCACGCCGGCGCGGCCGGACGCGGCCTGGCCGCGCCCCCTGCTCCCGTCGTCCCCACGCCCGGCGCCGCCTGCGTCAGGCCAGCGTCACGCAAGCCCCCGCCACCCCTGCCGGCCTCAGGGCGGACCTGACCCGGGCGTCCGTGCGGCGTCGCCCCCGCCGCCGCGGCCAGGCCGCCGCTTCCTCCTGACGCCGTTCGCGGCCCGGCAGCGTAAACCGGCGCGATGCGGCCCGCGCCCGGGCGCGGCGGGGGAGACGCGGACGTCCGGCCGACGGCCGGCAAGGAAGCGCGGGCGACGGGAAAGGCAGGCGACGGGGAACGGTCCGGACGCGAAATGGCGGAAGCGGCGCGGCTCCGGCGGCCCGCCGGCCGGGAAGGCGGGCAGGAGGCGGACGCCGTCCCGCCTTTCCGCCGGCGCCCGTGACCATCCGCGCCCCCGCGCGTCTGTCCCCTGCCGGCGCCGGCTCCAGGGCGACGGCGGGCTGCGCCGGGAGCCCCGCCTGCAGGCGGACCGCGGCGGCGGGCGTGCGCAGCGTCTGTCAGGGGAGACTGTCGAACCGGCGCCAGACGCCGATGATCACGCCCCGGTCGCGCCAGGCGCGGCCGCCGCCCGCCCAGGCGCCCTGCACCCCGGCCTGGACGGTCCAGCCCGGGGCGAAGGTCCAGGCCGCCGACAGCTGCAGCCGGTGCAGCGACTGGTCCGGACCGCTTGCGGCGAAGGTCGAGAAGTTCTGCGCAAGCAGCAGCAGGCGTCCGGACAGCCGCACGCCGAAGGTGGCGTCGAGCAGGATCTCGCCCACATGCTCCACGGGCCCGCCGCGACGGCCGCGGGCATGGCGCCAGCGGTAGCCGGCCTGCAGCTCCACGAACCAGGGGTGCGCGCCGCCGGAGCCACGCAGCCACAGCAGCCGCGCCTCCGCCTCCAGCGCCCGGCGCATGTCCGGCGCGGCCACGTCGGCGGCGACCGCGCCGGCGCGCACGGCCGCCTCAAATGACAGCACGTCCCGTTCGCCCCGCCACAGCCGCACCCGCGCGCCCGCCAGGGCCGACGCGCCGGCGTCCAGACGCCAGCCGGCGGGCGCCGCCGCGCCCTCGCGAAACCCGCGCTCCGCCCACAGGCTGGCGCGCGGCGAGAACAGGACGGTGACGCCGTCGGCGAGGCCATATTCGGCCCGCAGCTCCATCTCGTCCTTGCGGGCGGCGCGGCCGGCCCGGTCCGTCGCGCCGCGCGGCGGCCGCGCCGTGACGAAGGTTCCGGTGGCCAGAATCTCCACCGCCCCTGGCAGCAGCGTCGGCGCGCCGGCGCGCGCCGCCTGCGAACCGTGACAGGTCAGCGCAGCGGCCGCCGCCACCGCCGGAACCACGCGGACCGGCCGCCGCCCGCCGCTCCGCCCACGCCGCCCGCAGGCCGCAAACGGCGCCGCTCCCGTCCATGGATGCGCCCGCGCGGCGGCGCGCCCGCCTCCCGCGCCGGCGGCCCTGTCCAGCCCCGCCATCGCCCGGCCCCCTTGCGTCAGCCGCTGAAACTCCCGCCGGCGGCGCGCGGGAGCGCGCCTTCCGCCGCCAAACGGCCGGCGTCTGGCCGGCGTCATCCCGCGCAGCCGGAGAACGCGCCCGGCGCTCCGCCCGGCTCCGGCCCCGCCAGCGGTCACGCCGCGCATGGCCGCTCCGCCATCGCGCCGTCGCCCGTTCTTCCAGTCCGTCGACTGAACAGGGAAACCTATATCAGCATCATGAAATAATTGTCCAGACGCATCCAGATATCATGCAGATTTATACTGCATACAACTTTCATTATATTTCGCGCGCCCCGGGAAACACCTGTCGCCAGCGTGCGACGACAGGAACACGACCTGCGCGTCACGCGCCGGAGCCGCATGCGCGCGACATTCCGGTCGCAGGCATGCGCCTGGGGCGATTGCAGCGCCCGTCGCGGGCGCGGGCGCGCGCCGTCCGGCGCGGCGGTCACGGGCCGACGGCGCGTCTGGCGGCTGGCGGGGCCCTTCCGGCCGGGCGCGGCGGAGCCGTTCAGCCGGAGCGGGCGCGGCGGCCTTCCGCCAGCCACAGCAGCAGCAGGGCGCCCAGCAGCAGGCCGAGCGCGCCGGCGCCGACGCCCAGCGGCGTGGACGACACTCCGCGCACCGCATGGCCCTCCCGCGGCCGCAGGCCGATCCAGTCCACGCCGTGCAGCGGGCCTGAGCGGGCCATGCGAATCTGGGGCACGGCGACGCCCTCGCCCGCCTCAAGCCGGCGCACGTCGCCGCCGCTGGCGGCAGCCAGCGGCCGCAGGCGGCTTTCGTCGCTGAACACGTCGGCCAGTTCACGCGGATTCTGCGGCCCCACGGCGACGAAGGCCAGCAGGTCGCCGGAGCGCAGGCGGTACAGCCCCTGGGCCGTGGCCGGAGCCACGCCGACATATTCGCCGGGACGCTGCGCGGCCAGCGTCACGCTGGTCTCCACGCCGTCCGGGGCGGTCACGGTCACCGGACCGGGGGCCGGGCCCATGGTCTGGCGGGTGATGCGGATGTCGCCGCCGCGCGCTTCTGCCCGCAGCGCCTCCTCCTCCAGCTGCGGCTCGCGCATCAGCCAGTGGCTCACCCGCCGCAGCAGCTCGAGATAGGGGCCGCCGCCCTGGAAATTGCGCGCCCACAGCCAGGCGTGATCGGAGAGCAGCAGCGCCACCCGCCCCTGGCCCTCGCGCTGCAGCACCAGCAGCGGCTTGTGGTCCGGCCCTTCCAGCACCACCGCGCCGCGGTCCACGTCGGCGCCGACCAGACGCGCCCACGAGCCCCACTCCTTCTCCCTGGCCCCAGCGCCGGGCAGGTCGCGGGTCACCGGATGGCGCTGGCCCTGCCCGCTCAGGGCCGGGCGGTAGGGGGTCTCGCTCACCTGGCCGTCTGGCGTCGCCGGCAGCACGGCGGCCAGCGGCGTGCGGGCGAGGCTGGCCGGGCCGGCGAACTCCGGCCCCGCCGACACCAGCAGCGCGCCGCCATTGCGCACGTAGCTGGCGATGTTGCGGTAATAGGCCGGCGGCAGCACGCTCTGGTTGGCGTAGCGGTCGAAAATGATCAGGTCGAAGTCGCGGATCTTCTCCAGGAACAGCTCGCGCGTGGGGAAGGGAATCAGCGACAGCTCCTCGATGGGCGCGCCGTCCTGTTTTTCCGGCGGGCGCAGGATGGTGAAGTGCACCAGATCGACGCTGGCGTCCGACTTCAGCAGGTTGCGCCAGGTGCGCTCGCCGGGATGCGGCTCGCCGGAAACCAGCAGCACGCGCAGCTTCTCGCGCACGCCCTCCACCGTGATCACGGCGCGGTTGTTGGCGCGGGTGAGCTCGCCCGGCAGCGGCTCCGCCTCCAGTTCGATGACGTTGGGACCGGCGTGGTCCACCCGCACCGGAATGTCCACCGGCCGGTTGGTGGCCAGAACGGCGGAGCCGAGGGTGAGGCCGTCGCGGCGCAGCGTCACCCGGGCGCGGCCGGGCCCGCCCCGCTCGACGATCTGCGCGCGGATGATCACGTCCTTGCCGACGATGCCGAAGCGCGGCGCGCTGGCGAGGCTCACGCGCCGGTCCGTCTCGTCGCGGCGGCCGGTGATGAGGGCGTGAAACGGCGCGCCGGGGAACTGGCGGGCGACCTCGGCGGCCGCGGCGCCGTCCTGCGGCGCGTCGTGAACCACGCCGTCGGTGATGGCGATCACCCCGGCGAGCCGCCCGGCCGGAACGTCGGCCAGCAGGCCGGACAGCGCCCCGACGAGGCGGGTGCCGTCGTCGCCGGGGCCGTCCTTCACCTCGATTTCGCGCGCCTCCACGTCCGGCAGGGCGGCGAGACGGCGCAGCACGGCCTCCCGCGCGGCGTCGGTCCAGGCGCTGCGGTCGGCGAGGGTCTGGGAGGCGGAGCGGTCCACCGCCACCGCCACGATGTCCTTCAGCTTCTCCCGGTTTTCCGTGACCAGCGACGGATTGGCCAGCGCCAGCAGGATGAGGCCGAGCGCCAGCGCCCGCAGCAGCGCCGCCGGCCCGCGCGCCGGCCAGCCGGCCAGCGCCAGCGCGAGGCCGAGCGCCCCCGCCGCGGCGAGGAGCGGCCACGGCAGCAGCGGCGCGAAATCGATGGAGGAGAAAACGCCCGTCATGCCGGCACCCCGCCCGCGGCCCCGCGGCTCACTGGCCCAGCCGGCGCAGCAGCGCCGGCAGGTGCACCTGGTCCGCCTTGTAATTTCCGGTCAGCGCGTGGATGACCACGTTGATCCCCGTGCGCAGGGCCAGCTCGCGCTGGCGTTCTTCGTCATGGCCGCCGTCGGTGACCAGCGGCAGCATGGGCTGGCCGGAGTCGTCCACCGCCCAGGCCGCGGCCCAGTCATTGGCGGTGATGACCAGCGGCGTCACGCCGTCGCCGCCGCGCGCCGGCGCCTGGCGCGCGCCCTCGCGGCCCGGCAGCGCCTCCACCCAGGTCTGGCCGCCGGCGTAGCGGCCGGGGAAGCTGTCCAGCAGGTAAAACGCCTTGCCCAGCACGTGATCGGCGGGAACCGGCTCCAGCGGCGGCAGGTCGAGGGCCGCCAGCATGCGCTGCAGCTGCGCGCCTTCCGGCGTCTGCACCCCCGGGCGGGCGGACAGCGCGTCGCGGGTGTCGAACACCACCAGACCGCCGCCTTTCATATAGGAGTCAAGCTTGCGGATGGCCGCGGCGTCCGGCAGCGGCCGGCCGGCCACCACCGGCCAGTACAGCACCGGATAGAAGGCGAGCTCGTCCTTCGCCGGATCCACCGCCGCCGGCTCGGCCGGCTCGAAGGCGGTGCGCGCCGCCAGCGCCTCGCCGAGGCCGATGAGGCCGGCGCGGCTGATGGCGTCCACCTGCGGATCGCCGGTGACGACATAGGCGAGCCGGGTTTCGGCCGCGGCGTCGAGATCGCGGCCGGAGAGGCCGCCGGCCGCCTGGCGGGGCGCGGCGGGCGCCCGCGGCGGCGTCATGCGCGGCGTCATGCGCGGCGTCGGCAGGCGGTCGGGCGCGAACCAGCTGTCGGGAACCTGCTGCGGCCGCGGCGCGTCCAGCAGCCCCTGGGCGGCGGCGGGCGGCGGCGGCGCGGCCAGCGCAAGGCCAAGGCCGAGCAGCGCGGCGGCCGCGGCCGCGCCCCGGCGGCGACGCTGCGGCCAGCCGACGCCGCCGGCTGACAGCAGCATGACCAGGCAGTCGACGAGAAACAGCGCCAGCGCCGCCAGCAGCAGCGGCCCGCGCAGGTCGCGCGCGCCGGCTTCCTGCAGCGGCAGCGGCTTCAGGGCGGAAAGATCGGCCGGGGCGATGGAATCGGCGCCGGTCAGCACGTTCACCGCCAGCGTCTCCGCCGCCGGGCCGTACAGACCGGCCGGATGGGCCAGGGAGGCGCGGCCGGCGTAATTCGCGGGCACGCCGCGCGCCTCCGCCGGCGGCTCGCGCCACTGGCCGAAGCCGTCGAGCGTGCGGCGCGGCGCCAGCAGGCGCGCCGGCGACGGCGCCGCGGCGGCCGGGGCCGGCCGCGTCTGCGGCGCCGCGACGTCGCGGCCGTCAATGACCGGCGCGGCGTCCGGCGCCATGGCGACGATGCGCTGCAGCATCTGCACGAACAGGCCGGACATGGGCAGGCTGGACCAGGAGGGATCGGCGGTGACGTGGAACAGCACCAGCAGCCCGGCGCCGTCGCGGCGGGCGGTCACCACCGGCGTGCCGTCGGACAGCGCCGCCCAGGTGCGCCCGGCGAGGTCGCCGTCCGGCTCGGCCAGCAGCTGGCGGCGCACGGTGATCTCGCCGGGGGCGCGCAGGCCGGCGAAGGGGCCGTCTGCGGCGAAGGGGGCGAGCGTCTTCGGCGTCTCCCAGGAAAGGGCGCCGCCGAGGCTGCGGCCGTCGCCGCGCAGGCGCACCGGCAGCAGGTCGTCGTCGCGGACGGGGGCGGCCGTCTCCGCGCCCGCGGCGGCCAGGCGCGGCCCGGCGAAACGCACCAGCACGCCGCCGGCCTTCACCCAGCGGGCCAGCCGCTCGCGCACCGCCGGCTCCAGGGCGCCGACGTCGGCCAGAACGATCACCGCCGCGCGCTCATCGATGAGGGCGTTCACCGCCTCGGAGGCGCCCATGCGCGGCTCCCGGATCTCGGCGGCGGAGGCCAGCGCCCGGTCCACATACCAGGTGGGCGAGAGCAGCGGCTGGGCCTGGTCGACGCTGACGCCGGTGACGAGGCCGACGCGGCGGCGACGGTGGCTGGCGTCCAGCAGCGCCACCGCCATGGCGGAGCTCTGGCCGGCGATTTCGAGACGGGCGGCGCGGTTGCGCACCTCCACCGGCAGGCTGATGCGGGCCGTGGCGGTTTCATCGCCCGGGCCGAAGGCGAACGCCCCCTCGCCCAGCGGCAGGCCGCGGGCGTCGCGGGCGCGCGCCACGCCCCGGACGGGACCGGCGCCGCCCGTGCGCAGCACGCGCGCGTCCAGCCCCTCCGGCTCGTTGCTGACGCCGGCGATGGCGAAGCCCGGCGCGGGGTGGTCGCCATAGACCTGCAGGCGGCCGCCGGCCATGGCGGCAAGCGCCGCGCCGAACGCGGCCGCGCCCGGCGCGCCCTTCACGTCGAGGGCGTCGGCGATCCAGGCGACGCCGGCGTCCGGATGGGCGCGCAGGAAGTCGGCCAGCGGCGCGCGCCAGCCGTCTCGCCCGCCGAGATGGCCTTGCGGCGCCAGGGCGCCGAGACGGCGGCTGGCGGCGGCCGCGGTCTCCAGCGCCAGCGGCGCCGGCGGCCCCGCGGTTCCCGCGACCGCCACGCCCACGCCCGCCTCGCCGGCGGCGGCGACCAGGCGCTGCGCCAGCGCGATGCGGCGCGGCCAGTCCGGAGCGGCGGCGGCGCCGTTGTCGATCACCAGCGCGAGCGGGCCGCGGCCGGCGACGCCGTCGCCGTCGCCGGGGCGGGGGCGCCACACCGGCCCCGCGGCGGCGATGATGACGCAGGCGGCGAGCAGCAGCCGCAGCGCCGCCAGCCACCAGGGCGTGCGCGCCGGGGTTTCGCGGCGGCCGGAGATGTCTGCGAACAGGCGCAGGGGCGGAAACACCACCCGGCGCGCGGCCGGCGGCGTCACCCGCAGCAGCAGCCAGATGGCCGGCAGCGCCGCCAGGGCGACGAGCGCCATGGGCGCGGCGAATCCGAGGCTGGCGAACAGGCCGCTCATGGGACGTCTCCGGTCATGGATCGCCTGCCGGTCGTGTATCGCCTGCCGGTCATGGGCCGCCTCCGGCGCCGCGGCCGCCGGCGGCCGCCAGCAGCGTCAGCGCCCGCAGCGCCGCCTCGCTGGCGGGGCGGTCGGTGCGGTGCAAGGTCAGCGACCAGCCGCGGCGGGCGACGGTCTGCGCCACCGCGGCGCGATGGCTGGCGAGGGCGGCGCGGTACGCCTCGCCCCAGGCGCGGGCGTCGCCCACGCGACGGCGCACGGCGCCGTCCGGGGTCTCCAGCACGGTTTCGCCGGCGAAGGGAAAGGTCTCCTCCACCGGATCGGCGACGAGGATCACGGCGCCGGACGCGCCGCGGACGGCGAGGCTGGCGATGCGCGCCTCCAGCTCCGCCGGCGGATTGAGGCAGTCGCTCACCAGCACGACGGCGTCGCCGCCGGCGACCTCCGCCGCCGGAGGCAGGTCCGGCTGGGGCGCGCCGTCGCGCAGGCTGGCGGCGATGTCGCGGGCGAGACGCTCCATCGCCCCGGCGCCGCCGCTGGCGGCGCCGGCGAGCAGCCCCACCCGCTCGCCGGCCGCGGCCAGCGCGCCGGCCAGCCCGAGGCCGAGGGTGAGGGCGCGGCCGGCCTTGCTGTCAGCGGCCAGCGACGAGCGGAAGCCCATGGAGGGCGAGAGATTGATCCAGAACCACACCCGCTGCGCCGCCTCCCATTCGCGCTGGCGCACGTAGAGGCGGTGGTCGCGGGCCGAGCGGCGCCAGTCGATGCGCTGGGCGGACTCGCCGGGAACATAGGGGCGGTATTGCCAGAAGTCCTCGCCGGGACCGGGCTGGCGCCGGCCATGGGCGCCGGCCGCGGCGGCGGCGACGCGCCGGGCCTGCAGCAGGATGCGCGGCAGCCTGTCCGCCAGGGCGCGGGCGCTTTCGGTGACGGCGGTCGCGGGGCCGGTCCGGGACGCGGCCTCGCCCCCGAACAGGCCGGCGACGGGAACCGCCTGCGTGCGCGCGCGCGCCATGGGCGTCAGCCCAGCCGCGCCACGAGGCGCCCGATGAGCCGGTCGACGTCGACGCCGTCCGCCCGCGCCGCGAAGGTCAGGGCCATGCGGTGACGCAGCACCGGCCCGGCCAGGGCGGCGATGTCGTCGATCTCCGGCGCGAGGCGGCCGCGCAGCAGGGCGCGGGCCCGCGAGGCCAGCATCAGCGCCTGGCCGGCGCGCGGCCCCGGCC
This sequence comes from Camelimonas abortus, assembly GCF_042432745.1. NCBI lineage: Bacteria > Pseudomonadati > Pseudomonadota > Alphaproteobacteria > Hyphomicrobiales > Chelatococcaceae > Camelimonas > Camelimonas abortus. The sequence goes on along the minus strand of NZ_JBHLWR010000006.1, from coordinate 177,700 downwards.
CCCAGGAGAGGTGGCCGGCGATTTCCGGATCGCCCTCGCCCGGGCGGGCGGCGCGCACCATGTCGAGAATGGCCTCCACCACGCGCCCGCCCACCGGCAGGCGCCGCGCCAGACGCTGCGCCTCCGCCAGCTCCGCCACGGTCAGCGCCTGCTGCGGCTGCGCCTCCTCATTGCCGGTGGTCTCCAGCAGGATGCGCCGCTCGGCGTCGCGGTCGGGATAGGTCACGTCGATCTGCATCAGGAAGCGGTCAAGCTGCGCTTCCGGCAGCGGATAGGCGCCCTCCTGTTCGATGGGATTCTGCGTGGCCAGCACGTGGAACGGCGCCGGCAGGTCGTGGCGCGCGCCGGCCACGGTGACGTGGCGCTCCTGCATGGCCTGCAGCAGCGCCGACTGGGTGCGCGGGCTGGCGCGGTTGATCTCGTCCGCCATCAGCAGGCGGGTGAACACCGGCCCTGGCGCAAAACGGAAGGAGCGGCGGCCGTTCCCGTCCTCGTCGAGGATCTCGCTGCCGATGATGTCGGAGGGCATCAGGTCCGGGGTGAACTGCACGCGGCGCGTATCCAGCCCGAGCGTGACGCCGATGGCGTTGACGAGGCGGGTCTTGGCGAGGCCCGGCAGGCCCACGAACAGGCCGTGGCCGCCGGCCAGGATGGTGGCGAGCGCAAGGTCGATCACCTCGTCCTGGCCGAAGATCACGGCGGCGATGGCCGCGCGGGCGCGCGCCAGCCCGTCGAGCGCGCGCTCGAGCGCGGCGTCGTCCGCCCCGCCGGAGGACGGCGCCGTCCCGGCCGGGCGCGGGTGCAGGGCCACGGTTTCGCCAGGCTGGATGGTCATGCGCGCCGTTCTCCCGAAATCCTGTTGCGGGCCGCCCCCGCGGCCCCCATTCTTCTGTACGATGCTTCGCCGCGCGGCGCACCCCTTTCCGCGCGCCGGCGCCGCAGGGCGGCGCGGCGGGCGGACGGCGTATTGCCGGAGCGCCGCCTGGCGGTCCGCCACGGCGCGCGGATCTGGCGGCGGCCCGCCATGGACGCCGCCAGGCGGCGCCCGCGCGGCGGAGCGGCGCCCGTCCCGCTGGCGGCGCCCCTTTCGGGGGCGCTCCGGAAGGCGGCGCGAATCTGGCTGTGAAATTTGGTGGAAATGCGCCCCGGCCATGGATGACGGCGGCGCCTTTCCGGCGGGAGACGACCGACGTGACCGACAACACCGGCAAAACTGGCGCAGGCCCGGCGGGCGGCGCTCCGGGCGGACTGGAGCGCCTGTTCGCTTCCCTCGGCCCCGTGGGCGACAGGGACGGCCCCGCCCCCGCCCGGCCTGTCGAGAAATGGAATCCGGAGTTCTGCGGCGACATCGACATGCGCATCGCCGCGGACGGCACCTGGTTCTACATGGGCTCGCCCATCGGGCGAAAACCGCTCGTGAAGCTGTTCGCCTCCATCCTGCGCAAGGATCCGGAGCGCTACGTCCTGGTGACGCCGGTGGAGCGGGTCGGCGTCCAGGTTGACGACGCGCCCTTTGTGGCGGTGGAGATGGTCGCCGAAGGCGAAGGCGCGCAGCGGCGCATCAGCTTCCGCACCAATGTGGACGACGTGGTGACCGCCGGCCCGGAGCATCCGCTGCGCTTCGACCGCGACGCCGAAGGCGGCCTCAAGCCCTATGTGAAGGTGCGCGGCGAGCTGTGGGCGCTGGTGACCCGGGCGCTGATGTATGACCTCGTGGAGATGGGCGAGGAGCGCCCGGCCGCCGGCGGCGGCGAGGCGGAGTTCGGCGTGTGGAGCGACGGCGCGTTCTTTGTGATCGCCCGCGCAGGGGAACTGGCCGCATGAACGCCCCCGAAGCGGTCCGTCCGGCCGCGCCGCCGGCCGGCGACCGTCTCCGGCCGGGCGCGGAGGCGGGCTTCAGCATCGACAGCTTCCTGCAGCGCAGCCGCGAACGGCTGTATCCGGAGCCGCCGCCGGTGGGCGGGGCGCTGGCCAATCCCGGCGGCGACCACGCGGTGAATGGCGAGCCTCCGCCGTTTGACGAGGCCGTGGCCCGGCCGGCCGCCGTGCTGGTGCCGGTGGTGCTGCGGCCGGAGCCCACGCTGCTGCTCACCCAGCGGCCGGCCTCCATGCGCAGCCACGCCGGCCAGGTGGCGTTTCCCGGCGGCAAGGTGGACCCGGAGGACGGCACGCCGCTCAACGCCGCCCTGCGCGAGGCGGAGGAGGAGATCGGCCTCGCCCGCCGCTTCGTGAAGCCGCTGGGCTATCTCGACCCCTACATCACCGGCACCGGCTACCGCATCGTGCCGGTGGTGAGCGTGGTGGAGCCCGGCTTCCGCCTGCAGCTCAATCCGGACGAGGTGGAGGCGGCGTTCGAGGCGCCGCTGGCCTTCCTGATGAATCCGGCCAATCATGAGCTGCGCGCCTCGCAGTGGCAGGGGCGCATGCGCCGTTACTGGGCCATGCCCTGGAAGGAGCGCTTCATCTGGGGCGCCACCGCCGGCATCATCCACAACCTGTACCGGAAGTTTTACGGGTGAGCCGCATCCTGCAGCAGCTGGCGCTGTTTCTGGCGCCGTTTGCGGCGTTCGCCGTCTGGCTGGCGCTGCGCCGTCGCAATCCGCTGACGCGCGCGCCGTGGAGCGGGCGCGCGCCGTGGCTGGCGCTGGCCGGCGCGGCGCTGGCGGTCGCGTCCCTGGTCATCACCGGCCTGACCCAGGAGCGGCGCGACGGCGGCTACACGCCGCCACGGCTCGAAAACGGCCGGCTCAGGCCCGGCGAATTCAGGTGAGCGCAGTGACCCCGGAGGAACGACAGGCGATCGGCGCGCTGCTGGCGCGGCCGGCGGTGGCGCAGGTGTTCGCGGCGCTTGACGGCGACGGCGCCGAACTGCGCCTCGTCGGCGGGGCGGTGCGCGACGCCCTGCTCGGCCAGGCCGTCGATGAAATCGACATGGCGGTCTCCCTGCCGCCGGATGCGGCGACGGAGCGGGCGCAGCGGGCCGGCCTGCGCGTCATTCCCACCGGGGCCGAACACGGCACCATCACCGTGCTGGCCGGCGGCGAGCGCTTCGAGATCACCAGCCTGCGCGAGGACGTGGCGACCGACGGGCGCCGCGCCGTGGTGCGCTTCGGAACCGACTTCGACGCCGACGCCATGCGCCGCGACTTCACCATCAACGCCATGTCGGTGGACGGCCGCGGGCGCCTGCATGATCCGGCCGGCGGTTACGCGGACCTGCGCGCCAACGCCGGGCGGCCGCGGGTGCGCTTTATCGGCGACGCCCTCACCCGCATCCGCGAGGATTATCTGCGCATCCTGCGCTTCTTCCGCTTTCTCGCCCGTTTTGGCGCGGACGCGCCGGATCCGGACGGCTTCCACGCCGCCATCCGGGGTCGGGACGGGCTGAAGCGGCTCTCGGCCGAACGGGTGCGGGCCGAGCTGCTGAAGCTGCTCGCCGCCCCGGACGCGGCGCAGGCCGTGGCGCTCATGGCCGGCGCCGGCCTGCTGCTGGCGGTGAGCGGCGTGGTGGCCGAGCCGGGGCGTCTCGCCCGGCTCATCGCCCGGCAGGCGCGGGAGGGCGCGCCCCCGGACCCGCTGCTGCGGCTGGGCGCGCTGGCGGTGCGGGTGCGGGAGGACGCGGCGGCGCTGCAGCAGCGCCTGCGCCTTTCCGGCGCGGAGACGGCGCGCCTCGCCGGTATGGCCCGCGCCATGGAGGCGCTGCGCAGCCGCCGGCCCCTGGCCGCCCCGCAGCTGCGGGCGCTGGCGGCGGAGGAAAGCGTCGGCGCCCTCGCCGACGCCCTCGCCGTCCTCGCCCCTGACGGCGGCGCTCCCGCCCTGCTCACCGCCGGCGCCGCGGCGCAGATGCAGCGTTTCCGCGACGGAACGGAGCCGCAGCCGCAGCTGCCGCTGCGCGGCGCCGACGTGGTGGCCCTGGGGGTGAAGCCGGGCCCGGGCGTCGGCGCGGTGATGGCGGCGGCGCGCCGGAGCTGGCTGGCCGACGGTTGCCCCACGGACGCGGCGGCGCGCGCGCGGCTGCTGGCGCTGGTGCGGGAGCTGGCCGGCGCGAACGCCTGAGCCCGCGCCATCAGGGCGCCGCCCCGCAACCGCAGCCGCCGCAGCCACGGTCGCCGGCCGCGGCCGTTCCGGCCTGCGGGGCGATCTCCTGCCGCAGCGGCCCGCGGCGGGCCGGACGCAGGCCCAGGCGCGCGAACAGCGCCCGGTCGGCGTCCTCGCCGGGATTGGCGGCGGTGAGCAGGGCGTCGCCGGCGAACACCGAACTGGCGCCGGCGAAGAAGCACAGCGCCTGCATCTCGTCGCTCATGGCGCTGCGGCCGGCGGACAGGCGCACCACCGACTTCGGCATGAGCAGGCGGGCGAGGGCCACCACGCGCACGAAGGCGATGGCGTCCGGCCGCGGCGCGCCGGCCAGAGGGGTTCCCGGAACCGGGACCAGCATGTTCACCGGCACGCTCTCCGGATGCTGCGGCAGTCTGGCGAGGGTGACCAGCATGTCGACGCGGTCCTGGACCTGCTCGCCCATGCCGATGATGCCGCCGCAGCACACGCGGATGCCGGCGGCGCGCACGCGGGCCAGGGTCTCCAGCCTGTCGGCGAAGGAGCGGGTGGTGACCACGGCGCCGTAGTGGCGCTCCGAGGTGTCGATGTTGTGGTTGTAGTAGTCGAGTCCTGCTTCGGCGAGACGGGCGGCGTCCTGCGCCGTCAGCATGCCGAGGGTCATGCAGGTCTCCATGCCCAGCGCCCGCACGCCGCGGATCATGGCGACGATGGCGTCCATGTCACGGGCTTTGGGGCTGCGCCAGGCGGCGCCCATGCAGTAGCGGGTCGCGCCGGCGTCGCGGGCGCGGCGGGCGGCCGCGACCACCTCCTCCACAGCCATCAGCTTCTGCGCCTTCACGCCGCCGGCGTGACGGGCGGACTGGCTGCAGTAGCCGCAGTCCTCCGGGCAGCCGCCGGTCTTGACCGACAGCAGGCGCGCCAGCTCCACCGCGTTGGGGTCGAAATGGCGCCGGTGGACGGCATGCGCGGCGTGCAGCAGGTCCGCGAAAGGCGCGTCGTGAATGGCCCGCGCCTCCTCCGCCGTCCAGTCGTGGCGCAACGCGCCGGCGAGCCCGCCGGCCAGCGCGGCGGCGAGCGCCCCGCCGGACTCCGGATCCGGGGAACCGTGTTCGCCGGCAGTGGGCATGGAACGCGTCATGGTCGCCTCCTTCATAGATAATTCTGCATGACGTGCTCCCTGAGCTTCCAGACCAATGGCGTGACGGCAAGCCGCCGCCGGCCGCCAGGACGGAGGCGGAGGGCGGTGACGACGCATCACATTGGAATTCAAAGATTTTTTCTGAAGGACAGCCCGAACGGACGCGGGCGCGGCGCGGCGAGATGATAGATTTTCAAGACAGAAACCATGCGATGGCGAAATGCATGGCCGAAAATTTATCTATAATTTACAAACCTCCGCGTCGCCGCTGCGCTGCGCCCAAATGCGGCGCCGGCGCACATCCGGCGGGCGCCGTGCCCTCGCCTTCGCGTCGCCATGAACCCTGGGGAGATATAAGCTTTGCGTGTTCCGGCGCCGTCGCGGCGCCGGAAGCCACCTCTTTCCGGGAGGCAGTCATGACGCTTGCACGAACCAGCCCGGCGGCCATCGCCCGCCGCCTCGCCCGACGGCGCGACCAGGCTGGCGCCCAGCTCGGCGCCCAGGTCGCGGAGGAAGCGGCGCGCGCCGGCGATCAGGCGGCGCAGCCCGCCAATCTCAGCCCGTGGCGGCGTGAGAGCTTCCTGCTGCCGGCCAGCGAAGCGCGCGAGGCGGCGCGCGCCTGGCTCGACCGCTATCCGCGGGCCAGCTGGCGCTCGGAGATCGAGGACTGGCGCGTGGTCGGCGACAATCTCGTGCAGCTCACCCTGCGCCGCCTGCCCGCCGCCGTCGCCAGCGGCGACTGCTGAGCCCGGCGCGGCGCAGCCCCCCGGCGCGGCCCGGGCTCCGCGCTGCCGGTCAGGGCCGCAGGCGGTTCATGGAGCGGCGGCGCCGGCCGCCCCCGTCTGGGCGGGACGCAGCGCCGCCGCCCGGTGGGCGGCGCGCACCGGCTCCGGCAGGCGGTAGCGGCCGAGGCAGGCCGTCACCAGGGCCACGGCCGAGGCCAGGTCGATGTGGTGTCCGGGCGAGACATAAAGGGGCGCCACGCCGGCGCGGGCGCGCAGCACCGCGCCGATCTGCGGCGGATGGGGCGCGTCGGGCGCAGGTTCGCGCGCCAGCAGCGGGGCGACGTCGCCGCGCCCGGGGCCGGGGCCGGCGCTCCAGCCGGTGAGACGGGTCTTGGCGCAGCCCACCGTGGGGCGCTCCAGCCACAGGCCCATGTGGCTGGCCACGCCGACCCCGCGCGGATGGGCGCAGCCGGCGCCGTCGAAGATAAAGGCGTCCGGCGCGACGCGCAGCCGGCGGAACGCCTCCTCCAGCACCGGCCCTTCCCGGAAGGTCAGCAGGCCCGGCACGTAGGGAAAGGGCGTCGGCGCCTCGGCCAGCACGGTCTCCAGCACCTCCATGTCCGGGAAGCGCATCGCCACCACCGCGGCGCGCGAGCGCCCGGCGCGCACGCTGACGTCGACGCCGGCGACGACGCGCAGGCGGGAGAGATCAAGCGGCGTGTCGAGCCGCAGCTCGCCGGCCAGCCGTTTCTGCAGCGCGATGGCCTCGCGCGGCGTGACGTTCCAGTGGTGACGGGGATGAATGCCCATGGACCGTTTATGGCGCCCGCCGCGCCAGGACGCCATGGGGCGGCGCAACGCGCCAGCCGGACGGGGCGACCCGGGCCCCGGCGCGCGATCGCCGCGCCAACCGTCTGGCCGATGCGGAAACGCCGGGGAGGCGTCCGGCATGACGGGCTGGCGCCGGCGCGGCGCCCGCGACAGAGAAACGGCGCTCCCGTACAGGGCCCGCCGCCCGTCCGGTCCGCCTGCGATCTTCCGCCGCGACGGCCGCGAAGCCGCGGTCCTGCCCGTGCCAGCCCCAGGCGTCTCATGCGCCGAAGGAGCGGCGCCGGACGGTCATGCGCCGCGCGGCGACAGGACGGCCGGAGCGGCGCCCGCCGCGTTTCCATCCGCCCGTGGGGCCCGCCCGGTCCGCGCCTGCCGGCGCAGCCCGGTCGCGCCGGCGCTCAGGTGTTGAACCGGAAGTGCAGCACGTCGCCGTCGGCGACGACATAGTCCTTGCCTTCCAGCCGCAGCTTGCCGGCTTCGCGGGCGCCGGCCTCGCCCCGGAACGTGATGTAGTCGTCGTAGGCGATGGTTTCGGCGCGGATGAAGCCCTTCTCGAAATCCGAGTGAATCACGCCGGCCGCCTTCGGCGCCCTGGCGCCCCTGGTGACCGTCCAGGCGCGGGCCTCCTTCGGCCCCACCGTGAAATAGGTGATGAGGCCAAGCAGGTCGTAGCCGGCGCGGATCACGCGGTTGAGGCCGGGTTCATCGAGGCCGATGGCCGCCAGATACTCGGCCTGCTCCTCCTCAGGCAGCACGGCGATCTCGCTTTCGATGGCGGCGGAGACCACCACCGCCCGCGCGCCCTCCGCAGCGGCGCGGGCGAACACCTTCGCGGAGAATTCGTTGCCGTCCTTCGCCGACGCCTCGTCGACGTTGCAGACATAGAGCACCGGCAGCGCCGTCAGCAGGCCGAGCTGGCGGAACAGGCGCTCCTCCTCCGGCTTCACCTCCACCAGACGCGCCGGCCTGCCCTCGCGCAGCAGCGCCAGGGCCCGGTTCACCAGGTCCAGCGTCTCCCTGGCCTCCCTGTCGCCGCCGCGGGCGCGCTTCTCCAGGTTCGTGACCCGCTTCTCGAGGCTCTCCAGATCGGCCAGCATCAGCTCGGTCTCGATGGTCTCGACGTCCGCCAGCGGATCCACCTTGCCGTCCACATGGGTGATGTCGCTGTCCTCAAAGCAGCGCACCACATGGGCGATGGCGTCGCATTCGCGGATGTTGGCGAGGAACTGGTTGCCCAGCCCCTCGCCCTTCGAGGCGCCGCGCACCAGGCCGGCGATGTCCACGAAGGTCAGGCGCGTGGGGATGATCTGCTGGGAGCCGGCGACCTCCGCCAGCGCGTTGAGGCGCGGGTCCGGCACCGCCACGTCGCCCACGTTCGGCTCAATGGTGCAGAACGGATAGTTGGCGGCCTGCGCCGCGGCCGTCTGCGTCAGCGCGTTGAACAGGGTCGATTTGCCGACGTTCGGCAGACCGACGATTCCGCATTTGAAACCCATGACCACTCCAGCAGCGGCGCGCCGCGGCGGCGTGAGCGGGCGTCCTGCCCCCCGCCCGCGGGCGCTTTTCCGAACCGGGCGCATCCATAAAACATCAGCCGGAAAAGTGGAAACCGGATTTCGCCGCGCCGCCTCCCGCCCGCGGGCCCACTGGCGGCCGGCGGGGAATGCCGCTACCCATTACCGACGGAACGCGCCTGCATGCGGGCGCAGGCACACGCACGGCGCCCCGCGCCGCTTCGGGAAACATCCATGAGCGACCAGAACGACAGCACCGCCAGCCGCCCTGAATTCCCCCTGCGCGCCGCCATCGTGCCGGTGACGCCGTTCCAGCAGAACTGCGCCATCATCTGGAACGAGGACACCATGGCCGGCGCCCTGGTCGATCCGGGCGGCGATCCGCACCTGATCCGCAGGGCGCTGCAGCAGACCGGCGCGAAGATCGAGAAGATCATCATCACCCACGGCCACATCGACCATGTCGGCGCCGCCGCCGAAATGGCGGAGGAGCTGGGGGTGAAGATCGAGGGGCCGCACCGCGCCGACGCGGAAATGATGCGGAACGTGGAGCTGCAGGCGCAGAAATGGGGCCTCGGCGGCGTGCGCAACGTGCAGAGCGACCGCTGGCTGGAGGAAGGCGACGTGGTCACCATCGGCGGCGCGCCCTTCGAGGTGTTTCACTGCCCCGGCCACTCGCCGGGCTCGGTCGTGCTGGTCAACCGGGCGCAGCGGGTGGCGCTGGTGGGCGACGTGCTGTTCCAGGGCTCGGTGGGCCGCACCGACCTGCCTGGCGGCGACCATGAGGCGCTGATCCGCTCCATCAAGACCAAGCTGCTGCCGCTGGGCGACGACATCGCCTTCATCTGCGGCCACGGCCCGATGAGCACCTTCGGCCAGGAGCGCGCCTACAACCCCTTCCTGAACTGAGGTCCGGGGGGCCGCCTTGCGCCGGCGGCGCGGGGCGGCTAATGCAGCCGGCCGCAGGCGAGGACCTGCGATCCGCGCCCGGACGGCGCGTCCCGGATGTCACCGACAGGAAGCAGCCATGAGCGAGAACAAGGCCGACACGCCCCCTGACCGCCTCAGCGTCGACCCCGACAGCCCCTATTTCGACGCGGCCGTGCTGGCGCGCGGCGTCGGCGTGCGCTTCAAGGGCGCGGAGAAGAACAACGTTGAGGAATATTGCGTCAGCGAGGGCTGGGTGCGGCTCGCCGCGGGCAACACCGTGGACCGCCGCGGCCGCCCCATGACCGTGAAGCTGAAGGGCAAGGTGGAGCCCTATTTCCAGGACGTCGCCGGCGCGTGAGCGCCAGGGGCTGCGCGCGGCCCGGAGCTTCAGCGCGCCCCGGTGCGGGCGGGGCGGACGGGCCCCGCCTTTTTTCTGTCCGCCGCCGCTCCCGGAGGCGGACGGGGCGCACGGCGCGAGGCATGCAAAAATTTTCTGGCGCGGCCGGCCGCCGCGCGCCGCAGCCAGGATCCGCAAGGCGGCGGAGGCTGTGTAAGCTCGCCCCATGAACGCAAGCCACCCCGCCGTCGCCCCCGGGGCCGCAGCGCCCTGCCCGCCGCCATGGCGGCTGACCTTCTCGGCCATGTGCGCCATGTTCGTCGGCATTGGCCTGGCGCGCTTCGCCTATGCGCCGCTGATGCCGGCGCTGGTGAAGGCAGGCTGGTTCGCCGAGGCGGCGGCGGCCTATATCGGCGCGGCCAATCTCGCCGGCTATTTCATCGGGGCGCTGTGCTCCCGGCGCCTCGCGCGCCGCAGGCCGAAGCTGGCGGTGCAGCTCTCCATGCTGGCCTGCGCGGCCAGTTTCTTCGCCTGCGCCTGGCCGGCGCCGTTCCTGTGGTTTTCGTTCTGGCGGTTCGTGGCCGGCGTCGCCGGGGCGGTGGCGCTGGTCACCGCCGCGCCGTTCATCCTGCCCTACGTGCCGGAGCACCGGCGCGGCCTTGTCTCCGGCATGATTTTCGTCGGGCCGGCCATCGGCGTGATTCTCGGCGGCCTCGCCGTGCCGGCGCTGCTGGCGGAGGGTCTCGGCTTCACCTGGATGGCGCTGGGCGTCGCCTGCCTCGCCGTCACGGCCATGGGCTGGAGCGGCTGGCCGCCAGCCCCGGCGGAGCAGGCGGCGGGCGCGGCGTCCGCTGCCTCGCCCGCTCCTGGCGGGCGCTCGCCGGCGGCGGTGGCGGCGCTGCTGGCGGGCGTGTACCTCATCTACGCCCTCTCCGCCTTCGGTCTCGTGCCGCACATGCTGTTTCTCGCCGATTACGTGGCGCGTGGGCTCAACTGGGGCGTTTCCGCCGGCTCGCTGGTGTGGGCGCTGTTCGGCCTCGGCGCCATGACCGGCACGGTGGCCACCGGCCTCGCCGGCGACCGCTTCGGCTTCCGCCGCACGCTGCTGGTGGGGCTGCTGCTGCAGATGGGCGGCGTGGGCGCGCTGGCGGTGACGGGCAATCCGGCCGTGGTGGCGCTTTCGGCGCTGGTGATCGGCGGCTTCGTGCCGGGGGTGGCGGTGCTGACCATGGGCCGGCTGCGCGAGATCGCTCCGGCGGAGCGCATTCCGGACGGCTGGCGCGTCGCCACGGTGTGCTTCGCCGTCGGCCAGGCGGGGGCGGGCTACGCCTGTTCCTGGCTGTTCGCCCGCACCCACGATTACGCGCTGCTGTTCGCCGCCGGCGCGGGCGTGATCGCCCTGGCGCTGCTGGTGGAGCTGGGAAGCGCCGCGCTGGCGCGGCGGCGCTGACGCCCGCGCCTCAGCCGGGCGGCTGCTTGAGCATCGCCTTCAGCCGGTAGAGCTCGTCGAGGGCGGCGCGCGGGGAGATGTCGTCCACGTCCAGCGCCTCCAGCGCCATGCGGACCGGATCGGGCGGCGGCGGCTCCGCCGGCGCGGCGGCCGCGTCGGCGCGACGGGGCGCGGCGGCCGCTGCGAACAGCGGCAGGTCGTCCACCAGCGCCGCCACCGGTTTTTCGCGGTCGCCTTTCTCCAGCCCGGCCAGAATCGTCTTCGCGCGCTCCACCACCGCCGGAGGCAGGCCGGCCAGACGCGCCACCTGGATGCCGTAGCTGCGGTCGGCGGCGCCGGGCGTAACCTCATGCAGGAACACCACCTCGCCCTGGAACTCCGCCACCCGCATGGTGACGTTGGTCACCCGCTCCAGCCGGCCGGCCAGCGCCGTGAGCTCGTGATAGTGGGTGGCGAACAGCGCCCGGCAGCGGTTGACCTCATGCAGGTGCTCGATGGCCGCCCAGGCGATGGACAGGCCGTCGAAGGTTGCGGTGCCGCGGCCGATCTCGTCCAGAATCACCAGTGAGCGCGGCCCCGCCTGGTTGAGGATGGCGGCGGTTTCGATCATCTCCACCATGAAGGTGGAGCGCCCGCGCGCCAGGTCGTCGGCGGCGCCGACGCGGCTGAACAGCCGGTCCACCACGCCGATGTGGGCCCGCCGGGCCGGCACGAAGGCGCCCATCTGCGCCAGCACCACCGCCAGCGCGTTCTGGCGCAGCCAGGTGGACTTGCCGGCCATGTTCGGGCCGGTGACCAGCACGATGCGGCCGGCGGCGGCGTCCGGCTCCGCCAGGTTGCTGTCGTTGCCGACGAACGCCTCGCCCTGGCGGCGCAGCGCCGCCTCCACCACCGGATGGCGCGCGCCCTCGAGGATGAAGGCGAGGCTGTCGTCCATGTGCGGCCGCACCCAGTCGCGCCCGGCCGCCAGCTCGGCCAGGGCCGCCGAAACGTCCAGCGTCGCCAGCGCGTCGGCGGCGGCCCGGATGTCGCCGGCGCAGGCGGCGAGCATGGCGCGCAGCCGCTCGAACACCGCCAGCTCGATGCCGCGCGCCCGCTCCGCGGCGGAGGCGATCTTCGCCTCCAGCTCGCCGAGCTCCACGGTGGAGAACCGCATGGCCCCCGCCATGGTCTGGCGGTGCACGAAGGTGGCGTTGAGCGGCGGCTGCAGGAAGGTCTCCCCCGCCGCCTGCGGCGTCTCGACGTAATAGCCGAGCATGTTGTTGTGCCTGATCTTCAGCGACTTCACGCCGGTTTCGGCGGCGTAGCGCGCCTGCAGGGCGGCGATGTAGCGGCGGCTGTCGGCCTGCAGCAGCCGCGCCTCGTCCAGGGCCGCGTCATAGCCCTCGCGCACGAAGCCGCCGTCGCGCTTCAGCAGCGGCAGGTCGTCGGCCAGCGCCGCGGCCAGTTCGTCGGCCACGGCGGGATCCAGCCGCCGCAGCGCCGCCGCGGCCGCCGCCAGCTCCTCAGGCAGGGGCCCCGCCCCGGCCAGCAGCGCGCCGATGTCCAGCGCCGCGCGCATGCCGGCGCCGAGCGCGGCGAGATCGCGCGGGCCGCCGCGGTCCAGGGAGAGGCGCGACAGGGCGCGCGCCATGTCCGGCGCCGCCTTCAGACGCTCGCGCAGGGCGCCGCGCAGCAGGCTGTCGGCGACCAGCGCCTCGACGGAATCATGGCGGGCGCGGATGCGGGCGAGGTCCGTGAGCGGGCTGGAGAGACGCTCCGCCAGCAGCCGCCCGCCGCCGGGCGTCAGCGTCATGTCGATGGTGGCCAGCAGGCTGCCCGCGCGCTCGCCGGACAGCGTGCGGGTGAGCTCCAGATTGGCGCGGGTGGCGGCGTCCACCGACAGCAGCCCACCGGCGACGCCGCGCGACGGCGGCGACAGCGACGGCCGCGCCCCGTACTGGGTGCGCTCCACATAGGCGAGCGCCGTCGCCGCCGCGGCGGTTTCGGCGCGGGAGAAACTGCCGAAGGCCTCCAGCGAGGCGACGCCGTAATATTCCTGCAGGCGCCGGGCGGCCGAGGCCGGATCGAGGCCGTCGCGCGGCACCGGCGTCACCAGCACCCGGCTCTCCCGCCACATGGGCGCGAGCTCCGGATCGTCAAAAACCGTGTCAGGCACCACGATCTCGCGCGGGTCGAGCCGCGCCAGTTCGGCGGCCAGCGCCCCGGCCTCCACCTCGTTCACGGTGAAGCGGCCGGTGGTGATGTCGGTGGCGGCGACGGCGTAGGTCCAGCCGCCGTCGGAGGCGCGCTGGCGCGCCACGGCCACGAACAGGCTGGGGCGGGCGGGATCGAGCAGGCGCTCCTCGGTGACGGTTCCGGGCGTCACCAGCCGCACCACGTCGCGCTTCACCACCGATTTCGCGCCGCGCTTGCGCGCCTCGGCCGGATCCTCGGTCTGCTCGCACACGGCGACGCGATGGCCGGCGGCGATGAGGCGCTCCAGATATTCGTCGGCGCGCTCCACCGGCACGCCGCACATGGGGATGTCCTCACCGAGGTGGCGGCCGCGCCGGGTCAGCACGATGCCGAGGGTGCGGGAGGCGATTTCGGCGTCCTCGAAGAACAGCTCGTAGAAATCGCCCATGCGGTAAAACAGCAGCGCCTCCGGATGGGCGGCCTTGATCTCCAGATACTGCGCCATCATCGGCGTGACGCGGGCGTCCTGCCGCGCCTCTCGCCGCGCATGCTGGCCGCCGCCGGGCGGCTCGCGGGCGTCCGCGCCGGGATCCTGGCGCAAGCGATCCTGGCGCAAGCGATCCTGGCGCGAGTCCGGAACGTCGGGGGCGCCCGCACGGGCGACCGGGGCGCTGGCGGCGTCGTCAGCCTTGGCGTGGGCGTCAGCCATGGGAAGCGGCGAACCTTTCGGGATACGGACGGCCATGGGCGGCGGCGGGCATTATAAGCCGGCGGCGCTGCGGGCCGCCAGGGGGCGCGCCATTTTGCGCCGTTACGGCGGAGTTATGCCCAGAACCATGCGTGAACGGCGGGAAAAAGCCGGATTCGCCCCCCTCCGGAGCGTCCAGGCCAAAAGAGATTTTGCCCTTTGGCGACATATGCGCCAATAGACGTCCAGATGACGCGCAACGGGCGTTCCCGCGCTTGAGGAAACGCGAACGCGTGCGTACTCTCCGGCGCCCCCACCTGCGGGGCGAGGGAGCCGCGCCCGCCGTTTCGCGACCGTTCCGGGGCGCTACACCAGAACAAGAGCACAGAATTTCGCCATGACCGACCATCCCCCGCGCCGCAGCGCGCGCCCGACCTTCACCGAGCAGGAAGCGCTCGACTTCCATGCTTCCGGCCGTCCCGGCAAGCTGGAGATCGTGCCCACCAAGCCCATGGCGACCCAGCGCGACCTGTCGCTGGCCTATTCGCCGGGCGTGGCCGTACCGGTGCTGGCGATCGCGGAGGAGAAGTCCCGCGCCTTTGATTACACCACGCGCGGCAATCTGGTGGCGGTGATCACCAACGGCACGGCGATTCTGGGCCTCGGCAACCTCGGCGCGCTGGCGGCCAAGCCGGTGATGGAAGGCAAGTCGGTGCTGTTCAAGCGCTTCGCCGACGTGGACTCCATCGACCTCGAGATCGACACCGAGGACACGGACGCCTTCATCAACGCGGTGCGCTACCTCGGCCCTTCCTTCGGCGGCATCAACCTTGAGGACATCAAGGCGCCGGAGTGCTTCATCATCGAGCAGCGCCTCAGCGAGCTGATGGACATTCCGGTGTTCCATGACGACCAGCACGGCACGGCCATCATCGCCGCCGCCGGCCTGCTGAACGCCATGCACCTCACCGGCCGCGATCCGCGGACCACGAAACTGGTGGTGAACGGCGCCGGCGCGGCGGGCATCGCCTGCGTGGAGCTGATCAAGGCCATGGGCTTCGCGCCGGAGAACGTGATCCTGTGCGACACCAAGGGCGTGATCTACCGGGGCCGCACCGAAGGCATGAACCAGTGGAAGGCGGCGCATGCGGCGGACACCGACGCGCGCACCCTGGCCGACGCCTTCCGCGGCGCCGACGTGGTGATGGGCCTCTCGGCCAAGGGCGCGTTCACCGAAGAGATGATCCGCTCCATGGCGCCGAACCCGATCATCTTCGCCATGGCCAATCCGGATCCGGAGGTGACGCCGGAGGAGGTGCACGCCATCCGCGACGACGCCATCGTCGCCACCGGCCGTTCGGACTATCCGAACCAGGTCAACAACGTGCTCGGCTTCCCCTACATCTTCCGCGGCGCGCTCGACGTGCGGGCCACCCGCATCAACATGGAGATGAAGATCGCCGCCGTGGAGGCGCTGGCCGCCCTGGCCCGCGAGGACGTGCCGGACGAGGTGGCCGCCGCCTATCAGGGCTCGCGTCCGAAGTTCGGCCGGGAATACATCATTCCGGTGCCGTTTGATCCGCGCCTCATCCACACGGTGCCGCCGGCCGTGGCGAGGGCGGCCATGGAGACGGGAGTGGCCCGC
This sequence comes from Camelimonas abortus, assembly GCF_042432745.1. NCBI lineage: Bacteria > Pseudomonadati > Pseudomonadota > Alphaproteobacteria > Hyphomicrobiales > Chelatococcaceae > Camelimonas > Camelimonas abortus. Next base: position 162,205 of record NZ_JBHLWR010000006.1, on the reverse strand, counting down.
CGGCCGATCGTGGACATGGACCGCTACCGCGCCGAGCTGTCGGCCCGTCGCGATCCGGTGGTGGGCGCGCTGCAGCGGGTGTTCGAGCGCGTGCGCCGCTATCCGAAGCGCGTGGTGTTCGCCGAGGGCGAGGAGGAGCAGGTGATCCGCGCCGCGGTCTCCTTCGTCAACCAGGGGCTCGGCAGCGCCGTGCTGGTGGGCCGCGAGGAGCTGGTGCGCGCCACCGCCGCCAACGCCGGCATCGACCTGGACGGCCGCGAGGGCATCACCATCCAGAACGCGCGGTTCTCGGAGCGCAACCCGGCCTACGCCCAGATGCTGTACAACAAGCTGCAGCGTCAGGGTTACCTGCTGCGCGACTGCCAGCGCATGGTCAACAATGACCGCAACTACTTCGCCGCGGCCATGGTGGCCATGGGCGACGCCGACGCCATGGTGACCGGCGTCACCCGCAATTACGCCACCGCCCTCACCGAGGTGCGGCACGTGATCGACACCAAGCCGGGCCACCGGGTGATCGGCCTGTCGCAGGTCATCGCCCGCGGACGCACGGTGCTGATCGCCGACACCGCCATCCATGAGGCGCCGGACGCGGAGGATCTGGCCGACATCGCCGTGGAGGCCGCCAACGCGGCCCGCCGTCTCGGCTTTGAGCCGCGCGTGGCGCTGCTGTCGTTCTCCACCTTCGGCCAGCCGGACGGCGAGCGCGCCTCGCAGATGCGCGAGGCCATCCGCATCCTCGACCATCGCCATGTGGACTTCGAGTACGAAGGCGAAATGGCCGCGGACATCGCGCTGGATCCGGAGCTGATGAAGCAGTTCCCGTTCTCGCGCCTGAAAGGCCCGGCCAACGTGCTGGTCGCGCCCGGCATCCATTCGGCGGCGATCTCCACCAAGCTGCTGGTGCAGCTGGGCGGCTCGACGGTGATCGGCCCGATGATCGTCGGCCTCGACCGGCCGGTGCAGATCGTGCCGCTGGGCGCGCGCGACAGCGAGATCGTCAACATGGCGGCGCTGGCGGCCTACAACATCAGCGGCTGAGACGCCCGCAGACGCAATGGAAAAGGCCCGGAGCGCAGGCTCCGGGCCTTTTTCATGACCGCATGCGGACGGGGCCGTCCCGGCGACGACGCCTGGCGACTCAGGCGGCGGCCTGGCGCAGGCCCGCGCGGGTTCCGCGCAGCAGGAACAGCGACGCCGCCGCCACAAGGCACATCACGCCCGCGACATAGAAGGCGGGCAGATAGCTCTGCAGCAGCGTGCGCGACAGCCCGCCGCCCCATGCCGCAGCGGCCGAGCCGATCTGGTGGCCGGCGAAAGCCCAGCCGAACACCAGCGGCGCCTTCTCCGCCCCGAAATAACGGCCGGCCAGTTTCACCGTGGGCGGCACCGTCGCCACCCAGTCGAGGCCATAGAACATGGCGAACAGCGACAGGCCGTAGAAGGTGAAGGTGCTCTGCGGCAGCCACAGCAGCGACAGGCCGCGCAGGAAATAATACCAGAACAGCAGGGCGCGGTTGTTGAAGCGGTCCGACAGGTAGCCGGAAAGGATGACGCCGACGAAATCGAACGCCCCCATCATGGCGAGGGTCGCGGCGGCGTCCACCGGCGGCATGCCGAAGTCGCCGCACAGGGCGATGAAATGCGTCTGCACAAGGCCGGCGGTGCTGAGGCCGCAGATGAAAAAGGTGCCGAACAGCACCCAGAACGGCAGGCTGCCGAGCCCCTCGCGCAGGATGGAGAAGGCGCGCATCACCGCATCGGCGATGTCGCCGCCGCGCGCGGGCGGCGCCGCCAGCAGCTCCCCCGGCGCCGGCTGCGGCTCGCCATAGGGCCGCAGGCCCACGTCGCAAGGCCGGTCCTTCATCAACAGCAGCACCAGCGCGGCGGCGGCCAGAAGCGCCCCGAGCGAGGGAAGCAGCGCCGCCCGCCAGCCGAACTGCTCCGCCAGCCACGCCGCCAGCGGCAGAAAGGCGAGCTGGCCGGTGGCCACCGCAGCGGCGAGCACGCCCAGCGCCAGGCCGCGCCGCGCCTCAAACCAGCGGCCCGCCACCGTGGCGCCCAGCACCATGGCCGTGAGCCCGGCGCCGATGCCGACGGCGAAGCCCCACAGCAGCACGAACTGCCACAGGCTGCGCGCCGCCGCGCCCAGCGCCATGCCGCCGGTCACCAGCGCCAGCGCCGCCAGCATGACGTTGCGCACGCCGTAGCGCTCCATGAACGCCGCCGCGAACGGCGCCATCAGGCCGAACAGCAGCAGGCGGATGGCGAACACCCCCGACAGGTCGGCGGCGCTCCAGCCGAATTCCTGCGTCACCGGGCCAATGAACACGCCGCCGAGCCCCACCGTGCCGGCGATGCTCAGGCTGGCGAAGAACGTGACGGCGACAACGATCCAGCCGTAATGGATTCCGCGACTGGCAAGCGCCGATGCGACTGACCGGGCCAGCATGACCGCCCTCCCCGGGCGGCGCGGCCGCCCTGCTTCCCGTCCCGCCGCGCCCCGTCGCCCGCGCGGGTCGCGGCGCCGCCGCCGGCTCCGCCCGCGATCCGGACGGGGCGAAACATGCCGGGCGAACGCGGCGCGGCAGCATGCTGACATCCGCCCGCGAACGTCAAGCGCGTGACGGAGGGAAATTCCCTTACGGAAACCTCCGCGCCCGCCGCCGGCGGACCGGAGACGCCGCGGCGCCGTAGCGGCTGCGGGGGCGGAGCGGGCGCAGCCCGCTCCTCCGGCTCCGGGAGACGGCCGCCGGCCAGGCGAGGCGGCCGGCATGTCGCGCCGGCCGCCCGGACACGCAGACGCCGCCGGGAAGCCCCGGCGGCGCTGCATCCCGCCCTGCGCGGGAAGCTGGCTCCGGCGCGGCGGAGCCGGAAGGTCTCAGGCCAGCTGGCCCTAGCGGTCCAGCAACGCCGCGAAGCGGCCGATGGAGGCGAGGTGCAGGCTGATGCGCGACAGCCAGCCGCGACGGTGCCAGTCGACGACGGTGGCGTCGTCCAGCGCCTGCAGCCGCTCCGGATCGACCATGCGGAAGCCGTCCAGCGCGTAACGGCGCCCGTCCGGCAGGGTGGCGTCGGCGCGTTTCTCCACCAGCAGGTCCCTGTCGCGCAGCGCCTGGACGAAGGCTTCGGTGCCGGCGAAATCCGCCTGCCAGGCCTCGCAGAACTGCAGCGCCTGGCGGGTGACGGCGCCCGGCTCGCCGTTTTCGAACAGCGGCGCGCCCTCCCCTTCGTCCTCCGTCACCCACTCAGGCGCCGCGTCGATCACGAGGGCGAAGCGGTCGGAGCCCGGAACCGGCGCGAAGTTGAACGGATAGCGGCGCACATAGGCCGGAACATACTGGCCGGCGGCCCAGACGCCGTGCTCCACGAACAGGTTCTGCCCGTCGTTGAGGCCGAGCACCGCCACCGGATGGCCGGTGTCGCCGGTGAAGACAACCGGATAGCAGCAGCACGCCTGGTCGAACTCACCCAGCACCACGGGCACATACGCCGCCCCCGCGGCGAAGGAGAGGTCGCCCGGCTTCAGCCGCCACGCCCCGTGCACGGTGGAGTGAAGCACCACCGGCGCCCGGTAAAACAGCGGTTGCGGCGGCGCAGCGTCTGGAGCGGCGAATGCGGCGTTGGTCATGTGTCCGGGATCCCCCATGGAAATCGGGCGGGGCCGGTCAGAACCGGCCCCTGAAACCGGCGGAGCCCCGGAAGCGGTAGCTCCGGCCGAAGCGGGCGAGCGACGTCTCGGCCGTGACTTCCGAATACAGCGTCCAGTCGCCGTCGCCCCAGGCAAGACTGCCGCCGAAGCCAACGCCGCCCCACAGCCGGTCGTCGCGGCTCCTGATGACGGCGCCGGCCACGTTAGTCTCAGGGCCGCCAAGCCAGTCATAACTGACGTTGGCGACGCCGTACGCCTGGGCGCGACGGACGCCGTCCGCCCCGTTCCAGACTTTCTGGTAGTCGACAGACAGGCCGGCCCGCGTCGTCAGACTGTCGCCCCGGAACCGGGACACGTCCACTCCCATCCGGTCAGCGAAGCGCCCGAAGGCGACCCGCCCCCAGGTCACCTGCGCCTGCGGCGTCAGCGCCAGCGGACCGCCCGGATCGAACCGCCGCCCGATCGCGAGGCCGAGCGCCTGGCCGTCGCCCCGGACGCCCCGGGCCAGCACGCCGAGCGTAGCAGAGGTGAGGTCGCTGTTGAACCAGCTGAACTTCGCCTGGGCGTCGGCGTAGAAGCCGGAGGGGTCATGCCAGGTCAGCGTGGCGCCGAAGCCATGGCCGTGCGCGCCGATGCGGCCGTCGCCGAAGACCGAGGACACGCTGTCGAACGCACGGCCATAGTGCGCGGTCACGCCGCCCACCAGCCGCGCCCCGTCGTCGCGTTCGGCCAGCAGGACGTCGGCGCCCGCCTGCACCTCCCAGCTGTCGATGGTCTGGCGCGCGGCGGGAAGGCCGGCGCGACGCGCTGGCGCGCCCCGTCGATCCGCGCCCACAGCCCCGAGCCGGAAGACGTCGCCGCCCTGCTCCACACGCGGTTGCCCGCGCGCTGCTGCAGGGTCGGCAGGCCGTTGAGCGCCTGCAGCGCGCGCGGGTAACTCCCATAGACCGGCACGCCCGGCTGGTAGAGCGGAAGCGCCGCGCCTGCGCCATCCCCGGCGGCCGGATCGGCCAGCGACGAGCGCAGGTACCAGTGGCCGTCCTGCGGGTCGGTCACCCCGCCCCTGTGCAGGCGGTAGCCATAGGCGCCGGCGATGACGGCGGGCTGCCCCCGGAACATGTAGTCGCCAGCCAGGACGAAGGCGCCGTCCGAGGCGCCCCTGACCTCGACGATCCGTACGCCCTCACGGGTCAGGGCGCCGGCGCCGCCCAGGTTACGCACCCGAATTGTGGTCACGCCGGAGGCGTCGCCGCCGATGACGAGCCGGTCGGCGGGCGAATCATCGCCGCCAAGCGCCGCCTCGATCTCGAGCGCGCCCCCTGCTCCAACATAGTCGCCGGCCACCGACAGCACGCCGATGCTGGCGCCTGGCGCGACCACGCCGGCGTTCACCACCGCCGCGACCGAGCCATTGCCGCCCAGCCGGCCGCCGGCCGCCACCGAAACCGGGCCGCCCAGCACGCCGTCAACGGCGAGGAGACCGCCGGTCGCCACGATCCCGCCGGTATGGCCGGACGCGTCGCCGGCGATCGCCAGCGCGCCGGAGCCAGCCTTGGTGAGCGCGCCGGAGCCGGACAGCACGCCGGCGAGGGTGAGGGTCGCGCCGGCGTCCACGGCGATCTCGCCGTCCGCGGCGACGTTCACCGCGCGGTTGCTGGTGATGTCGGCGCCCACCTGCAGCGCGCCGCCGGCGAAGGTCAGGGCTCCGGAGGCGGCGCCAAGGTTGGCGTCGGACGTGATCCGCAGCGCGCCGCCCTCAATGCGCGCGCCGCCGGTGAAGGTGTTCGCGCCCGCAAGCTCCAGCACGCCGAGGTCCGTCTGGCCTGACCCCATAGGGTGGTCCGGTTTCAATCTTAGTTCATGATCGGCCTTGGGGCTATTGCCTGGGCAGATGACGGTGCTGCTCCGCTTGCTGGCGCAGGCCAGATGATGGCCTCGGGTGCCGGTGGCTTGTATCCAAGCGACGAGTGTGGCCTCTTGGTGTTGTAGTATCGCCGCCAGGCTTCGATGATGATCTTGGCCTCGGCGAGGCTGTAGAAGATCTCACCGTCAAGCAGTTCGTCGCGGAGCTTCGAGTTGAAGCTCTCGCAGTAGCCGTTCTCCCAAGGGCTTCCTGGTTCGATGAACGCTGCGCTGTCTTTGCGCCGACGGCTACGATCCACTCCCGTACAGCCTTGGCGATGAACTCCGGGCCGTTGTCGGAACGGACATGGCCCGGCACGCCGCGCAGGATGAACAGGTCCGACAGGGTGTCGATGACGTCGGTCGAGTTGAGCTTGCGATCAATGCGGATCGCCAGGCACTCCCGGGTGAACTCGTCGATGATGTTGAGCATGCGGAACTTCCTGCCATCGTGGGTCCGGCCCTCGACGAAGTCATAGGACCAGACATGATTGGGGTGCTCCGGCCGAAGCCGAACGCATGATCCGTCATTCAGCCAGAGACGTCCTCTCTTCGGTTGCTTCTGGGGAACCTTCAGCCCCTCCCGCCGCCAGATGCGCTCGACACGCTTGGCATTCACCGTCCAGCCTTCGGATCGCAGCATTGCCGTGATCCGGCGATAGCCATAGCGGCCGTAGCGTGAGGCCAGGCGGATGATGTCGGCGGTCAATGCCTCTTCATCCGGCCGGCCTTTGGGCTTTTTGCGGTGGGTCGAACGGTGCTGGCCGAGAACCTTGCAGGCAAAGCGCTCCGAGACGGAGAACTTCGCCATGACATGATCGACGCAGCGACGGCGGCGAGCGCGGCTCAATAGTTTCCCGAGGCAGCCTCCTTCAGGATCAGCTTCTCGAGCGTCAGGTCCGACACCGCCTTGCGCAACCGGTCGTTCTCTTTCTCAAGCTCTTTCAGGCGCTTCACCTGATCGCCCTTCAGGCCGCCGAACTCCTTGCGCCATCGGTAATACGTGAACTGTGTCACGCCGATCGAACGAACCGCTTCGCCAACTGACCGGCCTTGTGACAACAGAACATCAACCTGGCGCAGCTTCGCCACGATCTCTTCAGGTCTATGCTTCTTCTGGGGCATTCAAACGTCCTCCTACGGCTCAATAGCCTACTTCAGGGAGGACCACTTTTCAGGGGGCAGACCACCTGCCGGGCAAGTCTACCACATTCGAAGCCAAAGGAACGCGGCCCGTTTGGATAGCGGGTATTGCACACAAGGCTAAGCGGATCGCCGTCACCAACCACGCCGATCGCGAGCGTCAGCAACTCAGAATTCCCGCTCAGGATCGAACCGCAAAAATAGGGTCGGAAGCTGCCTCACGGCGCAGAAGCTTATGGCAACCCGGACACTGTCTCCATATGCTCTGCCCATGGCTCGTCTATTTATTGAGCAACAAGGCCGGTGGAATGCCTCAGATGATCCCTACTGGAAGGGGCAGCGTCGCCCCTCCCACCGGTGCGTTTCAGGATCCTCCGGACACTGCGCCGCGTGGCTCCGCCATCAGACCGCGAATCAGAGCGTAACAGCCGAGCAGGAGGACAATTGCGAAAGGCAGGCCGGTTGATACTGAAGCTGCCTGCAACGCTGCAAGGCCACCACCCAGCAGCAGTGCAATCGCAACCAGGCCCTCGAAGACAGCCCAGAAGATCCGCTGCGCCACCGGTGTGTCGACTTTTCCACCTGCGGTGATCGTGTCAATCACCAGCGAGCCGGAGTCGGACGAGGTGCAGAAAAATACCACCACCAGAATGATGCCGACGAAGGAAGTGATCGCCGTCAGCGGCAGATGCGACAGCATGGCGAAGAGCTTGAGCTCGAGCGCCGAGTCGGTGATGTCGGTGAAGCCCTCGCCGATCAGGCTGATAGCGGTGCCTCCGAAGCTCGTCATCCATACCACCGATACGAGTGACGGGATGAGCAAGACGGCAATCATAAACTCGCGCACGGTCCGGCCGCGGCTGACCCGGGCAATGAACATGCCGACGAACGGCGACCATGATATCCACCAGGCCCAGTAGAATGCAGTCCAGCCCTGTCGAAAATTGTCATCCTCTCGCCCGAAGGGGTTCGCAAGCGCCGGGAGATGTTCGACATAGGCGCCAAGGTTCAGGAAGAAGGCCTTGATGATCGTCAGCGTCGGGCCGGTGAGGATCACAAACAGCAACAGCAGTGCGGCAAGCACCATGTTGATCTCCGACAACCGTCGTACGCCAGCGTCCAGTCCCGCAATGACCGAAAGCGTGGCGATTGCGGTGATGCCGATGATCAGCAGGACCCTCGACGTGTCGGTATCCGGCATGCCGAACAAGAAATTCAGTCCCGCGTTCGCCTGCTGCGCGCCCAGCCCGAGCGACGTGGCCAGTCCGAATAGGGTCGCGAAAACCGCGAGGATGTCGATGACGTGCCCCGGCCATCCCCAGACGCGCTCGCCGAAAACGGGGTAGAAGATCGACCTCATTGTTAGCGGGAGACCCTTGTTGTAGGCGAAGAGCGCCAGGCCCAGCGCAACGACGCCGTAGATCGCCCAGGGGTGAAGCCCCCAGTGGAAGATCGTTGCCGCCATGGCGAGGCGCCGCGCTGCCTCGCTATCGCCTGCCGCACCGCCAAGTGGCGCCCAGTCCGTGCGGGCGCCGCCTTCTCCAGCAATTCCCCCGAAGGCGGCGTCATAGTGGCCAATCGGCTCGGCCACTCCATAGAACATGAGTCCGATGCCCATGCCGGCGGCAAAAAGCATTGCAAACCAGGCAGAATAGCTGAAGTCCGGTGTCGCCTCCCGTCCGCCGATCCGGATCGAGCCCCAGGGAAGGACGATGACAGCCACGCACACCAAAACGAAGATGTTGCCAGCAATCAAAAAGAACCAGTCGAGATTGGCCGTCAACCAGTCGCGAAGGCCGGTGAAGAAGGCGTCCGCCTCGTTCTGCATCGCCAGCGTGAGTATGACGAAGGCGACGATTACCAGCCCGGAGATTGCAAATACCGGGTTGTGAACGTCGAAGGAAAGCGCCCCCATTCTCCGCTGGACATTATCTTGACCGATCTCATAGTCCGTCTCGATGATATCCGTAGGTCCCTCGGGATCAGGAATCCCGGTCGTTTGAGTCTCGGTCATAAGCTTCCTCCGAAAACATTAAATCCGGCCGCGGCCGTTCGCTTACTTGCCTCCTCGCGCATTGCGAATCATTAGTCATATACTAAAACATGCTGCTTGGCCTGAAGCCATGGCTCGGAATGAATGCGAAAACTGCAATTCGAGCTCTCGTAATGCGCCAGCCATCTTTGCTGACCACGAACGCTCTTAGAATATCAGGAGTGAATGAGCCCCGCTTCACGGTGCGGGATCCAATGCCGTATCAAACACCGCCTCTGACGTTGCCCCCAAGGTGAGCCTCCGGCGAAGGCCGCCTTGTCGTGACAGTGCCTTGTGCTGAAGCTGTGCTCATAAGGACGCAGTCAAGAGCGCAGGTTCATGCAAGTGGCGGTTATTTCCGGATCCGAACGTCGCCGTCGCTGGAGTGCGGCGGAGCGCGAAGAGATTGTGCTGGCGTCAACCATGCCCAGCGCGGTGATTGCGGAGGTCGCGCGACGGTTCGGTGTGGCCACCAGCCTGATCTACAAGTGGCGCCGCGGGGCCCGGCAGGCAGCGGGGAGGTTCGTGCCGGTTGTCCTGACAGAGGATGAGGGGTCTGCGCCGGTGGCGGCGGGCTCAAGCCTGGAAGCTGTGGCGGGCGATGAATGCAGCCCGGGGCCTGAAGGCGCCCCGGTGATCAGCGTCACCCTTGTCACAGCGCGGATTGATATCCCCCTTTCAGCCCCGCCTGCGCTGGTCAGCGCCGTGCTGCAGGCGCTGCGATGATCCCCGCCGGCGCCCGGGTGTGGATCTGCTCTGGCCACACCGACATGAGGAAGGGCATGAATGGCCTTGCGCTGCTGGTGCAGGAGCATTTCCGGCGCGATCCCCATTGCGGCGACCTGTATGTCTTCCGGGGCCGCGGCGGCGCACTGTGCAAGATCCTGTGGCACGACGGGATCGGCATGTCGCTCTATGCGAAGCGGCTGGAACGCGGCCGGTTCATCTGGCCTGCGACAGGGGGCGGCGCGGTTGCCTTAACGGCAGCCCAGCTCGGCTATTTGCTCGAAGGAATTGACTGGCGCCATCCGCAACACAGCTGGAGGCCGCGCAGCGCCGGCTGAGCAAAAATAGTTTGGCCAGACGGCATTTTGGGGCGCCACAAACGCCCTGATCTGTGATTCACTACGGTCATGAAAGCCATGGCCAGCCCCGTTCCTGACGATGTCGCAGCGCTGAAAGCGGCGCTCGTCGCCGCCGTGGAGCGGGCTGACCGGGCCGAGGCAGAAGCCGCCGCAGCCCGGGCCCGGCGCGCCGATGACCAGGCGCAGATCGCCCATCTGAAGCTGCTCATTGCGAAGTACAAACGTGAGCGCTTTGGCGCCTCATCGGAGCGGACCGCCCGCCTGCTCGACCAGCTTGAGCTGCAGCTGGAGGAGCTTGAGACTGGCGCGACCGAGGACGAGCTTGCCGCAGAGAAAGCCGCCGCCCGCGCGACCACGCCTGTCGCCGCGTTCCGCCGCAGGAAGCCCGCGCGTCAGCCTTTCCCTGAGCACCTGCCGCGTGAGCGGGTGGTGGTTGAAGCCCCGCGCGCCTGCGCCTGCTGCGGCGGCGCGCGGCTGAGGAAGCTGGGCGAGGACATCACCGAGACGCTGGAGGTGATCCCGCGCCAGTGGAAGGTGATCCAGACGGTGCGGGAGAAGTTCTCGTGCCGCGACTGCGAGGCCATCGCCCAGGCTCCAGCGCCGTTCCATGTGCTGCCGCGCGGCTGGGCCGGTCCCCGGCTTCTGGCCCAGATCGTGTTCGAGAAGTTTGGCCAGCATCAGCCGCTCAACCGCCAGTGCGAGCGCTATGCCCGCGAGGGCGTGCCGCTGGGCCTGTCGACGCTGGCGGATCAGGTCGGCGGCGCTGCCTCGGTGCTGGCCCCGCTGTTCTCGCGGATCGAGGCGCATGTGCTGGCGGCTAAACGGCTGCATGGCGACGACACCACGGTTCCGGTGCTGGCGAAGGGCAAGACCGATACGGGCCGGCTCTGGACCTATGTGCGTGACGACGCCCCCTGGGGCGGCCCCGCGCCACCGGCGGCTGTCTTCCATTACTCACGCGACCGTCGGGGCGTTCACCCGCAGGAGCACCTCAGGGCATGGAGCGGCATTCTTCAGGCCGACGCCTATGGCGGTTACAATGAGCTGTACAGGCCAGAGCGCGCGCCAGCCCCCATTCTGGAGGCGGGTTGCTGGGCGCACGCAAGACGCAAGTTCTTTGAGCTGGCGGACATCGAAAGCGCCGCCCGCAAAACGGCCAGGGGATTGAAGCCGCCGTCCGTCTATCCGCGGGCGCTGGAAGCTGTTCGCCTGATCGACAGCCTGTTCGCGATCGAACGCGACATCAATGGAGCCAGCGCCGACGGGCGCCGGGCCGTGCGCCAGATGCGCAGCGCGCCGGTGATTGCGCAGCTGGAGGCATGGCTTGGCCAGACCCGGGACCAGTTCAGTCGTGGCCATCCCCTGGTGAGGGCCATCGGCTATCTGAGCCAGCGCTGGCCATCGTTCACGCGCTTCCTCGATGACGGGCGGATCTGCCTGTCGAACAACGCCGCCGAACGGGCGCTGCGCGGCGTCGCCCTTGGCCGCAAGGCGTGGCTGTTCTGCGGATCGGATCGCGGCGGACAGCGCGCTGCGGCGATGTACAGCCTGATTGTCACCGCCCGCATGAACGACGTTGATCCTCAGGCGTGGCTGGCCGACGTCCTCGCCAGGATCAATAGCATTCCGGCTGCGCGTATCGATGAACTGCTGCCGTGGAACTGGAAGGCAGCCACCACGGGGTAAGGCATAGCCTGAGGCGGAGGCGTCTCAGATGTGGTGCTCACCGCATGCTTACCTTCCTGCCATCGTGGGTCCGGCCCTCGACGAAGTCATAGGACCAGACATGATTGGGGTGCTCCGGCCGAAGCCGAACGCATGATCCGTCATTCAGCCAGAGACGTCCTCTCTTCGGTTGCTTCTGGGGAACCTTCAGCCCCTCCCGCCGCCAGATGCGCTCGACACGCTTGGCATTCACCGTCCAGCCTTCGGATCGCAGCATTGCCGTGATCCGGCGATAGCCATAGCGGCCGTAGCGTGAGGCCAGGCGGATGATGTCGGCGGTCAATGCCTCTTCATCCGGCCGGCCTTTGGGCTTTTTGCGGTGGGTCGAACGGTGCTGGCCGAGAACCTTGCAGGCAAAGCGCTCCGAGACGGAGAACTTCGCCATGACATGATCGACGCAGCGACGGCGGCGAGCGGGGCTCAATAGTTTCCCGAGGCAGCCTCCTTCAGGATCAGCTTCTCGAGCGTCAGGTCCGACACCGCCTTGCGCAACCGGTCGTTCTCTTTCTCAAGCTCTTTCAGGCGCTTCACCTGATCGCCCTTCAGGCCGCCGAACTCCTTGCGCCATCGGTAATACGTGAACTGTGTCACGCCGATCGAACGAACCGCTTCGCCAACTGACCGGCCTTGTGACAACAGAACATCAACCTGGCGCAGCTTCGCCACGATCTCTTCAGGTCTATGCTTCTTCTGGGGCATTCAAACGTCCTCCTACGGCTCAATAGCCTACTTCAGGGAGGACCACTTTTCAGGGGGCAGACCAGTTGCGCAAACGACAAAGGGCGCGCCGGTGAGGCGCGCGCTTTCCGTTCCCCGGGAAGGCCTCCCACGTCAGGCGGCGGCGTTCACCCGCTCGCCGTCCTTGGTGATGGTCTGGATGACCTCGAAGCCCTCGAACTGCGGTCCGCCGATGTAGAGCACCTTGTTCCGGCCCGCATCCTTGTGCGCATTGCGGAACGCCTCGGACTTCGTCCAGTTCTCGAAATCCGCCTTCGTGGCCCAGATCGTGTGCGAGGAGTAGAGCACGTGGTCGTCATACCGGGGGCCGCGCAGCAGGTGGAATTCGACGAAGCCCGGCACCTGGTGCAGATAGACTTCGCGATCGAGCCAAACCCGCTCGAAGTCGGCGCAGGAATCGGGATGAACCTTGAAGCGGTTCATGGCGATGAACATGGTCTCTTCTCCTTCGATGGACCTGGGCAGGCGCCCTGCGGCGCCCGGGGCGCGCCGTGCCCTGCGAGGCCCGCATCCTCGCAGGGCTCGACGAATTCGCGCAATTCGCGGCCGGCAACAACCTCTTTCCCGTGCTGCGGCAGGTCCGCGGCGGCGCGGCTCCGCGGGCCACGGGCCTTTCGGTGGCGGCTGGCGGGCGCAAGTCCGCTCCGTGCGCGACAGGTGTCCGGGCACGGAAGGCCGCGACTGGGCAGGGCCGGCATCGCAATGTCCGTCGGCACCTTCGGCATCGGCTTTCCCCGGCGCGGGCCCGTCACTTCGCCGCGAACTTGACGGTCAGACCGAACTTCGCCGTCAGACCGGGGCTCGCATCAGAGTTGAGGTACTGGGTGTACTGGCGATCGAATACGTTCTTGATGATGATGTCGCCGCGGATACGGTCGCTGTACTGATAGGAGGCGAACAGGTCGACGAGCCCGTAGCCCTTCGTCGGGTTGGTCACGTTCTTCTTCGAATCGTCGACGAAGGTCAGGCGCGTGCCAATCGTCAGCTTGTCGTCGAGGAAGCGCAGACCGAGCGTCGTACTCACCTGGTCCGGCATGACACTGTTGAGCGGGCCGTTCGTCTGCTTGTTCTTGCCGTTGATGTGCGTGCCCGCCACGGAGATGAAGCCGCCACCCCAGTCATAGGCGGCCTCCACCTCGACACCCGTCAGGCGGGCCTTGGCGATGTTCTGGTACTGCTGGTCGTACAGCGAGATGCACATCGCCGACACGAACTGGCACACGAAGGCCGGCATGCCAGGAACGATCGGCGTGAGGTGGGGCGTGCCAACGTCAACGCTATCGATATAGTCGCTGACGTTGTTCAGGAACACGTTGGCCTTGGCGCGGAACTTGTCGTTCTCGGTGAAGATGCCGTCATACTTCACGTTGACCCCGGCTTCCCAGTTGCGCGCCACTTCCGGCTTCAGGGCCGGGTTCGGCAGGATGTTGAAGGCCGGGAAGGGATGGACGCCGTTGACAAGGGTCTCCGTGATGGTCGGCGCGCGGTAGCCCTCGGCATAGGTGCCGTAAAGCTCGATGCCCTGGATCGGCGAAATGCCGATCGTGATCTTCGGCGACAGGCGGCTGCCGTCGGAATTGTAGCCGCCGCCGTCCAGCTTGTAGGAGTCGTAGCGCAGGGTGCCGATCACGCGCAGCCAGTCGCCATAGCGCAGCTCGTCCTGGATGAACGCGCCCGTCAGGCGGCGGTTGCCGGACGGCGTCAGGGCCGAGCCGAAGCCGCCCGCCTGGTCCTGCACGGTCACATGGTCGCGCAGAGCGTCGAAGCCGACGGTCACGGCATGATCGACGCTCCCCGTGCTGAAGCGGGACGTGTTGTGGATATCGACACCGGTTGTTTCGACGTCGAAGCGCCGCGCATCGCCGGCACGGGCTCCCGACGCGACGTAAGGTGAAGACGGATTGATGAGGCGCTGGTCATCCGTCGTCGTCACGTAGTAGCCCTTGATCGACAGGTCGAGCCACGGCACGTCCGGACGCTGGAAGCGATAGCCCAGCGTGTAGTTGCCGGTCTGCACCTCGTGGCCGAACCGGGCGCCATCGGTGCCGTTGGCGTTGTTCGTGAAGCGGTATTCCTGGAACAGCGCCGTGGCCGAGATGGTGTGGCCGTCGGCCGGACGCAGGTTGAACTTGACGTTGCCGGCCGAAAGCTTCGAGCCGGTGTCCACGATCGTGTTGCCGGCGCCGTCCCTGTAGGGTGTCTCGTTGCGCCAGACGAACTGGCCGAAGATGTCCGCCGCCGTGCCGAGGCGCGCACCGACCATCGTGCTGTTCACGAAGTTGGCGCCATTGGTGCCGGCGCCGAGATGCTGGACAGCGCCGATCTGCTCGTCCTCGGCCAGCACGTCGTCGATGGACCGCGTGCGGAAGGACGCAACGCCGCCGATGGCGCCCGAGCCGTAGATCGTGGAGACGGGGCCGCGCGTGACGTCGATGCCACCGACGAGCTCCGGATCGAGATAGAACGTGCCGTTGGCGCCGTGCCCCTCCCTGCCGTAGTTCTGCCGGGCGCCGTCGATGAGGACGGCGACGCGCCCGTAATCCTGCATCCCGCGGATGTTGATGGCCTGGCCAGGGTCCTGCACGGTCGTCTGTGTCGTCACGCCGGGCATGCCGAGGAAAACATCCGAGATGCGCGACGGCTGAAGACGCTGGATGTCCTGCTCGCTCACCGTGCTCACGCCGGCGAGCGCATCGATGGCCTTTTCCTCGGTCTTCGTGGCCGTGACCGTGATCTCGTCGAGGGTAATGTCCCCGCCCGGGATCGAGGCCTGCCGGGCAGCCGGCTGATTGGCACCGTCCTGGGCCAGGGCGGCGGACAGAGCCATGAGAGAAACAGTGGCGCAGAGCGCCGCGCGAGCGAAGACGCGCATGAGAACGAAGCCCCCAATGTCCGAATGATGAGGTTCGGCTGGCTGGCTACGGGCTCGCGCCCCCGGCTGGCTGGCGTTGTGCGGCTCCCCGCAAGGAGGAGTTTGCGCTTCCTATACGTGTTGTGTATGCACGTCAATCGAAGCAAACCAACAGTAGTTTTTTACAATTCAAAACTACTGCCAAGATCAGAATCATTCAAAAGAGACTCTTGAACAGTTAAAAGAAAGCGACCTGCCATGCCTACGCCAACCCCGCCTTCCGCGCCACACCCGGCGCCGCCCAAGGCCCCGGAACCGCCCGTGATCGACGTGCGCTCGCTCGTCGGGGGCGGGCGCGAGGTGGTGCTGCTGCACAACGGCGAGCGCTACCACCTGCGCATCACGGCCAACGACAAGCTCATTTTGACGAAGTGACGCCATGACCGGCAGACCGAACCGCTCCCTGTCGCGGCGCACCCTCGCCCGGCTCATCGCCATCGCCTTCCTCCTCGCCCCCGGGCCGGCGACGCTCGCTCAGGCGGGCGATCCGCCGGGCGGCAACCGCATCGTCGCCCTCGGCGGTGCCGTCACGGAGATCCTCTATGCGCTCGGCCTTGAGGCGCGGGTCGCCGCCGTAGACACGACCAGCACCTTCCCCGAGCGCGCGCTGAAGGAGAAGCCGAACGTCGGCTACGTGCGCTCACTTTCGGCCGAGGGCATCATTGCGCTCAACCCGACGCAGGTCATCGCGATCAGCACAGCCGGCCCGCCCGATGCCGTCCGGCTCATCGAGGAGACAGGCGTGCCGTTCACGCAGCTGCCGGACGAGCCGTCGGCCGAAGGGGTCATCCACAAGATCGAGACCATCGGCAGGCTGACCGGAACCGAGGCGAAGGCCGAGGCGCTCGCCGCCGAGGTGCGCCGCGGCTTTGCCGATCTCGCCGCGGCGCGGGAGCGCATCGACAAGCCGGTGAAGGCGCTCTTCGTCCTTGCCATGCAGAACGGGCGCCCCCTCGTGGGCGGCCGCGGCACCTCCGCCGACGCCATCCTGCGCCTTGCCGGCGCGGAGAACGCCGCCACCGTCATCGAGGGCTTCAAGCCGATGACGGACGAGGCCATCATCGCCGCGGCGCCGGACGTCATCGTCATGATGTCCAACGGCGGCCATGCCGCCGGCCACGCCGAGGAGGTCTTCGCGGCCCCCGCCTTCGCCGGTACTCCCGCCGCCCGCGATCGGGCCCTGGTGACCCTGGACGGGCAGCTGATGCTCGGCTTCGGGCCGCGGGCGCCGCAGGCAGCCGCCGAGCTGATGCGTGCCTTCTATCCCACGCTGGCAACGGGCGAGAAGGCACAGTGACCACGGCCACGGATATGCCAGGCGAATCGATCGACGCCGCGCTGGCCCGCCGCCGGCTGCGCGCGCTTGTGCTCTTTCTGCTGCTCGCGGCGGGCGTCGTGATCGTCTCGATCCTGTCAATCGGCACCGGCGCGCTCGCCCTCGCCCCCTCCCGCGTCGTCGACGTGCTGCATGCCGTTCTTACGGGGAAGGTACCGGACGAGATGGCTCGCGATGCTCTCGTCGTCGTCGGTATCCGCCTGCCGCGCACGCTGCTCGGGCTGCTCGTCGGGGCGGCGCTCGCCGTCTCGGGCGCGCTCATGCAGGGGCTGTTCCGCAATCCCCTCGCAGATCCGGGTCTCACCGGCGTTTCCTCCGGCGCGGCCCTCTTCGCCGCCGGCATGATCGTTTTCGGAGAGCGTCTCGCCGCGGGAACGGGCCCCCTGCCCTTCGTTACCCTGCCGACAGCGGCCTTCGGCGGTGCACTGCTCACCACCTTCACACTCTACCGCATCTCGACGCGCGCCGGCCGCACCTCCGTCGCCACGCTGCTCCTTGCCGGCGTCGCGCTCGGCGCCCTTGCCGGCGCGATCACGGGCGTGCTCACGTTCATCAGCGACGACCGGCAGTTGCGCGACCTCACCTTCTGGTCCCTCGGCAGCCTCGGCGGCGCCACCTGGGCGAAGACGGCCACGGTCGCCCCAGCCATTTTGCCCGTGCTGGTCGCTGTCCCGTTCCTCGCCCGCGGGCTCAACGCCCTCACGCTCGGCGAGGCGGAGGCTTTTCACCTGGGCATTGCCGTCGAGCGGCTGAAGCGGACCGCGATTTTCCTCGTTGCCGTGGCCGTCGGCGCCTCGGTTGCCGTCTCGGGCATCATCGGCTTCGTCGGCATCGTCGTGCCGCACCTGCTCCGCCTCGCGGTCGGCCCCGACCATCGCGTGCTGCTGCCCGCAAGCGCCCTCCTGGGCGGCATGTTGCTCGTCCTTTCCGACATGCTGGCCCGCACCCTCGTCCAGCCGGCGGAGTTGCCCATCGGCATCGTCACAGCGGCCATCGGCGCGCCCTTCTTCCTCTGGCTGCTGCTTGCGGGCCGCCGGAGCCTCGCGTCATGACAGCCGTCGTTACCGCCACCGGCATCAGCCTGCACGCCGCGGGCCGCACCATCCTGATGCCGACGAACCTCGCGCTCGCCGCCGGCGAGCTCACCGTCGTCGTCGGGCCGAACGGCGCCGGCAAGTCGACGCTGCTCAAGATCCTCGCCGGCGAGATCGCCCCGGCGAGCGGCTCCGTCCTCTACGGCGACACGCCCGTCTCCGCCATGCCGCCCTGGCGCCTCGCCATGAAGCGGGCCGTGCTGCCCCAGAGCGTGCAGCTCGTCTTTCCCTTCACGGTCGCCGAGGTGGTGCGCCTCGGCCTCGACGGGGCCGGCAGCGCCGCCGAACGACTGGACATGATGCGCCGCGCGCTCGCGGCGGCTGACGTCGCCCATCTGGCCGCGCGCAACTACCAGACCCTGTCCGGCGGCGAGCAGCAGCGGGTGCAGTTTGCCCGCGTGCTCGGCCAGCTCATGGCCGGCGGGCGGAACGAGAAACATCTCGCCCTCTTCCTCGACGAGCCGGTCTCGAGCCTCGACCTGCGCCACCAGCTCGGGCTACTCGAGCACGGCCGGCGCCTCGCCCGTGAGGGTGTCGCCGTCTTCGCCATCCTGCACGACCTCAATCTCGCCGCCGCCTACGGCGACCGGCTGGTGGCAATGAAAGGGGGCGCCATCGTCGCCGACGGGCCGCCGCGCGTGGTCCTGACAGACGCCTTGTTGCGTGAGGTCTTCGACGTGCAGCTGAAGGTTGGCGCCGTGCCCGCCGGGCCCTTCGTGCTGCCCCACCCGGCGGCAGGGGCCGCGGCCTGAGGGGTGGCACGCCGCCCCTCAGCGGACGACGAGGCGCTTCTCCACCTCGACGATGAGAAGGAGCACCACGCCGACGCCGACAATCACCAGCCCGTCAGCGAACGCGACCGGCCCGCTGCCGAAGATGCGCTGCATGAACGGCAGGTAGGTGAAGGCGAACTGCGCCAGCACGACCGCCACCAGCCCCAGGAGCACGGCCGGTGTGCCGAGCACGCCCTGGAAGGTCAGCGACGTGCCGTGCACATAACGGACGCTGAACAGGTAGAAGATCTCCATCACCACCACCGTATTGACGGC
The DNA here is from genome assembly GCF_042432745.1 of Camelimonas abortus. Classification (NCBI taxonomy): domain Bacteria; kingdom Pseudomonadati; phylum Pseudomonadota; class Alphaproteobacteria; order Hyphomicrobiales; family Chelatococcaceae; genus Camelimonas; species Camelimonas abortus. The sequence goes on along the minus strand of NZ_JBHLWR010000006.1, from coordinate 143,538 downwards.
CATGGTGCGGGCGGTCTCCACGGGCAGGCCCCGCGCGCTCGCCCAGGCGTAGATGCCGAAGGTGCCGCATACCATCAGCGTCGAGACGAAGAGGATGCGCCACAGGAGACGGCGGGACAGCAGCGGCTGGTTCGCAGGGCGGGCCGGCCGCCGCATGGTGCCGGGCTCGGTCGGCTCGAAGGCGATCGTCAGCCCCAGCGCGATGGCCGTGACCATGTTGATCCACAGGATCTGGACCGGCGTGATGGGCAGGGACAGGCCGAAGAGAATGGCCACGACGATGGTCAGAGCCTCGCCGCTGTTCGTCGGCAGCGCCCAGGAGATCGATTTCGTCAGGTTGTCGTAGACCGTCCGCCCCTCGCGCACGGCCGCGACGATGGAGGCGAAGTTGTCGTCGGCGAGCACCATCTCGCTCGCCTCCTTCGCCGCCTCCGTGCCCTTGCCGCCCATGGCCACTCCGACGTCAGCCCGCTTGAGGGCCGGGGCGTCGTTCACGCCGTCACCGGTCATGGCGATGATGGAGCCGTCCTGCTGCAGCGCCTCCACGAGACGCAGCTTGTGCTCCGGGCTGGTGCGGGCGAAGACGGTCGCCTCCCGCGTATACCGGGCGAATTCCTCCGCATCCGCGGCGTCGAGATCATGGCCCGTCACCGCCACCGGATCCTCCGCAAGCCCGAGTTGCCGCGCAATGGCCCGCGCGGTGGCAACATGGTCGCCGGTGATCATCTTCACCTTGATGCCGGCCGCCCGGCATTCGGAAATGGCTGCGATCGCTTCCGGGCGCGGCGGATCAATGAGCCCCACGACGCCGAGCAGCGTCAGGTCGTGCTCGACATCGGCCGCTTTCAGCTCACGGGTGCCGCTCTCCATCGTCCGGCGCGCCAGCGCGATGACGCGCTGCCCGTCGGCGGCAAGGGCCTCGATACGCTCGTGCCAGGCGGCAGCGTCGATGGGCTGTTCGCCGTCCAGCGTCGCGACCCGCGTCGCCATGGCAACGATACGCTCCGGCGCACCCTTCACATAGGCCACCGGCCGGTGCCCGTTGCGGGCGTGCAGCGTCGCCATGTAGCGGTGGCGCGAATCGAACGGCACCTCGTCGAGGCGCGGAAAGCCTGCGCGCGCCGCGGCCGTGTCGTGCCCCGCCTTCATCGCCAGCGACACAAGCGCCCCCTCCATCGGGTCGCCGTCGACGATCCAGCCCTCGCCGCTTTGCCTCAGATGCGCGTCGTTGCACAGCAGCCCCGCGAGGGAGAGCTCCTCCAGCACGGGATCGGCGGCTGGATCGAGCTGCCGCCCGTCCACCGTGCGGAACTCGCCCTGAGGCCGGTAGCCCGTGCCGTCGACGCTGAGGGTGCGATCGGCGGTGACGACGGCGCTCACCATCATCTTGTTGCGGGTCAGGGTGCCCGTCTTGTCGGAGCAGATGACGGAGACCGACCCCAGCGTCTCCACGGCCGGCAGCCGCCGGACGATGGCCTTGCGCCGGGCCATGCGCTGCACGCCGACGGCAAGCGTGATCGTCATGATGGCCGGCAGCCCTTCCGGGATGGCAGCGACAGCGATGCCGACGACCGCCATGAACGCCTCGTCGAGGGCATAGGAGCGGACGAGCACGGCAAAGGCGAAGACGGCGGCCGCGATGCCGAGCACCACGGTGGTGACGAGCCGGGCAAAGTCGTCGATCTGGCGCAGGAGCGGCGTGGTGAGCTGCTCGACAGCGCCGATCATCGCGCTGATGCGGCCGAGCTCGGTCGCCGCCCCGGTCGCGACGGCGACGCCCGCACCCTGGCCGGCCGTGACGAAGGTGCCGGAGAAGGCCATGGACAGACGGTCCCCGAGGGCGGCATCCACGGCAACCGGCTCCAGCGCCTTGTCAACAGGCACCGATTCACCCGTCAGGACAGCCTCGTCCACCCGCAGGCTGCGCGTCTTCACGAGGCGCAGGTCGGCAGGCACCCGGTCCCCCGCCTCGAGCAGCACGATGTCGCCGGGGACGACCTCATCGGCCGGGATCGTGAGGCGCCGGCCGTCGCGGATCACCGATGCCTGCGGATCGATCATCGCCCGTATGGCCTCGAGCGCCTCCTCGGCCCGCCCCTCCTGGACAAAGCCGATGACGGCGTTGACGAGAACGACGGAAGCGATGACGAGAGCGTCGGTCACATGGCCGATCGCCGCCGCAAGGGTCGCGGAACCGACGAGGACGTAAATCAGCCGGCTGTGGAACTGCAGCAGAAAGCGCCTGAGGGCGCTGCGCCGCGGCCCCCGCGGCAGGCGGTTGGGACCGAAACGCGCGAGGCGCCGCGCCGCCTCTGCGGCGCTGAGCCCGTCCGGACCGGACCCTGTCGCCTGCAGAGCCTCCTGTAGCGGAACGGCATGCCAAGCCCGGTCGAGATCGCGGACCGGCTCTTCCGACCCGGCTCCGGCCTGCACAGGTAGCACTGTCGACACGGCACCGGATGCGGGGCTCTGGCTGTTCATGCCGTCGGCATCTCCTGCAATGCTCGTCGCATTCTGCCACAGATGGCAGACATCGGGAGCAGCCTAGCCGCATCGGCGCAGGAAGCGCTTGACGAGGATCAACGGCGCGGCTGCCCGGAACGGGCGTGCTGCTGGCCCCCGCATGGGCCGGCCATGTCCGGCATCAGGACCGGTCCGCGCCCTGCCGCGCTCGCAGGGTCTCGAGGAGGAGCTCCTGCATGAGCCGCTGGAGCGCGTCTGTCGCCGTGCGCACGTCCGTCATGGCCCGTTCCACCGCCGCTGCGTCGAGAGGTACGGCATTTGCCGTTTCGGCGAGCGCGCGCCGCGCCGCACGCAGGTCGCGCAGCGCTGCCAGGACACGCGGCCGGTTGTCCCGCAACCGCTGGCGGAAGCCGGAACGGACGTCTTCCGGATAAGCGGAGGCAATGCTCTGTGCGAGGAAGCTGCCGCGTGGCTGCCGTTCGCCCCGGACGATGAAACCGACGAGAAATGCGTTGGCCAGGAGCGAAACGGCAAGGCCCGTGGCCAGAAGGAGCCGGACACGCTTCACAGCTCACCTCCGTCCGATCCGAAGCCTTCCATGACCTCGCCAAGACCCGCCGCATCGCCCACGGCAAGGGCAAGAAGCATGTCCTGCTCTACGCCCGTATCGCCGTCGCCGAACCGGTAGCCGACGGCAGCGGCCGTGACGAGGACGAGGGCAAGACAGGTCGCCAGCACGGGAGTCGGGACAGGCCGCAGGATGCCGCCGAGAATGCCGGCCACGCCGCGCGATCCCTCGATGCGCGACAGGACTGTGCGGGCGAGAGCCCCTTCGTCACCGGGGACATCGATGGCGGCGAGCAGGAGGCTGTCGAGATCGTCGTCCGCATCAGCCGCCTCCAGAAACGCCCTCGCCTCCTGCCGGTAGGGCGGCGGCCATGTCGTCCAGTCCTTGCCGAAGCGGCGCTGCAGCCGCTCGAAATCGTCCCTGTTCATCACGTCGTTCCTTCTTCTTGTTCGTTCTTCCTCCCGCCTGCCGTGAGCTGACGCAGCGTGCGCCGCGCCCGCACGAGCAGCTGCTCGACAGAACCCGTGCTCGTGCCCATCACCTCGGCGATGGCCGGCACGTCGAGATCGGCTACAGCCCTGAGCAGCAGTGCCATGCGCTGGCGCTCGGGCAGGCGTACAAGGCCCTCGCGTACCGCTGCCAGTTCCTGCCGGGCGGACAGACGGGAATCGGCATCGACGCTGCTGGCCGGCAGCGTCTCTGCCATCTCGTCGAGGCCGATGAACGCGCGCAGGGCGCGCCAGCGGCGCAGATCGACGCAGCGGTTGGCGGTGATGCGGTAGAGCCAGGTCGTCGCCCGCCCTCTGGCGGGGTCGAACCTGCCGGCCCGCTTCCAGACCGCGACGAACACGTCCTGCACGACGTCCTCGGCGTCGTCCGGATTGCCCAGATAACGGGTCGCGAAGAGGCGCAGGCCGCGCCCGTGGCGGTCGATGAGGCGGACGAGCGCCGGCTGCTCGCCAGCCGCGATGCGGGCAAGCAGGCGCTCGTCCTCGCCCTCTTCGGGTGTCTGCGCCTCATCACGCATCCGGCTCCACACCACGCCGCCTCACCTCCAGTGCCGGCGGCCGACGACCACGGCACCGCCGTTCGGCCCCGTGATGCGGCCGATGGACCGGGCGCGAAACGGCCCGCGCGCCCCTGCACGCTCGCCGGAATAGGTGCGGCCTCCCGGCCCCGTCGCCGTGTAGCTGCGGCGACAGCGGTCGACGATGCCGTCGAAGCAGGTGGCGGTGGAGCTGTAGGTGCCGCCATTGGGGCCGACGCGGGTGGTGTGCCCGGTATAGAAGGGCCCGTCGCCGGAGACGCTGCGGCTGACCTGCCCGCCGCCGACGGTGCCGCGCGTCCATTCCGCGGCCCGGGCGCCATCGAGGGGAACTGAAAGAGCGAGCGCGACGAGACCCGCGAGGACCGGAACAGGCTTGACTGGGAAACGCATCGGAGCACTCCCTCAACGAAACAGTGGCTGCCGGGGCCCGGGTCTTCGTCAACCGCGGCGGCCGAGAACGAGCCCGCGCATGAAGGCGAGCTCGGCCGCAGTCAGCCGGCCGTCGCCGTCGCGATCGGCAAGGTCGAACAGCATCGTGCGGGCGCGAAACTCATCCGCCGAAACGCGCCCGTCGGCGTTCGTGTCCATCCGCCGCCAGGCACTGCCGAGGCGCGCCTGCACGGCGACGGCATGATCCATGATCGCATCGCGCAGGGCGACGGTCTCCTGCTCGTCGATGACGCCGTCTCCATTGCCGTCGAGCCGGGCGAAGAGCCGCTGCCGCGCCGCAGCCGCCTCCTCCCGGGACAGGGCTCCGTCTCCGTCGGTATCAAGGCGCGTGATGAAAGACTCGTGCGCGGGCGGGGTCTGGGACGCCTGGTCTGCCCCCTGAAAAGTGGTCCTCCCTGAAGTAGGCTATTGAGCCGTAGGAGGACGTTTGAATGCCCCAGAAGAAGCATAGACCTGAAGAGATCGTGGCGAAGCTGCGCCAGGTTGATGTTCTGTTGTCACAAGGCCGGTCAGTTGGCGAAGCGGTTCGTTCGATCGGCGTGACACAGTTCACGTATTACCGATGGCGCAAGGAGTTCGGCGGCCTGAAGGGCGATCAGGTGAAGCGCCTGAAAGAGCTTGAGAAAGAGAACGACCGGTTGCGCAAGGCGGTGTCGGACCTGACGCTCGAGAAGCTGATCCTGAAGGAGGCTGCCTCGGGAAACTATTGAGCCGCGCTCGCCGCCGTCGCTGCGTCGATCATGTCATGGCGAAGTTCTCCGTCTCGGAGCGCTTTGCCTGCAAGGTTCTCGGCCAGCACCGTTCGACCCACCGCAAAAAGCCCAAAGGCCGGCCGGATGAAGAGGCATTGACCGCCGACATCATCCGCCTGGCCTCACGCTACGGCCGCTATGGCTATCGCCGGATCACGGCAATGCTGCGATCCGAAGGCTGGACGGTGAATGCCAAGCGTGTCGAGCGCATCTGGCGGCGGGAGGGGCTGAAGGTTCCCCAGAAGCAACCGAAGAGAGGACGTCTCTGGCTGAATGACGGATCATGCGTTCGGCTTCGGCCGGAGCACCCCAATCATGTCTGGTCCTATGACTTCGTCGAGGGCCGGACCCACGATGGCAGGAAGTTCCGCATGCTCAACATCATCGACGAGTTCACCCGGGAGTGCCTGGCGATCCGCATTGATCGTGAGCCTCCGGCGAAGGCCGCCTTGTCGTGACAGTGCCTTGTGCTGAAGCTGTGCTCATAAGGACGCAGTTAAGAGCGCAGGTTCATGCAAGTGGCGGTTATTTCCGGATCCGAACGTCGCCGTCGCTGGAGTGCGGCGGAGCGCGAAGAGATTGTGCTGGCGTCAACCATGCCCAGCGCGGTGATTGCGGAGGTCGCGCGACGGTTCGGTGTGGCCACCAGCCTGATCTACAAGTGGCGCCGCGAGGCCCGGCAGGCAGCGGGGAGGTTCGTGCCGGTTGTCCTGACAGAGGATGAGGGGTCTGCGCCGGTGGCGGCGGGCTCAAGCCTGGAAGCTGTGGCGGGCGATGAATGCAGCCCGGGGCCTGAAGGCGCCCCGGTGATCAGCGTCACCCTTGTCACAGCGCGGATTGATATCCCCCTTTCAGCCCCGCCTGCGCTGGTCAGCGCCGTGCTGCAGGCGCTGCGATGATCCCCGCCGGCGCCCGGGTGTGGATCTGCTCTGGCCACACCGACATGAGGAAGGGCATGAATGGCCTTGCGCTGCTGGTGCAGGAGCATTTCCGGCGCGATCCCCATTGCGGCGACCTGTATGTCTTCCGGGGCCGCGGCGGCGCACTGTGCAAGATCCTGTGGCACGACGGGATCGGCATGTCGCTCTATGCGAAGCGGCTGGAACGCGGCCGGTTCATCTGGCCTGCGACAGGGGGCGGCGCGGTTGCCTTAACGGCAGCCCAGCTCGGCTATTTGCTCGAAGGAATTGACTGGCGCCATCCGCAACACAGCTGGAGGCCGCGCAGCGCCGGCTGAGCAAAAATAGTTTGGCCAGACGGCATTTTGGGGCGCCACAAACGCCCTGATCTGTGATTCACTACGGTCATGAAAGCCATGGCCAGCCCCGTTCCTGACGATGTCGCAGCGCTGAAAGCGGCGCTCGTCGCCGCCGTGGAGCGGGCTGACCGGGCCGAGGCAGAAGCCGCCGCAGCCCGGGCCCGGCGCGCCGATGACCAGGCGCAGATCGCCCATCTGAAGCTGCTCATTGCGAAGTACAAACGTGAGCGCTTTGGCGCCTCATCGGAGCGGACCGCCCGCCTGCTCGACCAGCTTGAGCTGCAGCTGGAGGAGCTTGAGACTGGCGCGACCGAGGACGAGCTTGCCGCAGAGAAAGCCGCCGCCCGCGCGACCACGCCTGTCGCCGCGTTCCGCCGCAGGAAGCCCGCGCGTCAGCCTTTCCCTGAGCACCTGCCGCGTGAGCGGGTGGTGGTTGAAGCCCCGCGCGCCTGCGCCTGCTGCGGCGGCGCGCGGCTGAGGAAGCTGGGCGAGGACATCACCGAGACGCTGGAGGTGATCCCGCGCCAGTGGAAGGTGATCCAGACGGTGCGGGAGAAGTTCTCGTGCCGCGACTGCGAGGCCATCGCCCAGGCTCCAGCGCCGTTCCATGTGCTGCCGCGCGGCTGGGCCGGTCCCCGGCTTCTGGCCCAGATCGTGTTCGAGAAGTTTGGCCAGCATCAGCCGCTCAACCGCCAGTGCGAGCGCTATGCCCGCGAGGGCGTGCCGCTGGGCCTGTCGACGCTGGCGGATCAGGTCGGCGGCGCTGCCTCGGTGCTGGCCCCGCTGTTCTCGCGGATCGAGGCGCATGTGCTGGCGGCTAAACGGCTGCATGGCGACGACACCACGGTTCCGGTGCTGGCGAAGGGCAAGACCGATACGGGCCGGCTCTGGACCTATGTGCGTGACGACGCCCCCTGGGGCGGCCCCGCGCCACCGGCGGCTGTCTTCCATTACTCACGCGACCGTCGGGGCGTTCACCCGCAGGAGCACCTCAGGGCATGGAGCGGCATTCTTCAGGCCGACGCCTATGGCGGTTACAATGAGCTGTACAGGCCAGAGCGCGCGCCAGCCCCCATTCTGGAGGCGGGTTGCTGGGCGCACGCAAGACGCAAGTTCTTTGAGCTGGCGGACATCGAAAGCGCCGCCCGCAAAACGGCCAGGGGATTGAAGCCGCCGTCCGTCTATCCGCGGGCGCTGGAAGCTGTTCGCCTGATCGACAGCCTGTTCGCGATCGAACGCGACATCAATGGAGCCAGCGCCGACGGGCGCCGGGCCGTGCGCCAGATGCGCAGCGCGCCGGTGATTGCGCAGCTGGAGGCATGGCTTGGCCAGACCCGGGACCAGTTCAGTCGTGGCCATCCCCTGGTGAGGGCCATCGGCTATCTGAGCCAGCGCTGGCCATCGTTCACGCGCTTCCTCGATGACGGGCGGATCTGCCTGTCGAACAACGCCGCCGAACGGGCGCTGCGCGGCGTCGCCCTTGGCCGCAAGGCGTGGCTGTTCTGCGGATCGGATCGCGGCGGACAGCGCGCTGCGGCGATGTACAGCCTGATTGTCACCGCCCGCATGAACGACGTTGATCCTCAGGCGTGGCTGGCCGACGTCCTCGCCAGGATCAATAGCATTCCGGCTGCGCGTATCGATGAACTGCTGCCGTGGAACTGGAAGGCAGCCACCACGGGGTAAGGCATAGCCTGAGGCGGAGGCGTCTCAGATGTGGTGCTCACCGCATGCTTACCATTGATCGCAAGCTCAACTCGACCGACGTCATCGACACCCTGTCGGACCTGTTCATCCTGCGCGGCGTGCCGGGCCATGTCCGTTCCGACAACGGCCCGGAGTTCATCGCCAAGGCTGTACGGGAGTGGATCGTAGCCGTCGGCGCAAAGACAGCGTTCATCGAACCAGGAAGCCCTTGGGAGAACGGCTACTGCGAGAGCTTCAACTCGAAGCTCCGCGACGAACTGCTTGACGGTGAGATCTTCTACAGCCTCGCCGAGGCCAAGATCATCATCGAAGCCTGGCGGCGATACTACAACACCAAGAGGCCACACTCGTCGCTTGGATACAAGCCACCGGCACCCGAGGCCATCATCTGGCCTGCGCCAGCAAGCGGAGCAGCACCGTCATCTGCCCAGGCAATAGCCCCAAGGCCGATCATGAACTAAGATTGAAACCGGACCGCCCTATGGGGTCAGGCCACCGGGACTTCTGCGACTACCGTCAAATTTACGACAGGCCCCTCTTTTGACTCCGATTAGCGGTCCAGAGCCTTACAATTAGAATTCCACGCCCTGTTGGGCGCGTACGCCTGCGGAAAAATGATGCTTAACCGCGGCGATCTCTGAAACCAGATCCGCAGCAGCGATCATTTCCGGCTTTGCGTTCCGACCGGTGACGACAACATGCAGGTCCCGGCGTCGCGCCGAGAGCGTCTGTACGACTTGATGTACGTCGAGGTAGTCGTATCGCAAGGCAATATTGAGTTCGTCCAAAATTAACAAAGCGTAGCTTTCGTCAGCCATCATGGTCTGTGCGACATCCCACGCTCGTGACGCTGCGGCAATGTCACGCTCCCTGTCCTGGGTCTCCCATGTGAAACCCTCGCCCATTGAGCGCCACGTTACGAGATCGCCAAATGCTTCCAGAGCCCGCTGCTCGCCGGTGCTCCACGCCCCCTTGATAAACTGCACCACGCCAACGCGGCGGCCATGACCGAGCATGCGGAGCGCCAGGCCAAAAGCCGCCGTCGACTTGCCTTTTCCTGGTCCCGTATTGACGATCAGCAAGCCCTTCTCGATCGACTTGCTGGCCACTTCTGCGTCCTGCACCTCTTTGCGGCGTTTCATTTTTTCCGCATGGCGCAAGTTATCGGACGACCCATCCCGGTGCATGCTGTCCTCGCGTTGACAAACGGCTGGCGCCGCCATTAGATGGTCGGCAGCGACGGTCTCCTTCCTTACAGAAGGAGCCCAAAGAGGGAAAGCGGTGCGCCGAAATGGCAAAGCCGCTGCTGTACCCGCAACTGTAAGCGGTGAGTCAGCCGTCATTTAGCCACTGGGATTTTCCTGGGAAGGCGACGGCGCTGACATCGACCCGCGAGCCAGGAAACCTGCCGTCGCTTCTATCCATTCAGTCCGACCGGCGGGATTACCGGGCTTGGGGGCGATGTGTCTGAAATAGTTTTTGCCGGCCGCGCTGTGGCCGAGTTGAACGCCGTTGCAGGCTCGTCAGCGTCAGTCGACGTTGCGCCTGTCGCCAGTGCAAAGCCGCTGGTGACCATTGTTGTTTGCGAAACCTGCCGGGAAGCGACGACTGACGCGCAGACTGCGATATCCGAACAGATACGCCCGGGCTCCGCGCTGGCGGCCAGCACGGAAGCCGCGGCAACTGACGCGAGCGGCGTGGTGGTGCGTCGCGTCAATTGCCTCTCCAACTGCAAGCGCGGGCTTAGCGCAGCCATTCTTGGTCCCACTCAATGGACCTACGTATTCGGCGATCTCAAGGCCGATAGCGGCGCCGATCTGGTCGTCGGAGCGCTTCTGCTCGCTAATTCTGACGACGGCCTCATGCCCTTTCGTCCGCGCCCTGAGGCGCTGAAGCGAGGCATGATCGCCCGTATCCCCAATTACAAGAATCTGCTGGCCAGCAAGGAGGCACCATGACCGCCGCCAGCCGCACCCGCACGCCCTGTTCCGTTATCACGGGATTTCTCGGGGCCGGCAAAACGACGCTGATCCGTAATCTGCTGGAGAATGCAGAAGGCAAGCGTTTTGCGATTATCGTCAACGAGTTCGGCGACATTGGGATTGACGGAGACCTGTTGCAGCAGTGCGGCGCCGCCTCCTGCCCCGCGGATAACGTCATTGAACTGGCCAATGGCTGCATTTGCTGCACCGTGGCCGAGGACTTCGCCCCAGCGCTCGACCGTATTCTGGCGCTCGCGGAGCCGGTCGATCACATCCTGATCGAAACGTCGGGCCTCGCCCTGCCAAAGCCGCTGATCCAGGCGTTCAACTGGCCGCAGATTCGTAACCGTGTCACTGTTGATGGTGTGATTACAGTGGTCGACGGACTCGCCCTGGCCAATGGGGAGGTGACGGGCGACCATGACGCCCTCGCCGCCCAGCGCGAGGCCGACGACCAGCTTGATCACGATGACCCGGTAGAGGAAGTGTTTGAGGACCAGTTGGCCTGCTCAGACCTTGTCGTCATGACGCGCGTCGACCTCATCGACGCAGACCAGCAGGCACAGGTCCGCAATTTTCTTCAGGAACATACCCCGGCTGGCGTCCGTATCATTGCGGCCGCGAACGGCGCTGTGGGCCCTGGGGTGTTGCTCGGCCTCGGCGTCGGAGCTGAAGAGCAGATCGATAGCCGCCGCACCCATCATGACGACGAGCTCGATCACGAGCACGACGATTTCGACAGCTTCAGCGTCGATATAGCGCCGGTGGCGTCGCCAGCCGACATCGAGGCTCGTATCGCTGCAGCAACCCGCATCGACGGCGTGCTGCGCATCAAGGGCTTTGTCCGCGTCGACGGCAAGCCCATGCGCCTGGTGGCCCAGGCCGTAGGCCAGCGGGCCAGCCATTACTTCGATCGTCCCTGGCGTGACGGGGAAAGCGCGCGGCTCGTGGTGATTGGTCTCAAGGGCTTTGACCGCTCCGCTGTTGTCAGAGCGCTCGGCGACTGAGCATTCCTGAATGCACATTCTCGCCACCACCTCTACGTCTCTGGACGATCTGGCGGCCCCTGTTGATCTGGGGCAAGCGCCAGCGCCTGTGCTTGTCCTGTCGTTCAGCGACAGTGACCTCGCTGGACTGGAAGCTGCGTGGCGGCAAGAGGTTGCATCTGACGCCGGCATGCCGGAGTTGCGCCTGACGCAGTTACGGGAACTGCGTCATCCCATGTCCGTCGATCTTTGGCTCGACCGGATGGCGCCGCACGCCAAGATTATCATCGCACGGGTGCTCGGAGGATACGACTGGTGGTCCTACGGTTGCGAACGACTTGCCGATGCGGCGCTCCGCTATGGCGCAAAGCTTGCCCTGCTGCCCGGCGAAGACCGAGACGATGATGAGCGACTGGCGGCGCTCTCTACGATAGACGTGTCGGCGCGCGCAGAACTGCTCGCCTGCTTCCGGCACGGGGGACCAGAGAACCTGCGGCTGGCAACACGCTGGCTGGCCTCACTGGCCGGACACCATTGTTCGACCGGAGCAGCGGAGCCCATGCCAGCGATCGGCGGATACTTGCCTGGCCGCGGCGCAGTCTCGCTTGAAGCGCTTTACGCGGAGCGCGACCAGGGTCGCCCTTTGGCGCTGATCCTGTTCTATCGCTCGATGTTATTGGCGGGTGACCAGGCGCCAATCTCGTCCCTTGTCAGCGCGCTTGAGGCACGTGGCGTCCAGGCAATGGCGCTGTTTGTTCCCTCTCTGAAGCCCGCCGAGGCTCAGGCAGCGGTGGTCTCCGCCTGCATGCAGTTGCGTCCCGATGCGGTCGCGACGGCGACCGCATTCTCCATTGGCGGCGAGGAGGAGAGCCTGTTCGGGCGGATCAAGATCCCAGTCTTTCAGGTGATCGTCGCCTCCACGAGGCGCGACGCGTGGCAGAATGGCGCGCGCGGACTAACGCCGTCAGATGTCGCCATGCATGTCGCTCTACCCGAACTGGACGGGCGCATGCTCGCAGGGGCGCTGTCTTTCAAGGGGACAGACGAACGGTTTGGCCAGGCAAGCCAGCTCGCCCTGCGGAATGTGCCCGAGGCTGATTGCGTCGATGCGACGGCGGAACATATCTGCGCCTGGATCAGGTTGTGGCGGAAGCCCTGCGATCGCCGCCGCATCGCCGTGCTTCTTCCCGACTACCCTGGCGTCGAAGGGCGCGCCGCTTACGCGGTTGGCCTCGATGCGCCGCAAAGCGCACTGGTGATCCTGCAGGCGCTTTCAGCCAACGGTTATAGCGTCGCCGCGCCGCCGGGCGACCCCCGAAGCCTCATGCGCGCACTGGAGCGTCCCGCATGGGGGGCGAGCCTGGATGCGGCGGCCTATGGCGCGATGTTCCGCGCCCTTCCGCAATCGGCGCAGGATGAAGTGATTGCCGCTTGGGGGCCGCCTTCCGCTGAAGAGACGCACAAGTTTCGCGTTGTGGTGTGCGGCGACGCCATCGTCGCCATAGCGCCAGACCGCGGACGTCGTGAGACCAGGCGCGCGGACTATCATGACCCCGCCCTGCCGCCGGGCCACGCTCTGATCGCGTTTTGCTTTTGGCTGCGCCGCGAGTTTGGCGCCGACGCCATTGTGCATGTCGGCGCCCATGGCGTGCTGGAGTGGTTGCCCGGCAAAGTGACCGCGCTGACGGCGGCGTGTTGGCCCACGCTGCTGTGCGGCGCAACGCCGGTGGTCTACCCATTTATCGTCAGCAATCCGGGCGAAGCTGCGCAGGCCAAGCGCCGGATTGGCGCGATCACGCTCGGACACCTGACACCTCCTGTCGTGCGCAGCGCAGCGCATGGGCCCGCTCTGGAACTTGAGCAACTGGTCGAAGAATACGCCAGCGCCGAAGCGCTGGACCCTCGCCGCCGCGATGTGCTGGCGCAGCGCATCGTCAGCCACGCCAGACAACACCGGCTGGCCGCCGAGGCAGGCGTGGACGATGCTGACGATACCGCCACGGCACTGCAGCGCATCGATGCATGGCTTTGTGATCTCAAGGATTTCCCGGTCCGCGACGGCCTGCATGTTTTCGGTTGTGCTGACCCTGAGGCATCGCCGGACCGTCAGGCCTCCGCCGCCACGGAGCGCGCCAACCTGCTGACGGCGCTTGCGGGGGGCTTCGTGCCGCCGGGGCCCTCTGGCTCGCCCGAACGCGGTCGCCTCGACGTGTTGCCGACGGGGCGTAATCTGTACGCCGTCGATCCGCGCGTCATGCCGACGCCCACGGCTTTTGCTTTCGGCAGGTCGGCGGCTGATCGGGTCGTGACGGACTACCTGCAGCGCAATGGCGACTGGCCGCGCGCCATGGTGGTCGACCTTTTCGGGAGCGCCAGCCTGCGCACTGGTGGCGAAGAAATCTCGCTGGGCCTTGCCTTGCTTGGCTGCAAGCCGGAATGGGACCACGCAACCGGCCGGGTCGTCGGCATTGAGGTGCTCACGCTCGCCAGCCTCGGCCGGCCGCGTGTCGACGTGACCTTTCGCGCCTCGGGGCTGTTTCGCGACGCCTTCGCCACCCAGATGGCGCTGCTCGACGGGGCGGTGCGGGCCGTCGCGGCGCGAGAAGGCGAGCCAGACGACGAGAACCCGTTAGCCGCCACAAGACGGCGTGGCGGCGACCTGTCGCGCATTTTCGCGCCGGGCGCCGGCGTCTATGGCGCGGGGCCCGAGGATGCGCTGAACGAAGGCGTCTGGGAAAGCCGGGATGAAATCGGCGCCCTGTATCTGGATCACGCATCGCACGCCCATGTGGCGACGGAGACGGATGGCGTCGCTTCCCCTGGCGCATTCGCAGCATTGGTCGAAGGTGCCGATGCGCTGGTCCATGTACAGGATGACCCGACGCGCGACCTGCTTGATGGTTCCGCTGACGCAGCGTTCATCGGGGGGTTCGCCAGCGCCGCCCACATGTTGTCTGGCGAGGCGCGGAAGCCAGACCTGATCATCCTCGACAGCACGCAACCGACCCAGCCGAAAGCCCGTACGCTTGACGCCGCGGTGGCGCGGATCGTGCGGGCGCGGGCGACCAATCCGCTGTTTATTGAAGGTCAGATGCGGCACGGCCCACGCGGCGCGGCGGAACTGGCGGAGACGGTCGACCGGCTGGTGATCATCGCTGCGTCCACGGGGGCGGTTAGCGGCGAACTGATCGGCGCGGTCTATGACGCTTATCTGGGCGATGTGCGGGTGCGCGATTTCCTGCGCCACCAGAACCCGAAGGCGGCGCAGGCGATGACGCGGCGGTTTCAGGAAGCGCGCCGGCGCGATCTGTGGCGGCCATTGCGCAACGCCATCGATCATGAGCTTGAGCAATTGCAGGCTGACCTGGAGGTCGGCACATGATTGCCGCGAGGCCAGCCGTTGAGCCACGCGCCGACGCATTGCGCCGTGGCGCCTGCCCGACCGTCATGGCGCCAATGCGTACGGGCGACGGCGCGCTGGCGCGGCTCTACCCGGTAAGCCGGGCGTTCACGCCGGACCAATTGATCGCTGTGGCCGAGGCGGCGTCCGCATATGGCAACGGCGAGGTGGAGATCACCTTGCGTGGCGGCGTCCAGATTCGTGGGTTGGCGCGATATGAAGGCGTCGCCCTGCTGAAATATCTGGCTGACGCCGGCATCACGCCCAGAACTGGCGCGCCCATCGACATCAGCCCGATCGCAGGACTGGATGCGGCTGAGCAGGCTGACGCCAGCACGCTCGCCGCCCGCCTGACATCGGCTTCCGCATGGCCGAAACTCAGCGCGGCCCTGGGGCCAAAAGTCAGTGTGACCATTGATGGCGCTGGGCGTTTCTGTCTCGCCGGTCTCGTCGCCGACGTCCGGATTGTCGCCACGGGCTCGCCGGAACAGCCGTGGGCAATCCGTGTCGGCGGCCGCCAATCCACTGCATCGCTCCATGCTGGCGATACCCCGGCCATTGTCGACGCCACCTTGCAATTATTGGCGGACATCGCTCGGCGCGGACGGTCGGCCCGCATACACGACGTTGATCCAGACGTCATGGGCCGCGTTCTGGCGCCGCTGGTCAGCCTGGGGTCAGCACAGCAGACAACACACGCTTCAGCCCCCGGCCCTGTCGTTCTTCGCGCGGGCTGCGCGTTTGCCGGCGGCTACAGTCTTCACGTCCGCTTTGGCGCCTTGACTGCGGACGCGCTGCTGTCATTCGCCCGCGCATTGCCGGACGGCGCAGACGTCAGGCCCGCGCCTGATCGGGCGCTCGTCGTGCTGTATCGCGCCGCAGCGGATTTCCCGGCGGTGATGGCGGCGGCGCGCATCGGCGGTTTGATCGCGGACCCTGACGATCTCGCCCTTCGCGTCGATCCGTGCGCCGGTGCGCCGCGCTGCGCCTCAGCCCGCTGGCGCACGCGTGAACTCGCCGATGCGCTGATCGCTGACAACGCCGCGTTGCTTGAACGTGAGCTAGGCGGGGGCGCGCGGCTGCATATCAGCGGATGTGAAAAAAGGTGCGGCGTTCCGCGGAGCAACATCACCCTCTCCGCGACCACCACGGCCACGGGCGTCACCGCCATGCAGTCAAAATCGGACCCTGCGCAGCCAGTCGACGCTCCCCCGCTCCCGCTGATTTCTCAGGCCGTCATGTCGCTTGAACCCCAGTTTCGCTCACCCATGCCCCCAACGCCGCCAGCTGGCGGCGCGCCGCGCAGCAGCGCGCGTTTTACGAGACCTGCCATGCACCACGACTATGTCCGGGATGGCGACGCCATCTATCGGGAGTCCTTCGCCATTATCCGGCGTGAGGCTGATCTGTCCCGCTTCACCCCGGATGAGGCCGATGTCGCTGTCCGGATGATCCATGCCTGCGGCGTGGTCGACGCCGCAAGGCACTTCGCCTTCTCCCACGAATTTGTCGCAGCCGCTCGCGCGGCCCTGCAAGGCGGCGCGCCGATTTTGTGCGATGCGCAGATGGTGGCGCATGGCGTGACCAGGGCCCGGCTTCCAATGCGAAACGAGGTTGTTTGCACGCTGCATGATCCACGCACCGCGGATCTGGCGAAGCGACTGGGCGACACCCGTTCCGCCGCCGCGCTCGAATTGTGGCGGCCCATGCTGGCGGGCGCGGTCGTGGCGATCGGCAACGCCCCCACGGCGCTGTTTCGTCTGCTCAACATGATCGCTGACGGGGCGCCACGCCCGGCGGCGATCATCGGCATGCCGGTGGGCTTCGTCGGCGCCGCGGAATCCAAGGACGCGCTGGCCGCACAGAACGACATTCCGTTCGCTATCGTGCGCGGGCGCATGGGCGGCAGCGCGATGACGGTCGCCGCCATTAACGCACTGGCGAGGGCGGGCATATGAGCGGCGTGCTGTATGGCGTCGGCACAGGACCCGGCGACCCCGAACTGATGACCCTGAAAGCGGTTCGCGCCCTTGAGCGCGCGGATGTCGTGGCGCATTTCGCCAAGCGCGGCTCCCCCAGCAACGCGCGCGCCATCGCCAGCGCTTACATCCGCGACGACGTCATCGAGTTGCCCCTGCTCTATCCGGTAACCACCGAACTGCCCCACCGAAGCGACGCCTACCAGCAGTCGATCAGTTGTTTCTATGAGGAAAGCGCCCAAGCGGTGGCGGCCCATCTGGACGCCGGCCGCACGGTCTGCGTGCTCAGTGAAGGCGACCCGCTATTCTACGGCTCATATATGCATCTGCATGTCCGGTTGGCGGCGCGCTACCCGTCCGAGGTAATCGCCGGCGTCACGGCCATGTCTGGTTGCTGGTCACAGAGCGGGTTGCCGCTGGCTCAGGGCGAAGACGTGCTCACCGTACTCCCCGGGACCGTAGACGACAGCGAACTTGTTCGCCGTCTCAGCACACCGGACGCCGTGGTGATCATGAAGGTCGGGCGCAATCTGCCGCGTATTCGTCGCGCTCTTGAAGCCTCGGGGCGACTGGCTGATGCGGTGTATGTCGAGCGCGGCACGACGCAGCGGGCCAGTCATATGCGGCTGGCTGCCAAAGAGGATGATCAGGCCCCCTATCTCTCTCTGGTGCTGGTGCCGGCGTGGAGCGCCAGGCCATGTCCCGAGCCAGTCGCAGATATCAACGCTGGGACCCGCGCCATGGGGGCTGCCCATGGGTAAGTCAGGCAGTCTCTCGGTAATTGGGCTCGGGCCTGGCTCACAGGAACAGATCACGCCGCAAGCGCGCGCCGCTGTTGATCGCGCCACAGATTTCTTTGGCTACTTCCCCTACGTCGCCCGGCTCGATCTTCGGCCTGATCAGCGCGCCCATGCCTCTGACAATCGCGAGGAAATGGCCCGGGCGGAAGCGGCCATCACCATGGCGATGGCAGGCCGCGATGTCGCGGTCGTCTCAGGCGGCGACGCAGGCGTGTTCGCCATGGCGGCGGCCATCTGCGAGGCGATAGATCATGGCCCGGCCGCCTGGCGCGACCTCGACGTTCAGATCGTTCCTGGCGTCACCGCCATGCTGGCGGTGGCCGCCCGTGTCGGAGCGCCGCTCGGCCACGACTTCTGCGCCATCTCGCTGTCAGACAATTTGAAGCCCTGGAGTCTGATTGAGACCCGCCTGCAAGCGGCAGCCAGAGCCGGTTTCGTGCTGGCGCTTTACAACCCGGTGAGCCGCGCCCGCCCGCATCAACTCGCGACGGCCTTCGACATCCTGCGCGCCATTCTTCCGGCGGAAACACCGGTTGTGTTTGGACGCGCCGCCGGTCGTCCGGATGAGCGCATGGTGGTCATGCCTCTTGCTGAGGCCCGCGCTGACATGGCCGATATGGCGACCTGCATCATCATCGGCTCGCCTGAAACGAGGGTGATCACGCGCCCGGGCCGGGCGCCTCTTGTTTATTCACCGCGTTCCGCAGGGGCGCCGTCATGAGCCTGTTTCAGCCTGCAGGCTGTCGCGACAAAACGCAGGGCCACCGCGACATCCGCTGTCTCCGTGACAGCTGGCGCGGCGGGACGTCCGACCATGACCACAGGCAGACCCAACGCGCGGGCGGCTTCGATCTTGGCGTAGGTTGCAGCGCCGCCACTGTTCTTGGTGACAAGCAGTTCAATCTGGTGCTCACGCAACTGACCCAGCTCATCGTTGAGCGAGAACGGCCCGCGGGCCGCAACGTAGATGGCGTTGCTCAGGCTGATCGCCGGGTCCGGAGGGTCAATGGTTCTGACAAGGTAATGGTGCTGCTGCGCGGCCATGAAGGGCGCGAGTTGCTGGCGACCAATGGCCAGAAACACCCGGCGCGGAGCGGCACCGATAGCGGCGACGGCCTCTCGCATGTCTGCGACGTCAATCCAGTGATCGCCCGTCACGGGCAGCCATGCGGACCGTTGCAGGCGCAGCAGCGGGATACCGGTCAGACGCGCTGCTTCGGCGGCGTTGTTCGCCATTTGCGCAGCGAAAGGGTGGGTCGCGTTAATCATGGCGACAACCGCTTGCTTGCGGATGAACGCCGCCAGCCCCCCTGCCCCACCGTAACCGCCAGTGCGGACAGCCACGTCGATGTCCATGTCATATTGCGCGCCAGGATCACGCGTGCGGCCCGCGAGCGACAGCGTGACGCGCACCGGCATGGCCTGAATGGCCATCGCGTTGATCAACGCGCGCGCATCTCCCGCGCCGCCCAGCACCAGCACATGTGGTCTGTGATGAGCGGCGTCATGCATGGATCGCGCGTTTACGTCATTCCGGAGGCTTGTCATGCGCCCCAGTAACGACGAACCCCTCGCCATCGCAAGCGCGACCGCCTGGAGCCCCGTCGCGTCCACTACCCACGTAGGCCCGTGGCTTAGTGTCGTGGGGATTGGCGAAGATGGGTTGGACGGCCTTTCTCCAGCCGCCGCGCGCGCGGTTTCAAGCGCGGCGGTCGTTTATGGAGGATCCCGCCACCTCGCGTTGGCGGCTGCGCTTATCACGGGCGAAGCGATTGTCTGGGCGTCGCCATTCTCTGACAGCCTCGAGCAACTGTTGGCGCTGCGCGGACAGGCCGTGTGCGTGCTGGCGAGCGGCGATCCGATGCACTTTGGCGTTGGCGCCACCCTCGCCAGACGCCTGCCGCCCGCTGAGATGCAGGTCTATGCCCAGCCATCGGCGTTCACGCTGGCGGCCGCCCATCTTGGTTGGCCATTGCAGGACGTGACGCTGATTTCGTTGCACGGTCGCGACGAAACGGCGTTGCTCGACGCCCTCGCGCCCAGGGCGCGCGTCATCGCACTCACCAGTGATGGCGAGGCCCCCGTGAGGCTAACCCGCATGCTGACGGACGCTGGGTGGGGCCAGTCGGAGGTGCATGTGCTGGAAGCCATGGGCGGACCGCAGCAGCGCCACACGGCGTCGACCGCGCGCGATCTGCCGTCGACCATGTTTAACCAGTTGAATGTCATGGCGTTTGAGCTGCAGCCGGACGCTGACATCCTGCCGCCCGGACCTGCCTTCGGCCTGCCGGATGACGCCTTCGCGCATGATGGCCAAATCACCAAGCAATCCATCAGATCCATCACCATGACGGCCCTGTCCCCCCGATCAGGCGATTTGTTGTGGGATCTGGGCGCCGGGTCCGGCTCGGTCAGCATCGAATGGCTGCGCCTTTCGCCCTGCCTGCGCGCCATAGCCGTCGAGGCCTCCGCTGAGCGGGTGGCGCGCATACGCCAGAACGCCCGCAGGCTTTGCGCCGCCAGGCTGGTGGTCTACGAAGGCCGGTCCCGTGACGTCACGCCTCAGCTGGCGCCGCCGGACGCCGTGTTCATAGGCGGAGGGGCCGACAGCGCGCTGATCGAAAGCGCCATGGCGGCGCTCAAGCCGGGCGGCCGGCTTGTGATCAACGCGGTGACCCTCGAAACCCAGGCGTTGGTCACGGACATGTTGTTGCGCCACGGAGGCGCGGCGACACAGATCAGCATCGCCCACGCGGCGCCGGTGGGATCGCTGCATGGCTGGCGATCGGCCATGCCCGTGATCCAGTGGCGTTGGCTCAAGGCAACGACGGGTGCGGAGGCTGCGTCATGATGACAGCGCACGCCCTGAGCAGCACACCACTGGCGCAAGGCGGGCATGTCGCCGGCCTTGGCATGCGGAGCGCCGCATCGGCTACCGACATTCTGGCGGCGATCACGGCGGCCTGTGAAGCTGCCGGGGCCAACGTTCCCCAAATTACGGCTCTGGCCACATCGGCAAAGAAGGCGCAGGCGACTGCAGTCAGGGCGGTCGCCGCGCAACTCTGCATTCCGATCGTCGCCCTTGAGCAAGAGGCCCTGCGCGCCAGCGCGGATCGCTGCCGGACCACGTCAGCCGCCTCGCTGGAGGCAACCGGCCTGCCCTCTCTGGCTGAAGCCGCAGCCCTCGCCGGCGCGGGCTTGCACGCTAAGTTGCTCGCGCCCCGCGTCGCCCATGGCGCGGCGACAGCCGCCATCGCCACATCCGCTGCCCCAGTCGCAGCCAACAACAGTTCCTTGCCAGGCCAACATACCCCATGACCGTTCACTTTATCGGCGCTGGTCCCGGCGCCGCCGACCTGATCACCGTGCGCGGACGCGATCTGATCGCGGCATGCCCGGTCTGCCTTTACGCCGGCTCCATCGTGTCGCCAGACCTGCTGCAATATTGCCCGCCCGAGGCGCGGATCGTGGACACCGCGCCCATGAGCCTCGACGAGATCGAGGGCGAATATTTAGCCGCAACCGCCATGGGGCAGGACGTGGCGCGGCTGCACTCCGGCGATCTGTCCGTGTGGAGCGCCGTTGCCGAGCAAACGCGCCGCCTCGACCGGCTGGGCATTTCATGGACGATGACGCCTGGCGTGCCCGCCGTCGCGGCCGCCGCCTCGGCGCTGCGTCAGGAACTGACTATCCCCGGCGTCGCCCAGTCGCTGGTGCTGACGCGCGTTTCGGGCCGCGCATCGGCCATGCCGCCCAACGAAACCCTCGGCAATTTCGGTGCGACCGGCGCCACGCTGGCCATTCACCTCGCCATCCATGCCTTGGGACAGGTCGTGGCCGAACTTTCCCCCCTGTATGGCGCTGACTGCCCCTGCGTCGTGGCGGTGCGCGTCAGCTTCGCTGATGAGCGCATCATCCGGGGGACCCTGGGCGATATCGAGCAACGCATGGCGGCTGATCCGGCTGAGCGCACGGCGCTGATCCTTGTGGGCCGCGGGCTCGCGTCGCGCGATTTTCAGGAAAGTGCGCTCTATAGCGCTGGCTATCAACGCCGCTATCGCGGACGGCCGCTGCACCTCATTGGCGAACCGGGACCGGAGGCAGGCGCATGAGCAGCGGGGTAGCCATCACCACAGACGCCGTCGCCCGGCTTTGCGCGTCCGATCCAGCGCTGAGCGGGGGAGCGTTCCCCCCCGGCAGCGTGCTGCTAGCCGGCGCTGGCCCGGGCGGGCTTGAGCATTTGACGCTGGCCGTGGTCAGCGCTCTCGGAGCTGCTGACGCCATTGTTTACGACGCGCTGGTCAATCCGCTCGTGCTGCGCGCGGCGCCGCATGCGGAATTGCACTTTGTCGGCAAGCGCGCCGGCCAGCCATCCGCGCGGCAGCAAGACATCAACGCGCTGCTGGTGGCTCTGGCGCGCGCCGGCAAGCGGGTGTTGCGCCTGAAGGGTGGCGATCCCAATGTTTTCGGACGTGGTGGAGAGGAGGCGCAGACCCTGTTGGCCGAAGGCGTGCCATTCCGGTTTTTGCCGGGTCTGACCTCCGGACTCGCGGGACTCGCGAATTTCGGCATTCCAGCCACGCTGCGCGGCGTGTCGCGCGCCATCATCCTTGCGACCGGGCACGCTGCCGATGACGGAGCGGATGGCCCGGATTGGGCGGCGTTGGCCAAGGTTGGCGAGCCGATCATTATCTATATGGGCCTGGGAAATCTGGGTCGCATCAGCGACCAGCTGATGGCTGGCGGGCTCGCTCCAGACACCCCGCTGGCGGTGATTGAGGGCGCCACGACGAAGCATGAGCGCCTGCTCGAAACCACGCTTTGCGGAGCGATGGCAGCGGTCGCCGCAGCGCAGATGAGATCTCCAGCACTGGTGGTGGTGGGCGATATCATCGCCCATCGCTTCCCGACGCTACCCGCCTACACTTGTTATGACGCCCCTGGATGCGACGACGGTGAACGCGAAGGAAAAGGTCCTGAGGCAACCCATGACTGAGCCCCTTGCACGTGAACCTCGGGGCCTGATCATAGGCGCTGCGCGCTCGGGCTCAGGCAAGACCAGCGTCACCATTGGCCTGCTGGCGGCGCTGCGACGCCTTGGGCTGGACATGCGCGCCGCCAAATCTGGTCCGGACTACATCGACCCAGCGTTTCACCAGGCGGCGACGGGCGCCCCTGGCGTCAATCTCGACAGCTGGGCGATGCCGCCGGCCATGCTCAAACAGTTGATGATGGAGCAGGCCAGCGGCGGCGATATGCTGCTCATCGAGAGCGCCATGGGCCTGTTCGACGGCGTCGCCGCGCCGCAGGGACGCTCTGGCGCGGCGGCAGATCTGGCGCGGTTATCCGGCCTGCCGACGCTGTTGGTGCTGGACATCTCCGGCCAGTCGCAAACCGCAGCGGCTATCGCCCACGGTTTCGCCAGTTTTGATCCGCACGTCCGGATTGGCGGCGTCGTGCTCAACCAGTCGGCCAGCGCCCGACATGAGTCGTTTGCCGCCACGGCGATTGAAGCCGCCGGCATCCCGGTGCTCGGCGCCATCCGTCGCAACGCCACAATTGCCTTGCCCGAGCGTCACCTCGGCCTCGTCCAGGCGCGCGAGCACGCCGCCCTCGCCGCGTTCATCGCACGGATGGCCGACGTCATCGCCGACAGCGTCGATTTGGCCGCCGTCCAACGCATCGCTGGGCCGCTCTCTGTGTTGCCGGAAACCGACGCGGGCCCCCTCGCCCCAGCCGCTCTTCCCCAAAATCGCCTGCAGCCACCGGGGCAGCGCATCGCCCTCGCGCAAGACGAAGCCTTCTCCTTTGTCTATCCGCACGTCCTGCGCGCCTGGCGAGAGGCAGGCTGCGAAATCAAGCCCTTTTCGCCGCTCGCGGATGAGGCGCCTGACCTATCCTGCGACTGCTGCTGGCTGCCGGGAGGCTACCCGGAGTTGCACGCAGGCCGGCTCGCGATGGCGTCGCGGTTCCGCACTGCGCTGGCTGCATTCGCAGCCACGCGCCCGGTTCATGGGGAGTGCGGCGGCTATATGGTGCTGGGCGAGGCGCTGGTGGATGCTGACGGCGCATCGCATCAGATGACCGGCCTGCTTGGCCATGTCACCTCCTATGCAAAGCGGCGGATGAACCTTGGCTATCGCGAAGCAAGATTGCTGGCCGATTGCGCCCTAGGTCCGGCAGGGGCGGTCATCCGCGGCCACGAATTCCATTATTCGAGCATGGTCGACCCTGGCCGCGACATGCCGCTGGCAGCGCTGTGCGATTCCCAGGGCCAGCCGCTAGGTGATAGCGGCGGTCGGCGTGGCCTGGTGAGCGGTTGCTATTTTCATGCCATCGCTGCGGGGGGCGTCTGACGTGCAGCGCTTCTCAGTCATTGGCATTGGCGCGGGTCACCCCGACCAACTCACAATCCAGGCTGTCAACGCCCTCAACCGCCTCGACGTGCTGTTTATTCCCCGTAAGGCTGGGCAAAAGGACGATCTGGCGACCCTGCGCCGCGAGATCTGCCGTCGGCACCTGACCAATCCGTCGACGCGGATCATCGAATTCAACCTCCCGCAACGCGCTGCCGACGACAACCGCTATGTGGAAACAGTCGATGAATGGCATCAGGCCATCGCCTGCGCCTATTGCGAGTTGATCAAGGCGCATGTGCCGGAGGACGGCGCCGCTGGGCTGTTGGTCTGGGGCGATCCATCGCTTTACGACAGCACGCTGCGCATTCTCGACCGCGTCGATGCGTTGCGGGGCCACCCTGTCGCGCGTGACGTCATTCCAGGCGTCACCAGCATGCAGGCGCTGACCGCGGCCCATGGCGTCACGTTGAATGACATCGCGCGGCCAGTGGTCATCACGACTGGCCGACTGCTGCGTCAGGGCTTCCCGGTTGATGCGGACACCGCGTTGGTGATGCTTGATGGAGGTTGCGCCTTCACATGTCTCGCCGGAGCCGATTTCGATATCTGGTGGGGGGCTTACCTCGGTATGGAGCATCAACTGCTGCGCAGCGGCCCGCTCGATCGCATCGGTCCTGAGATTGTCGCCCTGCGCGCCGAAGCGCGCGAACGTCACGGATGGATCATGGACATCTATCTGCTACGCCGTCGGTCGGCCTGCGCCCTGCCATGATGCCCGCGTCTTCAACCGTCGTTGAACGTCGCGCGGAAACGATCGAGCGCCTGCGCTACACGTCGCACCGCCGCCTTGTCTGGCGGCAGGCCGAAGCGCAGCACGTCAGCGCCCAGTCCGCTTTCAGCCTCAAACCGTCGAACCCAGACGCCATGTTGCGCCAGTATCGTGAACAGGGTTTGCGCCCGATCATGACGAGCGAGCCGGAACAGTCCTGTGCCGCCGACGATCGACAGCCCTGCGCCGATCAACATGCGATCCAGCCTGGAGGCTTCCGCGGCAAGCCGTTTGCGCATGGCCATGCGCCATGGCGTATCGGCGAGCGCCGCCTGCCCGGCGACAAGCGCTGGACCGGAAACTGCCCACGGGCCGAGGATGGCCTCCAGTCGCTCAGCATGGGCACGACAGGCAATGGCGAAGCCGAGGCGTACGCCAGCCAGGCCGTAAAACTTTCCGAACGAGCGCAACACAATCAGCGCGCCGGACACGTCCTCGCGCCCGACGCAGTCCGTGACGCTCTCAACATCGCTTGCATCGATGAACGCCTCGTCGACCACCAGCAAGCCGCGCTTGCGCTTCAGATGCGCTGCAAGGTCGAGCAATTCCTCGCGGGGCAACGCCCGGCCGTCCGGATTGTTCGGGTTGACCACCACCACAAGATCAGCGTCATACAGAGCGCTCACGGACTGCGCCTCGCGCACCTGATGGCCCGCAATGGCGGCTGCGCGGCGATGCTCGGCATAGGTCGGCGACAACACCGCCGCCACGCCAGGCATGACCAGCATCATCACCTGCGGCAGCAGCATCTGTGTGCCGGGACCCGCGACGACCGCAGCCCCCTGCCCAACGCCCCAGGCTTCCGCCGCGGTGTTGCACAATGCGACGTGCAGGCCGGGCTCCGGCAACCTGGTCAGCGCCCAGGTTGGGGCGGGTTTGCGGGAATAGACATGCGGGTTGATCCCAGTCGACAGATCAATCCAAGGCAGCTGCGCATCGGGAAACAATCGCGCCGCTTGTTCCAGAGAGCCGCCATGCACGATGCGCTCGGGAGTGCTCGCCGGAGCCGCGTCCTGACCCTGACCCGCAGTCATCGCAAAAGCGCCGGAGTAGAAGCACGCCATGTCATTGTCTGAAATGTCCTGGTCTGGTGTGGGCGCGGAGGGCTGGCTGGCGATGTGCTTTGCGCTCGCCTTCACCGCGATGGCGATTGAACGCGTGACCGGCTATCCGGCCGCCCTGCTCCGGCGCATCGGCCACCCGGTCACCTGGATTGGCGCGATCATCACGGCGCTGGAAACACGTCTGAACCGGTCGGACATGCCCGCGCTTCGCCGTCAGGCCTTTGGCCTATTTACGCTGATTCTGCTGGTTCTCACGAGCGGGGGAGCGGCGTTTCTGGTGGAAATCTCTGTACAGGCGCTGCTTGGGGTATTGCTTGGCTTCATGGTCACAGCGGTCGTCGCCAGCGCCCTTGTCGCCCAACGCAGCCTCGACGAACATGTTCAAGCCGTCGCTGACGCGCTGGAGCGGGACGGTCTTGCCGGGGGACGGCGTGCGGCGTCGATGATCGTTGGCCGCGATCCCGATCAACTTGACGAAGCAGCGGTGTGTCGGGCGGCGCTCGAAAGTTTGGCCGAGAATTACTCCGATGGCGTCACGGCGCCGGTGTTCTGGCTGGCCATCGGCGGCCTGCCGGGCGGCGCCATTTACAAGGCGATCAACACGGCTGACAGCATGATCGGCCATCTCAACGACCGTTATCGTGATTTTGGCCGGGCGGCGGCGCGTCTTGACGATCTGGTCAACTTGCCCGCCTCCCGCCTGAGCGCCTTGACCATCATCGCCGCAGCCGCCTTAACCGATGGGGCGAACGCCCGCGCCAGCCTTGCAGCGGTGCGACGCGATGCGCGGCTGCATCGCTCACCCAATGCCGGGTGGCCCGAGGCGGCGATGGCGGGGGCCCTTGGACTCGAACTGGCCGGTCCCCGTGTCTATGGCGGCGTGCTGGTCGACGACGCCGCCATGGGGCGCGGCGGCAGACGCGAAGCCCATGCTGCTGACATCAGACAAGCTTTGCGCCTCTATCGCCGCGCGTCGCTCATTCTGATGGCGCTGATCGTCATTCCGCCCACCACATACAGCCTGAGCTGGATCCTGTGAGCCGCGAATCTGGCCATGCGCTCAGTGAGAGGAACTCCCTATGACTGCCCGCGCCATCATGTTTCAGGGCACAGGCTCGGATGTAGGCAAGTCGCTGATCGTCGCGGGCCTGGCGCGTGCGCTGAGCAATCGCGGCCTGACCGTACGCCCATTCAAACCTCAGAACATGTCGAATAACGCTGCGGTGACAGTCGACGGCGGCGAAATCGGTCGGGCGCAGGCCTTGCAGGCCCGCGCGGCCCGGGTGGCGCCCAGCGTCCACATGAACCCGGTGTTGCTCAAACCGCAAAGCGCCACTGGTTCGCAGGTGATCGTGCAGGGCCAGATGCGCGGCACAGCAGGCGCGGCGGACTACCAGGCGCTGAAGCGCGGCCTGATGGACGCGGTGCTGGACAGCTACCAACGCCTTTGCACTGACGCCGACATCGTGTTGGTGGAAGGCGCCGGAAGCGCCTCCGAGATTAATCTGCGCGCCAATGACATCGCCAATATGGGCTTTGCGCGCGCCGCCAATGTTCCGGTCGTGCTGATAGGCGACATTGATCGCGGTGGGGTGATCGCCAGCCTCGTCGGCACGAAAACAGTGATCGACCCGGCAGACGCCGCCATGATCAAGGGGTTCATTGTCAACCGCTTCCGCGGTGATCCAACGCTATTCTCAGAAGGCATGGCGGAGATCGCGCGCCGCGCTGGCTGGGCGGCGCTGGGCCTGATCCCGCATTTCGATGATGCGCGCCTGCTGCCCGCGGAGGATGCGCTCACCCTAACCAAAGGGGCCGTTGCGTCGGCTGGCGCGCGCAAATCCCGCATTCGGATCGCCGTGCCCATCCTGCCGCAAATTTCAAATTTCGACGACCTGGATCCGCTGGACGCGGAGCCTGACGTCGAGGTGTTGCGCGTTTGGCCAGGGACGGCGTTGCCTGGCGATGCCGATCTGGTGATTCTGCCGGGCTCGAAATCCACCATTGCAGCGCTGGGAGCCTTGCGCGCCGCTGGTTTCGACATCGACATCGCCGCCCATGTGCGACGTGGAGGCCGTGTGCATGGCATCTGCGGCGGATACCAGATGCTTGGACGCACAATTGCGGACCCACAGGGGGTCGAGGGACCTTCCAACAGCGTTGATGGCCTCGGTCTGCTCAATGTCGACACTATCCTTGGCTCCGCGAAAACCCTCCGCGCTGTCACGGGCGTCAGTTTCGATGGCGCACCGCTCACGGGTTATGAAATGCACGTTGGCCGGACAGTTGGGCTGGATGGCGCACGCCCCTTCGCCATTCTCAGCGATGGCGTGCGAGACGGCTCGGTTTCCGATGACGGCCGCATCACCGGGGGCTACATTCACGGCCTGTTCGCGCACGACGCCCAGCGTTCAGCCTGGTTGCACAGGCTGGGCGGTGCGACCTCCGCTGTCCCTTATGAAACCCGGATAGAGGACACGCTCGACTCGCTGGCCGAACATCTCGAGCGGCATCTTGCTGTGGACGCCTTGCTTGAAATCGCTGCAGACGGCGCATCATTCTGACGGCAGCCTCACACCTGATCGGCTGCGTTGCCGCAGGTCTGATGGAAGCCAACCCTTCAGGGGCTTGGGCTTTCCATCTGCCGCCGCTGTCGGGCGGCGCGCCGGGCGCCATGGCAAGGCCCAATGCGCCAGCCAACCCGTCCTCTCTCAAAACTGGGGACAGTCGTTTGACAATGGATGATCGCAGCCACAATATCTTGAGGTCTCGGTGCCATCATATCGCTAGATATATGGATAATAGGGAAGTCGGTTCGATGCCGACGCTGCCCCCGCAACTGTAAGTGACGAGTGTCTGCTTCGCTTCAAGCCACTGGGAATATCCCGGGAAGGCGGAAGCAGGCGCGTTGAGTCACGAGCCAGGAAACCTGCCGCGACAGCAATTAAACGTCCTCGGGCGGGGTGTCCCGGTGGAGCGTGTGCGGGCTGTCAGTATTTGCTGTGCCTACCCGTGGCGCGTCCGCTCGGGCTTCGCTCCCATGTACGGGAATGGAAGCCATGTATCGATCACAAGAGGACCTGTCGCAAAGTTTCTGGCGTTAACCCGGAGTTGGGGGCAGCGGGGCGAGGATGATGGTGCCGGAGACCGACGCCATGATCCTGAACACCCTCGCCGACAAACTCAAACGTCGCGCCAGAGACGATTTCAAGGGCCGCCATTTCGAGGCACCGCTGATCATTCAGGCGGTGACATGGTATCTGCGCTATCCGCTCAGCTACCGTGATCTCGAAAGCCTGTTCGCCGAGCGTGGCTTCGATGTCGATCATGCCACTATCAACCGCTGGGTTCTGACCTACGCGCCGATGATCGAGAAACGTCTGCACCGGTTCCGTAAACCCCATTGTGGTTCGATCCGTGTCGACGAGACCTACATCAAGATCCGTGGCCAGTGGCGCTATCTCTACCGAGCCGTCGACAAACATGGGACGCCAATTGATTTCCTGCTGACCGCCCACCGCGATCTTGCTGCGGCCAAACGCTTTTTCTGCAAGGCGCTGAAGGACTGCCCCTTGCTGGCCCCTGACAAGATCGGCACTGACGGAGCCAGCGTCTATCCAGAGGTGGTCCTGAATTTTGGACCAGTCAGCCGCCCAGTTAAGCTCGGATCAGGTGTTGCCTCAGGCGGCAGCTCTGAGGTCGTGGTTGCAGGTAGCATATGTTTCGCCGGGCGTCCGTCCTCCATGAGATGAGTGCGGCCGGCTTTCGTTGTAGTAGGTGATCCAGGCGGCGATGCCCTTGCGGGCTTCCGATCCGGTTTCAAAGGCGTTCAGGTAAACGCATTCATATTTCAGCGACCGCCACAGCCTTTCGATCATCCGGTTGTCGATCCAGCGGCCGCGGCCATCCATGGATATCTTCACGTTGGCGTCCAGCAACACCCTGGTGAAATCCGTGCTGGTGAATTGCGAACCCTGATCCGTGTTGAAAATCTCGGGCACACCATATCGGGCCAGCGCCTCCTCCAGGGCTTCGATGCAAAAGCCCGTATCCATAGAGTTCGACAGTCGCCAGCTCAGCACCTTGCGACTGTGCCAGTTGACCTGAGACCCCAATCTCCTCCGGTTTGAGGGAGAGTCCTGAGTTTCGTTTCTGGCCTCATGCGGCCTGTTTTTCCAGCGTGGATTTCTTTGCGAACTCGGCTGGCGGCATGTTGCCGAGGGCCGAGTGTGGTCGGTGATGGTTGTAGTCCTCCTTCCATGAGATGATGGCGGCGCGGGCCTCTGGTAGCGTCGAGAACAGCGTGTCATTGAGGCATTCGTCCCTGAAGCGCCCGTTGAAGCTCTCCACGAAGGCGTTCTGAGTAGGCTTGCCCGGCGCGATGTAGTGCCATTCGACGCCGGTCTGCTGGCACCACCGCAGCACCGCCATCGAGGTCAGCTCCGTGCCGTTGTCGGAGACGATTGTGTCGGGCCGGCCGCGCCAGCGGATGATGGCGTCCAGTTCGCGAACGACGCGCAGGCCAGACAGGGACGTGTCGGCGATCAGCGCCAGGCACTCCCGCGTGTAGTCGTCGACGACGGCCAGCACACGGAAGCGACGGCCGTCGGTGAAGGTATCGGAGACGAAGTCCAGGCTCCACCGGGCGTTGGGGCGATCGGGAACGAGCATGGGCCTGCGCGTGCCCAGCGCTCGCTTGCGACCGCCGCGTCGGCGCACCTGCAGCTTCTCTTCCCGGTAGAGGCGCCGCAGCTTCTTCTGGTTCATCACGATGCCCTGGCGGTCCAGCATGACGTGGATCCTGCGATAGCCGAACCGCCGGCGTTCCGCCGCCACCGCCTTCATCGCCTCGCGCAACGAAGCGTCGTCCGGACGGATGCTGGTGTAGCGCACCGTCGAACGGTCGATCCTCAGAGCCTGGCACGCCCGACGCTGGCTCACCCCATGCATCTCGCAGGCATGAGCCACCGCCTTCCGCTTCGCATCGGGCGTCACCATTTTTTTGCGGCAACATCCTTCAGGATCGCGTTGTCCAGCATCTGCTCGGCCAAGAGCTTCTTCAGCCGCGCGTTCTCGTCTTCCAAAGCCTTCAGGCGACGGGCATCGGACACCTCCATGCCGCCGAACTTCGCCTTGAACTTGTAGAAGGTCGCTGCCGAGATGCCATACTTGCGGCAGACATCCGCCGTCTTCGCCCCGGCCTCCTGCTCCTTCAGCGTAAGCATGCGGTGAGCACCACATCTGAGACGCCTCCGCCTCAGGCTATGCCTTACCCCGTGGTGGCTGCCTTCCAGTTCCACGGCAGCAGTTCATCGATACGCGCAGCCGGAATGCTATTGATCCTGGCGAGGACGTCGGCCAGCCACGCCTGAGGATCAACGTCGTTCATGCGGGCGGTGACAATCAGGCTGTACATCGCCGCAGCGCGCTGTCCGCCGCGATCCGATCCGCAGAACAGCCACGCCTTGCGGCCAAGGGCGACGCCGCGCAGCGCCCGTTCGGCGGCGTTGTTCGACAGGCAGATCCGCCCGTCATCGAGGAAGCGCGTGAACGATGGCCAGCGCTGGCTCAGATAGCCGATGGCCCTCACCAGGGGATGGCCACGACTGAACTGGTCCCGGGTCTGGCCAAGCCATGCCTCCAGCTGCGCAATCACCGGCGCGCTGCGCATCTGGCGCACGGCCCGGCGCCCGTCGGCGCTGGCTCCATTGATGTCGCGTTCGATCGCGAACAGGCTGTCGATCAGGCGAACAGCTTCCAGCGCCCGCGGATAGACGGACGGCGGCTTCAATCCCCTGGCCGTTTTGCGGGCGGCGCTTTCGATGTCCGCCAGCTCAAAGAACTTGCGTCTTGCGTGCGCCCAGCAACCCGCCTCCAGAATGGGGGCTGGCGCGCGCTCTGGCCTGTACAGCTCATTGTAACCGCCATAGGCGTCGGCCTGAAGAATGCCGCTCCATGCCCTGAGGTGCTCCTGCGGGTGAACGCCCCGACGGTCGCGTGAGTAATGGAAGACAGCCGCCGGTGGCGCGGGGCCGCCCCAGGGGGCGTCGTCACGCACATAGGTCCAGAGCCGGCCCGTATCGGTCTTGCCCTTCGCCAGCACCGGAACCGTGGTGTCGTCGCCATGCAGCCGTTTAGCCGCCAGCACATGCGCCTCGATCCGCGAGAACAGCGGGGCCAGCACCGAGGCAGCGCCGCCGACCTGATCCGCCAGCGTCGACAGGCCCAGCGGCACGCCCTCGCGGGCATAGCGCTCGCACTGGCGGTTGAGCGGCTGATGCTGGCCAAACTTCTCGAACACGATCTGGGCCAGAAGCCGGGGACCGGCCCAGCCGCGCGGCAGCACATGGAACGGCGCTGGAGCCTGGGCGATGGCCTCGCAGTCGCGGCACGAGAACTTCTCCCGCACCGTCTGGATCACCTTCCACTGGCGCGGGATCACCTCCAGCGTCTCGGTGATGTCCTCGCCCAGCTTCCTCAGCCGCGCGCCGCCGCAGCAGGCGCAGGCGCGCGGGGCTTCAACCACCACCCGCTCACGCGGCAGGTGCTCAGGGAAAGGCTGACGCGCGGGCTTCCTGCGGCGGAACGCGGCGACAGGCGTGGTCGCGCGGGCGGCGGCTTTCTCTGCGGCAAGCTCGTCCTCGGTCGCGCCAGTCTCAAGCTCCTCCAGCTGCAGCTCAAGCTGGTCGAGCAGGCGGGCGGTCCGCTCCGATGAGGCGCCAAAGCGCTCACGTTTGTACTTCGCAATGAGCAGCTTCAGATGGGCGATCTGCGCCTGGTCATCGGCGCGCCGGGCCCGGGCTGCGGCGGCTTCTGCCTCGGCCCGGTCAGCCCGCTCCACGGCGGCGACGAGCGCCGCTTTCAGCGCTGCGACATCGTCAGGAACGGGGCTGGCCATGGCTTTCATGACCGTAGTGAATCACAGATCAGGGCGTTTGTGGCGCCCCAAAATGCCGTCTGGCCAAACTATTTTTGCTCAGCCGGCGCTGCGCGGCCTCCAGCTGTGTTGCGGATGGCGCCAGTCAATTCCTTCGAGCAAATAGCCGAGCTGGGCTGCCGTTAAGGCAACCGCGCCGCCCCCTGTCGCAGGCCAGATGAACCGGCCGCGTTCCAGCCGCTTCGCATAGAGCGACATGCCGATCCCGTCGTGCCACAGGATCTTGCACAGTGCGCCGCCGCGGCCCCGGAAGACATACAGGTCGCCGCAATGGGGATCGCGCCGGAAATGCTCCTGCACCAGCAGCGCAAGGCCATTCATGCCCTTCCTCATGTCGGTGTGGCCAGAGCAGATCCACACCCGGGCGCCGGCGGGGATCATCGCAGCGCCTGCAGCACGGCGCTGACCAGCGCAGGCGGGGCTGAAAGGGGGATATCAATCCGCGCTGTGACAAGGGTGACGCTGATCACCGGGGCGCCTTCAGGCCCCGGGCTGCATTCATCGCCCGCCACAGCTTCCAGGCTTGAGCCCGCCGCCACCGGCGCAGACCCCTCATCCTCTGTCAGGACAACCGGCACGAACCTCCCCGCTGCCTGCCGGGCCTCGCGGCGCCACTTGTAGATCAGGCTGGTGGCCACACCGAACCGTCGCGCGACCTCCGCAATCACCGCGCTGGGCATGGTTGACGCCAGCACAATCTCTTCGCGCTCCGCCGCACTCCAGCGACGGCGACGTTCGGATCCGGAAATAACCGCCACTTGCATGAACCTGCGCTCTTAACTGCGTCCTTATGAGCACAGCTTCAGCACAAGGCACTGTCACGACAAGGCGGCCTTCGCCGGAGGCTCACCCTTCAGCATCCCGATGATCTGTTCTTCCGTGAACCGCGAGGGTCGCATCGTCCGTCTCCGTGATCGACGGACTCTACCCAAATCTGGAGGAAGTTCAGGGTCTCAGGTCATACTTCTTGGCCAGCTCAGCCGTCGTCAGCTCCTCGCGAATGGCCTCCAGGGCCACCTTCGCCTTGAACTCAGCCGAATAGCGTTTGCGTGTCGTCATACTGCTCGTCCTTCGTCAGGTGTTCGAGCTTAACGACTGGTCCGAAATTCTGGGACCACCTCTTCCTGCGCGTCTGCTTCGAGTGAAATCCAGAGAGACCGGGAAATCGGTTTTCGACAGTGCGCCCGGCACCTAATCTGGTTACGGCTAGCCATACGCCGTCTTCACCTGGGGCGACGACGCAGAATAAGAACGAAGAACAGACCGCCGACCACGCCGGTTACAATGCCGATGGGAAGATCGTCAGGCGCGATCAGCGTCCGGGAGGCTATATCGGCGAGCACAAGGAACGTGGCGCCCAGAAGCGCGCTCGCGGGCAGCACCAGCCGGTTGTCGCCGCCCAGAACCATCCGCACCAGATGCGGGGCCATCAGACCGACGAACCCGATCATACCCGACACGGAGACCAGCACGCCGGTGACAAACGCGCCCACGGTCATGTGCAGCAGCCGCGCCCGTCCCACGGCAACGCCCAGGGTTATCGCCGTCTCGTCGCCCATGGCGAGCGCGTTGAGTTCGCGCCGGCGCAGCATGAACCACCCGCCGCCGATGACCAGCGCCAGCGCCGGCGCCGGCAGTGTGCTCCAGTCCGCCGAGCCAAAACCGCCCAGGGCCCAGAACACCACATTGGCTGCTGCGCGCTGGTCTGCGAACAGGATCAGCAGGTTGGCGCAAGCGGTTCCCACAAACGACACGGCCACGCCCGCGAGGATAAGCCTGTCTGCGGTCGTGGAGCCGGTGACCCGCGAGATCGACAGAACGATCAGCGTCGCAGCCAGGGCGCCTCCAAAAGCAAACAAAGGCGTGGTCGCCGGTCCGAAAACGTCGCCTACGTGAAGGATCGCCAGGTTAGCGCCGAAAATGGCGCCCGCGGCGACACCCAGCAAATAGGGGTCCGCAAGCGGGTTGCGCGTAGCCGATTGCATCGCAGCGCCCACCATGCCGAGGCCGGCGCCCACAAGGGCCGCCAGAACGATGCGCGGCAGGCGCAGGTCCCACACAATGACTTCAAAGCCGGGTTTCCAGTAGGCCGCCATGTCCGACGGCGCGATGCGGCTCATGACGATGTCTGCGACCTCACGGAACGGGATGTGCGCCGCGCCAACTGCGAGCGATCCGGCCATGGCAGTGACAAGCACAAGGATCACAGTCAGCGTGGCGAGGATCACCTGCCAATCGTGCCGACGCGTCGATTGTTGCGCGTTCTCAGTCCCGGCCATGGAGAAACTCCGCAATTTTCTCGACCGCTTCCACGTTGCGTGGGCCAGGAGTGAGTTCGTTATAACCAAGCGCCAGCAGGCGGCCTTCACGCACCGCCCGAAGATCGCGCAGGCCAGGGCGTGAGGTCAGGTATTTCATCTTCCGCTGCACATCACCGTTGCCGAAATCCATCATGATGATGGCGTCCGGGTCCTGCTCGATGACCCGCTCCCAGCTGATGCGCGTCCAGTTTCCCGACGTGTCGTCCGCCATATTGCGCCCGCCAGCGGCTTCGATCAGCGCCGTGGGCATGGAATGGGCGCCGGCAGTGCCGGCCACGCGACCGGCGCTATCAAACAGAAAGACATTGAGCCGCTTTTTCCCGGCAACTTTCGCAGCCACAGCGTCAACCCGCTGGCGGTAGCCGGCGACCAGCGCTTCGGCGCGGCTCTCGACCCTGAAAATGCGTCCGAGATTCAGCAGGTCGCGGTAAAGATAATCGAGCGTCGGCTTTACGCGCCAGCCAATACGGATGCAGCTCTCGGTCAGCTCGTAGACGGGAATATTGAAGCGGGTGAGACGCTCCGGCGTGACCTCGCCGCCCACGCGCATGCCGTAGCTCCAGCCGGCGAAGTAGAAATCAGCGCCCTCGCTGAGCAGGGTTTCCCGATTGGGATACCCGCGCTGGATCTGGCGCAGGTCGGCGGCTTTGGGGAACAGATCCTGTGCTGAGGCGCGCACCCGGTCACGATGACCGATGTAGCCGAGCATGCGGTCGGTAAGGTCGAGCGCCAGCATCATCTCTGTGAGATTTGAATCATACGAGACGGCCCGTTCTGGCGGTTTGTCGACCGTCAGAATGCGATCACAACTGCGCACCTGGACCGGTTCCGCCAGGCTGAGGCTGGCTGTTCCCAGCAGCACAGCGAGCGCGCCGCCAGGCGCCGCCAGTCGACGGCCTGGTCCGCGCCTCATGGTCCGTCCTCCGGGAGGCGATACTCGAAGCGAAGCGACGATGCCCAGGGCGCAGCCTTCGCCTCCACGTCGAAGCTGCTGCGGATCAGTCCAGGCTGCAGCGTCTCCCGCACCGGGCCGAACGCCATCTGCCTGCCGTCGCGGAGGACCAAGACGTGGTCAGCCACATCCGCAGCCATGTCGAGGTCATGCAGAGTGGTCACAATGGTCATCTCAAGACCGCGCAGCAGCGCGATGGCCTCAAGCCGGTGGCGGATGTCGAGGTGATTGGTCGGCTCGTCGAGCACCAGCACGCCGGGCTGCTGGGCCAGCGCCCGGGCGATGAGCGCCCGCTGCTTTTCGCCGCCTGACAGGGTGGAGAAGGTGCGTCGGGCAAGATGCGCCACGTCCATGCGCGCCATGGCCACATCGACCGCCTTCGCCCCCGCCGCGCGACCGAGCAGGCCGAAGACGTGCGGGGTGCGGCCTGCGTCCACCATCTCGCGCACGGTGAAGGCGAAATCGCCGGGGCTTTCCTGCAGCACCGCCGCCACCATCCGGGCGACGCGACGGGCAGGCAGGGACCACACATCCGCGCCGTCGATCCGCACCGACCCGGCGATGGGCCGGTGCAGGCGATAGATGCACCGCAGCAGGGTCGATTTGCCGGCGCCATTGGGGCCGACGATGGCCAGCCGCGCTCCTGGCGCCAGCATGAGGCTGACGCCTGAAATGATTGGCCGGCGCCCCGGCGGGCCCCAGGCCAGATCGTCTATCTGCAGGCTAAGCGGCTGCGTCATGGTCAGAACGTCATGTGCAGCGAGAGTTCGGCCGTGCGCGGGGCGCCGTAGTACCATTGCAGATCGCCGCCAGCATAAGCGTATGTCTTGTCGAACAGGTTCTTCACCCGGAAATCGAGCGTGGCGAACTCTGTCGGCTTCCACTGCAGGCTGGCGTTGACCAGCGCATAGTCTGGCCGCGAATAAGCGTTACTCGCCGACGTGTAGGTCTTGCCGACGTACTGGACGCCGACCATGGCCTTCCACTGCTCGGCAAAACGCCAAGTCACCCATAGATTGGCCGTCGCCTCAGGCACAGATGCGGGCACGTTGCCCTTGCGGCTCACCGCGGCGCCGGCCACAGCTTCCATGAAGTCGTCGTAGCGGGCGTTAAGCAGCGCGCCATTGGCGTCGATGCGCCAGCCCTCACCGATTTCGAGGCCAATGGAGGCCTCTACGCCGCGTGACGATTGCTGGCCCACCTGCTGGGTCTGGCTGGGGTTGTTCGGATCACGTGACAGCAGGTCGTTCTTGACGATGTAGTAGCCGGCGAGCGTCCACTCAAGCCGCCCGTCCCACAGGCTCTGCTTGACGCCAATCTCGGCCTGCCTGCCGGTGGACAGCTTGTAGTTGGCAGAGGCCGGCGGCAGTGACAGGATTGACGTGACCGGATCAGCCGCCTCCGAATACTGGGCGTAGAAGGCAAGGTTCTTTATGGGTTCAAAGATGGCGCCGACGCGCCAGCCAACGGAATCCAGCGTGGCGCTTGCCTGGGCGCCGGTGCGCAGGTTGCGATAATCCACCTCGGGATTGTCATAGCGCAGGCCAGCCACGATCGAGAAGTGCTCGTTGATCTTTAGGCGGTTGTCCATGAACAGCGAATACTGGTTGGTGGTCGCCCGGTATTCACGATTGTAGACGCTGTTGGTACCCCACCAGCCGGGGTTGAAGTTGAACGGCGTCAGTGACAGATTGGGCGTGGGGCCGCTGTAGCCGTTGTTGTTCAGGCGGCTGAAGCGGAAATTGTTGGCGTCGACGCCGATAACCGTCTCATTGGCCATGCCGAAAATGTCGCTGCGGATGGTGGCGTCGACGCGTCCGCCAAACTGCTGCTGCTCCTGCTTGATGGCGATCCAGTTGCCGGTGGGGCGATCAATCAGGCCGGTGGTCGCATTCCAGCGGTAGCTTTCGGCATTGCGCCAGTAGCGGTCGCTACCGACGTAATAGCCCACGGCGCGCACGGTCACGGCGTCGCTGGCCTTCCGTTCGGCCCGCAGTTGGGTGATGCTGTCATTGAACCAGATATCGCTATTGCGAACGTTGTAGTTCTGGCCAATCCAGGCTTTTTCCATCACGCCTGCTGCCCGCAGCGGCGTGCCGAAGTAGCGGCTGGGCTCGCTGTAGCCGCTGTCGTGCGACAGGGTCACGGTCAGGTCATCCGTGGGACGCCAGGCCAGCGCGCCAGAGAACGCGAGGTTGCGATACTCGCCACGGTCCATCCAGCCGTCGCCGCGCGAACCCGCCACGTCGATACTATAGGCCAGGTTCTCGTTGATTGGCCCGGCTGAGCCAGCCGCCAGGCCGAGCATGCCGTCGGTCCCGCCCTGTATGCGCGCCTCATTGCGGCGCCGGTCGAACAGCGGCTTCTTCGGAATGACGTTGATGGCGCCGCCAATGGCGCCCTCGCCATAGAGCACCGAGGCGGGGCCGCGCAGCACGTTGATCTGCTCCACCGTCCAGGTGTCAAAGGGGTAGGTGATGGTGCCCTGGCCCGGATACAGCTTCACGCCGTCATAGAGCATGGTCACTGACGTAACCCCCGAGAAGCCGCGCGACGCATAGGACACGAAGCCGTTGCCAGGCGTCCCCGTATAGCTGAAACCAGCCGCGTTCTGGGTCACCGCTTCCGCCACGGTGTTCTGGCCGCGCTGACGGATTTCCTGGCCCGAAATGATATCGACGCTGGCAGGCGTCTCCAGCGGCGTCAGGCCGAGGCGGCTGCCGGCGGTGCTGCGCACGGTGAGATTGGGACCAGCGGCAGGCGCGCTATCGCCCTGCACCGAAATTGTCGGTAATTCGACTGGATTGTCTGCGGTCTGGGCGGTCACGTCATGGCTGGCGAGAACAGCCCCCAGAACAGTTGCAAGCGCTGCAGCGCTGCAAGCCCCAGCGTGCGCGCATGGTCTCCATCGACTGCGGCGACGAGGCAAGGAGAGGATAACAGGAAACATGGCGCGCGGCTCCAACACAACGATTTGCGTGTCACCGCGAACTCGCAACGTGTTCAGCCGCGGCGTGAAGCCCCGGTGATTCGCCTGCCATTGGTGCACCCCGCCCAATGCGTTCGCGTGCGACAACACGTGTGACGGCAGGTCTCCTGGCTCGCGGGTCATTGCTTCTCACCGCCTTCCCGGAGCCGCATGGCCAGTGGCGTAAGGGTGAGAAACTCGTCGCTTACAGTTGCGGGGGCAGCCGCCGAATAGGACCATATCGATCCGCACGGCGTTCCCTATTGTGCCCTAATGGGCACCGTCGGCTGCTGCCTTAGCGGTGAAAGCGGGATGACGCAAGTCCAGCTCATCACAAAGTCGCCGCACTGTTCGCAACTTGACTCCGGGCTTTGCCTGTCTCCGACACAGGTGAAATCGGCCCGCCCTCGCCATCACGGCCAACGAACACAGGACATTGCTGCTTTTTAAAAGGGCCTGTCGCAAACCGTGGCGGTGGCGGCAGAAATCCTTGCGCCGCCCCTGTTTTCAGGCTTCGTTAACTTTTTAAGTCCGAAGCAGGCCGCAAGGAGATCATTCTGCCGGCGGACTGTCCAGTCGCCGGCGAAGCCGAAGCCCTTGCGCAGCCACAGCAGCGCCTCGAAGCGGGCTTGTCGCAAACCGTGGCGGTAGTCGCAGAAATCCCTGCGCCGCCCCTGTTTTCATGCTTCGTTAACCTTTTGGAGTCCGAAGCAGAGCGGAATGAGATCATTCTGGCGACGGACAGTCCAGTCGTCGGCGAAGCCGAAGCCCTTGCACAATCACAGCAGCGCCTCAAAACCGGCGATCGTGCGCCGCGCCGTCGTGAAACTGCGCAGGCACCCCACCCTCGGCATCATCTGTTTGATCCGGAAGTGGTCGCTTTCGATCACCTGCTGCAGGTGCTTTGAGACGCGATGGGTGACACCAGGGGTAAGGATGTGGCCTGACCCCATAGGGTGGTCCGGTTTCAATCTTAGTTCATGATCGGCCTTGGGGCTATTGCCTGGGCAGATGACGGTGCTGCTCCGCTTGCTGTCGCAGGCCAGATGAACCGGCCGCGTTCCAGCCGCTTCGCATAGAGCGACATGCCGATCCCGTCGTGCCACAGGATCTTGCACAGTGCGCCGCCGCGGCCCCGGAAGACATACAGGTCGCCGCAATGGGGATCGCGCCGGAAATGCTCCTGCACCAGCAGCGCAAGGCCATTCATGCCCTTCCTCATGTCGGTGTGGCCAGAGCAGATCCACACCCGGGCGCCGGCGGGGATCATCGCAGCGCCTGCAGCACGGCGCTGACCAGCGCAGGCGGGGCTGAAAGGGGGATATCAATCCGCGCTGTGACAAGGGTGACGCTGATCACCGGGGCGCCTTCAGGCCCCGGGCTGCATTCATCGCCCGCCACAGCTTCCAGGCTTGAGCCCGCCGCCACCGGCGCAGACCCCTCATCCTCTGTCAGGACAACCGGCACGAACCTCCCCGCTGCCTGCCGGGCCTCGCGGCGCCACTTGTAGATCAGGCTGGTGGCCACACCGAACCGTCGCGCGACCTCCGCAATCACCGCGCTGGGCATGGTTGACGCCAGCACAATCTCTTCGCGCTCCGCCGCACTCCAGCGACGGCGACGTTCGGATCCGGAAATAACCGCCACTTGCATGAACCTGCGCTCTTGACTGCGTCCTTATGAGCACAGCTTCAGCACAAGGCACTGTCACGACAAGGCGGCCTTCGCCGGAGGCTCACGCTGGTTCCGGAACAGAAGTCGGCACAGGATCCCGTCGAATGGTATGCGCTGAAGCCCACCGGATCGGATCCGCTTGCCGTGCGAGCCAGCAGGAAGCTCCGGAGCGCGGGGCTGCTGGCCAACCTCGGGACGGCGATCCTGCGCATGCGCATGGATGCCGTGCCACTGTGGCGTGGTGACCACGCGCCCGTTTGCCAGCTGGTGGATGACTTCGCCCGGTACCTGTACCTGCCCCGGCTCGCGGGCCCGGAGGTCCTGATCCAGGCTATCCGCGATGGCGTGGCCTACATGACCTGGCAGACCGACACCTTCGCCTATGCCGAGGGCTTCGACGAGGCCAACAACCGGTACCGTGGGCTGCAGGCCGGCCGTGAGGTAACGCTCGACAGCGACAGTCCGGGCTTGCTCGTGAAGCCGGATATCGCGAACCGCCAGCTCGACGCCGAGTCCGTCAAGCAGGAAAGGGACAGCAACCCGCCCCGGCCGGACGAGCCAGTGCCGAGCAGCGACAAGGACGGTCCCACCCCTCCCCTACGGCTCCGCCGCCAGCGGCCCGCCGGTTCCACGGCTCGGTGGAGCTTGATCTGACCCGGGTGGGACGGGATGCTGGCCGCATCGCGGAGGAAGTGATCTCCCACCTGGCTGGCCTGCCCGGCGCACAAGTGACTGTCAGGCTGGAGATCGACGCGCAGATGCCAACCGGCGCCACAGAGCATGTGATCCGTACCGTGGCGGAGAACTGCCGCTCGCTGAAGTTCTATCCGAACAGCAGCTTTGAAAACGATTAATGTGCACCAGAAAGCCCGCTATCGCGAGATGTTTTCTTACAAACCTAAATAGCTGAACAGGTTCTGAAACGCTGCCGAAGGTACAGGACGCCACGCCATCAGCTCCCCAACCCCCAACGATGGTTATGTCGCCGATGCGGCCGCCGTGCTCCTCGACGAACATCTCCGACTGCACGAACATGCCGCCCGAGCTGCAGCAGGGGTCGTAGACGCGGTCTAGGGGGCCAGCATTTCCACCAGCACGCGCGGCAGCAGGCACGATTCATGGCGCAACCGCCGCTCCTGCCGAAAGGCAAGTTCGATCTGACCCTGCCGCCTTCGCCGGTTCAGGTCGCGATCCGCCAGGCGTGTGGTCTGACGTTCTGAACGCATGTGGCTTTGGGGTCACCGCTCGTCGCCCCGGAGCCTGGAGAGTGCTCTGCTTGGCGCCTTCCTTTCTCCAGCTCGGTGCCCCGTCCGTGCCGGGCGCAGTAATACGTGGAGTTGAAGCCGGCAAAAATCAGCGATTACCTCCTGCGCGAATCGGAACGCGGCGATTGCGTCGTCCCTGTTCGCGGCCGGCCGCGCCCAGCTGTCCGGCGCACGCTGCGGAGCAAGGTAGGTCCATTCAATCAGGGCTTCCACGCCACCGTATCCCAGCCAGTTTTCCTCTTTGTTGTGGTCAAGGCTGAAAGGCCAGTTCGGTACGGATGGCAGAGACCAGGCGATTGAAATAGCGTTTAAGCGCTATGCCAAAGATCCACCGGCGTGACGTTGACTTTCCCGTGAGCCTGTTGCGAAAATTCCTCGTCGTCTGCGGGGGGGGGGGGGGGGGAGGGGATTGCGGATGATTTCACGTACCTGCCTACTTGTTATTGTTGTGACGACGCTGGCCACTGCGCCAGCAATGGCCCGAGGCTGCAAGTCAATGAGCAGTTGCAAAGAGGCCGTGCAGGAGTGGTGCGCCGGATATCATCAGGCGGACCGTGATGGCGATGGCATCCCCTGTGAGAACGTTTGCAAATCCCGGAAGCAAGTCGAGGCGATCCAGAAGCAGATTGGCTGCGAGCGCTAGCGGAGCTTCTCCAGCGCCCGCCATTCCCATGGCGGCAGAAAGTCGTATCGCCACATACCAACGCCAGATGCGCGCGCGGCGTTTTCAGCGGCGACGTATTCTGTGCTGTAGCGCCGATAGGCGAGGGCATGACCGGCCTTTACCATCGTCTCGCCTATGTCCTGCTCCCCAACGCGGCAACGCGCCACTATGCGCTGATAGCGGTCTGTGCCGGTCTGTGTGCATGTGACTGTCCGCCGCCCGATCAGATCGGCCAGAAAGAACGCCGCCTGACGCCCACACGGCACGTCGCGCTTGCTGTCATCCTCGCAGACCTGGCTGCTTTCCGGCGCATCAATGCCATGCAGTCGGACCCGCCGGCCATGTATCTCTAACGTGTCCCCGTCAATGATCGTCGCCTGACCAGCCAGGTCTTGGGCGCTAACCGGAGCAACCGCAAGAGCCGCAACCATAGCAATCACTGCCCTGCTGATCATTTCCACTCCCACGCCTTCACGTAGGCATGTGAAGCGGTGGCGAGCCGCAGGTCAAGCGCCTCATGCATGGCCAGCAGATACTTCAGTGTGACCTGCTCCAGTCTAGCCAAGAGCACAGCGGCAGCTCAGCCCTTGCCGGACATCGACGATCCGCTTCAATGGGGTCCCCCGCGCATGCGGGGATAGGTAAGCGGCCCGCCGCACGCGATCTTGCCGTCATCGCCGGACATGAACTGGCCGAGCCCACCAGCCACAGAATCCAGCGTCACCTCGCCGAGGCGCATCTGGCGCCCGGAAAGACCCTCGGCGTCTTGGCTTCGAGGCCATGGGTCATGGCGGTCGGAGACAGTTGGCTGGCCCTAAAGGCCAACGTGCTGGTATTCAGCCAGACCAAGCGGAAAGAGTTATCCGGCGGCCTCCATCGACGTCGCGCTGATCCAGAACAGCTGCCGCGAGCTCTTCGCCGAGACCACAGAGTCGGTCCAGAAGCCTCAACTCGCCCGTCGTGAATTACAGCTCGAAGCCGCGATTGCCTGGCTCAACACGTCGGCGCTGCTGGATAAAACATGGTCTTCCCGGATCCAGCCATGATGCTCGCTGCCATCGGCAAGCTCGTCCACCATACACCATTTTCGATGCTGAATACCGAAAACTACGAAGACGCACCACGGTCGAGGCATAGCGAACCTGCGCGCCCTGCAGCATTCGCGACAACATACGCCACGCCGATATTGTCGCGGAGCGTCATGGTAGCGACCTGGCCCATCTATTTTGACAGGACCGGAATCTGTTTGCTGGCGAAACGTCTGGAAGACGAAACGTCTGCTGGACACTCTTTTACCCATCGCGTAGTCGGGCTGACCGCGGCGCAGCCGCCGGCGCTGGCCGAAGGACTGGACTGGCGGCGCGTTCAGGAGGGCCCGCCAGCCGCGGCTCACTGGACGACAGTCGCGACGCTGAGACCGTGAAGTTCGATGACGCCAACCCGTGTCTCTATGTCGCCGGGGTCATCACCCACATCGTCGCTGGCCATCCGCAAGCCAGGTCGGCCACCTGCTGTCCTGGCCTGCTCTACGGTCCAAATCAGGACCGTGGCCTGAGAACAGCGCTTACACTGGATCAGCCGACGCCGCCAACTCGGGCAGCCAACCTGGTCAACGCCTCTGGATGAGGGCGTTCAGCCACTTCTCCCCGCTCCTGCCTGGTCGCACGTCGCCGGTTATCCAAATATCGAGCATGCGTCCCGGCGCCTGCTCCACAACCGCACGGAGCCGCGCCTCATCCATGTAATTGAAGTACCGCTCCTCGACACGCCGCTCCGCGTCCCCATGCTTGAATGAACAATACAGACAGCCGCCAGCGTTCAGCGCTTGCAGCAACCTGCGGATCACCCCACCCAGTTCCGCCCTCCTGACGTGCAGCAGTGAGGCGCAAGCCCAGATCCCATCGTAGGTTCGCGGTGACCTGAACTCCTCAAACTCCATATGATATACGGGTACCCGGGCATGGCGGCGAGTGGCCTCCACCATTGCGAGGGACGCATCGAACGCCTCGACCTCATAGCCTGCCGCCCTGAACCACGCGGCGTCCCTGCCTGAACCCGAACCCGCATCCAGAATGGAGCCCCCGACGGGTATGTGCTCCAGAAAGCGGGCGTATAGCGCCGACATGTCGGCGCTGACTGTTTGCGCAATGAACGCATCCGCGTTCTCGTCGTAGTAGCCTGAGGATGTCAAAATACCCGCTCCGCCCGCATCCGGGGCTCCCACATGTGAATGAGCACCGCCACGGCCTCGCTGTGACGCGCCTGCAGAAACGCCCTCCGCTCCGGCTCCGAGACTCCGGTTTGGGCGATCAGCGTCTCACGAAGCGGATGATGACTTGATATCAGGAACTCGTTCCGGGTGTGCAACCGTTCCAGCAACACCAGGGACGGCGCGCGCGCGAACTTGCCTTCGCGCCCCCGATTGCACTCGCGGCAACTCAGAACAAGATTCCACACGCCGTTCACGCCAAACCCCGGGATGGTGCGGGCGACCACATGCGGCAGGAAATGGTCCACGTCCGCGCAACGCTCATCCGCCGGATCGATTGAGATAGCGCTGAAGCAATAGAAA
This sequence comes from Camelimonas abortus, assembly GCF_042432745.1. NCBI lineage: Bacteria > Pseudomonadati > Pseudomonadota > Alphaproteobacteria > Hyphomicrobiales > Chelatococcaceae > Camelimonas > Camelimonas abortus. The sequence goes on along the minus strand of NZ_JBHLWR010000006.1, from coordinate 98,540 downwards.
CATCTACCCTTCTGGTAACCGTTGAGAGCGCTCCGCGAAGATGTCACAGCTGTCCTGCGGTTTGCGCGCAATGCGGTGAACATCTGGAGTTCGGCGTCATGCTCAACGCTGACCAACTGGCGGGATACGCCAAGGTCCCACGCCGTCTCAACAAGCCGCCAGCGCCCCTCCACCTCCTGCTCCAGATCCCTGGCGTCGTGATCCGACTGAAGATGGTACATGTCGTCCGTGAGCCTGATCCCGCCGGACTCTTTGCGCTCATCAATGAAAAAACGCAGATCGACCGGCCGCTGGTTCACGACGTGGAAGGCGTCGATGACATTGTTGAAGCCAAGGCGCGTGGTGATGAGCACCAGATCGTCCTTTGACAGCATCCCCTGGTTGAATTCGCTGCAAGCCTTCAGAAAGCGGCTGCGGGGCGCGGTCGACTGCCTGGGCGCGTTCGCAAGATGCCGGCACAGATGGCGCGCAAATGGCTCGGCAAGTTCCTCGAGTTTCACCAGGTCGCTGCCCCGCTCCCGCAATTCCAGAAGACTCTGCGCCAGCGCGAACTTGTACGACGCCACGTTGCGACCGAAAAGGATGATGGAACGCCAGTAATTTTGCCTCGTCGGCTGATATTCAAGAAATGCGCCCACGAATCCCCCCAACAGTGAACACAATCCACGATGCCAAGTACACCATAATGGCATACTTGGAAATATATAACTAGGTCAATTACATTTTAGTTCATGCCGTGCCGACCAATAATCTCCCTTCATGATACAATAGAAACCAGACTCATGTACAGGCTGGCGTGACAGTTACATTTCGCTCGCCAGTTGCGGCAGCGTTCATCAGATCCTGCCTCAGGTTGGGAGCCCATATAATGATTTAAATTTGTTTCATGATTCGCCTTCCAGCCTGGTTTTGGGAGGCGCCTGGGATGAAAGGAGCGCCGTTCTGGCTCCCGGATGCGGCACGGGACGCGACTGAACCGTATCTTTCGCATGGGCGGGAGGCAAAGCCATGGATCGATGGTCGCCGCGTGATCTCCGGCATCCTGCCGCCTCCAGGACCGGTTGTCGCTGGCAGGATGCGCCCGCGGAATACGGTCCGCCCGCCCCGGTCTGCAACCGCTGTCACAGGCGGCGCGAGGGCGCATCTCGCGGCAGCTGTTCGGGCGGATGGCCGCCGCTGCCCCATCCCGCCCGAGCCTTGTAACCGGTGTTGCGCCCCCGGAGGCCGGCTCCGCGGCCTTCCGGGGAAATGGCGGAGCCCGCCGCCAGGAGCGAAAACTGCCGCCCGCTGCGATGTGCATTCGAGACGAACGAGCGCGAGGCCCGCGCCGTCATCGCCGCCTGGATGGCCGACCGCAACACCGACAGGCCACACACGGCCTCGGGCTGCCAGACGCCGGCAAAGTCAAAGCGGTCCCGGTCTCTCCGCCTCTCCAAGGCCAGCCCAATGGCTCAGATCGCGTCACACGGGACAATACCGGCCGAGGCGCTACGTTTGGCTGGGTGAAGCTTCCAGAGCCGGGCGTCGCCCAGACCTGCGCGGGGCGTCCCGGCCCTGCAATGAGGCGTCCTGTCGATCGTGAACTGCCGTCAGCGCAGTCCCCTGATGTCCTGGACCAGGCCGCCGGGCGGGTTGGCGGATTGCACGCTATCGTCCGACCCGCCGCGCCCGCCATACTTCCGGGGCTTCAGCCTTGCGGCGATCCACTTGCGGGCGTCGATCTGCAACCGGGAGCGCTGTACGTGTTCGCCATTCAGCCTGTAGCCGGCTGCGAAACCATCCGTGTCGTGGATTTCCAACCAGTCGCCGGTCGCGTCGTCGGCGATGTCGAGGATCTCTTCTGCAAGCGCATCCGCCGCCTCCGCCTTGGCCTTCACGTACTGCTGCGAAAAATCAGGCCGTTCCCGCAGCCACTTGTAGACCGTGCTCATGGAGGGCATCGCCTCGTCACGGCACATGGTTCGCATGGACTTGCCAGTAGCCAGTTCGGCGCAGATCTGGTCCGCGAGCAATTGCGTAAAAATGGTTGGTCGCCCCGGTCTGGCCGCACCGTTATATTTTGCCGTCATTACCCAAACCTCAGCGATATGATGATGGTGCGCGAATTACATGCACGTCATCTGGATAATTACATCATAGCGAGAAGTGCGCCAGCTGGCCAGGGGGCAGCCGATCGGGACCCCAGCCTTCGGGATTGGGATGTGACCTGGAGAGCCCGGTCGCGCAGCTTGCCAGCTGAGGTGGGGCGTGCCCCTGGAAGCACGCTGACGTTGCAGCCGGGGCTCAATACCCCCGTCAACCTGTTCCCTCGGGGGCGCGCTCCCAGTCCGGAACCATCATCACCAACTGGAAGCGTATTCAATCTGGGGCAGATTCAGGCCGCAGGATGACACGGTGATCTTGAAGATCGCGCTATGTACTGGCAGCACGGGGCCTGCGCGTATGACGGATCAAGGGCTGGCGGCAAGCGCGCCGCCAGCCCTTGCATTCTGGAACGTCGCTACAGTCGCGACAGCTGCTACATCCTGTTGCTACCCCCGCACAACGATCCAGGCAGCGGCAGTACGGTGACCTTCAACTTCCACCTTGGTTGAGACCTTGCGCAACCAGCCATGTTTCTCGAGTACGCCGATCGCCGCGTTCATGGTCTTGCTGTCCCGCAAGCCATTCGGCCCCCTTTGCACCAGCAGCCGGAGGCTGACATGTTCATAAGGATGAGCAAGTAGCCACTGGCGCAACCGTTCGGCACGATCCAGTTCCGGATCAGCCTGCCCTTGGCCGAAGAGGCGGAGAGCCTCGGCGGCGTAGTACTCGGCGAGCACCATTGCCCTGGCGAACGTTTCAGCCGGGATCTCCGCGGCTTCGATATCCTCGACCAGCGCCAGCACGGCGGCGATGCGCAGTGCGTGCTCCGCCAGCTTGCTACCAAAACCTTTGACCGGCTCGAGTGGCTGGCGTGGACCAAGCCGTCGTTCGACGCTATTGGCGTAATCATTCCACGCGGGCAGCGCGCCAGCCGCAAGCGGGATCGTTCGGGGCTCAAGGTCATTGCGCGCCTTGAGCGCCAGAGGCAACCTCCGCCGCAACAAGGTCAGGATACGGGCGTCATACTGCTCCAGGGTCAGATATGCTTCCGGCGAAGGTTGCCGTTGCATTCGGGTTCCGGCGGTCGAAGCGGGAGCACTGACAAGCAGCCGGCTGAGAAATCCCTGATCACGCATGACTGGATCGCCCAACAGCAAGCTGGCGGCCGCCGGCTGCACCAGGAGGTGCAGAGAAACGCGCTTGCCATAAATGGTGCTGGACCCGTCCAGAACCCGCACTCGCTTGACCGGGGTCCCATCCCACAGTCCGGAAAATCCGGCTGCCGTGCGCAGGCGGTTGTCCGCAGACATGCCGTGCCCGCCGATAAACGCCCCGCCTTCGTCAGAGAATACGCCCATTGTGGGCTGCCCCCCAGCCAGCAGCTTGGCGAGACCTTCGAACGTCGGCTCGCCGCACATCAGCATCGGCATAAGCGGCGGCTGGGGCTCATCCCCAATCTGCTCCAGCCTTTTGCTGACCTCCTCGTCGTTCGTTCGGCTATTCATCAGACGTTTGCGCTGAATATCCCAAGCCGCCTTGGATTTCAGGTATTCCTTCATCTCCTCCGCATGGGCGTGATGCAGCTCTTTCTCCCGGATCCTGACGGCGCGGAGAGCATGGTGATCAACCGACGACTTGCGCTCGCCGCTTTCGCCGATCGTGATCATGAAGAGGCTGGAAGGCTTGGTCTGACGGGTGGCAGGGATCTCGATATCGGCGTGCCCCTGAACGGCCAGGCTGGCGGTAGCCAAAACACCTTGCGCCGCCATGGCGGGTGGGCACTGGACGATTTCGACGATGGCCATCGCGGGAGGCGCAAGAACCTGCCCAAGCGCGTCCATCGGGAATTCCGTCGGATCTTCCACAGGACTGAAGAGCAGCTGAGGCGGCTCGCTCTGATCCCGGATGGCGTCTCCGGCGCTGCGGCAGCTGGCGGACGTGGCTTCGGCAGCGCGTTTGAAACCCGTTCCAAAACCGCTTGCGAACGTGGCCTCGAATGCGTCCATGCCATCGCCCTGGATCAGGCCATTCACATGGCAAGCCCCAATGAACGCCGCGTGGGCCTCCTGGCGCTGGATCAGGCCCTTACCGGCAAGCTTCCCCATGGCGAGCGCTTTCGCATTGAGAGTGTCGTTACGTTTTCCGGTTGGCGTAGCGGAGAGCTCCGCGACTGCCTCTTTGAGGCTCTGCCGGGGCCAGCCGGGTTCGCCGGCGGCTGCGTTGCCGCCAGCCATGCTCCGCCGCTCCTCGTGCCTGTACTGCTCGATCGCACGCAAGATTGACGAAGGCACCTCCGGCAGGCTCCCGCTCCGGACCACGTCAGCGAGCGAAGGAGCCCCAGGCGCCGGGAGCCAGCCACGTCCGTCAGGCAGCATGCTGCCGGGCGCGATGATAAATCCGCCATCGCCCCGCACGTCCACGCCGGGCGCAACCACGCTGGCAGAGTTGCGGAGCGGGGCAGCGTCAGACGCCCGGCAGTAGATATGGATCCCATCATTCAGGGTTCTGGTAACGGGGTGCCCCGCTGCCCACGGTTCGCTGCCCACAAGGGTCAATAGCGCGTGGACGCCGTCTGGGGCGTCAGGGCGGTCACGGCGATCGCCATCCAGCACCGTGATTTTACTCATGCCGCAATGGATGCCGATGAGTGCGTCAGGCCAGCGACGCCACCATTCACGGAGCTTAGCTGCATCGCGGGTGGCGAGGGCCGCCCATCTCACCAGCGGCTTCTTGTTGGGCCCGCACGGAAAGACAAAGAGCCCGGCAGCAGCCAGTTCAATCGCTGCGTGCATGTTGGTTGGCGCAGCATTGGAGATGTTGACGCTCATCTCAGCGCTCCATCTTCTGGAGGAGCGCTTCTGCAGCATCGACAGGAATCAGACGACGCTTGCCGATCTTGACGCTCGGGAGGGCGCCGTTCGCCATCATTCGATACACCGTAGAGCGCGAGAGACCGTAGGCTTCGCAAAACTCGGGGATCGACAGCGCGCGGCGTACCGGGGCGTGCCAGGAGGCATTAGAAATACCCATACAGGAGATCTCCTTCCATGTGAGACTGGAGATCTCCTGTATGGTTGGCTTTTTACAGCTGGAAATACGCCATCTCTGCGCACTTAAAGAGCGCAATGCAGCATTTTCTGCGCTCTTTAAGTGCGCGGAATCTTCTTGATACGGCGCGCGATCACGTCGACGCTTACGGGCTCATAACCTTCCGCCGAGAGTCGTCGGTTTACGGCCTCCCGTATTGCCGTGGCCTCCTTATAGGAGCGCTTACAGGCCGTGCTCTCCATCTCGGCATGGATTGCTGCCATCAATGCCTGTTCTCGTCCCGAGTGCCGCGCGGCTTTGGAAGCGCGCATCTTTTCGGCCCGGATTTCCATAAGTTTTGCCCGGAAATCAGGATCGAACGCCTGTAGTGTGCTGACAAACTCTGCTGTTGGCCGTTTTGTTGTGGGTTGCAGCAAGACATCAATTATGGATTTACCCTCCCCCGGCCGAGGAGGCGGTAGAGCGGGCGCCTTAAATGTTCCTATGCTGTGAGCAGAATAGATGGCACCTGCAAATGCTAGCATAGCACGCTCTATGTCGCCTGGATTTTTAGTATACTTGAGAAAGATATCAACGCTTTCACGCAGAATGCTAATTTTATCATCATGCATTTTACGATCGGCCTGAGTCAGATCGGTGAGATCCGGCCAACTCTCGATATCTTTCAACACGTTATTGAGCAACGCCCGTGCGTCAGACATTCTGGTTCCCCCCTTGGCATATCCGTAGCCTGAAGCTCCGGATTTTTCAGTTTGTAGCGATTGTCGCGGATGTCGCGATCATTGCAAGAGGCGTTCTTGAGGTTGCCAATGTTCGCACCAAATTTAGGGGCGCTCACACCATTTCGCCCACACCTCCATAAGTTCCCGCCGCTTCTCGAGGGCAGACCCACGCCGGTAGGCGCGTTCAACAGCGTTGCCGGTCTGGTGCGCAAGCGCCGCCTCGCAAACTTCCCGCGGAAATGGCGTGCAATCGCCGGCCCAGTCGCGGAAACTGCTCCGGAAGCCGTGCACGGTGAACCGCCCGCCAACGAGCCGGCGCATCACGGCTGTCAGAGACATGTCGCTCAGGGGACGTCCCCTGTTCTGGCCTGGGAAAACAAAGGCGTCCCCGGTGTCCCCAGGCGGCTGAAGCTGGCGGACCAGCTGCAGGATCCCGAGGGCGCGCCCCGTCAGCGGAACCTGATGCTGCACGCCTGCCTTCATGCGGGAGGCAGGAATGGTCCACAGCCGGGCTTCCAGGTCGATCTCGCGCCATGTCGCGCCACGCGCCTCACCCGACCTGGCGGCCGTCAGGATCAGGAACTCCAGCGCCAGCGCGCCCATTCCTCTCACCAGTCGCAAACGCTGGACAAACGCCGGCACATCAGCATACGGCATGGCCGCGAAATGTCTTGCAGCCGCAATCTTTGGCGGCCTGGGCAGCAGATGCCTGAGGCCAGAGAGCAGCGCGGGGTTTTCACCCGACCTGTGCCGGTCAGCGGTAGCGGCGGCCAGAATCGTTTCGATACGCCCCCGCAGCCTGCTCATCGTCTCATGCTTCTCCAGCCAGTATGGCTGGAGGATTGCCACAATGTCCTCGCGGGTGATGTCCGCCAGTGGCCTGTCACGTATCGCCTTGCAGTAACCTCCGTCGATCCACGCGCCTCCGTCATCCTTGCGGATGCTCAGTGTGCTGCGCCACTGATCGATATGCCTGGCGTTGCGCCACGAAGGGCTGTGCCGGTCGACATAGGCAGCGGCGTATTCGCCAAAGCTGGGGCCCGATGGAGGTGCGGCCCTGGTTTTCTCCTGACCGGCCCTGATTGGGTTGATCCCTTGCTCAACCAAAGCCCGGGCCTGACGCCGCTTCTCCCTTGCCTCGGCCAGCGAAACGTCAGCTGCTGAACCCAGGCCAAGCTCTTTTTGCTTGCCCTCGAACCGGAACATGAAAACCCATCGCCGTCTGGATCCATCCGGGCTGATGGAAAGATAGAGCCCGCCGCCATCACTGTGACGGCCCGGCGTTTTCAGCGTCGCGACGGTGCGTGCGGTGAGTTTGTTTAGGGCCCGCGCCATGCCTGTCCTCCGGTCCTAGTTTCGGCCCCAGCGCCGAACATGCTTTCTGGCGGGACAATGGTAGACAGGCCGGGACGCAGAGGGAATGCAACCCCTTGCGCTGCAAGGGTTCCGGAGACGTTCAGGAACAGTCGGAAACGGGGCGGGAAGGTATTATGGCGGAGGGAGCGGGATTCGAACCCGCGATACCGTTGCCGGTATACACACTTTCCAGGCGTGCGCCTTCGACCACTCGGCCACCCCTCCGCGCCAGGCCATGCCTGACACTGAAACCGGCGTCGCCGCCCTCCAGGCCAACCAGCGCCTGCGCTGGAACGCCATCCGGGACAGAGCCGGCTTCTGGCCGCGATGTATAATCAATGCGCCGGAGAGCGCAAGAGGTCCGGAGCGTCGCAGCCGCCGCTGTCCACGCCCGGTTCGCCCCCGTGCTCCGCAATCACGTGGTCCTGTCGCCGCCCCGCAGGCGGCGGCGCCCTGCTCCCGTCCGCGGCTGCCCCCGCGCACGCCTCTGGAGACCGCCGCCGGTCCGCAGGCGAGCGCGCGGGCCGCGAGGAGCCCGGCCGCCGCCCCGTCACGCCCCCCGTCACGCCGCCCCGTCGCCGCGCTGCGCGCTGGCGCCGTGACCTCCCCGGACGGGCGGAACCGCCGCCTCGCGCGCGCAGCCGCTCAGGCTCCTCCGGCGGCTGGCGGGGCGCCGGCGGCCGTCTCCGTTCCGTCCGCAGACGCCTGGGCGGTTGCGGAGGCGGGCTCCGCGGGCGTCGCGCGCGCCGGGGCCGCGGCCGGGGACGCGTCGGAACGCGGCGCGTCCGCCGCCAGCGCGCCCGCTGCGGCGACGCCGGCCGCCGGCCCCACATGCGGAACCGTCGCCAGAACCGGTTTGGGCACGGCCACGATCCCGTTCTCGCGGAACGCCTGCTGCACTTCAAGATACACCCGCTTGCGGACGCCGAACTGCCGTCCCGCCCGCGCCATGAACTTGCCGCGCACCAGCAGCGTGCCGTCCTCGACCGCGGCGATGCCCTGGCTCTTGAACGGCTGCAGCAGGTCGCCGGCGAATTCCGGATCCGCCGCCAGTTTCGCGCCGATCTGCTTGAAGATCTTCCGCACCTTCTCCACGTCGGTGTCGAACGCCACCCGGAACACCAGCTTCTCGATCACCCAGTCGCGGCTGTAGTTCTGGATCTTTCCGATCTGCCCGTAGGGAATCGTCGCCACCGCGCCGCGCGGATGCCGCAGGCTCACCGAGCGGATGGAGATGCGCTCCACCGTACCCTTGGCGCCCGACGTCTCGATGTACTCGCCCATGCGGAAGGCGTCGTCGATCAGGAAGAACAGGCCGGAGACGATGTCTTTCACCAGCGTCTGCGAACCGAAGCTGATGGCGAGGCCGAACACGCTGAGGCCGGTGATGACGGGCCACACGTTCATGCCCAGCAGCAGCATCGCCGCGAGCGCCGCCACCAGCAGGATCAGCGTGCGCGCCGTTCCGGCCAGCAGCGGGAACAGCGTCTCCAGCCGCGACTGCGGCCGGTGAACCACGCCCTCCTCCTGGGCGGCGTGGGCGTCATGGGGCGCGCCGCCGCGGGGCTTGCGCTGCGCCAGCCGCTCGAAGGCCACGTCGGTCAGGTTCCACGCCCAGGCGGCCGCCAGCGCCGTCAGCGCCAGCCAGACGGCGCGCGCCTCCGCCTCGGAGGCGTCCACGCCCAGGGCCGCCAGCGCCGGAAACGCCCACTGCCAGCCAAGCGCCAGCAGCGTCACCATGATGAAGGCCGGGCGGCTGGTGCGGCAGGCGGCGGCGCGCGGAATGGTCTTGCAGCGCTGCTCCCGCGCCCGCGCCCAGGCGGCCAGCGTCGAATCAACATGCGGCGCCAGCAGCAGGAGCAGCAGCGTCAGCATCATCGGCAGGCCGGGCAGCGGATGGCGCAGGGTGATGCTGACCTGGAACGCGACCAGCGTGCCGAGCACGGCGAAAATCGCCAGCGCCGGCCAGGCGGCGGCGAAGCGCAGCCGCGCGGCCGTCCGCGGCGGCGGCCCGGCCACCGCCGCCGTCACCGCGCGGCCATAACCGGCGTAGGCGCCGACGAACATGGCGGTGGCGGGCAGGCTGACGCACACCGTGGAGAACAGGTCCTGCAGGCCGCTGCCCGCGCCCAGCCCCCGCAGGGTGGACAGCGCCGCCAGCCCGCCGATGGCCCAGATGAAGGACGCGCTCACCAGCAGCCGGAACATCCGCAGCTGCCGGCGCGTGCGCGGCGGCGCCCAGCCGCCGGAAAGAATGGCGTGCAACGCGTTGCGGCAGGCCAGCGCGACGATCGCCGTGCAGCCCCACAGGATCACCAGGCGGCGCAGCTCGCCGCCATGGGTGACCAGCCGGCTTCCCGCCACCACCAGCGCGCCGGCGAGACATATGGCGAGCAGGCCGCGCAGCGCCGGCCCCAGCGGCAGCCGGCGGTGAGCCACGAAGCGCCGGCCCAGCGCCAGCAGCACGCCGCCGGCGACGGCCGCCACAGCGGCGTAGAAAATGATCAGGCCGGGATCGCGCCCCTCCGCCTGGATCCGCGCCACGAACTCGGCCCACTCGCGGTCCGCCCCGGCGATGGCGGCGAGGCGCTGCTGCACGCCGGCGTGCAGGGCGGCGGCCAGCTGGTTGAGCCACTCGGTGAAGGCGCCGAGTTCGTTTTCGATATCGCCGGAAACACTGTCGCCCGCCACCTCTGGTCGCCTCCTGCACGGCTGGGATCGCGTCCCGGGCCCGCGGACGGCCGCGGCCAGGCCGGACCCGCCCGCAGCTGCAGACGCCGGGCCGGCCGCAGCCCCCGCCCCGGCTCCGCGCCCGGCCGGGGCTGCGTTGCTCGCGCGATTGTTGCGACAAACCATCCGCTCCGTCCAGCGGACGCCGCCATGCGCGCCCGTATTGCGCCGCTCCAGCCATTTTGCGACAAGCCTTGCGGGCGCAACTCCGGAGCGGACGGCCGCGCGGCCACGCCTGACCGGACAGTTTCAGGGGGCGGAAGCGGCCTGCGACGCGCTGCGCCGCGCGCACGGCCGCGACAGGAAAAACGGAGAGGTCATGACGGGCGCGACAGGCGACCGGGCTGCGGAAGCGCTGCGCAACCTGCTGGCGTTCAACACGCACTGGCCGTGGCTCGACACGGCGATTTTCCTCACCGGCCTCGCGCTGGTGGCGCTGGTGGTCAACCTGGCCATCCGCGGCCTGCTGCTGCGCGGCTTCGAGAGGCTGCTGGCGCGCACCGCCTGGGGGCGCGATCCGGAGCTGCGGCGGCCCGGCGTGGCGGAGAAGCTGGCCATGGCGGCGCCAGCCATGGTCATCGCCGCCGGCGCCGGACTCACGCCGCACGTTCCGGAAGCCTTCGTCACCATCATGCGCAACGTCGCCAACGCGGTGATCATTCTCGCCGTGGCGATGGCCGGGGCGGCGGCGCTGAACGTGGCGGACGTGCTGTACCACCGCCGGCCGGAAGCGCGGCTGAAGCCGCTCAAGGGCTATTTCCAGATCGCCAAGATCGCCATTTACGTGGTGGCGGCGCTGCTGATGGTCGCCGCCATTCTTGACCGCTCGCCGGTGATCCTGCTCTCCGGTCTCGGCGCCATGGCGGCGGTGCTGATCCTCGTCTTTCAGGACACGCTGCTGTCGCTGGTGGCGGGCATCCAGATCTCCTCCACCGACATGGTGCGGGTGGGCGACTGGATCGAGGTGCCGGGCGAAGGCGCCGACGGCGACGTGATCGAAATCGCCCTGCACACGGTCAAGGTGCAGAACTTTGACCGCACCATCACCACCGTACCGATCCGCAAGCTGGTGTCCGGCGCGTTCCGCAACTACCGCGGCATGCGGGAATCGGGCGCGCGGCGCATCAAGCGCGCCGTCAACATCGACCAGACCAGCATCCGCTTTCTTGAGGAGGCGGACGTGACGCGGCTGTCGCGGCTGCGGCTGCTGGGCGACTATCTGGAGCGCAAGCAGTCGGACATCGCCCGCTGGAACGCGCAGCTGGGCGACGTGGCGCAGCTGCCGGCCAACCGGCGGCGCATGACCAACATCGGCGCCTTCCGCGCCTATGTGGAGGCCTATCTGCGCGCCAGCCCGCGGGTGCGCCAGGATCTCTCCCTGATGGCGCGCCAGCTGCCGCCGGGGCCGGAAGGCCTGCCGCTGGAGGTGTACTGTTTCGCCGACACGGTCGTCTGGCCGGAATATGAGGCGATCCAGGCGGACATTTTCGACCACCTGCTGGCCATCCTGCCCGAGTTCGACCTGCGGGTGTACCAGAAGCCGTCCGGCGCGGACGTGCAGGCGCTGGCGGGCGCGCGGCTGGCGGGCTGAGGCCTCAGCCGGGCGCGGCCTCACGCCGGCGGAACAGGAACATGATCAGGAAGCCGCCGGCCAGCCCCGCCGCCGCCGCGGGGCAGGCGAGCGCGCGCTCCGCCGCCGCGCCGGCCCACGGGCCGCCATGGCCGCCGGCGAAGGCGGCGAAAGCGGCGGCGGCGCCCGGAGCGACGCCGTTGAGGGCGTCGGCCAGCGTGCAGAACGTCCACGCGCCGTTGGCGAGATAGCGGGTCATGTCGAGAACCAGGGCGATGAAACCGCCCACCGCCGCCAGAAACCCCAGAAAACGCATCATCGCCCGCATGTTCGCCCGCTCCGCGCCCGGATTCGCGCCCGCCCGGCCGTCGCCGGCGCGGCGCCCCGCGCGCCAGGTTAAAGGATGGCGTTTCGCGCCGTCCGTCGCTACACCCTGCCCCATATCACGGTAAACGGCGCCGCCGCAGGCGCCGCACGGGAAACGGCGCGCGATGGACTGGTCTCCGCAGCAGGTTGAGGCGCTCAACGCGGTGGCGCGATGGCTGAAGCGCGGCTCGCCGCAGGTGTTCCGCCTGTTCGGCTACGCCGGCACCGGCAAGACGACGCTGGCGCGCCACATCGCCGAGGGCGTGGACGGGGACGTGCTGTTCGGCGCCTTCACCGGCAAGGCGGCGCTGGTGATGCGCGCCCGGGGCTGCACGGACGCCACCACCATCCACAGCATGATCTACCGCGCCCGCGGCGTCGACGAGGAGGCGCCCACCTTCGTCATCAATCCCAACGCCGCGGCGGCCAGGGCCAGCCTGATCATCATCGACGAATGCTCGATGGTGGACGGGGATCTGGGGCGTGACCTTGAGTCCTTCGGCGTTCCCATCCTCGTGCTCGGCGATCCGGCGCAGCTGCCGCCGGTGAAGGGCGGCGGCCATTTCACCGCCGGCGAACCCGACGTGATGCTGACCGAGGTGCACCGCCAGGCCCAGGACGACCCGATCGTGCGCCTGTCCATGATCGCGCGCGAGGGCGGGCGCATCGCCCCCGGCGACTATGGCGAAACCCGCGTCATCACCCGCCGGGAGGTCAATGCGGAGATGATTCTGGCCGCCGACCAGGTGCTGGTGGGGCTCAACCGCACGCGGCGGCTGTACAACCGGCGCATCCGCGAGCTGCTGGGCTACCGCGACCCGCTGCCGGCGGCGGGCGAGAAGCTGGTGTGCCTGCGCAACGACCGCAGCAAGGGGCTGCTGAACGGCGCCGTGTTCCGGGTGCGGGCCAACCGCGGCGTCAGCAAGGGCCAGGTGCGGCTCACCGTGGTTCCGGACGAGGACGTGGGCGGCCGCGCGGCGCGGGTGAGCGTGCTGCAGGCGTTTTTCGAAGGCGGCGACGAACCGCCGCCGTGGGACGTGCGTCGCCGCTCGGACGAGTTTGACTACGGCTACGCCCTCACCGTGCACAAGGCGCAGGGCTCGCAGTGGGACCATGTGGTGCTGTTCGACGAAAGCCGCGCCTTCCGCGAACACTGGAGCCGCTGGCTGTACACCGGCATCACCCGCGCGGCGAAAAAGCTGACACTGGTGGTGTAAGTCGCCCCGCCCCTGCCCGCCTTTTCCACAGCCTCCTTCCGGCCGCCCGTCCGGACGCGCCCACGCCTGCGCCCGGGCCGCCAGAAATTTTCCACACGAATACTTTTATATCGCCGAAGCATACAAAATACCCTGACAATTGTATTCTTATTTTTACTTTTTCATGCGCCGCGATTGTGGCATATTACTGTCGTACTTCTGATCGCCTTTAAGGAGGCGCTGCGCCATCTCCGCCGGCGCGCCGCCTCGCCCGCCGGCCCGCCCATGCCGGCGATGGCCGGCCGGGACACGGCCAGCATGTTCACGGAGGCAGCAAGCGGGGACGGGTCATGCGAGCAGTCTGCAACAGCCGGAGAAGGGTTCCGCCGCTGCGCGCGGCGTCATTCATTGCGACGGCCCTCGGCGCGACCGCGGCGGCGCAGGCCGCCGACCTGCCGGCGGGCAAGGCGGCGCCGGCAGAATACGTCCGGGTCTGCGCGACCCATGGCGCGGGCTTTTTCTACATTCCGGGCACGGACACCTGCATCCGCGTCGGCGGGCGGGTCTCCTTCGCCTACGAATTCGCGCAATACCGCAATCTTGCGGCGGACCGCTCCAACTTCATCAGCGCCGGCCGCATCCAGGCCGACGCCCGCACGGCCACGGCGTGGGGCACGCTGCGCGCCTTCGTGCGGTTCGACATCGCCAGCCGCACCGGCCAGCAGCACGGCGCCTCCGGCACCCTGCGCAATCACGGGCCGCTGGGCTTCAACGCCACCGGCGTCGACACCTACAACCGCGCCTACAAATATGTGGAGGCCGACAAGGCGTTCATCCAGTTCGCCGGGCTGACGGCGGGGCGCGCCTCATCCTTCTACGATTTCTACATGACGGACATCGAGCTGACGAATTTCTCGATCACCTCGAACGCGCCGTTCACCAACCTGCTCGCCTACACCGTGCGCTTCGGCGGCGGCTTCAGCGCCACCGTGTCGATGGAAGATCCCACCTTCCGGCGCAATCCGCTGTTCTTCGGCGCCGTGGGCGCCAATGGCGTCATCGCGCCCTTCGTCGGGCTGAGCGGCGGCGTCGCCAGCGCCGGGCTTTGCGCCAACGGCACGGCGACGGGCTGCGTGTTCGGCGCGCCGGTCCTGACCTTCGACAGCAACGGCCGCGTCGTCGGCTACGCCTATGTGGACGTGGCGCAGCGGCTCAACGCGCCGGACGTGGTCGCCAACCTGCGCGTAGACCAGGGCTGGGGCTCGGCGCAGCTGTCGGTGGCGGCGCATCAGGTGGCGGTCGGCAATTTCACCGGCGGCGCTCCCAATGGCGGCTGGGCCCGCCGGCCGGCGGCGCGGTGGGGATACGCCGTCCAGGGCGGCGCGAAGCTCAACCTGCCGTTTCTTGCACCGGGCGACGCGCTGTGGCTGCAGGCCGCCTGGGCCAGAGGCGCCATGTCCTACACCGGGCTCCCGGCGCCCATCGGCCATGACAGCGCGCTGCAGGCGGGCATCGGCGGCGGCGGACGCTTCAACGCCTGGAAACTGGACGGATATGTGGAGCCTGACGCCGGCTCCATCCGCCTCACCACCTCCTGGTCGGCGGCGGTCGCCTTCCTGCATTACTGGACGCCGCAGCTGCGCTCCGGCTTCGTCGCCACCTACGGGCAGCCGCAGTACCCCTCCGGCGCGCGCAGGAGCGGCGTTTATGGCTTTGTGTCCCCCGGCGGGGCGTACAGCGCCGCCTTCCGGGATTTCCGCGAGTTCGTCGGCCTCGCCAACCTGGTGTGGTCGCCGGTTCGGAACCTCGACATCGGCGTCGAGGCGCTCTACCAGCGCATCGAGACGCGCGGCCGGGTGCTGGACAACAATCGCGGCGGGGCGCTGACCGGGCGCACCACCGGACATGACGACAACTGGCTGACGCGCTTCCGCATCGACCGCACCTTCTGAGCGCGGCCAGCCGCGGTCCCGGCGTGCGGGGAGCGGAACGGGCGCGGCGCCGCCGTTGGCGCGGCGCCTCACCGCCACAGGGCGAGACGGTTCACGTAACCCACGCGCCAGCCGCCGGGCAGCAGCTCCAGCAGCGTGACGGACAGCGGATCGATCACCAGGCTGAGAGCCGCGTTGAGGTCGAGGCCGAAGGCGGTGGCCACGGCGGCGCGGATGGCGCCGGAATGGGTCACCGCCACATGGTCGCCTGGCGGCAGGCCGGCGAGGAAGGCGGCCACCCGCTTCTGCTGGCTGGCGAAACTCTCGCCGCCCGGCGGCGCGTTATGGGCGGCGTCACGCCAGAAGGCGGCGTAGGCCTCGCCCAGCTCCACGGCGAGATCGGCGTGGCGCCGGCCAGTCCAGGCGCCGAAGTCCTGTTCGGAAATGCGCGGATCAGGCGTGGCCGCAAGGCCGAGCGCGGCCGCGGTCTGGCGGGTGCGCAGCGCCGGGCTGCACCAGGCCGTGGCCGCCGGCGCAGCCCGCAGCAGCGCCGCGCGCGTGGCCGCGGCCAGCGCCGCGTCCGAAACGTCCGCCGGCGCGCCGGACCCGTGAATGACGCCCGCCGGCCCCATCACCGGCGCGTGCCGCACCAGGAAGATTCGCCGCTCCATGGCCGCCGGTCCGGTCATGACGCGGCCGCGAGCGGATCCGCCGCCGCCAGCATGGCGAACAGCAGCAGCAGCACGATGACCGTGAGCTGCTCCGCGAAACCGAGCGCGTCGCCGGTATAGCCGCCGATATGGCGGAGGCAGAACCACCGCGCCGCCAGCGCCGTCAGCGCCGTGGCGGCGAAGGCGGGAAGCAGCCACGGACGCGGCAGCGCCAGGGCGGCGATCGCGGCGGCAAGCGCCAGCGCCGTCAGCGCCACATGCAGCGGCGGCCGGCCGGCGGCGCCGGCGAGGCCCTCGCGGCGGGCCAGCGGCGTCCAGCGGCTGAGCGCCGCCATGGGGCCGCGGCCGAGCGCGCCGCAGGCGGCGAGCGCCGCAACCGCCAGCGGCCCCGGCAGCGCGGCGAGACAGGCGGACTTCACCAGCAGGCCGCCGGCCACCGCCAGGGCGCCGAAGGCGCCGACGCGGCTGTCTTTCATGATCTCCAGCCGGCGCTCGCGGGTGTAGCCTCCCATGCTGTCGGCCACGTCGGCCATGCCGTCTTCATGCAGGGCGCCGGTGAGCGCGGCGCTGGCCAGAAAAACGATGGCGGCGGCGGCGAGCGGCGGCGCGCCGGCCGTAACCAGCAGCCAGTACAGTCCGCCGAGCACGGCGCCGATCACCGCGCCGACCAGCGGAACCACCCGCAGGCAGCGGGCGACGCCGCCCGCGCCGGCCTCAACATGGCCGACAGGCAGGCGGGTCATGAAAGCGACGGCAAGTCTCAGGTCGTGCAGGACATCGCGCAGCAGCGACGGCATCGGACGGCTCCAGGAGCAGGGGCGCGCGCGGCGCCGGAGCATCCGCATACCCTGCCGGCGGCCGCCACGCCAGACGCGCCGCGCGCCATGCCTCCCGTCTGGCGCCCCGCCCCCGGAATCTGGCCCCGGTGCGTCAGCCCCGGGGCTCCGCGCCCGCGGCGGCGAGATGCACCAGCGGCGTGAAGCCGCCGAAGATCATCCGCGCGCCGTCAAACGGCATGGGATTCTTCTGCGGATCCATGCGCGGGTCGGCGTTGGCCGGATCCATCAGCTTCTGCATGGCGGCGTCGCGCGTCGCCCTGTCCGGCCACTCGATCCACGAAAACACCACCGTCTCGTCCGGACGGGCGGCGACGGCGCGGCGGAAGTCGGTCTGCCGGCCTTCCGGCACGTCGTCGCCCCAGCATTCCGTCACGCGCAGGGCGCCCATTTCGATGAACACGGCGTCGGCGAGGGCGGCGTGCTCGCGGAACTTCTCGCGGTTGGCGGTGGGAACGGCGATGACAAACCCGTCGATATAGGACATGGGAGCCTCCTCCTGCCTGCGTTTCCCCGGCGGCGTCCGGTTCCGGCGGAACGTCCGCGCCGCCGGCGAGGAGAGCACGGCCGGCGCGCCGGCGGAACCCGTTCCGTTCCCGACGCGGCGTGAAAAAGCCCGCCCGGCGGCGCCGGGCGGGCTGCGGTCAGGTCCGGGCCGCGTCAGGCGGCTTCGGACTCCACGAAACCCTTCCAGCCGGTGGCCATGTAGTCGATGAACTTCGGCCCCAGCCCCTCGGCGGCGAGATGGGCGCGGGAGACCGGCAGCGGCAGCGCGGCGAAGCCGGGATCGGCGATGACCCGGCGCGGGAAGTCGTGATGGATGATGGCCCCGCGGCCGACCAGCACGAAGTCGGCGCCGGCGTCGAGACAGGCCTGGACCGTGGCGCCGTTCATGATCTTGCCGGCCACGCCCAGCCGCGTGTTCCCGCGCGGCAGCCCGGTGAACAGGTCGATGAGGCGCCGGCCGGCCCAGGCCCTGTCCTCCGGCTCCTTGAAGACGCTCCACAGCGACATGTCGAGATAGTCGATCTTGCCGGAGGTCATCAGCTGGCTGGCGAGGACGCGGGCCTCGCCGAGGTCGATGCCGTAGCGCTCCGGCGACAGGCGCACGCCTAGCTGGAACGAGGGCTTCGTGGCGGCGCGCACGCCGTCAATGATCTCCCACAGCAGGCGCGCGCGGTCCTCCAGCGCGCCGCCGTAACCGTCCTCGCGGGTATTGGCCACGTCAAGGAAGTGGCACAGCAGGTAGCCGTGGGCGCCGTGCAGCTCCACGCCGTCGAAGCCGGCCTTCTCGGCGCGCACGGCGGCGGCGATGAAATCGTCGCGCAGGCGGCGCACCTCGTCGGTGGTGAGGGCGCGGGCGCCGGTTTCGGCGACGGCCACCGGGGCCACCGGCTCGCCGCCCAGCTCGCGCACGGCGCGCTGGCCGGAATGCTGCAGCTGCACCGACGACAGGCTGCCGGCGGCGCGGACGCCGTCGGCGAGACGGGTCAGGCCGGGCAGGTGATCGTCGCTGAAAATGCCCAGCTGGCCGGGGAAGCCCTGGCCGGAGCGCTGCACGTGGGCGGCGCAGGTCATGGTGAGGGCGAAGCCGCCCCCGGCGCGACGCACCAGCCAGTTGTACTCGTCGTCGTGCAGCGTGCCGTCCGGATTGCTCTGCATGTTGGTCAGCGGCGCCAGCATGAACCGGTTCTTCATGGCCGGGCCGCGCGGCAGGGCCACGGCGTCGCCCGGTTTCTTCTGGCTGGCTTCATTGGCGGCTGTCATCCGGAATCCTCTCCCTGCTCAGTCAGCGTCGTGATCGGCTGACGGAAAAAATCTGGCGCCGTCGCCGGGCGCTGGCAAATGCGGCGCATCCGCCGCGACGACGGCGCCGCGGCGCTCAGGCGGCCTCGACGAAGCCCGGCCAGCCCTTTTCGAGATAGTTCATGAAACGCGGCCCGACCGCGCCGGCCTCCAGATGGGCGCGCGGCACCGGCCGAGGCAGGGAGGCGAAGGCGGGATCGGCGATGGCCCGCCGCGGGAAGTCGTGATGGATGATGGCCCCGCGGCCGACCAGCACGAAGTCGGCGCCGGCGTCGATGCAGGCCTGGGCGGTGGCTGCGTCCATGATCTTGCCGGCCACGCCCAGCGGCGTGTTTCCGCGCGGCAGCCCGGTGAACAGGTCGATGAGGCGCCAGCCGGCCCAGGCCCTGTCCTCCGGCTCCTTGAAGACGCTCCACAGCGACATGTCGAGATAGTCGATCCGGCCGGAGGTCATCAGCGCGCTGGCGGCGGCGCGGGCGTCCTCGATGGTGATGCCGTAGCGCTCCGGCGACAGGCGCACGCCCAGCTGGAAATCGCTGCGGGTGGAGGCGCGAATGCCGTCGATGATGTCGTTGAGGAAGCGCATGCGGTCTTCCAGCGCGCCGCCGTAGCCGTCGTCGCGGTTGTTGGCGGAATCGAGGAACTGGCACAGCAGGTAGCCGTGGGCCGAATGCAGCTCCACGCCATGGAAGCCGGCCTTCTCCGCCCGGACGGCGGCGGCGACGAAGGCGTCGCGCAGGCGGCGGATCTCGCCGGTGGTGAGGGCGCGGGCCCCGCTTTCCGGCACGGCCACCGGGCCGACGGGTTCGCCGCCCAGCTTCGGCACGGACCGGTGGCCGGAATGGCCGATCTGCAGCGACGACAGGCAGCCTTCCCTGCGGATGCCTTCCGCAAGCCGGGCGAGGCCGGGAATCATCCCGTCGCAGTGAACGCCGAGCTGGCCGGGGGCGCCCTTGCCGCAGGCGGTGACGTAAGCGGCGCAGGTCATGACGAGGCCGTAGCCGCCGCGGGCGCGCATGGTCAGCCAGTTGTATTCGTCCTCGCCCAGCGAGCCGTCCGGATTGCTCTGCATGTTGGTGAGCGGGGCGAGCATGAAGCGGTTGTTCATGGCCGGCCCGCGCGGCATGGCGACCGCGTCGGTGAAGCTTCTGCTGTGCTGCGTGCGCGCGGCGGCGGCCGCGGGAGCGTCTGACATGCGCTGTCCTCCCGTGTGACGTGAGCGTTGATGTTGTGGCGACGCCGCGCGCCTGCGGCGCGGACCGGCATGCCCGCGCAATGTGGGCGAATGCGCGCGCCGGCGCCAGCGCGCCGCCATGGCGGCGACGTCTGTTTCCGTGAACGCCGCGCACCATACGACGGCCCGCGCCGCCCCAGCCCTGCGCCACGCGCCGCCGCCCCATGCGCCTGCGTCCGGCTGCCCGGAGGAACGGCGGAGCCAGCCGCCCGCTGCGGTCACCGGAACGCCGGAGGGAGCGAAGGGACCGGCGCGTCAGCCGGATGTCCGGGCCCGCGCCGGGAAAGACAGGCCGGACGGACCCTGCGGCGGGGCGGCGCCGTGGCAGGGAGCTGACAGACCGAAAGGCGTCGCCCGGACCGCCCGGAGCGGCGGCCGCGCAGCGGGCGCGCGGCCCCTCCTCCGCAGCGCGGCGTCCGCGCGCCGCGCCGGCGGCCGCGGGCAGACAGGCGCGCGCAGGCCCCTGGCCGGCCGGGACCCGACCGGAGAAACGGGAAACGGAACAGAGGGAAAGAAAGAGAAGGAAAAGAAAGGATGGTAGCGAGGGAGGGACTCGAACCCCCGACACGCGGATTATGATTCCGCTGCTCTAACCAACTGAGCTACCCCGCCGCACCGGGCCGCCGCGGCCCGCCGCCGTCCGTAGACTGCGGCGGATATAGGAGGCCGGCGCCGGAGCTGTCAAGAACGCCGCGCGAGTTATCCTCACGCCCGCGCCGGGACCGCCCCGCGCCATGTGGACAGCCGTCGCGACGGGCTGGCCGGAGGCTGGCCGGCAGCCCCCGCCGCCCGTTCCCGGCGCGCCGCCGCGGCGCGGCGGCTCAGTTGCGGTCGGCGCCCGCCTTGCGCAGACGCACCAGGGTGAAGAAGCCGAACGGCTTCAGCGGCCGCACCTCGGCGATGGTGAAGTCGCCGCGGCGTTTCGCCCAGGCGGCGAGACGCGACACGCGGAAGGCCGAGCTCCAGCCGATACGGCTCACCAGCGGCGCGACCGCCTCCTCAAGGCGGGCGCGCGGGCCGCTGTCGGCGCCGAAATGATTGACGAGGATGATCTCGCCGCCCGGACGCAGCACCCGGGCGAACTCGTCCAGCGCCCCCTCCGGATCCGGCACCAGCGTGATCATCATCTGCGCGCTGACGGCGTCGAAGCTTTCGTCGCGAAAACCGAGCCGGCAGCCGTCCATCACCAGCACGCCGGTCACATGCCGCAGCGGGCCGGCCAGCACCTTGCGGCGCGCCTGGCGCAGCATGTGTTCGGAAAGGTCGGTGGCGATCACCCGGCAGTGCGGCGGATATTCCTGCAGCGCCATGCCGGTGCCGGCGCCCACCTCCAGTATGTCGCGGCCGCAGGCCACGCCCGCCGCCACGGCGGCCTTGCGGCCCGGCCCGGTTAGCCGGCGATAGGTCAGGTCATACACCGGCGCCCAGCGCGCGTAGGCCTTTTTCATCACCGACGGGTCGGGCTGGCTGAAGCCGTGCCGCGGCGCGTCGTCATTCCTGCCTGAGGTCAGACCCATCCGTGTCCCCGCTGCTGACATGAAAGAACCCGGCGGCGCGCGGCGCCGGCCGGGAAGTTTGCCTGCGTCCGCCGGGAAAACAAGAGCCGGCCCGCGCCCGCTCCCTCATCCGGCTGCGGAGGCGATCTCCGGCGCCAGCCGCGGCGCGCGGCTGATGACGCCGCCGCCCAGAACCCGGGCGCCGGCGCCGGGGCCGTCATAGATGACGCAGGCCTGGCCCGGCGCCACCCCCTGCTCGGCCTCGGCCAGCTCCACCTCGGCCACGCCGCCGACGTTGTACAGCACCGCCGGCGCCGGCGGACGGGTGGAGCGCACCCGCACCGCCACCTCCAGCCCGTCCGGCGGCAGGTCGGCGAAAGCGCCGTCGCCGATCCAGGAAATGTCGCGCAGACGGATGCGCCGGGTGAGCAGCGCCTCGCGCGGGCCGACGATGACCCGCGCCCGCGCCGCGTCCAGCGCCACCACGTAAAGCGGCTCGCCGCCGGAAAGGCCAAGCCCGCGCCGCTGGCCGACGGTGAAGCGGATGATGCCGTCGTGCCGCCCCAGCACCCGGCCGTCGATGTGAACGATGTCGCCGGGGGTGGAGGCCTCCGGCCGCAGGCGGCGGATCAGGTCGGCGTAGCCGCCTTCGGGCACGAAGCAGATGTCCTGGCTGTCGCTCTTGTCGGCCACGGCGAGGCCGTAACGGCGGGCCAGCTCGCGGGTCTCGCTCTTGCGCAGGCCGCCCAGGGGAAAGCGCAGCATGTCGAGCTGCTCCTGGGTGGTGGCGTAGAGGAAATAGGTCTGGTCCTTGTCCGGATCGGCGGCGCGGAACATGCCGCGGCGCCCGTCCGGCAGCAGGCGGCTGGAGACGTAATGGCCGGTGGCCAGCACATGGGCGCCGATGTCGCGGGCGGTGCGCATCAGGTCGGCGAACTTCACCGTGCGGTTGCAGTCCACGCAGGGGATCGGCGTCTCGCCGGCCAGATAGCTGTCGGCGAAGCGGTCGATGACCGCCTCGCGGAAGCGGTCTTCATAGTCCAGCACGTAATGGGGAATGCCGAGGCGGTCGGCGACGCGGCGCGCGTCATGGATGTCCTGGCCGGCGCAGCAGGCGCCGCGGCGGCGCACCGCGGCGCCGTGGTCATAGAGCTGCAGGGTGATGCCGGTGACGTCGTAGCCCTGCTCCTTGAGCATGGCCGCGACCACGGACGAATCCACGCCGCCGGACATGGCGACGACCACGCGCGTGCCGGAGGGCGGCAACGGCAGGTCCAGACTGTTCAGCGGCGTAGCAGACATGTTTTCTTCCTGCCCTGGTCATCGCGACGCCATGAGCCGGAGCGCCCAGCGGCCCATGCCCGCGGCCCATGCCCGGAGACCCGCGCCCCCTGGCGGGCGGCGTGCGCCCGGCGGACCGTTCCGGCGCAACAGATACCCCCAGGCGGCGCGAAAAGCCACCTGCGCGCGCGCCCCTATACGTCGTCGCGGCCGCGCGCGTCATTGACGTGGGTCAGGCGCGCCGCGGGCCCGGGAATGACCGTCAGGTTGACGCCCGCGCGCCCGGGAGGCGCCGCCGTCCCGCAAGGGAACAGGCGCCGGGCCCTGGCGGACGCAGAACGCTGCGCGCGACGCCCGGCGTAAACCTGCCGTTCACCATCAGCGGAAGGCCGGAAAACCTCTGTTTTCCTTTAGCTAATTCTTAAATGGGACGATGCAAGGATACGCTTGTCGGCATGGATCATGAGTGTATGAGCGTACCATGAACGAAACCCACCGCCCGAGGGTCAAATATGTGATCGGGCCAGACGGCAGTCCGCTCACCATCGCGGACCTGCCGCCTCCGGACACCAGACGCTGGGTCATTCGCCGCAAGGCGGAAGTGGTGGCCGCCGTGCGCGGCGGTCTCCTCAGCCTGGAAGAAGCCTGCAGCCGTTACACGCTGACCGTGGAAGAGTTTCTCAGCTGGCAGATGTCCATCGACCAGCATGGCCTTCCGGGACTGCGCACCACGCGTCTCCAGCTCTACAGGCAGTGAGGCGCCGTCCCCGTGAGACCCCAGGGTCTTGCGGGGACAGCGCGCCGCGGCCGCTCGGGCGCTCCGGCGCCGGACGCCGCCGCGACCATGCGGCCGCCCCCTCCCGGGCGGCCTCTTTTATGCCTTGCGCAGGGCGCGTTCAGCGGAGCTTGCGCAGCCAGAGGCTGGTTTCCGGCGCGCCCTCCGGCAGCGGAAAGGCGCCCACCGCCGCCTGCACCTCCGCCGCCATATGGCGCGTCGCCCAGCGGCTGGCGAACGCCAGCTCATAGCCGCCGCCCTGCAGCAGCGCCCCCACCAGCAGCTGCTCGTTATAGCCGCGCCAGCTCCAGCTTTCCGGATAGGGTTCCGGCAGGAAAACGTCGTGGACGTGCACGTACACGCCCGGCTGCAGCCGCGGCAGCACGTCGAGAAACAGCGCGTCCACGTCGCTGCCCGGCATGGCGATGTGGCTGGAGTCGATGAACAGCACGTCGCCGGGCTCCAGCTGCGCGAACAGGGCGCGGTCCACGTCCTCCGCCAGGGCGGCGAGATGACGCGCCCCGGTCCGGCCGAGGCCGGCGCGCGGGGCCGGGTCGATGGCGAGGATGCGGGCGGGATCGGCGCCCATGTCGGCCAGCGCACGGGCCATGAAGCGGGTGGAGTGGCCGGAGCCGCATTCGATGATCCGCGCCGGCTGCAGGCGGCGGATCATGGCGTAGGCGGCGGCGGCGTCGAGCCGCGGGAACCACTCCTGGCCCCAGCGCAGGTCCGGTCCGGAGGGCGGAATGGCGCGCAGCGCGCCGCGCAGGCGCGTGATCTCCTGCAGCAGCGCCTGCATGCGCGGCCGCGCCTCCCCGAACACCGGCTCCAGGGCGGGATAGGCCGGGCGCCGTCCCGGCCGGGCATGACGGTAGGGAATGAACCAGCCGCCGCCGTCGCGACCGGCCAGCGCCTTCAGGCCAAGGCGCAGGCGCCGCAGGCGCTGGTCCGCCTGCGGCCCGAGCGGGGCCAGCAGCTGCGCCGCGACCTGGCGTTTCCAGCGCGCGATGATGCGCCGGCTCTCGCGCGCGCCGCGTTCCGGATCGAAGCCCGGCCAGGGCGCGCCGTCGCCCGCCTCACCGGGACTCATGCGTCCCTCCGTCCCGCGCCGCATCCTCCCGGCCCGCCTCCGCCAGCCGTCCGTGCAGCGCCTTCGACAGGCGCGAGCGCTCGAACAGCGCCACGACGATGATGGAGAAGGCGAAGGGGATCAGCAGGTAGAGCAGGCGGAACACCAGCAGCGCCGCCACCACGTCGGCCTTGGGCACGCCGGGGGTGGCCATCAGGAACACCGCCTCCAGCACGCCGATGCCGCCCGGGGCGTTGGAGACCAGCGCCGCGCAGAACGACGCCAGGAACACCCCCAGCACGATGAAGAAGCCGGGATTATGGGCGTCCGGCAGGACGAAATAGATGATGCCGGCCGCGCCGACCAGCTCCAGCGGCGCGGCGAACAGCTGGCGGATGACGATGGGCATCCGCGGATAGACCAGCGAGAAGGAGCCGATGCGCAGCGGCCGGAACTCCTTCCACGAGCCGTAGACATAGAGCGCGACCAGCAGCAGCAGGCCGACGCCGGCGCCGAAGGCCCAGGAGCGCGGCACGTCGAACAGGCGCTGCACGATCTCCGGCTCGCCCACCAGCACCAGGCCGCCCAGCAGCACCGCGCCGAAGCCGAAGGTGAAAGAGCACAGCGCCACCAGCACGCCCACCTCGGCGAGGCTGAGCCCCATGGCGCCATATGCCCGCAACCGCACCATGGCCCCGGAGAACACCGAGGCGCCGATGTTGTGCGACAGCGCGTAAGTGGTGAAGGAGACCAGCGAAATCACCGGCCACGGCAGATGCCTGCCCAGATGCAACAGGGCGATGCGGTCGTACCAGGCGAGCGCGCCGTAGGCGACGACGGTGGCGGCGATGGCGCCGGCCCAGTTTTTCGCCGGAATGGCGCCGAGCGCCGCCGAAACCTCCTGAAGCGAGAGGCCCGACAGCTCGCGATACAGCAGCCAGGCGGAAAAGATGACCGCGCAAAGGCCGATGACCGGCCAGATGTAATCGGTATATTTTTTCATGATCATCCGGCCCATGCGCAGGTTTCAGGCGGAGCGCGCCGCAGGTTTGCCCTGTCTGCGCAGCCGTCGCAAGCCGGATTTTCGACACGTGCGGAGGCCCCTGCAGCCCGGGGGCACATGACCACGGCGAGATGGCGCAAACAGGGCGGCGCAATCCGGGAGCGCCGGCGGGGCGCCGGCGCGGGCCCCGCCCCGGGGCCAGCCCCCCTCCTGCGCGCGGCTGGCCCGGACGCGACGCCGCGCATGGCGACGGCGCCGGGGTTCAGGACAGGCGGCGGCTCAGGCGCCGGCGCGCGAGGCGCGGGCGGGCGGGCGCCACTCCTCGGCGACGCGCTCACGGTCGCCCAGCGACTCCACGGCTTTCAGCTCCTCGAGCGCCGCCTCCAGCTCGGCGCGCGCCACGTCGAGCTGGTCCCTGAGGCCGGCGGCGGAGCGCAGCAGGTTGTCGCGCCGCGTGCGGGCGGCGGCGGCGTAGGTGGAATAGGCGAAATGGGCCGGGTCGGCGATGCCGGTCCGCGCCTCCTCCAGCGCGATTTCCCGCTCGAGCTCGGCGGCCATGCGCTCGAACTCCGCCGTCATCATCTCGATCTGCTGGACGCGACGGCGCTTGCCGTCGGCCTGGAAGCGCTTCAGCCGCAGCAGGGTATCCCGCGATTTCATGAGCGTTCGTGGCTCCCGTCGAAGGCCGGCGGGCCCGCGGCCCGGGCCGGGCGCGCCCGCGGCGGACCGGTCCCGGGCCAGCGGCTGCACATCGCGCCGCCGGCGTCATGTCTGCGGCCACATTGCGCCGTGAAGGTTGAACCTTCCTTACCGTCCGGCCGGCGGCTGTCCACATGGCGCCCCACGTCCGCCGCCGGCCGGCAACCATTCGTTTACCGGCATGGGGCGAGGTTACCGGCGCCCGGCGGCGAATTTCCGTAAGGAAATCTGACCCCCGGACCGGCGACGACGGGCATTTCTCCGCCGCTGCCGGTAACAGTGTCACAGGTTGAATTGTGTTTGTGTTCCAAACCCATGGGCATAATCGCGGATCGCCCGGGCGCGCGCCTTGCCAGGCAGAATCAGATTTTGTTAACCGTTAACAGCTAGCGTTTCGAATCGGATGATCAGGACGGCCCACGCCACAGGCGGGAGCGGTCAGCGGGCGGTCATGCCTGAACTCGAGACGACGTTGGGGAGCCGAGATGCGCGTTCTGCTCATTGAAGACGACAGCGCGACTGCGCAGAGCATTGAGCTGATGCTCAAGTCCGAGAGCTTCAATGTCTATGTCACCGATCTCGGTGAAGAAGGCGTCGACCTCGGCAAGCTGTACGACTACGACATCATCCTGCTGGATCTCAACCTGCCGGACATGTCGGGCTACGAGGTGCTGCGCGCGCTGCGCGTCGCCAAGGTGAAAACCCCCATCCTCATCCTGTCGGGCCTCGCCGGCACCGAGGACAAGGTGCGCGGCCTCGGCTTCGGCGCCGATGACTATCTGACCAAGCCCTTCCACAAGGACGAGCTCATCGCCCGCATCCACGCCATCGTCCGCCGCTCCAAGGGCCACGCCCAGTCCGTGATCACCACCGGCGACCTGGTGGTGAACCTGGACACCAAGACCGTGGAGGTGAACGGCCAGCGCGTGCATCTGACCGGCAAGGAGTACCAGATGCTGGAGCTGCTGAGCCTGCGCAAGGGCACCACGCTCACCAAGGAGATGTTCCTCAACCATCTCTACGGCGGCATGGACGAGCCGGAGCTCAAGATCATCGACGTGTTCATCTGCAAGCTGCGCAAGAAGCTGGCCAACGCCTCCTACGGCAAGAACTATATCGAGACGGTGTGGGGGCGCGGCTACGTGCTGCGCGAGCCGCAGGGCGACGAGCGGATCTCCGCCTGACGCGCGCCGCCAGCGGCGCGCGGCGCATGCAAAAACGCGGGAGGCCGCCGGCCTCCCGCGTTTTTTCTGTTCCGGAACAGGCGACGGGCCGGCGCCGTGCGCGAGGCGGCGCGGAAGCGGCCCAGGCGCGGTTTACGCGGGGGCCGCGGCGAGCGTCACCGTCTCGCCGTCCTGGCTGAAGCGCACGGCCATGCCGGCGGCGCGGGCCACGAGGCCGGCGTAATAGGGCTGGATGGCGTGGGCGTCGATGACGCCGTCCGGCGCCTCGCCGGCGATGAGCGCCTCGACCTTCGCCGGAATGCGGGCGTTGCGGCCCGTGGCCCGCACGGTGAAGGCGGCGCCGTCGTCGCTGATGGCGACGGCGACGTCGCCGCCGCGCGGAATCGCCGTGGCGGCGATGAGCAGCAGGTTGAGCAGCAGCTTGACCCGGTTCTTGGGCAGCAGCAGGCGCGGGCCGCTCCAGGCGAGGCGGGTGCGGTCGTCGGAGAAGAAGCTGCGCGCCACCTGTTCGGCGTCGCCGGTGTCGATCTCCGCCCCGGCCGAGCCGGCGGCGCCGAAGGCGATGCGGCAGTACTGCAGCCGCGCCGACGCCTGGCGGGCGCTCCTGGCGATCAGCTGCTGCGCGAACTCGCGCATGGCCGGGTCCTTTTCGTCCTCCAGCACCTCGAGGCCGTTGACGATGGCGCCCACGGGGCTGATGACGTCGTGACAGACGCGGCTGCACAGAAGGGCGGCGAGGTCAAGCGCATCAAGGCTCACAGCGGTCATGTCGTTCTCCCGGCGCAGGGACGCGGCCTGCCCTTGCGCATGCATCATCACCAGCCGGCGCGACGCCCGCGCGCCCGGACATGCGTCCGGACGCCGTCCTGCGCGAGGCCGGACATGACGGCGCAGGACGGCGCGGCGCCCGGCTCCCAGGCGGCGCCGAATGTGTTACATGGCGCGGCGACAGTGGCAATCCGGCGGGGAGGAACAGCTATGACGTCAACAGGCCCGCGTGATGGCGCCGGCGCGCCGACGCCAGATGACGCGCTGGCCCGCCGCCTCGCGGACATCGCCCTCGCCGCCGGGCGCCTCGTGCGCGAGATGACCGCCCGCGGCGTCGTCGCCAGCCGCAAGGCCGACGGCAGCGCCTGCACCGACGCCGACGTCGCCGCCGAACGGCTGATCTTCTCCCGTCTCGCCGAAGCGTTCCCCGACATTCCGCGCATCGGCGAGGAGACCGCCCCCGGCTTCGCCGGTCCGCCGCCGGAGCGGTTCTTTCTCGTCGATCCCATTGACGGCACTGGCGAATTCGTCGACGGCGGCGACGGCTATACGGTGAACGTCGCCCTGGTCGCCCATGGCGTTCCGGTGGCGGGAGCCATCGTCGCCCCGGCCCGCAACCGGGCGTGGCTGGGGAGCGCCGGGGGCGCGGCCACGGCGGAGGACGTGTTCGGCAAGGCGCCGCAGGCGCTGGCCTGGCGGCCTGTCCGCACGCGCGCCGCGCCCGCCGGCGGCCTCACCGCCCTGGCCAGCTCCCGCCACGGCGACCCGGACACCGAGGCGTGGCTGGCGCGGCGCAACGTCAGCCGGCGCGTCAACGCCTCGTCGTCGCTGAAATTCTGCCTCATCGCCGAGGGAGCGGCGGACGTTTACCCGCGCTTCGGCCGCACCATGGCGTGGGACACGGCGGCCGGCCACGCCATCCTGCAGGCGGCCGGCGGCGTGGTGCTGACGCCCGGGGGCGCGCCGCTGCGCTATGACAACAGCCGCGGCGACTTCAGCAACGGGCCGTTCATCGCCTGGGGCGATCCGCGCGCCGCCGGCGCCGTCTGAGCCGGCGTTTTCTCCGGGGACAGCCGCCGGGGCGTCCGCATCCGCGACTGGCGCGGCGGCAACGATTTTTACGTAATTGGCGCCGCACACTGGCCAGAACGGAGATGTTCCGGCTGCGGACCGGCGGCGCGCCGCCGTTCCGGGGTCATGCGCGTCACCCCTGCGGAAGCGCCCCGCCGCGCGGCGGCCGGCGCGCCCGCGCGGAGCGCGCCCTGCCGAACCGGAGGCTGATTTCATGAAAACGATCCTGAAAGCCCTGCTGCTCGTCGCCGCGGCGCTCCTGACCATCCCCATGGTCACGGCGGACCCGGCCGCGGCGCAGAACCGGCCGATCCGGCAGCATGAAACCTTCCGCGCCGAAGAAATCATCGCCGCCGGTCACGGTTTCTTCGGCGAGCTCTCCAAGGGGCTCGCGCTGGCGGTGCAGGAGGCGTTCCGCCGCTGGGGCGCGCCGAACGGCTACATCCTCGGCCAGGAGGGCTCGGGCGCCTTCATCGGCGGCCTGCGCTACGGCGAGGGCGTGCTGTACACGCGCAACGCCGGCCAGATGAAGGTGTTCTGGCAGGGCCCGTCGGTGGGGTTCGACTGGGGCGGCGACGGCGCCCGCACCATGATGCTGGTGTACAACATGCCGACGGTGCAGAGCATTTTCACCCGCTTCCTCGGGCTGAACGGCTCGGCCTATTTCATCGGCGGCTTCGGCGTCTCGGCGGCGGTGGCGGACAACATGGTGGTGGTGCCGATCCGCGCCGGCGTGGGCGCGCGCCTTGGCGTCAACATCGGCTACCTGAAGTTCACGCCCAATCCGACCTGGAACCCGTTCTGACGGCTGCGGCCGCAGCCGCCGTCCCGGCGCGCGAACACCCTGACGCGCCGGCGCGCATTACCTTGCGAGAGGTGATGACGTCAGGCCACGCCGGCAATTTTACCGCAAACGCGCGCCGCGAATGTTGTGGCGCGCCCGCCGCGACATGACCTATACATGAACGCGACCCCGGCCGGCCGGGCCGCGCCGGGCCATCGCGCAGGGAACGCCAGGCCAACCTTCCGCAGGGCGGCGGCTTTACGCAGGACGCGGGCCGGCCGCCGCCGCGCCTTCCGGAAGCCGCCCGCAGCCGCAGCGCGCCGCCTCCCTCCGCATGCCGGCCGCGCCGGACGGCGCGCCCCGGACTGCGACATGACGCGACAGGACACGGCGCCGGAACCTGGCGACGCCTGCTGGCGGAACCTGGCGACGAGAGACATGGCGACGAGAGACATGGCGACAGGCCGGTTCCCCCGGCCGCAGGAGGGTGCCGGTGGTCGAACAGGCAATGTTCTTCGCCCTGGGGTTTCTGACCGCGGGCTTCATCGCCATCCTGCTCGCGCCGGCGCTGAACCAGCGCGCCGAACGGCTGGCCGAGCGGCGCATGCGGGCGCTGTTCCCGGTGTCGCTGGAGGAGGTGGCGGCGGAGCGCGACCATCTGCGCGCCGAGTTCGCGGTGAGCGCCCGCAACATGGAGCGGCGCCAGCAGCAGCTGCTGGAGGAAAAGGCCGCCGCCCTCAGCGAGGCTGGCAAGCAGCTCTCCTTCGTCAACGCCCTGAAGCGCCAGCTTGAGGAGACGCGGGAAAAGCTCCAGCGGCTGCAGGCCGAACACGCCGACCTGCAGACGACGCTGGAGACGACGCAGTCCGCGCTGGCGGCCATGACCGCCGACCGCGACCGCACCATGGAGGAGCTGAAGAAACAGGATGGCCGCCGCGCCGCGGCCGAGCAGGCGCTGGCTCTGGCCCGCGGCCGCATGGACGAACAGCGGCTGGCGATCGTCGAACTGGAGGAGCGCCTCGCCGCCATGGAGCAGGCGAAAGCCGAGGCCGCCGCCCGCAATGACGCCCTCGTCGCCCGGCTGGAGGCGGAGCGCGCCGCGGCGCGCACCCTGGAGGCCGCCGTGGCCGAGCACCGCGCCAACGCCACGCGCATGAGCGACCGCATCGCCGCGCTGGAGAAGCGCAACGAGCAGCTGCTGGAGACCCGCCGCGAAGCGGACCGGCTGGCCGCGGAGCTGCGCGCGGCGCGCGAACGCCTCGGCCGCGTCCAGGAGGAGAACGGCCAGCTGCGGCTGCGGCTGGCGGCGCTGCAGGCGGCGCAGCCGGCGGAGGCCGCCGGCGCGGAGCCGCAGCCCCAGCGCGCCAGAGCGGAGCGCGCCAGATCCGGCGCCGCCCGCGCCCGCCGCAAGACGGGCGACGACCCGTCCCGGCGCATCGACGCCCTGGCGCAGCGGCTGCTGGAGCCGGACGCCGCCGACACGGCGGAGCTCGCCAGCCTGCGCCGCGAGATCGTCGACCTGGCCGACGCCCTGCTCTCCGCCCCGCCTGCGGCCGGACCGGACGGCGCCGACGCCCCGGAGCAGCAGGCGCCGAAACCCCGCCGGGCGCGCCGGGCCCGCGGCGCCTGACCCCGGGGCGCCGGGCGCCCGGCCGCCCATGGTTCAGGACGTCACGGTCTCCACGATCTCGTGACGCAGCTGCAGCCTGTCCAGCTGCTGCACCAGCTCCCCCAGCCGCGCCGGATCGGCGCCGGAGACGCGCAACGTCGCCAGCACGCCGTGCCTTGGATGCGGCGTCACCTCCACCTCCACCGGGACGCCCGCGCCCAGCGCCGCCCTGGCCATGCGGCCGAGAGTGGCTTCCGCCGCGATCTGGCGCAGCTGCGGCTTGAAGATCTTGCCCACGGCGGTGAGCGGCATCTGCGGCAGGACGTAGATCTCCGCCGGAACCGCCGCCCGCTCCGGAATCAGGCCGCGCACGAATTCGCGGATCTCCTCCGGGTCGGCGTCCGCCCCCTGTTTCAGCTGCACGAAGCCCACCGGCATTTCGCCGGCGTAGACGTCCGGACGGCCCACGGCCGCCGCCGCCTCAACCGCCGGATGGGCGTGCAGCGCCTCCTCGATCACCACCGGATCGATGTTGTGCCCGGAGCGGATGATGATGTCCTTGGCGCGGCCGGTGAGCCAGATGTAGCCGTCCGCGTCCATGCGGCCGAGGTCGCCGGTGTCGAGCCAGCGGCCGCCGGCGCTCCAGTGCGGCCGCGTCTCGTTCTCCATGGGCTCCACCCAGGCCCTGGCGTCCTGGTCGGGATCGACATAGCCGCCGAACACCTGCGGGCCGCGCACCAGCACCACCCCGATCTCGTCCGGCTCGCAGACGCGCTTCACCCGCCCGTCGGCGATCTCGGCCACGATCACCTCGTTGAACGGAAGGCGCACGCCGATGGAGCCGTAGCGGCATTCGCCGGCGCCGGGGTTCATGGTGGCGAAGCCGTGGGTCTCGGTCATGCCCCAGCCCTCCACCATGGGCACGCCGAGCAGCCGGCTGGCGGCGCGCGCCACCTCCGGGGCGATGCCGGAGCCGCCGCTCTGGATGAGACGCAGCGAGCTGACGTCATGCCCGTCCAGCGGCACGTTGAGCGCCGCGCCCCAGCTGGTGGGCACCATGCCGAGGCCGGTGGCGCGGAATCGCGCCACATGCGCCCAGATGTTCTGCACCACCAGCGGATTGCGGTAGCCGGCGGCGGTCATGATGACGATGGTCGCGCCCCGGGTCAGGGGCATCAGGCCGGCGCAGGTGGCGCCGCCCACGTGGAAGGGCGGCAGGCCGTTGAGCAGCACCTGGCCGGGCCCCTCCCCCGGCATCACGGCGACGGCGTTGGTCCAGCTCTGGGTCAGCAGCCCGCGCTGGGTGTGGCGCGCCAGCCTGGGCGCGCTGGTGGTGCCGCCGGTGTGGAACAGCGAGGCCACGTCGTCCGGAGCGGGATCGTGCGCGAACGCCAGCCGCCTGCCGTCATGGCGGGCGAGTTCGGTCTCGAAGTGCAGCGCGTCGGTTCCCGGCCGCGCCGGCGGGCCGCCCACGCGCATCACCGTCACCGGCCAGCCAATCTCATGCCGCACCTGCTCGACGCGTTCCCACACCCCCGGCGTCACCTCCGGATCGGGTCCGATGAGCACACGGCAGCGGGCGCTGCGCAGCAGCGACACCAGATGCTCCTTCTCCAGCAGGAAGTTGACGGGGTTGGCGACGCCCGCCGCCTGGGCCCCGAACATGGCGACGAACGTCTCGGGCCACACCGGCATCAGCAGCGACACCGCGTCGCCGGGGCCGACGCCGAGGGCGCGGAACATGTTGGCCGCCTGGATGAGCTGGCGGCCGAACTCGGCGTAGGTGACGTCCCGCGTCTCCTCATCCGGCCGCCCCTCGCGCAGCAGGCGGAAGGCGAGCCGGTCCGCATTGCGCCGGCAGGCGTTCTGCAACCGCTCGAACACGCTTTTCTCGGGCACGTGAACTGACAGCGGCGTCCGCTCCAGTTCTTCGATCTCGGCCAGATTCCGGAACACGCCGACCTCCCTGTCACGCGAACCGCCTGAAACAGATTCTGTTATCTGTTATTTTTCTGCAGCAAGGGGAGCAGAGGCCAGCGGCGAAATCAAGCGGCCGGCGGTTTTTCCTGCGGCTTTCGCCGCGGAGGGCTCCGGCCGGTTTTCCGGCGCGGCGGCGGACGTGCTATGGTGGCGCCCGACAGCGCCCCCGCCCTGCGCGGCGCCCGGCGGGGAGCGCATTCGCCGACGCCGCCGCGCACGTCCCAGCGTTCAGGATCCGGAATGTCACGCGCCATCGCCCTGACCCGCCGCCCCGCCGTGAAGGCGGAGCGCGTCGTCGCCACCGTCACCCTCGACCATCGCGCCCGCGCCCTGGGCGGCGCCGCGGCGCGTCTCACCGCCGACAACGGCCTTGAGGTGGAGATCGCCCTGCCGGCGCCGGTCGTCGCCGGCGACGGCGACGCCCTGAAACTGGAGGACGGCGGCCTCGTGCTGGTGCGCGCCGCCCCCGAGCGCGTGCTGGAGGTGCGCGCCGAAAATCCGGCGCGGCTGCTGCGCGCCGCGCTGCTGGCCGGCGGCGCCCACGCCGGGGCCGAGGCCGCCGCCGACGCCCTCTACCTGCAGGCTGACGACGCCCTGGCCGAAGCCATCCGCGGCCTCGGCTGCGCCGTCACGCCGGTGGAGCGGCCGTTCAGCCCGGAGCGGCTGGCCGTGCACGACTGCTGCGGCCACCATCATCACCATCATGATCACGGCCATCATCACCCCGGCCACGGACATGATCACGGGCATGGCTGCGGGTGCGACCACCATCATCATGGCCATGGACATGAGCACGGGCGTCACGATCATGATCACGGCGGCCATGACCACAGCCACGCGCATGCGCACGGGCATGGCCATGACGACGCCCACGCGGCGCGTCACGGCCATGATCACGGCTGCGGTTGCGGCTGCGACCACCACGGACATGGCCACAGCCACGACCACAAGTGACTGGCCGGCCGTGATTTCCGGCGGGCGCGGCGCGACCGCCGCCGCCCGCCGCGCCAGCGCCGGGCCGCCGGTCCGGCGCCTGCATTAGCCATGCGCCATACGCATGGCTACGTAACGTCACGACGCCATACCGCAGGGGCGGACGGTGCGTTTTGCTCTTGATGGGCCCTGCGTCACTGGCATGATAGCGCGACAGCCGCGCCTGCCGCCTGCAGGCGCCGCAAAACCAGCGCCGCGCGTCGCCACGACGGAACGGACGGCCGGATCAGGGAGCAGACGACCGTGATGCAAGAGAGGGTCCTGAACGGTCCCCGCCCGGGGAGCCGCCTGTCATCTCGCAGCAGACAGCCAGGGCCGGAACGGCCGGCGCGCGGCGCCGCCGTCGCGTCCGCGCGCCGCCTCTGATCCCGCTCCCCGCCACAGCCCGCCGGACGCGCCTTTCCGCGCCGCCCGCCCCGCCGCCCGCCCTGCGCCGGGCCGGGGGACGGAGCGTCGCCGCGCCCGCCGCTTCTTGACGGAACC
Organism: Camelimonas abortus; assembly: GCF_042432745.1. Taxonomy (NCBI): domain Bacteria; kingdom Pseudomonadati; phylum Pseudomonadota; class Alphaproteobacteria; order Hyphomicrobiales; family Chelatococcaceae; genus Camelimonas; species Camelimonas abortus. The sequence goes on along the minus strand of NZ_JBHLWR010000006.1, from coordinate 63,794 downwards.
GACATGATATCCCGCCTGCTCATCGCCAACCGGGGCGAAATCGCCATCCGCATCGCCCGCGCCGCCAGCGAACTCGGCCTGCACAGCGTCGCCGTCTACGCCGAAGACGAGGCCAGCGCCCTGCACGTGCGCAAGGCCGACGAGGCCGCGCCGCTGCCCGGCCGCGGCGCCCGCGCCTATCTCGACATCGACGCGGTGATCGCCGCGGCGAAGGCCGCCGGTTGCGACGCGCTGCACCCCGGCTACGGCTTTCTCTCGGAGAACGTCGGCCTCGCCCGCGCCTGCGCGGAGAACGGCATCGTCTTCGTCGGCCCTTCGCCGGAGGCGCTGGGCCTGTTCGGCGACAAGACCGCGGCGCGCGAACTGGCGCAGAAGGTGGGCGTGCCGGTGATCCCGGGCACCACCGGGCCGACCACCCTGGAGGAGGCGTTCGCCTTCTTCGACTCGCTGGGCGAAGGCGCGGCGGTGATGCTCAAGGCGGTGGCCGGCGGCGGCGGCCGCGGCATGCGCCCGGTGACCGCACGCGCGGAGCTGGCGGAGGCGTACGCCCGCTGCCAGTCCGAGGCGAAGGCGGCCTTCGGCGACGGCGCCGTCTATGTCGAGCGGCTGATGCGCAACGCCCGTCACATCGAGGTGCAGGTCATCGGCGACCGCGCCGGCAACATCTCGCATCTTTATGAGCGCGAGTGCACCATCCAGCGCCGCAACCAGAAGGTCATCGAGATCGCGCCGAGCCCGGCGCTGACGCCGGCGCTGCGCGAACGCATCACCCTCGCCGCCCGCGAGCTGGCCATGGCGGCGAAATACGACAGCCTCGGCACCTTCGAGTTCCTGGTGGACGCGACGCCTGGCGCGGGCGAGCCGTTCTTCGCCTTCATCGAGGCCAATCCGCGCCTGCAGGTGGAGCACACGGTCACCGAGGAGGTTCTGGGCGTCGACCTGGTGCAGGCGCAGCTGCGCGTGGCCGGCGGCGAAACCCTGGCCGACATCGGCCTGCTGCAGGGACAGGTTCCGGCGCCGCGCGGCCACGCCATCCAGCTGCGCGTCAACATGGAGACCATTGACGCGAAGGGGAACGTCAGGCCCCAGGGCGGCGTCATCAGCGTGTTCGAGCCGCCTTCGGGCCCCGGCGTGCGCGTCGACACCTTCGGCTACGCCGGCTACCGCACCAGCCCGGCCTATGACTCGCTGCTGGCCAAGCTCATCGTGCACAGCGCCGCGCCGGACTACGCCGCCGCCGTCGCCAAGGCCTACCGCGCCGCCTGCGAGTTCCGCATCGAGGGCGTGGGCACCAACCTGCCGTTCCTGAAGGCGCTGCTGCAGCACCCGCGGGTGCGGGCCAATGACGTCACCACCCGCTTCCTGGAGGAGCACGTGGCCGAGCTGGCGGCCGGAGCCGCGGCGGAGCGCCACCGCGACCTGTTCTTCTCCGCCGCCGCGGAAGGCGCCGCCGCCGGCGCGGAGAAGGAGGCGGCGAAGGCCCCGGAGGGCGCCGAGCCGACCCCGGCCCCGATGCAGGGCACCATCGTCAGCATCGACGTTGCTGTGGGCGACGTGGTGCGCGCCGGCCAGCAGGTGGCGGTGCTGGAGGCGATGAAGATGGAGCACCTGATCAGCGCCGCCACCGGCGGCGTGGTGCGCGCCATCGTCGCAGAAGCCGGCCAGACGCTGCTGGCGGGCGAGCCGGTGCTGTTCATCGAGCCCCGGGACGTGGGCGCCGCCGAGGACGGCGGCGAGGAGGAGATCGACCTCGACTACATCCGGCCGGACCTCGCCCATGTGCTGGAGCGCCAGGCCATGCTGCTGGACGAGAACCGTCCGGAAGCGGTGGCGCGCCGGCGCAAGACCAACCAGCGCACCGCCCGCGAGAACATCGCCCAGCTGGTGGACGAAGGCACGTTCATGGAGTACGGCGGCCTCGCCATCGCCGCCCAGTCGCGCCGGCGCAGCCTCGACGACCTGATCCGCAACACCCCCGCGGACGGCCTCATCGTCGGCACCGCCACCATCAACGGAAAATATTTCGGCCAGGACGCCGCCCGCGCCATGGTGGTGGCCTATGACTACACCGTGCTGGCCGGCACCCAGGGCAAGCGCAACCACAAGAAGCTCGACCGCGCCCTGCATCTGGCGCAGCAGTGGCGGCTGCCGCTGGTGCTTTACGCCGAAGGCGGCGGCGGCCGCCCGGGCGACACCGACAGCGGCGGCCTCACCGGCCTCGACACCACCAGCTTCGTGGAGTTCGCGCGGCTGTCGGGCAAGGCGCCGGTGGTGGGCGTAGTCTCCGGCTACTGCTTCGCCGGCAACGCCGCCCTGCTCGGCTGCTGCGACGTGATCATCGCCACGAAAAACGCCTCCATCGGCATGGGCGGCCCGGCGATGATCGAGGGCGGCGGCCTCGGCGTGTACCACCCCTCGGAGGTCGGCCCGGTTTCGGTGCAGGTTCCCAACGGCGTCATCGACGTGCTGGTGGAGGACGAGATCGAGGCCACCGAGGTGGCGAAGAAATATCTCTCCTATTTCCAGGGCGAGATCAGCGAGTGGGAGGCGGAGGACCAGCGCCTGCTGCGCCGTGTGATCCCGGAGAACCGCCTGCGCGCCTATGACGTGCGCGAGGTCATCCGCCTGCTCGCCGACAGGGGCTCGGTGCTGGAGCTGCGGCCGGAGTTCGGCGTCGGCATCATCACGGCGCTGGTGCGCATCGAGGGCAGGCCCTTCGGCCTGATGGCCAACAACCCGCGCCATCTGGGCGGCGCCATCGACGCCCCGGCCGGCGACAAGGCGGCGCGCTTCATCCAGCTGTGCGACGCCTTCGACCTGCCGATCATCTCGCTGTGCGACACGCCCGGCTTCATGGTCGGTCCGGAGGCGGAGAAAACCGGCGTCGTGCGGCACGTGTCGCGCATGTTCCTGGCCGGCGCCAACGCCACCGTGCCGGTGTTCACCGTGGTGCTGCGCAAGGGCTATGGCCTCGGCGCCCAGGGCATGGCGGCCGGCGGCTTCCAGGCCCCGTTCTTCACCATTTCCTGGCCCACGGGCGAGTTCGGCGGCATGGGTCTCGAGGGCTACGTGCGCCTCGGCTACCGCAAGGAGCTGGAGGCCATCGCCGACCCTGCCGAGCGTGAGGAGACCTACCGGCGGATGGTCGCCCAGAAATACGAGGAGGGCAAAGCCACCCGCATCGCCTCGGTGCTGGAGATCGACAACGTCATCGATCCGGCCGAGACGCGCAAATGGATCCTGCGCGGCCTCGCCTCGGTTCCGCCGCGCAAGGTTCCGGCCGGCGGCAAGCGGCCCTACATCGACGCGTTCTGAGGCGGCGCGTCCCGGTCCGGCGCGGCCGCCCCGCGCCCTGCGGCAGGCTCCCCATGCGGGAGCCTGTTTGCGTCTGCGCTGCGGGTTCGACGAAAGTATGGCGACATGTTTCGAGGAAGTCCGGCAGATCTGCATGGATCCGCGCAGGTTCACCTTTGGTTAGGCTCCGGTGCGTTACAAGAATCTCCCGAATATTCTGAGGAGAATGACCATGACCGGCATGCGCCTGCGCGAAGCCATGCTCGCGGCCGGACTGATGGCGATCGTGGCGGCGACGGTGTCGCTCCAGCTTTCCCTCGCCGGGCGGATGAAAACCGGCCCGGCGCCGGCCCCGCACGTGGCGGCGGAGAAACGCTGACGCCCCCCGGCGGCGCGGCGACGCGGTTGACTGGCGCGACCTTCTGCCCCATGCGACTGGAGCTGGAGCGGCGGCGCCGGCGGGCGCGTCATCATCGGGAGGCCGGCGCATGGCGGGTCGGAACGACGGCACGGGCGACATGGCGGACGCGGCGACGCACGCCGCCGGCGCCAACGTGCTGGTGGACCTGGTGGCGGTTATCGTGGCGGTGAACCGCGACGAGCCGCAGGCGCTCACCGTCGACGGCGGCGCGCGGCTGCCGGCCGGCCCGTTCGGCGGCGGGGCGCGCTCGCTGCAGGCGGGCCTGCGCGAATGGGTGGAGAAACAGACCCGCCACCCGCTCGGCTACATCGAGCAGCTTTACACCTTCGCCGACCGCGACCGCCAGGGGGCCGACGGCCAGCGGGTGATGTCGATCAGCTATCTGGCGCTCACCCGCCGGCTCACCGACGAGCCGCCGGCGATGGGCGTGTGGCTCAGCTGGTACGAATGCTTCCCCTGGGAGGACTGGCGCGGCGGCCAGCCGGCGGTGCTGCGCGATTTCATCGAGCCGGCGCTGCGCGAATGGGCCGCCGCCGCCCCCGGCGCCGCCGCGCGCGAGCAGCGCCTGCGCCGCGCGGCCGTCACCTTTGGCCTCGACGGCGCGCCCTGGCACGACGACATGGTGCTGCAGCGCTACGAGCTGCTGCACGAGGCGCAGCTCACCCCCGAATCCCGCCGCAGCCTGCCGGCGGAGGTCCGGGACGCGCGCCCGGTGGTTCCCGGCCGGCCGATGGCCGGCGACCACAGGCGCATTCTCGCCACCGGCGTCGCCCGCCTGCGCGGCAAGATCCGCTACCGGCCGGTGGTGTTCGAGCTGATGCCCGAGACCTTCACCCTGCTCGACCTGCAGAAGGCGGTGGAGGCTCTCGCCGGCCGCACCGCCCACAAGCAGAATTTCCGCCGCCTGGTGGAGCAGCAGCAACTGGTTGAGGAAACAAGCGAAATGTCCACCACCCGGCCCGGACGCCCCGCCCGGCTGTTCCGCTTCCGCGAGGAGGTGCTGTGGGAGCGCGCCGTGGCCGGCACCAAGCCGGCGGGTTGACAAACCTTATACTCAGTTTAAGCATATGTCCAAATTATACTCATTTGGAGCATATGCCATGCCCGTGTCCGCCCCCGCCGCGGCCGCCGCGCGCCCCGATCCGGCCGCGATCTACGAGCGCGTGCGCCGCGTGATTCCGCCCATGGAATGGGCCAGCTTCGCCGACGACGTGGCGGCGATCCACGAGCTGAAACGCCAGAAAAACGCGGTGATCCTCGCCCACAATTACCAGACGCCGGAGATCTTCCACGGCGTGGCCGACATTGTCGGTGATTCGCTGGCGCTGGCGCGGGAGGCGACGCGGGTGGACGCTGACGTCATCGTGCTGGCCGGCGTGCACTTCATGGCCGAGACGGCCAAGATCCTGAACCCGGACAAGACCGTGCTCATCCCCGACCCCGCCGCCGGCTGCTCGCTGGCCGAGAGCATCACGCCCGCGGACGTGCGGCTGGTCCGCGAGCGCCATCCGGGCCTGCCGGTCATCACCTACGTGAACACCTCGGCGGCGGTGAAGGCGGAGTCCGACATCTGCTGCACCTCCGGCAACGCGAAGAAAATCGTGGAGTCCTTCGGCCTGCCGGAGGTGGTGATGGTCCCGGACGAATATCTCGCCCGCAACGTCGCCGCCGAAACCAGCGTGAAGATCATCGCCTGGAAGGGTCACTGCGAGGTGCACGAGCGCTTCACCCCGGACGACATCGCCGAAATGCGCCGCGCCTGGCCGGGCGTGGTGGTGCTGGCCCATCCCGAGTGCCCGCCGGAAGTGGTGGCGGCGGCGGATTTCTCCGGCTCCACGGCGCGCATGTCAGAGTTCGTCGGCGCGCAGCGGCCGCAGCGCGTGGTGCTGCTCACCGAATGCTCCATGAGCGACAATGTGGCGGTGAATCACCCGGAAGTGGAGTTCGTGCGCCCGTGCAACCTGTGCCCGCACATGAAGCGCATCACCCTCGCCAACATCCGCCGCTGCCTGGAGCTGGGCGAGCATGAGGTGACCGTGCCGGCGGACGTGCTGGAGCGGGCGCGCGTTCCTGTCGAGCGCATGCTGGCGGTGTGAGATGCGCCCGGCGCTCGCCCCGCTCGCCGGCCTGCCGGCGATCATCGGCTCCGGCGTCGCCGGCCTGGCGGCGGCCCTCGCCCTCGCCCCGGCGCCGTGCGTGCTGGTCACTGCCGGCGCCCTTGGGGAGATCTCCTCCAGCGCGCTCGCCCAGGGCGGCCTCGCCGCCGCCCTCGGCCCTGACGACGACGTCGCCCTGCATCTGGCCGACACCCTGGCCGCCGGCGACGGGCTGTGCGACGGGGAGGCGGCGGCGTCCATCATCGCGGCCGCGCCGGGGGCGGTGCGGCGGCTGGCGGCGCTGGGCGCGCGCTTCGACCGCGCGCCGGACGGCTCACTCGCCCTCGGCCTGGAGGCGGCCCACAGCCGGCGCCGCATCGCCCACGCCCGCGGCGACGCCACCGGCGCCGAAGTGGTGCGCGCCCTCGTCGCCGCGGTGCGCGCCGCCGGCCATGTCACGGTGCTGGAGGGCACGCGCGCCCGCCGCATCCTCACCCGCGACGGCGCGGTGACCGGCGTGGTCCTGGAGCGGGACGGACGCCTCGCCACGCTGCCTGCCGGCGCCGTGGCGCTCGCCACGGGCGGCGCCGGCGGGCTCTATCCCAACGCCACCTGCCCGCTGGCCAGCGCCGGCGGCGGCCTCGCCATGGCGGCGCGGGCCGGGGCGCGGCTGGCGGACATGGAGTTCATGCAGTTTCACCCCACGGCGCTGGCGCTGGCGCCGGAGCGGGCGGCGGCGCATGCGGCCCCGGCCCCGCTGGTGAGCGAGGCGGTGCGCGGCGAGGGCGCGGTTCTGGTCAATGACCTGGGCGAGCGCTTCATGGCCGGCGTTCCCGGACAGGAACTGGCGCCGCGCGACGTGGTCGCCCGCGCCATCTGGCGGCAGATCGCCGCCGGCCGGCGGGTGTTTCTGGATGCGAGGGAGCGGCCGGGAGCCGGCTTTGCCCGGCGCTTTCCCGGCATCGCCGCCATCTGCGCCCGCCACGGGCTGGATCCGGCGCGGGACCTGCTGCCGGTGGCCCCGGCGGCGCACTACCACATGGGCGGCGTCGCCGTGGACGCGGACGGGCGCGCCAGCGTCGCCGGCCTGTGGGCCTGCGGCGAAGTGGCCTGCACCGGGCTGCACGGCGCCAACCGGCTGGCCAGCAATTCGCTCGTCGACGCGCTGGTCTGCGGCGCCCGCGCCGGCGCCGCCATCCGCGACGCGGGGGCGCAGCCGCGCGGGCCGCGGCTGGCGCTCGCGGAGGAGACGCCGGCGCCCCCCGCCGCGGACGCCCCGGCGCTGGCGCGCGTGCGCCAGATCATGAGCCGCGACGTGGGGCTGGAGCGCGACGCCGCCGGTCTCTCCCGCGCCGTCACGGCGCTGGCGCCGCTGGCGGCCTGGTCGCCGCAGCGCGACGCCAGCCCCGCCGCGCCGCCGCCCGCGCCGGAGCAGGAGGCGGCCCTCGCCGGCCTGCTCATCGCCCATGCGGCGCTGGCGCGCGCCGAAAGCCGCGGCGCCCATTTCCGCCGCGACTGTCCCGGACGCGCGCCCGCCAGCCGCCGGCAGTTTCTCGACCCGGCGACAGCCCTTGCGCCTTACGCCGCGCCGCCGCGCGCCGCGGCGCATCCGGCCTGACCCCTTTCATCCACCGGAACCATGCCCATGACTGAAACCCCTGCCCTCGCCCCGCTGCCGCGCGTGATGCTGGAGCCTCTCGTGCGCGCCGCCCTGCTGGAGGATCTCGGCCGCGCCGGCGACGTCACCAGCGACGCCATCGCCCCCGCCGGCCACATGGCGCGGCTGCAGCTCACCGCCCGCGACGCCGGCGTGCTGGCCGGGCTGGATCTGGCGGTTCTGGCGTTCCAGCTCATTGACCCCTCCATCCGCGTGGAGGCGCGGCTGCAGGACGGGGCGCCGCTGGAGCCGGGCGCGGTGATCGCCACGATCGAGGGGCCGGCGCGCGGAATCCTCACGGCGGAGCGCACGGCGCTCAACTTCCTTGGTCATCTCAGCGGCGTCGCCAGCGCCACCGCCAGCGTCGTGCGCGCCATCGCCGCCACCGGCGCCCATGCGCGGGTGGCGTGCACGCGCAAGACCACGCCAGGCCTGCGCGCCGTGGAGAAATACGCCGTGCGCGCCGGCGGCGGCTCCAACCACCGCTTCGGCCTCGATGACGCGGCGCTGGTCAAGGACAATCACATCGCCATCGCTGGCGGCGTCGGCGCCGCCATCAGCCGGGTGCGCGCCCATGTGGGCCACATGGTGAAGGTGGAGGTTGAGGTCGACACGCTCGCGCAGCTGCGCGAGGCGCTGGAGCACCGGGTGGACGCGGTGCTGCTCGACAACATGACCCCCGAGCAGCTGCGCGAGGCGGTGGCCATGGTGAACGGGCGGGCGGTCACCGAGGCCTCCGGCCGCGTGACGGCCGAAACGGCGCCGGCCATCGCCATGACCGGCGTCGACCTCATCTCCATCGGCTGGCTCACCCACAGCGCGCCGGTGCTGGACATCGGCCTCGACTGGCGCGGCTGAGGCGCGGCGCCGCGTCCCGCATTGCCAGCCGCGGGGCGATGGCGTCATATGTCGGCGAACGCGGCCCTGCAGGGCCCGGAACAGCAGCAACGGTCAGGGTCGGGCCCGCCGCCAGGCGCGCCGGCGCGCCCCGGCCCGCCGGGAGGGACCCCACCCATGGCCAGCGACAGGCTCAGGGCGCTCATCGACCATTTCCGCACGCGGCCGCTGAACCTCGCGGACGGCGAGCATGTGAACCGGCCGAAATACGACCGCTTCGCCGGGCTGTTCGCGCCCGCGGCCGGCGTCGCCATCGGGGCGGCGGAGCTGGGCGGCGTGCCTGCCGAGCGGCATGTGGCCGGAGACGGCCCCTGCGTGCTCTACCTGCACGGCGGCGGCTACACCCTCGGCTCGCCGGTCTCGCACCGGCATCTGGTCTCCAGGCTGGCGGCGGAGCTGGGCGGCGAGGTCTGGGCGATTCACTACCGGCTGGCGCCCGAGGCGCCCTTCCCCGCCGCCGTGGAGGACGCGGCCGCGGCCTGGGAGGCGCTGACCCGCGGGCGGCCGGAGGGCTCCGTGGCCATCATGGGCGATTCCGCCGGCGGCGGCCTCGCCTTCGCCACGGCCATCGTCGCCCGCGACCGCGGTCTCGCCGCCCCCTCCGCCCTGGCGGCGGCCAGCCCGTGGGTGGACATGACCGCCAGCAGCAGCAGCTATGAGTTTCTGGCCGGAGTGGACCCGATCATCCAGCGCGCCGACATCGTCTGGCACGCCCGGCGTTACCTCGGCGACGCCGATCCGCTCAACGGCCTCGCCTCGCCGCTGTTCGCCCGGCTGGACGGCCTGCCGCCGACGCTGATCCAGGTCGGCGACCGCGAGGTGCTGTTCGGCGACGCGGTGCGCATGCACCAGCGCCTCATCGCCGCCGGCGTCGACAGCGAGCTGGCGGTGTGGAAGGAGATGTTCCACGTCTGGCATTTTTACTGGCCGCAGCTGGAAGAAGGCGCGGCGGCCATCGTCCATGCGGCGGACTTCATACGCCGGCGGCGCGACGGCTGAGCGCGGCGGCGTCCGTCTCCCGGGCGGCGGCGGCGCACGCCTGCGCCAGCCACGGCTGCATGGCGGCCGCGAGGAACTCCACCACCGGCGGGGCCACGGCGTTGCCGAACTGGCGGTAGGCCTGGGTGTCCGACACCGGGATGATCCAGCGCCGGTCGCCGCGCTCGAAGCCCATCAGCCGGGCGCATTCCAGCGGCGTGAGCCGGCGCGGGCGGCCGCCCGGCTGGGCGATGAGGATTTCCGAACCGTCCTTGTAATAGCGGGCGGACAGGGTGCGGGCGACGTCGCCGGGACCGAACAGGCCGTAGCCGAAGCCGTTGCCCCGCGCCGCGTGCCGGGCGCGGTAGGCCTGCAGATACGCCCACAGCTTCGGCGACAGGGTGTATTTGGCGTCCACCTCGTAGTGGGGCTGGAGGATGTCGCCGAGGGTGGGGCCGCCTTCCGGCGGCTGCAGCGCCGCCATGTCGAAGCCGGTGCGCTCGCGGAAACCGACGATGAAAATGCGCTCGCGGTTCTGCGGCACCCAGTGGCGCGCGTTGATGATGCGGCTCTGCACGTGATAGCCGAGCTCGCTGGAGAGCACGTGCATGATGGTGGCGAAGGTGCGGCCGCGGTCGTGGCTCACCAGGTTGCGCACGTTCTCCAGCACGAAGGCCGCCGGCCGGTGGTGGGCGATGATGCGGGCGGTGTCGAAGAACAGCGTGCCCTGGGTGTCGCACAGGAAGCCGTGTGGACGCCCCAGCGCGTTCTTCTTGGAGACCCCGGCGATGGAGAAGGGCTGGCAGGGAAAGCCGGCCAGCAGCACGTCATGCTCCGGCACCCGGTCCGGATCGGCGGAATAGGCGCGGATGTCGCCGGCCAGCTCGTGATTGTCGCGGAAATTGGCCTGGTAGGTCTTGCGCGCCGCCGGATCCCACTCCGAGGTGAAGACGCAGCGCCCGCCGATGGCCTCAAAGCCAAGGCGCAGGCCGCCGATGCCGGCGAACAGGTCGATGAACCGGAACGGCGCCAGCCGCGACGCCGCGGCGGCGCCGGGGGCGGCGTGAGACGTGCTGGCTGGCGTGGCTTGCTGGGACATCGGGCGTTCCGCGTGAGAGGCGCGGGCCAGGATGTCCCGAAACGGCCGCCGGGACAATAACCCGCGCCGCCGCGCGCGCGACTTTCCGCCGGGCCCGCCGGCTTTCCGGCCGCCGGGGCGCCGGCGCGCAGGCCCGGCCGCAAGGGCGTTACTGGATGCGCGGCGGGCCGCCGCCCCAGATCTCCAGCACCAGCCACGCCGCCGAAGCCAGGGCGAGGCTGGCGAGCAGCACGTAAAGCGCCCTCACGCCCCACGAGCCGGCGCGGGCCTGCTCGCCGTCCATGATGATCCTGCCGCGTTTTTTCCAGAACATGCCGTTTTCCTGCCTGGCGGCGGAGCGCCGCCCTCACGGGGTCAACGTGGCGGCGGCGCGCCGGTTCCCCGCGTCGCCGGCCGGCCCGCCCGCGGCGGGGGCGCGCGGCGACGAAAAAAGCCCGCGGCGCAGGGCCGCGGGCCGTTCATGTGCGGCGTGCGTCCGCCGGCTCAGTCGAGCAGGTCGAAGCGGTCGTTGTTCATCACCTTCGTCCAGGCGGCGACGAAGTCCTTCACGAACTTCTCCGCATTGTCGTCCTGGGCGTAGACCTCGGCGTAGGCGCGCAGGATCGAATTGGAGCCGAACACCAGGTCGCAGCGGGTGGCGGTCCACTTGGTCACGCCGGTCTTGCGGTCGCGGATCTCGTAGCTGTTCCAGCCCACCGGGACCCAGCTGTAGCGCATGTCGGTGAGATTGACGAAGAAGTCGTTGGTCAGCGCGCCGACGCGGTCGGTGAACACGCCGTCCTTCGAGCCGCCGTAGTTGGCGCCGAGCACGCGCAGGCCGCCCACCAGCACCGTCATTTCGGGACCGGTCAGGCCCAGCAGCTGGGCGCGGTCGAGCATGAGCTCCTCGGGCGAGACCGCGAACTGCTCCTTCTGGTAGTTGCGGAAGCCGTCGGCGAGCGGCTCCAGCACCGCGAAGGATTCAACGTCGGTCTGCTCCTGGGTGGCGTCGCCGCGGCCGGGCGCGAACGGCACAGTCACGTCGAAGCCGGCGGCCTTGGCGGCCTGCTCGATGGCGACGTTGCCGGCGAGCACGATAACGTCAGCGATGCTGGCGCCGGTCTCGGCGGCGATCGGCTCCAGCGCGGCGAGCACGCGGGCCAGACGCTGCGGCTCGTTGGCCTCCCAGTCCTTCTGCGGCGCGAGGCGGATGCGGGCGCCGTTGGCGCCGCCGCGCTTGTCGGAGCCGCGGAAGGTGCGGGCGCTGTCCCAGGCGGTGGCGATCAGGTCGGCCGCCGGAACGCCGGCCGAGAGGATCTTCGCCTTCACCGCGACCACGTCATAGTCCCTGGCGCCGGCCGGGACGGGATCCTGCCAGATCAGGTCCTCCTTCGGCGCCCACGGACCGATGTAACGCGACTTCGGCCCCATGTCGCGGTGGGTCAGCTTGAACCAGGCGCGGGCGAAGGCGTCGGAGAAGGCCTCGAAGTCGTCCTTGAAGCGCAGGGCGATCTCCCGGTACACCGGATCCGCCTTCAGCGCCATGTCGGCGTCGGTCATCATCGGATTGTGGCGGATCGACGGATCCTCCACGTCCACCGGCCTGTCCTCCTCGGCGATCGACACCGGCTCATACTGCCAGGCCCCGGCCGGCGACTTCACCAGCTTCCATTCGTGCTTGAACAGCATCTCGAAGAAGCCGTTGTCCCAGCGGGTGGGATGGGTGGTCCATGCGCCCTCGAGGCCCGAGACCACCTGGTCGCGGCCGACGCCGCGGGTCCTGGTGTTCATCCAGCCGAGGCCCTGGAACTCCAGGTCCGCCGCCTCCGGCGCCGGGCTCAGATTGGCGGGATCGCCGTTGCCGTGGGCCTTGCCGATGGTGTGGCCGCCGGCGGTGAGCGCGACGGTCTCTTCATCGTTCATGCCCATGCGCGCGAAGGTCTCGCGCATCATGGCGGCGGTTTTCAGCGGATCGGGCTGGCCGTTGACGCCTTCCGGATTGACGTAGATCAGGCCCATCTGCACGGCGGCGAGGGGGTTCTTCAGCGTCTTCGCGTCGCCGACGTCGTCGTAGCGGTTGTCGGAGGGCGCCAGCCACTCCTTCTCGTCGCCCCAGTAGGTGTCCTTCTCCGGGTGCCAGATGTCCTCGCGGCCGAAGGCGAAGCCATAGGTCTTCAGGCCGGCCTTCTCATAGGCGATGGTGCCGGCGAGCGCGATCAGGTCGGCCCAGCTGATGCGGTTGCCGTATTTCTTCTTGATCGGCCACAGCAGGCGGCGCGGCTTGTCGGTGTTGGCGTTGTCCGGCCAGGAGTTCAGCGGGGCGAAGCGCTGGTTGCCCGTGCCGGCGCCGCCGCGCCCGTCGGTGTTGCGGTAGGAGCCGGCGGCGTGCCAAGTCATGCGCGCCATGGCCCCGACATAGGTGCCCCAGTCGGCCGGCCACCAGTCCTGGCTGTCCTCCATCAGCGCCAGCAGATCCCGGCGCAGCGCCTCGAAGTCCAGCTTCTTCACCTCCTCGCGATAGTTGAAGTCCTTGCCCAGCGGGTTGGTCTTCACGTCGTGCTGGTGAAGGATGTCGAGGTTGAGGGCGTTGGGCCAGAACGCGGTGACGGACGCGCCCGCCCGCGTCATGGCGCCGTGCGCCACCGGGCACTTGCCGACGCTGCGATTATCGTTGTTTTCCATGACAATCCCCTTCCAGTCGCGGGCCGCCTGTTTCCGGCGGTTTCCCTGGCGCCGGCGACCCGTCCGGCCGGTACTGTCTAAGCATATTCCATTCATAATGAGAACTTGAATTTTCAAATCGCTTCGATAAGTTATGCAAATGATATCCCTCAGGCAGCTCCGCTATTTCGTCGCCCTGGCCCGCCACCGCCATTTCGGCCGCGCCGCGGAGGCGTGCGCCATCAGCCAGCCGGCGCTGTCGCTGCAGGTCCGCGAGCTGGAGGAGCAGCTGCAGGCGCAGCTGGTGGAGCGCGACCACCGCCAGATCCGGCTCACCGCCCTCGGCGAGGCCTTCGCCGCCCGCGCCCGCGACATCCTGCAGGCGGTGGACGAGCTGGAGGACCTGCCGCGCGCCTATGGCCAGGCGCTGGCCGGCCAGCTGCGCATCGGCATGATCCCCACCGTGGCGCCTTATCTGCTGCCGGAGGTGATGCGGCGCCTCGCCGGGCAGTTTCCGGACGTGGACCTGCGCCCGCGCGAAGCGGTGACGCAAAAGCTCCTGGCGGACCTGGCGGAAGGGACGCTGGACTGCGCCGTGGTGGCGCTGCCCGTGGCCGGGCCAGGGCTGGCGGCGCAGCCGCTGTTTGAGGAGGAGTTCATCCTGGCGCGGCCGCTGGCGGACAGTGACCGGCCGCCGCCGGACCTGGAGGGGCTGAAGGCCATGCGCCTGCTGCTGCTGGAGGAGGGACACTGCTTCCGCGACCAGGCGCTGGCGTTCTGCAACATCCGCAGCGCGCCGAAGGACATGATGGAGGGCAGTTCGCTCTCCACCCTGGTGCGCATGGTGGGCGCCGGCATCGGGGTGACCCTGATTCCGGAAATGGCGGTGCAGGCGGAGACAGGCGCCGCCGCGGTGAGCGTCACCCGCCTGCCGGCGCCGCACCCCACCCGCACCATCGGCATGGTGTGGCGGCGCAGCAGCCCGCTGGCCGCCCATTACGCGCAGGTGGGCGAGGCGGCGCGCGCGGCCTTCGCCGCGCTCCGTCCGCGCCTGCCGGACCGGCGGCGACCGCCACGGCCTGATCCGGCCCCGCGCCCCGCCGCCCGCCCGTGACCGCAGGAGGCGGCGGGCGCGTGGTCATTGCGTTGCAGGCGCCCACCAAACGGTCACAGTCGTGTTTTTTTGTGACACATGCGCCAAACTGCGCCGCACTGCAGCGTATTTGATCCTTCGCGCTGTTGCCTCCGCAAATGATGACGCTACGTTCGCGTTATTGGTCAAATTCGACCAATTGCTCCGCATGAAAGCGGACCAGCGCGGGTCCGGCCCCTTCCTGCCCCTTGGGAACCTCCCCCCGCGACTGGAAAAACCATTACTTTCAGAGGTTCAGGCCATGAAGCTTGCAAAGGCCCTGCTGCTTGGGTCAGCCACCGGCTTTCTCGCCGTCACCGCGGCGCACGCCGCTGACCTTCCCGCCTCCAAGGCTGCGCCGGTGGAGTATGTGAAGGTCTGCTCGACCCACGGCGTCGGCTTCTTCTACATCCCCGGCACCGACACCTGCATCCGCGTTGGCGGCCGCGTGTCGTTCGGCTACGAGTTCGCCCAGTACCGGGCCCAGTCCGGCCAGGACAAGTCGAACTATATCGTCTCGGGCCGCATCCAGGCGGACGCCCGCACGTCGACCGAGTGGGGCACGCTGCGCACCTTCGTGCGCTTTGACATCGCCAGCCGCACCGGACAGCAGCACGGCGCCTCCGGCACGCTGCGCAACAACGGCCCGTCCGCGTTCAACGCCACCGGCGTCGACACCTACAACCGGGCCTACAAGTATGTGGAAGTCGACAAGGCGTTCATCCAGTTCGCCGGCCTGACCGCCGGCCGCGCCGCGTCGTTCTATGATTTCTACGCCTCCGACGTCGACCTGACCGGCATGACGCTGGCCTCCAACGTCGGCTCCACCAACCTGCTGGCCTACACCGCCAAGTTCGGCAACGGTTTCAGCGCCACGCTCTCGATGGAAGACCCGACCTTCCGTCGCAATCCCCTGTACTTCGGCGCCGGCGCCTTCAACCCGGCCACCGGCCGCGCCTATGTCACCACCCAGGCCGGCGGTCTGGCCGGCGGCGCCTACAGCCCGTTCTGCGTCAACGGCGGCGTGATCGGCTGCACCTTCGCCGCTCCGGTGACCACCTATGACGCCGCTGGCCGCCCGGTGGGCTTCACCTACCTCGCCATCGAGCAGCGCCTGAACGTTCCGGACTTCGTCGCCAACCTGCGCGTCGACCAGGGCTGGGGCTCCGCCCAGCTGTCGGCCGCCGTGCACCAGATCGCGCCCGGCAACTTCGTCAACAGCGGCTTCGAGAACGGCGGAACGGCCCGTCGCCCTGACGCGAAGTGGGGCTACGCCGTGCAGGGCGGCGTGAAGTTCAACCTGCCGTTCATCGCCCCGGGCGACGCCCTGTGGCTGCAGGCCGCTTACGCCAGGGGCGCCATGTCCTACACCGGCATGGACGTTCCCACCGGCCGCGACAGCGTGACCACCGGCGGCATCGGCGGCGGCACCCGCTTCGCCGCCACCAAGATCGACGGCTATGTCGACCCGGCCACCGGCGCCATCAAGCAGACCGAGAGCTGGTCGGTCGCCGCTGCGTTCCTGCACTACTGGACCCCGCAGCTGCGTTCGGGCGTCAGCGCGTCCTACGGCCAGGTCAGGTTCCCGGCCGCCGCCCGCATCACCGGCCCGCTGGGCAACCTCAACACCGGCGCCGGCGTGTATAACGCCGCCTTCCGCGACTACAGCCAGTTCGTGGGTTCGGGCAACCTGATCTGGTCGCCGGTCAAGGACCTCGACATCGGCGTCGAGGTGCTCTACGAGCGCATCGACATCCGCAAGGGCCGCGTCTGGGACCAGAACCGCGGCGGCGCCGCCACCGGCAAGACCGTGACCTACGACGACAACTGGCTGACGCGCCTGCGCATCGACCGCACCTTCTGATCCGGAAGGCGCGCGGGAGGCGCCGCCGCGGCGGCGCTCCCCGGCCGGTCATGACGAAGCCCGGGACGGCGTCGCCGCCCGGGCTTTTTTTTTTTCGCGCGCGGCCGCCTGCGGACGCTCAGGCGGCGTCGCCGTCGCCGTAGAGGCTGGCCTCGCTCACCGGCGCCGGGCGCGTCTCGGGCCCGCCGAGGCCGGCGCGCCGGCGCGAGGAGAACATCGCCCCGCGGGCGGGCGCCGCCGGCGCGAAAACGCGCATGCCGTTGCGAACCGGCATGTTGATGTACACCGCCTCCATGCCGCCGCGCATGAAATAGGCTTCGTGCCAGAAGCCGGTTCCGGCCGGATCGCGCACGAAGGCGCGCCACCACCGGGCGTGGGGCTCGCTGCGCGCCCAGGCCTCCAGCGCGTCGAAGTCGCGCCAGTACTGGCGGATGCCCACATGCGGCGGGAACAGCGAAAACAGGAAGCTCTCGTGATGCAGCAGGCCGTCCGGACGGCGTCCGGCGGCGTCGGTGATGCGCGGGCCAAAGCCAAGCAGCGTTTTCAGTCCCCGCCATGTGTTCACGCGCATGCCCAGCAGGATCACCACAAGGTCCGGATAGCCGGACAGGTCGACGGTCTCACGCTGATGCATCGCCCCCTCCCCCACGGACGGCCGCGACGGCCCCGCGCTGCAAATCCGTTTCCTCCAGCCGGCGACGCGCTGTTTTTCCCGCGCGTTTCGCGCGCCGGCCCCCCGGGCCGGCGTGACGGCGCGGCGCGCAGGCGCGCCGCAGGCGGCGACGGGCCGTGAGACGGCCCGCCGGCTCAGCGCATCGGCGGCGCGTACAGGATGCCGCCCATGTTCCACAGGTGGTTCAGGCCGCGCGGCACGGCCAGCTTCGTGTTGACGCCGAGATTGCGCTCGTAGATCTCGCCGTAATTGCCCACCGCCTTCACCATGCGGATGGCCCAGTCGGGATCCAGCCCCAGCGCCTTGCCGAAGCCGCCTTCGGCGCCCGTGAAGCGGCGCACCTCCGGCTTTTGCGATTCCAGCGCCCGCCCGACGTCCGCCTGGCCGACGCCCAGCTCCTCGGCGTTGACCAGGGCGAAGTGGATCCATTTCACCACATTGAACCAGCTGACGTCATCGGCGCGCACCGCCGGCCCCAGCGGCTCGCGGGAGATCACGTCCGCCAGCACCACCGCCTCCTCCGGCCGGTCCAGCCGCAGCCGCTCGCCATAAAGCGCCGACTGGTCGCGGGTGAGGACGTCGCACTTGCCGTCGCGGAAGGCGGCGAAGGCCTCGGCGGCGTTCGGGAAGACCAGCTCCTCATAGGTCATGGAGTTGGCGCGGAAAAAATCGGCCAGGTTGAGCCGGGTGGTGGTGCCGTCCTCGACGCACACCTTCGCGCCGCTGAGGCCCAGGGCGCTGTCCACGCCCATGGCGCGGCGCACCAGGAAGCCCTGGCCGTCGTAATAGCTGACGCCGGCGAACAGCACGCCCTGCGACGCCTCGCGGTCCAGCGTCCAGGTGGTGTTGCGCGCCAGCACGTCGACCCTGCCGTCCCGCAGGGCGGCGAAGCGCTCCGGGGCGCTCAGCGGGGTGAAGCTCACCTTCGCCGGATCGCCGAGCACGGCCGCGGCGATGGCGCGGCAGTAATCGGCGTCAAACCCTTTCCACTGGCCGGAGGCGTCCTTCTCCGAGAAGCCGGCGACGCCTTCGCTGACGCCGCAGCGCAGCTCGCCGCGCTTCTTCACCTCGTCCAGCGCGCCGGCCGTCGCCGCCAGCGGCGCGGCCACGGCCATTGCCGCCGCCACGCAGATCGCGCCGATCGCCTTGCAGGCATTGCGCCACGCCATGTTTTCCCCTCCCGCGTTTGATGTCGCCGGCCCGCGGCGGCGTCGCGGCCGCCGCGGCGCCCCGCCGCCTTACAGGGCGGCCTTGTGCCGGACGATGACGCGCGTGCCCACCGGCACCCGCTCGTACAGGTCAATGATGTCGCCGTTGGCCAGGCGGAAGCAGCCGGACGAGATCGCCTGGCCGATGGTCTCCGGCTGGTTGGTGCCGTGAATGCGGAACACGGTGGAGCCCAGATACAGCGCGCGCGCGCCCATGGGATTGCCCGGTCCGCCGGCCATGAAGCGCGGCAGGTAAGGCTGGCGCTTCAGCATGTCCGGCGGCGGACGCCAGTCCGGCCACTCGGCCTTGCGCGTCACCGTCACCTGGCCCGACCACTGGAAGCCCTCGCGGCCCACGCCGATGCCGTAGCGCAGGGCGCGGCCGTTGCCCTGCACCAGGTAGAGAAAGCGCTCGCTGGTGTGGATGATGACCGTGCCCGGCGGCTCGCTGGTGCGGAACAGCACCACCTGGCGCGCATAGGGCCCGGAGGTGATGGACACCTCTCCGGTGGAGATGCGGCCCGGCTCGTCGCCGATGTCCATGGTCTCGCGGAATTCGGCCGCCGGCCGTGGCGGCGGCAACGGCTGCGCGGCCGCCACCTGCCCGGTGGACAGCAGCGCCAGCGCCAGCAGGCAGCAGGCGAGAAGACGTCTGTACGCGATGGCGCGTCGCATGGTCCCAGCTCCACGATACGGCGCGCCGCCTCCGGCGTTCGCGCGCCCTGTCCGCCCGACGGGGGCCGCCCGGCCCCCCCGGGTCCTTTTCCGGCTCATGATGCGGCGCGCGCAGGCGCGCCGGGCGGCGCCGCCGCCTGCGCCGCGTCAGCCGCAGCGCGCGAAAATGAAGGTGCCGTAACGGCGGTGCGCGTCCGGATCGACGAAGCGCATCTCCAGCACGCCGTTGGCGAAGGAGAGAATCTCGCGGTCGGCCGGGTCGCCGGCCGGGGCCTCGAAGCCGATGTAGGCGCGCCCGTCCGGCGCGGCCTTCAGGCGCAGCTCGTAGAGCTTGGGGTCGTCGGCCACATGCATCATCACGCCGTCGGTGGGGCCGGCGGTGATGACATAGGGCTGGCCGCACTGGGCCTTCGCCTGGGCCTCGGTGCGCTTGCGGTCCTTGGGATCGTGATAGGAGGCGACGCCCCACTTGCCGACCAGCTGGTCGCGGGTGACATGCGCGGGCGCCGGCGCGCCGGTCCGGGGCGTCTCGCGCACGCCGCCGTCAAAGGCGCAGCCGGCGAGCAACGCCGCGGCCGCAACCGCCGCCGGCGCAGCCAGCCCCCGCACCGTCCTGTCCGTGCGCCGCATGTGGACGCGCCGCTCCGCCGGCTCCCTGCCTGTCAGTCGCATTTTCCACCCATCAACCTGGCCTGACGCGCGCAGTCGCGGCTTCCCGCCCGACGCCGCCCGCATCAGCGGCCGTTCCGTCGTGATTTGGTTGCACAATGCGTTCAATGAGACGGTCATTCAAGGCGAAAACATGCGTCAACGCCATGAATGCGGGCGCCGGCGCCAGAGCCGGCCGCGGCGGGCGGGGATGGTTCCGGCGCCGCCGGGGCTGCGGTCAGGAAGGCGGCCATGATGAGGGAAGGACGGGAGCGGTCAGGAGCACGGACGGGGAGCGGGGAGCGGACAAACAGGAGCGGGAGCGGATCCGGGACGCGTCAGCGACGGTCGAGACGCGCCAGCAGGGCGCGCATGGCCTCCGGCGGCTGCGCCGCCGGCGCGACGGCCTCGTACAGCGTCCGCAGCCTTGCGGCGACGGCGTCGCCGATCACCATTGCGACCCTGTCCGGCGCGGCCGGCGCCGCGCCCTGTTCCCTGTGCGCCATCGCTGTTTCTCCGCGCGGGGACGCGGCCGGGCTGTGGTTTCCCCCGGTTTCGTCCCGCCATCGCCTGTCATCGCCGCTCACGCCGTCCTCCGCCCGTCCGGCGCCGCGCCGGCTTTCGCGACAGGCGCCGATCCGACAACGGACGGCGCCCGGCAAGGTTCCGCCCCAGGATGACGCAGGCTGGCGTTGCCGCGCCGGCCGCGCGCGGGAACAATGGCGGGGCGCCGTCGCTGCGGCGGCGCGGATGCAGGAAGGAGCAGCCATGACGGTCGTCGCAGCTTTCCTTTACCATAACGGCAGGACGGCGGCGCCGGTGACGCTGGACGACCCGCCGCCAGACGCCCGCGACCGCTCCTCCTTCGTCTGGATAGGTCTCCGCGAACCGGAGGCCGCCGAGCTGGAGCGCCTGCAGCGCGCCTACGGCCTGCACCCGCTGGCGGTGGAGGACGCTCTCGGCGGCGCGCAGCTGCCCAAGCTGGAGGCGTTCGACGACCAGCTGTTCGTGATCGCCGCCACGGCGCGGCTGGAGGGCGACGGCCTCGCCTGGGGCCAGACGGCGTTCTTTCTCGGCCGCAACTACCTGATCAGCGTGCGGCACGGCTCGGCCCGGGCCCACACCGGGCTGCGGCGGCAGCTGGAGGCGGCGCCGGGACTGCTGTCACAGGGGCCGGATTACGTGCTGCACGCCATTCTCGACTTCATCGTCGACGGCTACCTGCCGATCATCGAAAGCATTGAGGAGGACGTGCTGGCCATGGAGCAGCGCATGCTTGGGGCGCGGCCCGGGCGCGACGACGTCAGCCGGCTGTTCCGCCAGCGCCGCACGCTGATCCGCTTCCAGCGGGCGCTGGGGCCGATGTCGGAGCTGTGCGGGCGGCTGGCCCATCTGGAGCTGCCCTGCGTCGACCGGTCGGCGCGTCCCTATTTCCGCGACGTGCACGACCATGTGCTGCGGGTGGAGAGCCGCGTCGCGGGCCTGCGCGAAATCATCACCTCGGTGTTTGAGGCCAGCAACCTGCTGGAGCAGCAGCGCCAGGGGGCGATCACCCGCCAGCTGGCGGCATGGGCCGCCATTCTCGCCGCTCCTACCGCCATCGCCGGCATCTACGGCATGAACTTCCGCAACATGCCCGAGCTGGACACGAAATACGGCTATTATGTCGTGCTTGGCCTGATCGTGGGGGTGTGCGTGGGGCTGTACGCGCGCTTCCGCCGCATGGGCTGGCTGTGACCGCCCGCGTCCGTCAGGACGACAGCGGCCCGCGGAAAATGAACAGCGCGCCAAGGGCGATGAGGGCGAAACCGACCAGATGGTTGAGCGTGAAGCGCTCGCCCAGGACCACCACCGAAAACACCGCGAACACCGCCAGCGAGATCACCTCCTGGACCGTCTTCAGCTCGGCGGCGCTGTACACGGCGTGGCCGATGCGGTTGGCCGGCACGGCGAGGCAATACTCGATCAGGGCGATGCCCCAGGAGACGAGAATCACCACTGGCAGGGAAGCGCCTGGAAAGCGCAGGTGGCCATACCATGCCGTCGTCATGAACACGTTGGAGGCGAGCAGCAGCAGCAGCGGCAGCACATGGGGCGACGACAGGCTCATGGCGGGTTTCTCCGGGGATGACCGAGGCATTTTCCGGGCGCGGTCCGGCGGGCCGCGCCTGCGTTACGCGCTTCCGCGCCGGCGCGCAATCGCCGGGCGCGCGGTTGCCGCCGCCGCGTCTCTGTGAGAATCTTCCGCCATCGCGTCTCTGTGAGAATCTTCCGCCATGAAGAAACAGCTGCTTTGCCTTGCGCTGGCCGGCGCCGCCCTGCTGGCCGCGCCCCAGGGGCGCGCGCCCGCGAGCGCCCAGGAGAACGCCCGCCAGGAGGCGGCGCGGCGGGAGGCGGCGCTGCGCTCCCTGCCGCCGGACGCCGCCCGGCGGCTGTTCGGCCAGGTAAGGACGCCGGCGCCCGGCCCGGCGGCGGTGCACGGCTTTTACTCGCGCGGCTGCTACGCCGGCGGCGTGCAGATGCCGCCGACCGGCCCGACGTGGCAGATGATGCGCCTGTCGCGCAACCGCAACTGGGGCACGCCGCGGCTGGCGCGCTTCCTGCAGCGCTTTTCCGCGAAGGCTGCGGAGGTGACCGGCTGGAAGGGGCTGCTGATCGGCGACCTGTCGCAGCCGCGCGGCGGGCCGATGCTCACGGGCCACGCCTCGCACCAGCTCGGCATTGAGGCGGACATCTGGCTGCGGCCCATGACCGGCCGCATCTACAGCGCGGCGGAGCGGGAGGAGATCCCCTCGCTCAACCTGGTGCGGGCCGACCGGCTGGACGTGGACCCGGCGACCTACACGCCGGCGCATTTCGCCCTGCTGAAGCTGGCCGCCTCCGAGCCGGAGGTGGAGCGGGTGTTCGTCAACCCGGCGATCAAGAGGGCGCTGTGCCGCGACGCGGGCGCCGACCGGGCGTGGCTGCGCAAGATCCGCCCCACCTGGGGCCACAACTACCATTTTCACGTGCGGCTGGACTGCGGCGGCGCCCCCACCT
This sequence comes from Camelimonas abortus, assembly GCF_042432745.1. Classification (NCBI taxonomy): domain Bacteria; kingdom Pseudomonadati; phylum Pseudomonadota; class Alphaproteobacteria; order Hyphomicrobiales; family Chelatococcaceae; genus Camelimonas; species Camelimonas abortus. Next base: position 41,473 of record NZ_JBHLWR010000006.1, on the reverse strand, counting down.
GCCGGCCGCAACAGCCGCCGTCGCCCGGCGACGGCTGCGGCGCCGAGCTTGACTGGTGGTTCAGCCCCGAGGTGCTGCATCCCAAACCCCGGCCGCCGCGCAAGCCACCGCGGCCGCTGACCCTCGCCGACCTGCCCCCGGCCTGCAAGGCGGTGCTGGAGGCCAGGTGACGGCCCGCCGCCAGCGAGCCCCAGCGCTGACGATCCGCAGCCTCACGTCGCTACCGCACTCCCCACCGACGCGGCTGCATCATTCACGGATCCGATCACGATGACGGCAGGCAGGCTGCAGATCCGGGCTGCGCCATTACGGAGCATGAAGCGTGGTCAAGGAACGCGGACGCCCGCACGACGGCGGCGGCGTTCAGAAGCTTCATCGCCGCACGCGGCGCAAGGCCCGGACCACGAGCAAACCAGGATCACGCCCGCGCTGCCGCCCCCCAATGAGGCGTCCGCACGCATGCCGGGTGCCAGTCCGAGCAACGGAAAGGACGCTGCTTATCACTCTGAGCCAATTTCTCGCTTGAGAATCTCAAGTCTAGGCGCAATCTGCGCCTCATAACTATACAACTCCAACGCCTTCTTGCGCCCGTTCTTGCCGATCTCTCTCAGCGCCGCGGGATTGGCCCGATACCACATTATACGATCAACAATTACGTCGGCGTCATGCGGCACGATAACGATGTCCTTATCTTCAGCAAAATACGCGTTCATCTTAAGCGGGTCTGTGCAAAATAACGACACTTCCTGAAGCAGCGCATCAACCCCTGTGCCCGTGGGAAAACCGTCGAACGCACCGTCCCGCAGCACAAATGGCACATTGCACAGAAGGATCAAATCCTTATCGGCGTAAAAGGTCGGAAACCAGGCCGGCTCACGCCCGCCATAAAAAAAGATTTTTCCTTCAAGACCATCAACCGGCAGATCATCGGCTGAAAAACCACCGACCACATGGAAGCGGCATTCCGGCGCCGCACGAACCAGCTTTCTCGCCACATCGAGAAAAATATCATATCCCTTGTCGTGTCCATCCGACATATATTTATGCGCCGTAAAGCATATATCCAATGTATTTTTTTCAAATCCAAATTTTCTTCTCTCAATATTACTCGACTCCAACGCAATCAAGGGAGTTACAACGCCGTAAATCAGATCTATCTTACTTGAATCAACAAACTGGCCCGAGACCAGATAATCTCTTGTATATGTTTGAGTCACAATAACGCGCCGAAACATCTCGCTGGAAAAGACGCGCCTAAGCATCTGGTCGGACTCCGGGACACCCACCCGGAAAGCGCCGCCTGGATATAGCGTAAACACAAACGGAATCCGATTACGTTCAAAATATTCAACATTCAACCAAGTATTACCAAGAAACACCGTGTAACCAAGCCGCGCGGCAACGTCCGGCGGGCTATCGCAGCCAATAATTCTCCCCCTGAAAAGCGACTGCTTCGAAATATGGTCGTTGATAATATCTTCCCGGGATCGCGCATCATCAAAGAAAGAAAAAGCAGCGCCTGTCGTGAACGCAACCGCGTTAGAAAACTCAGTCAAATAGGCGTCAAACTCCGCCGCCCGGAAGGCTGACTGTGGATGCGGATAGGCATCATCAACAATGACAAGATCGCAACGGGCCCTTGTCGACGGCCGTGCGCCCCGTCGCCTTGTCAGCATCACGCGAGGAACTGAAGACGCACGTCTTGCCGCGGACTTCAGCCGCGCCCACGCGAGATCCAAACGATCAAAACGTCTGGAAAGCCTTGCGAGCTCCTGTCCGACGGCAAACAGGAGATCGTGGATAGCGTCGAGCTTTCCGCGAACGCTCGCTCCTTGCGGCGAATGCGCCATGAGAAGCGTTTCTGCGAGAATTTCCTGATACCGCAAGCGATTTATAGAAAGATACGTCCCGAATTCGCGGTCATAACGATAATCCAGATGATGATTAACTTCGATCACCATTTTGGCCGCAATACTAAGTTGCCATATTTCCGAATACCCGGACCAAATACCTTGATCATGCTTGCGATATGCGGCCATTGGCTCAGGGAAATATTTAATCTTCCCGCACTCGGCATTGAGAATATCAAACACCCAGTCACAGCCGGGCAAATGATAAAGCCACTCTGGAACAGATTTAACCTGCTCGTTGCGTATCATACATGATGCAGTGGCGATGTAATCGCCGGTACACAAATCCCGAACGGTTGTTGTATCTGCAATATTACTTAATAACGGAGCACCAAGAACGCCGGCATCGTCAGCGAGATAAACGTTATGACAACTTATAGCATAATCCGGGTTCGCTCTCAGAAAATCAACCTGTCTCTGTAATTTTTTCTTGTCTATCCAAAAATCATCTCCTTCCAGAAAAGCGACAAACTCACCTCTGCAGGCCTTATAGGTTTCCAGATAATTGGCGACCGCGCCCAAATTCTTTTCCCGTTCCAGCAGGCGAATTTTGTCAGGGCGGGCCCTCTGGAACTCCCGACAGATGTCCCGCGTCCGGTCCGTAGACGCATCCTCGCCGATCACTATCTCGTAAGGAAAATCCGTTTCCTGAGCCAGAGCGCTTTGAATAGCCTGAGCAACATATTTTTCCTGATTATATGTGATCATTGAGACCGAAACGACCGGCCGTTTCTCCGGAGCAACGGAAAAAACATTTGCTTGGGCGCACAGATCATATTCGCTGCACTTTTCGCGCAATTTCCTTATTCGGCGCGAAACATCACGATCCAACCTCGTCAAAATTGTAAAAGTATCTGCAGAATGTATCGTATAGAGCGATGACTGTGCATATCCCAAGGCGGGCTTGACGGACTCCCAGTCGGTGTCATCGAGGACCAGAACATCACCGTCGGCCATCAGAGACATATACCGCCTGACGTCCTCCATCACACACCGGGTGTCATGATTGCCGTCAATGTGAATCATCATCGACCCGGACGCCTTTTCGGCGACTAGCGGAAAAGCGGCCGAAGACGCCTTGCGGAAGACGGTGGTGGACGCGTCAAGCTCCAACGCCGACCGCCGTCCCATAAACTCATCATAAACGCTATCCCAGTCCGTTGTTGCAATGAAAGCTGCAACAGCCTCGCGAATATCGTCAGGAAGACCCTTCTCGTCCGCCTCGTCACGGGAATATGGGTCAACCGCAATACTATGACCGCCCCGCTGCGCAAAGGACCAAGCCAAAGGAAGAAAACTCCGCCCGCGATAGACCCCCACCTCGATATAAGTCGTTAGACCGAGGAACTCTGCCAGCGCCGCCATGACAGCAACTTTAGGAAAGCCGCTCCCCCCACCTATATCAACCGGCACAGAATAAGTGATTTCGCACAACCGCTCTAAATCGATCATGACATCTCGTCTCTGAGAAAAGCGACCGCACCACGCATAACCGCCCGCCCACGCCTCTGTCAATTCGGATTCCCACAAAGGCTACACATGAGTCGCAAAAAACGACTGCTATCTTATAGAGATAAAAATATATAGACCAGCATCGCAAACAAATAACATCCAATTATATAGATGCACACCCCTTGGCGCGACAAATATGTTATACCTCCCCCTTTGCGCCACAAAATTTACAAATTGCCAATGACATAACGCTGTAGTATTTATATATTTAATCACATTTTGCGAGAATTATAGTGATTGTTGGCATATTCAGGTCACTCTGGCTGGCCTGACCCCATAGGGTGGTCCGGTTTCAATCTTAGTTCATGATCGGCCTTGGGGCTATTGCCTGGGCAGATGACGGTGCTGCTCCGCTTGCTGGCGCAGGCCAGATGATGGCCTCGGGTGCCAGTGGCTTGTATCCAAGCGACGAGTGTGGCCTCTTGGTGTTGTAGTATCGCCGCCAGGCTTCGATGATGATCTTGGCCTCGGCGAGGCTGTAGAAGATCTCACCGTCAAGCAGTTCGTCGCGGAGCTTCGAGTTGAAGCTCTCGCAGTAGCCGTTCTCCCAAGGGCTTCCTGGTTCGATGAACGCTGCGCTGTCTTTGCGCCGACGGCTACGATCCACTCCCGTACAGCCTTGGCGATGAACTCCGGGCCGTTGTCGGAACGGACATGGCCCGGCACGCCGCGCAGGATGAACAGGTCCGACAGGGTGTCGATGACGTCGGTCGAGTTGAGCTTGCGATCAATGCGGATCGCCAGGCACTCCCGGGTGAACTCGTCGATGATGTTGAGCATGCGGAACTTCCTGCCATCGTGGGTCCGGCCCTCGACGAAGTCATAGGACCAGACATGATTGGGGTGCTCCGGCCGAAGCCGAACGCATGATCCGTCATTCAGCCAGAGACGTCCTCTCTTCGGTTGCTTCTGGGGAACCTTCAGCCCCTCCCGCCGCCAGATGCGCTCGACACGCTTGGCATTCACCGTCCAGCCTTCGGATCGCAGCATTGCCGTGATCCGGCGATAGCCATAGCGGCCGTAGCGTGAGGCCAGGCGGATGATGTCGGCGGTCAATGCCTCTTCATCCGGCCGGCCTTTGGGCTTTTTGCGGTGGGTCGAACGGTGCTGGCCGAGAACCTTGCAGGCAAAGCGCTCCGAGACGGAGAACTTCGCCATGACATGATCGACGCAGCGACGGCGGCGAGCGCGGCTCAATAGTTTCCCGAGGCAGCCTCCTTCAGGATCAGCTTCTCGAGCGTCAGGTCCGACACCGCCTTGCGCAACCGGTCGTTCTCTTTCTCAAGCTCTTTCAGGCGCTTCACCTGATCGCCCTTCAGGCCGCCGAACTCCTTGCGCCATCGGTAATACGTGAACTGTGTCACGCCGATCGAACGAACCGCTTCGCCAACTGACCGGCCTTGTGACAACAGAACATCAACCTGGCGCAGCTTCGCCACGATCTCTTCAGGTCTATGCTTCTTCTGGGGCATTCAAACGTCCTCCTACGGCTCAATAGCCTACTTCAGGGAGGACCACTTTTCAGGGGGCAGACCATGATCGCCCTTCAGGCCGCGAACTCCTTGCGCCATCGGTAATACGTGAACTGTGTCACGCCGATCGAACGAACCGCTTCGCCAACTGACCGGCCTTGTGACAACAGAACATCAACCTGGCGCAGCTTCGCCACGATCTCTTCAGGTCTATGCTTCTTCTGGGGCATTCAAACGTCCTCCTACGGCTCAATAGCCTACTTCAGGGAGGACCACTTTTCAGGGGGCAGACCACCGTAGCCCGGGAAGGGAACATCCTTTTGCCGGCCGTCAGCATTAGCTTTGCGCGGCCGACTCACGCGTGGCGTCATCAAATGAAATTCTCCGACCGCTTCCAGTGTCTGAGACCGCGCCCGAAGGGACAAGGCGCGAAGGCCTCGCCCGCCTCAAGGCCATATTGCGAAAATAGCTGCCGCCAGCTAAACTCTCCGGCAAAGGACCGCGGTGTTAATGCTATTGGCGAGAAACGCGCCCCTCGACGCGCGGTTCAACGGGATCGAAATTAAAAGGCATGATGTGAAATATTAGACACGCGAGTGAAATGCAGCAAAATTACGCGCGATCGACAATTAAATTTTGGAACCGGCAATGTGGCGTGATAGTATACTGCAAAAAAATTCCGCCAAAATTCGCGTACTTCCCCGAATTATCCGGCACGTACTGTCGCTTGGCCTAGCCACCCGCCTGGACGCCACCACACACGAGCAACATGCGATACGGACCGAGCTTGCAGACGCTCTTGAACGCCTTCATAAACTGGAGCGGCGTCACGACGAGGAAATTTGTGCGTTATCGGAGCGGGCACAGCGGCTAGAAGATCGGTTCCGCGAGCTCGAGCTTAAATGTCATACGGAACGAATCCTCACGCTCGAAAGTCAGCACATTCTGGAGCGGGACCGCCTCGACTGGGCGCTTGGTTTACTGGAAGGACTGGCGGAAGAGTTACAGAAATATCAATTCGCACGTCAGGACCCCACCTACTGGGACGCTTACGCCAAAGCTAGCCCGCTGGTTTCCGTCTGCATCGCGACGTCAGATCGCTCCGCGTTACTGGTTGAGCGTGCTCTAAGGTCCGTGCTGGCGCAATCCTATCGCAATCTTCAAATCATTATTGTTGGCGATCACTGCACCGACGATACCGAACAGAGGCTGGCCGAGATCAGGGACAGCCGAATTACGTTTGTAAACCTCCCCGAGCGGGGGCCCTATCCACCACCCGGCATCGATAGGTGGCGCGTCGCCGGCACAAACGCAATGAACCGGGCCCTCGAGCTGTGCGAGGGTGATTTTGTCACGCATCTGGACGACGACGATGCGATGACCGGAAACCGCATTGAAACACTGCTCACGAACGCGCTAGAGCACCGGGCAGACTTCCTTTGGCACAGATTTCGGTATCAGCGGCCCGATGGCGAATGGATCACCTTGGGCAATGGAGAATTTGTCGTTGGCCAAGTGACGACTGGTTCTGTTTTTTATCATCGTTATTTCACGCGGTTTCCGTGGGACGTGAATGCTTACCGTATGTCGGAGCCAGGTGACTGGAACCGCTTTCGCAAAATCAAGCTCCTGCGCCCTCAACTCTATTTTGTAAACGAGCCACTGCTACTCCACTTCAGGGAGCGCAATCAGCCGCCCTTTTTGCAGCAGACGAATGAACGGTTTCTGGACGATTGAGCGCTCCACCCCTTCCATTTGGGTGAATGGCAGTTCATGAAATGATAATGGACGATTCGGTAATTCAAGGAAGCGAATCATAATGCTGATACCGTTTCTGCGGCCCAAACCACCCAGATTGAGTCAGCTCGTGGCGGAGCTTGAAGAAATCGAAAATTCAGGAATATTTTCAAATTACGGACCGGTAAACACCCGCCTCGAAGCTGCGTTGACTCGCAGCCTTTTCGGCAATCTTGGCGGCTGCCTGACGGTCAATAACGCAACGACGGGGCTCATGCTCGCGATCAGGGATGTCATGAAGGCCCCCTACGACAGCCGGCGTCGCTATGCGCTGATGCCATCCTTTACATTCGCTGCAACGGCGCATGCCGCGATCTGGGCCGGGCTGGTTCCTCTTCTGTGCGATATCGACCCCGAAACATGGCTTCCCTGCGTACGGTCAGAAGAAGAGCTACTCCAAAAATACAAAGATCAAATTGATGTTATTATTCCTTACGCTACTTTTGGCAACTGCCTCGACCTCACGCGCTATGACATGCTTTCCAACAAGTATGACGTCGGCATAGTCGTCGACGCCGCAGCTTCTTTAGGATCAAAAACCGAAACCGGCGCAGGTTTCGGCGAAGGGTTCAGATGGCCTGTCGTCTTTTCGATGCACGCCACAAAGACATTTGCAACGGCGGAGGCCGGGTTAATTTACTGCAGTGATCCTGATCGGCTCGCCCGGCTACGCGTGATGGGGAATTTTGGCTTCGGTGAGCCGCGGACAGCGACGATGCCCGGGCTCAATTCCAAGCTGAGTGAGATCGGCGCATTGCTGGGCCTCGCGAAACTTGAAGAGTTCGAAGATGTCATTTCCGCTCGCGAAGCCCTTGCGCGAACGTATATCAACAATCTTCCAGATTTTGTTTTCCAGCGTCTGACCGGGAATCGCGTAGCGTATCAATTTATGCCAGCGCTTCTGCCTAAACGGCTTGAGCGACACAGGGAGGCTCTCTTTGATAAATTATCGGCAGCGGGCATCGGAGCTGCACAGTACTTCAATCCGCATATCGCGGAGCAACCATATTTCGCCCGGCTTTCGGCGGTGGGCGATCTGACGGTTACAGCCGATATCAGTCGACGTATCGTCTGCCTCCCCCTGTCCGACGACCTGACCGAGAGGGAAGTCCTGCACGTGTGCGCGGTTATCCGGTCATTCATGGAGGATCGCCGGTGAAAAACGACTTTCTGGATGACAGGGAGCTGGCAGGTCTGGGCCTGAAACGGTTGGGGCGCCACGTGCGAATCAGCAGGCATGCGTTGCTCTTTGGAGCAGACCGGATTGAGGTCGGAGATTATTGCCGGATCGATGCTTTTTGCATCCTTTCAGCGGGAGCGGACGGACTTCGTATTGGCCGCAATGTTCATATATCGGCATATACCGCGATACTGGGACGTATGCTTGTTGATATAGGCGATTTCGCAACGATCTCGGTTCGGTGTACGATATTCAGTTCAAGCGATGACTACAGTGGCGCCGCCATGACCAACCCGACGATCCCACTAAAGTACAGAGGCGTCCAGGATGCCCCCGTATATGTCGGAGCACATGCGATTGTTGGCGCTGGCAGCATAGTGTTGCCGGGTGTCTGTATCGGTGAAAGCGTCGCGGTAGGCGCTGGCAGCCTGGTCAAACAAAATGTGCCGCCCTTTACAATCGTGGCAGGGGTGCCTGCCAAACGGCTTGGGCAGCGCAAAGACAATCATCGGGCGCTTGCTGTCGCCATGATTGAGGAGGAAAGTAGACGCCAGCCCGGGGAGGACAAACCGCCCTCTCGCTGAGAGCAGCGGCAAGTATAATGGCTAATGGCTGAAGGAGACGCGTTGGGCGTGGCGGTCATACTGCGTCGCCAGCCGCCGGCAGCCCGTCGGCCGGCGGGATGCCTCTTCCAAAGCTTTCGCCTGTTCAGGCCATACCGTTTCGGATCCGGCACGCGCAGGCATCGCCTGAAGAAGTGACGGCTGTCATCAGAGGGACGCAGAACCGCCCCCATGCGGTGTGCAACACGCGTTGCCCAGCGGACGCCAAAGAGGCGCCGCGACGTCTGACAGTGGGCCAGTCCGGGAATGGCGGCGACACCGCCCCACCTCAGCGCGGATTAGGATCCGCAACGTGCGACGCGGGCGCCGACCGGGCGTGGCTGCGCAAGATCCGCCCCACCTGGGGCCACAACTACCATTTTCACGTGCGGCTGGACTGCGGCGGCGCCCCCACCTGCCGGCCGCAACAGCCGCCGCCGCCCGGCGACGGCTGCGGTGCCGAGCTTGACTGGTGGTTCAGCCCCGAGGTGCTGCATCCCAAACCCCGGCCGCCGCGCAAGCCGCCGCGGCCGCTGACCCTCGCCGACCTGCCCCCGGCCTGTAAGGCGGTGCTGGAGGCCAGGTGACGGCCCGCCGGCTCCTGCGCCGGCGGAAGGGAGCCAGGCGGACGGAGGCGCGTGCGCCCGCGACCAGGCGCTCCGGCCCGACGGCGGCCTGCCGCGGCGCGGGGTCTGGCCCCCCGCACATTGCGCCTGAACGCCGGCCCCGCCTGTGCCGCGCCGCACCTCCGGCGCGGACGTCCCATGCAAGATTCCCCCATGGAGCGATTTGCTCCGTAAGCATGCGGTGAGCACCACATCTGAGACGCCTCCGCCTCAGGCTATGCCTTACCCCGTGGTGGCTGCCTTCCAGTTCCACGGCAGCAGTTCATCGATACGCGCAGCCGGAATGCTATTGATCCTGGCGAGGACGTCGGCCAGCCACGCCTGAGGATCAACGTCGTTCATGCGGGCGGTGACAATCAGGCTGTACATCGCCGCAGCGCGCTGTCCGCCGCGATCCGATCCGCAGAACAGCCACGCCTTGCGGCCAAGGGCGACGCCGCGCAGCGCCCGTTCGGCGGCGTTGTTCGACAGGCAGATCCGCCCGTCATCGAGGAAGCGCGTGAACGATGGCCAGCGCTGGCTCAGATAGCCGATGGCCCTCACCAGGGGATGGCCACGACTGAACTGGTCCCGGGTCTGGCCAAGCCATGCCTCCAGCTGCGCAATCACCGGCGCGCTGCGCATCTGGCGCACGGCCCGGCGCCCGTCGGCGCTGGCTCCATTGATGTCGCGTTCGATCGCGAACAGGCTGTCGATCAGGCGAACAGCTTCCAGCGCCCGCGGATAGACGGACGGCGGCTTCAATCCCCTGGCCGTTTTGCGGGCGGCGCTTTCGATGTCCGCCAGCTCAAAGAACTTGCGTCTTGCGTGCGCCCAGCAACCCGCCTCCAGAATGGGGGCTGGCGCGCGCTCTGGCCTGTACAGCTCATTGTAACCGCCATAGGCGTCGGCCTGAAGAATGCCGCTCCATGCCCTGAGGTGCTCCTGCGGGTGAACGCCCCGACGGTCGCGTGAGTAATGGAAGACAGCCGCCGGTGGCGCGGGGCCGCCCCAGGGGGCGTCGTCACGCACATAGGTCCAGAGCCGGCCCGTATCGGTCTTGCCCTTCGCCAGCACCGGAACCGTGGTGTCGTCGCCATGCAGCCGTTTAGCCGCCAGCACATGCGCCTCGATCCGCGAGAACAGCGGGGCCAGCACCGAGGCAGCGCCGCCGACCTGATCCGCCAGCGTCGACAGGCCCAGCGGCACGCCCTCGCGGGCATAGCGCTCGCACTGGCGGTTGAGCGGCTGATGCTGGCCAAACTTCTCGAACACGATCTGGGCCAGAAGCCGGGGACCGGCCCAGCCGCGCGGCAGCACATGGAACGGCGCTGGAGCCTGGGCGATGGCCTCGCAGTCGCGGCACGAGAACTTCTCCCGCACCGTCTGGATCACCTTCCACTGGCGCGGGATCACCTCCAGCGTCTCGGTGATGTCCTCGCCCAGCTTCCTCAGCCGCGCGCCGCCGCAGCAGGCGCAGGCGCGCGGGGCTTCAACCACCACCCGCTCACGCGGCAGGTGCTCAGGGAAAGGCTGACGCGCGGGCTTCCTGCGGCGGAACGCGGCGACAGGCGTGGTCGCGCGGGCGGCGGCTTTCTCTGCGGCAAGCTCGTCCTCGGTCGCGCCAGTCTCAAGCTCCTCCAGCTGCAGCTCAAGCTGGTCGAGCAGGCGGGCGGTCCGCTCCGATGAGGCGCCAAAGCGCTCACGTTTGTACTTCGCAATGAGCAGCTTCAGATGGGCGATCTGCGCCTGGTCATCGGCGCGCCGGGCCCGGGCTGCGGCGGCTTCTGCCTCGGCCCGGTCAGCCCGCTCCACGGCGGCGACGAGCGCCGCTTTCAGCGCTGCGACATCGTCAGGAACGGGGCTGGCCATGGCTTTCATGACCGTAGTGAATCACAGATCAGGGCGTTTGTGGCGCCCCAAAATGCCGTCTGGCCAAACTATTTTTGCTCAGCCGGCGCTGCGCGGCCTCCAGCTGTGTTGCGGATGGCGCCAGTCAATTCCTTCGAGCAAATAGCCGAGCTGGGCTGCCGTTAAGGCAACCGCGCCGCCCCCTGTCGCAGGCCAGATGAACCGGCCGCGTTCCAGCCGCTTCGCATAGAGCGACATGCCGATCCCGTCGTGCCACAGGATCTTGCACAGTGCGCCGCCGCGGCCCCGGAAGACATACAGGTCGCCGCAATGGGGATCGCGCCGGAAATGCTCCTGCACCAGCAGCGCAAGGCCATTCATGCCCTTCCTCATGTCGGTGTGGCCAGAGCAGATCCACACCCGGGCGCCGGCGGGGATCATCGCAGCGCCTGCAGCACGGCGCTGACCAGCGCAGGCGGGGCTGAAAGGGGGATATCAATCCGCGCTGTGACAAGGGTGACGCTGATCACCGGGGCGCCTTCAGGCCCCGGGCTGCATTCATCGCCCGCCACAGCTTCCAGGCTTGAGCCCGCCGCCACCGGCGCAGACCCCTCATCCTCTGTCAGGACAACCGGCACGAACCTCCCCGCTGCCTGCCGGGCCTCGCGGCGCCACTTGTAGATCAGGCTGGTGGCCACACCGAACCGTCGCGCGACCTCCGCAATCACCGCGCTGGGCATGGTTGACGCCAGCACAATCTCTTCGCGCTCCGCCGCACTCCAGCGACGGCGACGTTCGGATCCGGAAATAACCGCCACTTGCATGAACCTGCGCGATCGTGTCCCGTGCCGTGGTGTAGTTGGATTTCATAGCCATCGGTGATTTCCGATAGGGTCGGGTTGCTTAGAACCAACCTGAAGGACACCACCGATGACCGACGATATGATGAACCTGCGCTCGCTCGTTGAGAAGAGTGCTGACGCCGATTTGCTGCGCGAGATGATCGGCTTTGCCGCCGAGAAGCTGATGGAATTGGAGGTCGGCGCGAAAACAGGCGCGGCCTATGGCGAGAAGAATGCCTTTCGGCTGGCCCAGCGCAACGGCTACCGCGACAGAGACTGGGAGACGCGGGCCGGAACAGTAGAACTTCGCATTCCGAAACTCCGCACCGGCAGCTACTTTCCGAGCTTCCTGGAGCCGCGTCGCATGGCCGAGAAAGCCCTGACCGCGGTGATCCAGGAAGCCTACATCCAGGGCGTTTCGACCCGCTCGGTTGACGACCTCGTTAAGGCCATGGGCATGTCGGGCATTTCCAAGAGCCAGGTCTCCCGGCTGTGCGAGGAGATCGACGAGAAGGTGAAGGCTTTTCTCGACCGGCCCATCGAAGGCGAATGGCCCTACCTCTGGATTGACGCGACCTATTTGAAGGTCCGGCGTGGCGGGCGCATCGTCTCTGTTGCAGTCATCATTGCCGTCGGCGTCAACACCGACGGCCGACGCGAAGTGCTCGGCATGGAGATCGGCACGTCCGAGGCCGAGGCGATCTGGACCGAGTTTCTTCGAAAGCTGACCAGGCGGGGTCTGCGTGGCGTCAAGCTCGCCGTCTCAGATGCGCATGAGGGCATCAAAGCCGCAGTATCGAAGGTGCTCTGCGCTACCTGGCAGAGGTGCCGGGTGCACTTCATGCGCAATGCTTTGGCCCATGCTGGAAAGAGCGGACGGCGTGTCGTCTCCGCCTTCATTGCCACGGCCTTCGCTCAGGACACGTCGGAGGCGGCAAGCACCCAGTGGCGCAACGTCGCCGACCAGATCAGGCCAAAGGTGCCGAAGCTCGCCAGTCTCATGGACAGCGCCGAGCAAGACGTGCTCGCCTACATGACCTTTCCCAAGCAGCATTGGGCCAAACTTCACTCGACCAACCCGATTGAGCGATTGAACGGCGAGATCAAGCGGCGGACAGAGGTCGTCGGCATCTTCCCCAACGACGACGCTATCGTGCGCCTGGTCGGTGCACTGCTGCTCGAACAGAACGATGAATGGGCCGTCCAGCGATCCCGCTATATGACCCTTGAGACAATCGCTACGATGAGCGATGATCCACTCATCAGCCTGCCAGCAACAAGCTGACACTCATCCGACCCTCTGGGATGAGCCGTGGCCGTCTAAGCTACACCACGTCCTGGGACATCATCACCTGCGCTCTTAACTGCGTCCTTATGAGCACAGCTTCAGCACAAGGCACTGTCACGACAAGGCGGCCTTCGCCGGAGGCTCACTTTGCTCCGGGGGAGCGACTGGAATGAGCGCTGTCGAGACTGCGAAAGCTGCAGGCTGGATCGTTCCGGCGAGGCCGGCTGGCCGGGCGGTCAGGGCCGCCATGACGCGCCTCGCGGCCCGGTGACGTCAGCCCGGGCTGGCCCTGTTACAGGCGCGCCGCCCGCCCCCGCCGGCCGGCGACGACTGGCGGCATTGATCGCGCGCCTCTTCTCTTGACTATTACCTGGACGGACGGCTGCAACGGCGAGGAGTCCATGCTGCGCATTCCCTATGAAAACCTTCGCATCACCGAGGAATCCCATGAGGGCTTCCGCGTTGAAATTCTTCCGGTGGCGACAGCGCGGTGAGCCTCCGGCGAAGGCCGCCTTGTCGTGACAGTGCCTTGTGCTGAAGCTGTGCTCATAAGGACGCAGTTAAGAGCGCAGGTTCATGCAAGTGGCGGTTATTTCCGGATCCGAACGTCGCCGTCGCTGGAGTGCGGCGGAGCGCGAAGAGATTGTGCTGGCGTCAACCATGCCCAGCGCGGTGATTGCGGAGGTCGCGCGACGGTTCGGTGTGGCCACCAGCCTGATCTACAAGTGGCGCCGCGAGGCCCGGCAGGCAGCGGGGAGGTTCGTGCCGGTTGTCCTGACAGAGGATGAGGGGTCTGCGCCGGTGGCGGCGGGCTCAAGCCTGGAAGCTGTGGCGGGCGATGAATGCAGCCCGGGGCCTGAAGGCGCCCCGGTGATCAGCGTCACCCTTGTCACAGCGCGGATTGATATCCCCCTTTCAGCCCCGCCTGCGCTGGTCAGCGCCGTGCTGCAGGCGCTGCGATGATCCCCGCCGGCGCCCGGGTGTGGATCTGCTCTGGCCACACCGACATGAGGAAGGGCATGAATGGCCTTGCGCTGCTGGTGCAGGAGCATTTCCGGCGCGATCCCCATTGCGGCGACCTGTATGTCTTCCGGGGCCGCGGCGGCGCACTGTGCAAGATCCTGTGGCACGACGGGATCGGCATGTCGCTCTATGCGAAGCGGCTGGAACGCGGCCGGTTCATCTGGCCTGCGACAGGGGGCGGCGCGGTTGCCTTAACGGCAGCCCAGCTCGGCTATTTGCTCGAAGGAATTGACTGGCGCCATCCGCAACACAGCTGGAGGCCGCGCAGCGCCGGCTGAGCAAAAATAGTTTGGCCAGACGGCATTTTGGGGCGCCACAAACGCCCTGATCTGTGATTCACTACGGTCATGAAAGCCATGGCCAGCCCCGTTCCTGACGATGTCGCAGCGCTGAAAGCGGCGCTCGTCGCCGCCGTGGAGCGGGCTGACCGGGCCGAGGCAGAAGCCGCCGCAGCCCGGGCCCGGCGCGCCGATGACCAGGCGCAGATCGCCCATCTGAAGCTGCTCATTGCGAAGTACAAACGTGAGCGCTTTGGCGCCTCATCGGAGCGGACCGCCCGCCTGCTCGACCAGCTTGAGCTGCAGCTGGAGGAGCTTGAGACTGGCGCGACCGAGGACGAGCTTGCCGCAGAGAAAGCCGCCGCCCGCGCGACCACGCCTGTCGCCGCGTTCCGCCGCAGGAAGCCCGCGCGTCAGCCTTTCCCTGAGCACCTGCCGCGTGAGCGGGTGGTGGTTGAAGCCCCGCGCGCCTGCGCCTGCTGCGGCGGCGCGCGGCTGAGGAAGCTGGGCGAGGACATCACCGAGACGCTGGAGGTGATCCCGCGCCAGTGGAAGGTGATCCAGACGGTGCGGGAGAAGTTCTCGTGCCGCGACTGCGAGGCCATCGCCCAGGCTCCAGCGCCGTTCCATGTGCTGCCGCGCGGCTGGGCCGGTCCCCGGCTTCTGGCCCAGATCGTGTTCGAGAAGTTTGGCCAGCATCAGCCGCTCAACCGCCAGTGCGAGCGCTATGCCCGCGAGGGCGTGCCGCTGGGCCTGTCGACGCTGGCGGATCAGGTCGGCGGCGCTGCCTCGGTGCTGGCCCCGCTGTTCTCGCGGATCGAGGCGCATGTGCTGGCGGCTAAACGGCTGCATGGCGACGACACCACGGTTCCGGTGCTGGCGAAGGGCAAGACCGATACGGGCCGGCTCTGGACCTATGTGCGTGACGACGCCCCCTGGGGCGGCCCCGCGCCACCGGCGGCTGTCTTCCATTACTCACGCGACCGTCGGGGCGTTCACCCGCAGGAGCACCTCAGGGCATGGAGCGGCATTCTTCAGGCCGACGCCTATGGCGGTTACAATGAGCTGTACAGGCCAGAGCGCGCGCCAGCCCCCATTCTGGAGGCGGGTTGCTGGGCGCACGCAAGACGCAAGTTCTTTGAGCTGGCGGACATCGAAAGCGCCGCCCGCAAAACGGCCAGGGGATTGAAGCCGCCGTCCGTCTATCCGCGGGCGCTGGAAGCTGTTCGCCTGATCGACAGCCTGTTCGCGATCGAACGCGACATCAATGGAGCCAGCGCCGACGGGCGCCGGGCCGTGCGCCAGATGCGCAGCGCGCCGGTGATTGCGCAGCTGGAGGCATGGCTTGGCCAGACCCGGGACCAGTTCAGTCGTGGCCATCCCCTGGTGAGGGCCATCGGCTATCTGAGCCAGCGCTGGCCATCGTTCACGCGCTTCCTCGATGACGGGCGGATCTGCCTGTCGAACAACGCCGCCGAACGGGCGCTGCGCGGCGTCGCCCTTGGCCGCAAGGCGTGGCTGTTCTGCGGATCGGATCGCGGCGGACAGCGCGCTGCGGCGATGTACAGCCTGATTGTCACCGCCCGCATGAACGACGTTGATCCTCAGGCGTGGCTGGCCGACGTCCTCGCCAGGATCAATAGCATTCCGGCTGCGCGTATCGATGAACTGCTGCCGTGGAACTGGAAGGCAGCCACCACGGGGTAAGGCATAGCCTGAGGCGGAGGCGTCTCAGATGTGGTGCTCACCGCATGCTTACACAGCGCGAGACGGCGTTTCGATTTTTGTCCGCCGCGAATTCTTTCCCGGCATTCTCGCGGCCATCTCCAGCTGCCTCGCCGCCGCCGGCGCCGCCGGAGCCCCCGCGCGCGCCGCCGCCAGGGCGACGCGCGCCCCCGCCGCGACGGACGGAGAAACGCTCGCCGCGCGGCTGGCGGCGGCGACGGCGGCGACTGCCGCGCCGGCCGAGCCGGACCTCACCGAGAACGACGTCGCCGCGCTGTGGCTGCGGGAGGGCGTGCTGGTGAAGGCTGAGGCCGCCGACGGCGCGGAAGCGGACAGGAGCGCTCCGTCTCCCGCCGCCAACATCAGCGACACCAGCCGTCGCTGACGCGCGCCAGCCGCCAGCGCGGCGCAGCCTGCGCCCACGCGGCCAGCCTGGCCGTTCGCACCGCATGGCGGCGAACGGCCGGCCTGGCGCCGGAACGCGATCCGGACGGAACGGGCGACGGCGCCCCGGGCGCCTCAGAGCAGCGGCGCGCCTCAGAGCAGCGGCGGCACGGCGGGCTGGACAGGAACCTCCAGCACGGTCGGCCCCTTGCGTGCGAGGGCCGCGGCGACGGCGCCCTGCACCTCTGCAAGGGTCTGCGCGCGCACCCCGGTCGCGCCATATCCTTGCGCCAGCGCCACATAATCCAGGCCGGGAATGTCAAGGCCGGGCACGCCCGGCGTCCCCTCAAGCCCTGCGAAGGACTTGAGAATGCAGTACTGCCCGTTGGCCGGAATCACGAAAAGCACCGGCAGCTCCAGCCGCACGGCCGTCCACAACCCCTGGATGGCGTATTGCGCCGAGCCGTCGCCAATCACCGCAACAACCGGGCGGTTGCGGCCGCTGTCCCGCTCGGCGAGGGCCACGCCAACGCTGGCCGGCAGCCCCCACCCCAGACTGCCGCTGGCGAAGGTGTAGAAGGCGTCCGGCTGCTCAACAGGCCAGGCGGCGTGCAGCTCGGGCAAACTGGACGGCGTTTCCTCCACCAGCACCGTATCCGGCGGGCAGGCGGCCCGCAGGGCGCGGAACAGCGCGCCGGCGTCCGGCAGGCCGCCGTCAGGCTGCGGCGCGGCCGGCGGGTGCGGAGCCATCCCGTGCGCCTGGCGGCGCACCGGCGCCGCCGGCGCGGCGCGCGCCGGCGTCAGCCGCTCCAGCGCTTCAAGCGCCAGAACGGCGTCGCCCAGCAGGCTGTCGCCCACCGGCGCCCGCGCCGCCTCGGCCGGGTCGTCGGTGACGTGCATGAGGTCGAGGCCATCGGGAATGTAAGGGCCGTCAATATAGGGATAATACCGGAAAACCGGCGCGCCCACGACGAGGGCGGCGTCGTGCCCCTCCAGCCTTTGCGCCAGCGGCCCCATGGCGAAAGGCAGCCCGCCGGCGTAAAGCGGATGGGTTTCCGGAAACGGCGGCCTTTCGGATGCGGGCGCGGCGTACACCGGAGCCTGCAGTTTCTCCGCCAGGGCGACGGCCTGCCTCCACCCGCCGCCACGGGCGATGGCCGAACCATAAATGAGCGCCGGACGCCTGGCCTGCGACAGGCGGGCGGCGAAAAGCGCGATGCGCTCCGCGTCCGGGGCGACACGCTGCGACACGCTGCGCGGCGCGACCGGGCCCGCCGCAGGCCTGTCCCAGTCATCCAGCGGAATGGAGAGGAACACCGGACCGGCCGGAGGCTGCATGGCCATGGCGAAGGCGCGCATGAAGGCGGCCGGCACGTCTTCCGCGCGCGCCGGCTCGTGGCTCCACTTCACCCACGGGCGCGGCAGCATGGCGGGCTCCACATTGGTGAGCCACGGCTCCATGAGCAGCATGGCGCGCGTCTGGTTGCCGGCGGTGATGACGAGCGGCGTGCGGTTCTGGAAGGCCGTGAGAATGTTGCTCATGGCGTTGCACAGGCCCGCGGAGGTATGCACGTTCACCAGCGCGGGCCGCCGCATGGCCTGGGCCCAGCCGTCGGCGACGCCCACCGCCGACGCTTCCTGCAGCACCTGGACGTATCTGAAATCGGCGGGAAAGTTCTTCAGGAACGTTTCATCGGTCGAGCCGGGGTTCCCGAAAATGGTGGTGACGCCCAGCTCGCGCAGCAGCTGGAAAGTCACGTCACGAACTGTTGCTGCGGCCACGCCGCCCTCCCTGCAACCCCCCGGCGTCGCGGCTCTCCATGAACGCCGCATGAACGCCGCCGCCGGCGCGCGCCCGACATGCGGGCCATACGTCGCATCATCCTGGGCGCCCGCAGGGAATGCAACCCGACGCCTCGCTCCGCATTCGCCAGCCCGCGCCCGGGCGCGCGGCCCGCCGCCGCCAGCGCCCCGGCCGCGCCATGCGCCGCCGGCAGGGAAAGACATGCGGCGTGCGCGAGCGCATACAGCCGATCGCCGCGCCAGCGCCCGCGCCGCGACGGCGCGCGCCTCACCGCCTGACGCCATGCAGGGGGGAGGAAAGCCGGACCGGCAGGGTCGCCCTGAATATGGTCCGGAACGGATTGAGCGGGCGACCGCTGCGCAGCGTCAGGCGCAACGCCCTGGCGGGCGCTCCGCAATCTCATGACGCGCCAAAAAATTATGGTGGGCCCGGCAGGACTCGAACCTGCAACCAGACCGTTATGAGCAGGCGGCGGATCGTTGAATCTCTTGCGTTCTGGCGAAAAGAGCAGACTTTACAATGCGCTTTTCCGAACCTGATTCAGCCATTCGCCGCCTGTCCAGGTTCAATGAACCTGCGAGCACTCCGTAAAATATGGCTAGCGTCATGCAATACGCTTGATGCTCGTGAAATCCAGTATTTCAGCCTCATCACGCAGATGGTCTGGCGAAAAGCGCGCATAGACCCGTTCTGTTACTGCCGTGCTGCTGTGGCCCAGGTACTGACTAATGCGCGCCATCGGCACTCCTGCCGCCGCCAGATGAACGGCGGCTGTATGGCGCAGGACGTGGGGCGTCACGTTTTCAAGTCCAGCGGCAGCAACGGCGGCGTTAAACCCCGTCTTGATGCTTTTGACCGGCCGGCCCGCCCATTCGATGACATGATCCGTCAGCGCACCAGATCGGGCATGTTCTAGCGCAGCGCGAAGCCCGGCGTTCATCGGGACAATTGCCCGGCCCTTGCGCGGCCCTGTCGCATCCGTGCGCAAGTTTATCTGGCCGCGTTCCATGTCCACGCGATCCCACGTCAATTCGAGCACAGCGCCGACGCGCCCGGCGGTGGACAGCATGAGCAGGATCGACAACCTGATGTGATGCGCCATCGGCGCGTCAAGCAGCCGCGCGATTTCAGCCGTCGTAAGGTATCGCTCTTTTGGGGCTGGCTTCGCAGGCCGGTCAATGCGTGGGGCTTTGTCCCGGCCAAGCGCCCACACCAGCGCCGTGCGCAGGTGGCCTAATTCAGTCCATATCGTGCCATCATGCTTGCCTGCCTTGCGCCGGGCTGCTGTGTAATCCCGGCACTTGGCCGTCGTGACCTGCTCTGGGCGAAGGTGGCCGAAGAAAGGCCCTATGGCCTTCCATTCATGGCGCATGGCCTCTGCCACACGCCGTCCTTCCTTTTCTGCACGGTAGGCATCCCATATATCGGCAATGGTTCCCGTGTCGGGATTGCCAGCATCCCTGCGGATCGTGTCTAGCGCCTCGCGCTCCGCGTCCTTCGCGTTGAGTGCTTTAAGACGATAACGCTTTCGCTTCCCGTCAATCCACCATGAGACGACGTATCGCCCGTTGAGGCGTCCGATGCTGTAATCTGGCATGCCTGATACTCTGCGATGGCGTCAGCCGGGATTCTAATCAGTTTGGAGCCTAACCGGAAAGCGCGGAGTTCGCCGCGCTTTATCAGGTTGCGGACGTGGTTGCCCGTGCAGCCCCATATTTCTGCAACCTGCTCAGGCGTGAAAACGCGCGCGACTTTTGCTGTGGTCATTCCGCGCTCCTTTCAAGGATGGCCTCAACGGGTCGGTCAGGCTGTGATTGATATTTACCGGCGTATGGAACCGTCGGCATGTCGAGCCGCTGGAACACAACCTGCGCAATCGGATCGCCTGCCGCGATCCTGATGTGGTTGGTGTGGTGCTGGTTTTTCAGCTCAAGGGTCAGCCAGCCGTGCCATCCTGGCTCGATCACCGTATTAAACACAGACAACCCCTGCCGTGCCCATGTGCTCTTGTCGTGGACGATAGCCAGCACGTCGTCGGGCATCTCGAAGTGCTCGACGGTTGACGCCAGCGAGAACTCGCCGGCGCGCAGGAAAACGTCCTGTTTGATGCGCACGTCATAGCCTGCGTGCGATAGGCCGTAGGAGCGGCCATTGTGAATGGTGTGCTCGCAGAACGGGCGGACCGGCTGGATGGCGCGGATGGTGGCGGCAGAAAGGATCATGCCTCGCCTCCCGTGAGCGCCCCCCAAGCCACAGGAAACAGCGGCCTGATGATCGCATCCCATTGTTTCGCAAGGTCCTGGATTTCGCGCTGTGCGGTTTCATGGGTGCGTAGGGTGTACGCGCGAGCGAAGGCTGCCAGGGAGCCGGTCACATAATAACTCGTCAACATACTCTGAGGCAGGACCATGCGGGCTTGTTCAGGAGCAGTACCAAGGCGCAGCAATTCATTATAAAGCGTCACGGCTTCCTTGGCGTAGCAGGCCACAGCCTCACGGGTCCTATGGCCCATCTCCAC
The DNA here is from genome assembly GCF_042432745.1 of Camelimonas abortus. Taxonomy (NCBI): domain Bacteria; kingdom Pseudomonadati; phylum Pseudomonadota; class Alphaproteobacteria; order Hyphomicrobiales; family Chelatococcaceae; genus Camelimonas; species Camelimonas abortus. The sequence continues at coordinate 20,682 of NZ_JBHLWR010000006.1, read as the reverse complement.
AGGCTCATCGCTACTCCCCTGCTTCACGTGGTCCGCGCGTTTCCGCCAGACTTCCGGCTCATAGAACTCCGGCTCGTCGTCTACGTAGCGGCGGCTCACCTCGTTGTATGAGAAACCTACTACGTGTTTGAAACGCTGCCGGGCCACAAAGATCGGTACGGTTTCACGCATGGTAATCATGCAGTGCGTGAAGGGCGTGAAGTGGTTGTGACGGGCCAGGTAGGCGATAAGCTTGGCGTCGCGGGCGGACAGCCGCTCTAGGTACACATCATCCTCGCCGGAGAAGTGCTCCTTGTCCCACTCACTCTCCTTGTCGAATGAAACCCTGGCCGCATTGGCCACCACCAGGTCACTACCCATGTGCTGGATGTATTCTGCTGTAATCATTCGCTCCCCCTTGCCCTGATGGCGGCTTCCATCAGCGCGGCGACAGCTGCCTCGCGAGTTGCGAAGACACGACCGTCCTGGAGACGCCTTTGATCCGTGGCCCGGCCGTCCCACTCGCTCCACCAGAGATCGTCGAAGTCATCACTCACGCACCAATATGCGGTCCCCTTTTCCGGCGGCTCTTTCAGCGGCTCCGGCACGGGCAGCATGACAAAAAAATTGGTGGCCGATTTCGCAACGGGGCGCAGGCATGACAGCAGAACGGTGCTGTGCGATCCGTCGCGCTCGCGCACCCATGCCACATCTCCGTTGCGAGCCAGCACCGTCACTTGCCGCGCTGGATTATCCCCATCGACGGTGGCTTGCGCCGGCAGCGGGCACGTCGCCAGATCGACCGGGGCTGGGCGGAGCACTTTGAGCCTCGACGTATCTACCGATGCACCGCAAATCCTGCCGTCGTGCGCCTCATAGGTGATGATGGCCGATCCCTTCAGGTCATCGACAGACATCACCTCCACTTCCAGCGCGCACACATCACCTTTGCTCATGTTCATCAGACATACCTCCGGCGTTCGCGCTCTCTGCGCGCAGCGCGTCCCACTCTGCCCGCAGCGCCTCGATCTCGGCCTGTAGCGTGGCGGTGTGGTGCAGGACGTTGGCGCGGGCGTAGGCTTGCATCTGGTCGTAGCTCCACGCTTGATACATCCCAACGGCCTCGCCCTTCGGCATCGGCAGCAGCTTGATGTCGTCAGTCATTGCTCGCCTCCCGCGCCTGGAGCATGGCGTCTGCCAAGCGGTACGCGATGGTCGCAACACGTTCTGCAACGGTTGGGCCACCAGCATCTCGCTGGTAGTCGATGTTGGGGTAGTCGCTATCCGCGCTCGTCGCAGTCATCATTGCGGCGGCGATGTGCCCGGCGAACCAGTCGCGGAGCGACATGCCGGGATTGCCGTGGTAATGCGATCCATCGCTGTGCTTCTCATTCCAGGGAAATGCCGGCCCGCCGTCGTTGATTTTCTGGTCAGTCATTGTCGCCTCCGCCATCCAGATCCTTGTTCACGATCTTGCCCACTAGGCACGCGCGGACGCGGCGCTCGAAGTCGGCCTGGGCGGCGGCTTTGGCAGCCTCCAAGGAAGGGTATGTCCGGTTGTGATCCATGCCCTTCATGAAGTGCACACGGCGCGCAATCCGTGTGTCGATGATGTATGCCTCGCCGATCCCGCCGGCGCTCGCGACCAGCCCGGCGGGATGCTCCTCCCACACCAGCGGCTTGACCTTCACCTGCGGGCTGGCGGCTGGAGGCCAGTAATCCAAATCAACGTCTAATTGCGTCCCGTCGTCGCTCATCCGAACCGCGCTTACCGGAACGGATTGAAAGCCTTGGATGCACCCGGAGGACGTAACAAATCGGGCTGTTACATCGGGCGTCACCGGCTCCTGCGCAGGCGCGGCAGGGGCGGCGGCGAGCATATCGCGGGCATCCTCTAGCCCTGCCTTGATCTTCTGAAACGCTTTCTCTGTCATCAGACAAACTCCAGGCATTCGCGCTCCTGCGCAGGCACGTCGCGCGGCGCGTCAGTCATGGCTGGCCTCCCGCTTCGTCAGCGCGATCAGGGCCTCTGCGTGGGCGCGGGCGGCGGCTGCCTCCTTCAGAGCAGCCGGAAGGCGGATGCGGATCTGCGCGGCAGTAATCAGGTCAACCTGCTTGTCCGCGTCATCGACAATCGAGATTGCCGGGATTCCGCGAACGCCGTGCGCGTCAGCAACGTCGGGCTGTTCGCCCATGTCGATGTATTCCAGCGTAACGCCATGGTTGGTCGTCTCGCGCTCGACAAATGGCTTCAGCTGCTGGCATGCCTGACACCAGGGGCCGGTGAAGTACAAAACCTTCATGCTGCGATCCTTTTGGCGAAGTGCTCACGGTAGAAGCCGTGCTGGTCGCGGAGCATATCGAGCAGCTTTCGCGCGGACTTTTGCGCGGCGGCGTCCAGCTTTTCCTTGGCGAAGTGCTCCTGAACGCCGGTCAGCAGAACTTCCAGCGCGTCTCCGAACGCGGAGCCTGCGCACAGTTCAATCGTTCCTGACGACAGCAGTTCTTCAATCAGGTAGTAATGCGTCATGCCGATGCGAGCGCCGGGCCGGTTGTTCAATTCGACGGCGATCTGCCGGCAGACACGCATTGCTCGGTTCAGAAGTTTTTCGGCCCGCTTGTGGTCAAGATGCTCAATCAGTTCCCACACGGCGAAATAGCAGCCATTGAGTACGCCGCGCGTGTAGTGGCGTTCTTCATCGGTGCGCTGGATCGGGTACTGCGACTGCGCGAAGTCATAGACCATGATCGGCAGTATCAGCAGTTCGCAGCAGAGCCTGTCGTTGTGCCAGTTCATGCTGACCTCACAGCCAGACAGAGCAGGCGTAGTCAGCCACGCCGCCGATGATGCAAGAGGCTGCGAACAGCCAGAGGAATTCGGTGGCGGTCATGGTCACTCCGCAGGCTTGGCGGTGGCAGGCCAATCGATGGGCGACAGGCCAGCGGCCTCGCGCAGTTCATCAATGGCGGCCTTGGCGCTTTCGATGTGCCGGCGAGCATCCAGCCCGCACGACGCTGCGATTTCGTGGCAGATCATGTGCCCGGTCAGCGCCCCGATGGCGCTGGCGACCGCTATAGACGGCAGAGAAGCCATGCCGTTGAGGTAAATGCCGCGCATATCAACGACGCTACCGGAAGCAGTTGCAGGCTCATGATTGATTCCGATGTGCTTCATGGCGCTCACTCCGCAGCCATGCGCATGTCGTTGCGATAGTCGGCGTAGCCATCCGAACGCCTGGACTGGTAGTGGCCGTAGTAAGCGAGGCCGTAGCTGTCGATCAGATCGACGGCAGCGAAGCTGGGGGTCTCGGAGTCGCGGTAGCTGTTCAACGCCAGCTCTGTCGCAACGTCTTCTGTCACGTCGCGCATCTGTCCGTCGGAGTGCGAATACTCCCAGACGCGGAATATCGTCTCGACGTCCGCTCCATTGATCTGGCGAGCCAGTTCGGCCAGCGACTGCGCGTCGTCAAACTCAATGGTGGGATCAAGCCCGTCGCATGATCCGTGGATCAGGAAATAGCGGGGCGGAATCTCGTTGCCCATGTCGGTCTCCATGCCGTGTGGCGATGGAGTGATGATTGCAAAACGCAGACCTCATGTCAATTGCGAAATGCAGAATAAATTGCGTGACGCAATCAGGCGCACTTGCCGGGTGCATAACAGGCAATAAAAAACCCCGCTCGAAGGCGGGGCTAGGAAGCGCAGCGAGTGTCTGTGGCTACTTGGTTCGCCACTGTCCCGAGCGGATGACGGTGTGAACCTCTGCCGCCCACTCTACGACCACATCCTCAATGAGTGGCGCATTGACGCTTTCGAGGTTGAACAGACCCTGGGCGCGTCCTCTCCGCAGCCGTTTCACGAAGTAGCGCCCGTCTGCCAGCTTCACGATGCACTCTTTGCCGATCAGGTCCAATGGGTCGCGCCCATCCCGGAAATACCCGATCACGTCACCGTCATCGTACCTGGGGTACATAGAATCCCCCCGGACAATGACGCCGATTGTTCCGTCTGCCACAGGGAGGGCTGTATCAAAGACCTCCATAGGCTCCCCTGGCGCATGATCATCAATTCCGTACACTTCGGCTCCTGCCCCCACATGACCGTACACCTCTAGCCTAAAGCTAGGCGGTAGCTCATGTGGATCGCCCTCGCCGAATGCCAGCCATGCAGCTGAGACACGGAATGCGTCGGCATATGCCTTCAGTTCCTCCATGCGAATGCCGCGTGTTCCGGCCTCATGGCCAGAGTATGTGCCATAGGGGACGCCCAGCCGCTCAGCGGCAGCCCTGGCTGTTTTGATGCCGCGCGCGATGCGCGCCTGCTTGAGTCTGTCATGCACTTCCATGTCGGCAGTATGCAGAGCCGCTGATTGCAAATCTGATAATTCAGGCTTGACGTGGATGATTGCGTAATGCAGATTAGTTTGCGTCATGCAGAATTTTTCATCCGTTATCGATGCCCTTGGCGGTTCGGTCCAGTTCGCAAAAGCGATCGGATGCAGCGTGGGCACAACCAGTGCATGGAAAAGCCGCGACTCCATCCCGCCCCGGCACTGGCGGCGGGTGGTCGAGGTTGCACGCCGCAAGCGGGTGCGAGGCATCACGTTTGAGGTCCTCGCCGACCTCGCAGCCCAAAAAGAACGGAGGGCGTCATGAACGCCCCCCGCCTGTCTCACCGGATCCGGGCGCGCTCACGTGCGCCCGCACGAGGCCCCCACGGGGCGCGTCCTCCCTGAAACTGGCCGGGGGCTTTGACGGCTCCCGGCACCTTTTCAGACGCGACGAGACGCTGCCGCTCCAGCCTGCCAAGGATTAAAGCGGCAACGTCTCCTACAGATCGCCAGTTTTCCGTCTCTTTCGCCAAGTCGCCTCCTTTCTGAACACCAGTGGAGCACAGGCGAATGGGACGGGGCATCCAGCAACAGCGGATAAATCATCCGCAAACGGGGGCGCGAATGACAGACGCCGCCATCACTGATCTTGACCGGCTGCGCGACATGGAACGCGCCGCTGTTCGCCGGGAGCAAATGCGCTCCGGCGGATCAATAGACGACGCTCGCAGGCGAGTTGCTTCGCGGGCCGGGATCGCTCCTGGCACGCTCTACAACATCGCCCGCGACCGCCTGAAACGCCTTGATGCGCGCGTGCGCGATGCGCTCACCGCCTACGCCATCAAGGACATGGAGCGCGAAATGCGGGGGCTAGCGCATGAACTGGAAGTGGCTCGCCAAGTGGGCGGCTCTGCGCGTTCGGTGGATCTGGACCAAGTGGAAGCTCTGCTGGCGGAAGCCAAGGCGCTATTAGCGGAGGCTATACGTGAATGATGTAGCGAGCACCGGCATAGCAGCCGATGAACTGCGACAGATTGTGGAGCGCATTGAGCGCTTCGACGCAGAGATTGCGGACCTGAACGCAGGCAAGAAGGACGTTTACGCCGAAGCCCGTGGCCGTGGCTTCGAAGTGAAGATCATCAAGCAGGTCATCGCTTTGCGCCGCAAGGATGCTGCCGAGCGCCAGGAGCACGAAGCCGTCCTGGAATTGTACCTGCAAGCACTCGGCATGGCGTGACGCCCTCACGTGTAGGCGCACGCGTAGGAGGCAGCAATGCAACGCCTCAACGAAATCTACGTAGCCAGCCAGAAGGCCGAAAAGACCCGGCGGCTGGTGATCGAACAGCAAGCCAAGGCCAACGGTCTGCGCGTCATCGGATGGCGCAACGGCAAGCCGGTGGTCAGGAAATATCAGGGAGCAGGACATGCAACAGGGGAGCGTCGAATGGCTTAACGCCCGCGTCGGCAAGGTGACTGCCTCGCGCGTCGCTGACGTGATCGCCCGCACGAAATCCGGGTATTCCGCCAGCCGTGACGCCTACATGTCGCAATTGCTGGTCGAGCGACTGACCGGGATTCCGGCGCAGCAATACACCAGCCCTGCGATGCAATGGGGCACCGATACGGAGCCGCAGGCGCGTGACGCATACAGCTTCCTGCACAACGTCCGCGTCGAGCAGGTCGGCTTGATCGAGCATCCAGTGATCGGCATGTCGGCTGCTTCGCCCGACGGCCTGGTGGGCGCAGATGGCCTGGTCGAAATCAAGTGCCCGAATACCCACACGCACATTGATACGCTTCTGTCGGAGCGCATCCCGGCTCAATACGAGGCGCAGATGCTCTGGCAGATGGCCTGCACCGGCCGCGACTGGTGCGATTTCGTCAGCTTCGATCCGCGTGTGCCGGCAGAGTTGCAGATTTTCGTGAAGCGGTTCCACCGCGACGCCGAACGCATCGCCAGCATTGAGGCCGAAGTCATCAAGTTTCTTGCAGAACTGGACGACAAGCTGTCCGCTCTGCGCGCCCGCTATTACCGGCAGGAGGCCGCGTGATGACCGATCAGATCATCTCCGAAGTGATGGAAATGTCCGCCGACATTTCAGCATGGGCGCCAGCTTTCGTGGAAGCACAGAAGGCTATGGGCGACGTGATCAAGACCAAGCGCAATGACCACTTCAAGTCGAAGTATGCCGAACTGGCCGACGTGATTGACGCGGTGCAGGGCGCTCTGAACGCCAACGGGTTCAGCATCATTCAGCCCGTCTCGACGGAGGCGGGAGGGTCGGTTGTCCGCATCACGACCATGCTGATGCACAAGAGCGGCCAGTGGGTGCGATCCACGCTCTCTCTGCGCCCGGTGAAGCCTGATCCGCAGGGTGTTGGCTCTGCCATCACCTATGGTCGCCGCTATGGCCTGATGGCGATGACAGGCGTTGCTCCCGAGGATGACGACGGCAACGCCGCCAGTGGCCGCGATGGCCGCTCGCAGCCCATGCAGACGCCGCCCGCTCCGAACGCCGCCGCGACAGCCGCTGAAATCGAGCGCGAGATTGACCAGGCTGAGACTGAGGCAGCGCTGAAAGAAGTGCTCGCCCGCAATAGCCAGCGCCTCGCCGCTCTGCCTGACGCCACCAAAGAGCACCTGCGCAAGGTCTACGCGCTCAAGCAAGCCGCGATCCGTGAATTCAGCAAGGCAGCCTGACCATGAAAAACATCACCATTGCCGGCAACATTGGCCGTGACGCAGTAACCCGCACGACTGGCAGCGGCGACAAGGTGACGGGCTGGCCCGTTGCTGTCGAGGAACGTGGACCTGATGGCAAGCGCACGCTCTGGTTTGACGTGGCGCTGTGGGGTAAGCGCGGCGAAAGCCTGTCGCAATACCTGACCAAGGGGTCGCGCGTCGCTGTGTCCGGTGATCTGTCCACCCGCGAGCATGATGGGAAGACCTATCTCACCGTTCGCGCGGATCAGGTCACGCTTTTGGGCGGTGGATCCGATCGGGCAATCGCACCGGGCAATGACAACGCTGGCGGCAACTATGCCGACCAACTGTCAGACGACATCCCATTCTGATGGGCGATCCATGGCGCAGACAGTGATCCTACGCGGCGCATCGCAACGGGCCTTCGCAAAGACCCTGATTGATCGCGCACCAGTTGACGCCGTGGTGACTGTAAAAGCCGCCACGCGCACCAACGAGCAGAACGCGCTTCTCTGGTCACTTCTCAGCGAAATCAGTCGCGCAAAGCCGGAAGGCCGGCACTGGACGCCTGAGACCTGGAAATGCGCGTTCATGCACGCGCTAGGCCACCAGGTGCAGTTCGCAGATGGGCTGGATGGATCGGGGCCGTTCCCACTCGGCTTCCGGTCTTCCCGCCTCACGGTCCGGCAAATGTCTGACCTGATCGAAGCAATTCACGAATACGGCGCCCGGCACGGCGTCCGATTCCACGACTCTACGGAGGCCGTATGATTATCGCAAAGCCTCAGAGGCGCAAGAGGGTTCAGCGGGAGCTTGGCCCGCACAAGGCCATCGCCGCCTTTCTCGACTGCGCATTGCCGGAGGAATACCGCTACACGCACGTTCCGAACGGCGGCGCGCGCGATGCCCGCACTGGTGCGATGCTCAAGGCAATGGGCGTCAAGGCTGGCGTGCCGGACATGGTGGTGTTCGGTCCCGGCTCCTGGTGTGGCCTGTTGGAAATCAAGCCAGCCAATGGCGGCGCGTTGTCGCCAAGCCAGAAGGCATGGGCGGAATGGGCTGGCCAGAATAGCGTCTGCTACGCCGTTGTGCGGTCTGTCGGAGACGTTCAGGTCGCGCTGAATGACTGGCGCATCCCTCTGCGAGCGGAGGTGGCGGCATGAAGCGCAAGAGCCTCACCGCTGCCCAGCGTGTCCGCGTGTTCGATGCGGCTGGTGGCGTCTGCCATATTTGCTCACTGCGCATACAGGTGGGCGAGCCGTGGGACGTTGAGCATTGCAAGCCTCTCTGGCTCGGCGGTGCTGACGAGCCGTCCAACATGCGGCCAGCGCATATCCGTTGCCATGCGGTCAAGACGGCTGGCGAGGCGAAGACCCGCGCCAAAACCGACCGCGTGCGCGCCATTCACCTCGGCATCAAACCGAAATCCCGCAATCCGATCCCAGGCAGCAAGGCGTCCGGCTGGAAGCGCCGCATGGATGGGACAGTCGTTCGGAGGGATGCGCGATGAACGCCCCGATCCGGTTCTACACAACAGCGGAATTGATGCAGCTCTATGGGCTTGTGCCGACGTCTGTCAGGGCTGATTCCGCCCGCGCGTCAGACCGGGCCTATAAGGCACGCAAGAAGGCAGAGCGCAAGGCGGCGGAAGAGCGCAAGGAGCGCAAGCGCGCGTCAGACCGGGCCTATAAGGCGCGCAAGAAGGCAGAGCGCGAGGCGGCTCTAGCCGCAGAGGCCCAACGCAAGGCGGCGGAAGAGCGCGCCGTGCGTATGGCCGAAGAGCGCGCCCAACGCGAAGCCCACCGCAAAGCCAGAGAGCGCGAGCGAAGGCGTATCAAGCGAGCGCAGGCGCTGGCGGAACGCCAGCGCCGCGAGATGGCTGAAAAGCTTGCCCGCACCAACGCCATGCTCTCTGACCTGCGTGCGAGGGGAGAGCGTGACATCCTCCTGGTCGGCAGCGCCAAGTGGTCGCTGCTCGATGTTGAGAAGGCTGTGTGTGAGCACGCAGGAGCCACAAGGGCCAGCCTTCAGGCAGTCGCCGGGCGATCTCCCCCCTTGGTTAACGCCCGGCACGCTATCTGGTTCGTCGCCCGTCATGGGCTGCTGATGAGTCTGACAGGCATCGGCATGCGGATGAACCGCGATCATTCGAGCATCTTGTACGGCATCCGCCGCGCGGCCAAGGCTGTCGAGCGCTCCGGCATCTCCCTGACGCAACACGCACCGAACGACGCGATCCGCGTCTATGAGGCGCTGCAATCACAGGATGGCAGGCCATGAGCAAGCCGTGGCTCAAATTTTACCCGGCTGACTGGCAGTCGGAAGTCACGCTCAAGCGCGTTTCTCGCGCCGCTCGCTCGCTCTGGATCGACATTATTTGCCTGATCCATCAGGGCGGTGACGGTCGCCTGCACTTCAACGGTCAAAACCCGACTGAGCGCGACCTTGCGGCTGTGCTCGGAGATGATCCGCGCACCATCCGCAGGCTGATGCGCGAGCTGGAAGACGCAGGCGTGTTTACGAGGAACGACGAAAACTTCGTCACATCTCGACGCATACTTCGCGATAACTTTAAGGCCGAACGAGACAAGAATAACGGCAAACTTGGCGGCAACCCCGCCTTAAAAAACAATGGGTTAGCGGAAAAGGGGGTTAACCCCCGGGTTAAAGCCCAGAAGCCAGAAGCCAGAAGCCAGAGGCTAGAAGAAGAAAATAGGAGGGATGCGCGCACTGCTTCGCAGCCCGCGCCACGCGCCGCCAATTCGCGCGGCTCTACCATCCCTGACGACTGGTCGCCCAAGGCATCCCACTACGACCTCGCCCGCCAGTACGGACTGGACGCAGCGTGGGTGGATCGCCGGGCAGACGCCATGCGGGATTGGGCCATTGGCAACCGCAATCGTGCCGTCGCCCGAAAAGCAGACTGGGACCGGACATTCACCGGCTGGCTTCGCCGTGATGCAGAGCAGGCCGCCAGCCGCAAAACCCAGATCATCCCCTTCGCCAAGCATCAGGAGCGCCGCAATGGCCACGCAATCTCTGACGCACTCGCAGAACTCCATGCCATCGCAGAGGCCGCAGAGCACGGTGGGTTTCCGCCGACCGGACGCGGTTTCGGTCACTGAGGCAACCAGCTACGCCCGCATGCTGATGGGATGTTTCCCGCAGAAGGACGTGGGCGACGTGAAGTTGTTCGCCGCCGCCATGGTTCAGCTCATGAGCGACTACCCGGCCTACGTGCTGGCCGATGTGGTTAGCCCGCGATCCGGCCTGCCTGTCCAGTGCAAATGGATGCCGTCCATGGCCGAAGTGAAAGCCGCCTGCGAGGAATCCGCCGCCAGGCACGCGATGGCCCGGCGTGAGGCGGAACAGCGCCGACAGGCAGCGTCTGATCGCTGCGCCAGGCCCTGCGATCCAGAGCGCGCCGCAGCGATCCTGCGCGCAGTGTCCGACGAGTTGCGCCGCAAGGCCGCTGAGGCTGGCTTGGGAGACGCAGAATGACGCATCCAGTCCGTTCTATCCTCGACCACTGCGCCGCCATCGTTGACCAGCGCGGCCAGCCCTACGGCGGCATCGAAGACAGCTTCGCCAGAGCCGCCACGATTGCCGGCGCACTGATCGGCAAGGCGCTGGACCCCGCCGACGTGGCTCTGGTGCTTCACGCGGTCAAGCTGGCCCGCCTCGCTGGCAATCCCGGCCACGCCGACAGCTACGACGACGGGATCAACTACCTGGCTTTCGCCCGCCACCTGCGCGGCGTCCCCGCGCCGACTGTCAAAACGTATGACCCGATCAGGACACCCATCCCGATCTGAAGCCAGCCGACGCCAAGCCCATCACTGCCCAAGGACGCCCGAATGTCGAAGCTCAAGCTCAAGCTCAAGCGCAAGTCTGGTCGCAAGCCCGTGGCGGGTGTGATCCGCTCCGCATCGGGTCGCATCGCAAAAGCCCACAGGAAGCCCGTGGAGACGCAAGAACAGATTCTGGCTGTCGCCATAGCCCAGCCCCATCGAAGGGGCTTCAGCGACCCTAAGAATCCATTTTTGGGCTATTCTGTAGGCCGACTGTTCGCCGCAGGGCAGATCAGCCAGATCCAGCACGACGCAGCAGAGTGGTACGGCAAGCTCTGGCTGTCCTATCACCGGCACATCACCGGCATCACGCCGCCTCGCGTGAGCGCGCACCTGAGCGAGTTCGTCGCCGCCAGCAATTTCCGCCTTCCCCACGGCAACGACAACGAGAACTGGCACGCGATTGACCTGCTGCGCGCCCGCATGGATGGATTGCAGGAGGCTTTCGCTGAGCGCGGCCAGCACTTCACCGCAAACAAGCTACTGCCTGCGGTATGCGTGTTCGACATACCCCCAGCGGCTTGTGACGTGGTGGCGCTGCGCGAGACGCTGAACACTGTGTGGCGTTTTATGCAGAGGGGCTTGACAACCGCGCGCGCGTGACGCATTATCGGGGCCGAAATTTCTGGTGGGAGTCCGCCATTGAGCCGGGTCAAGCGCCCCGCTTGTTGATTCTGAGATTGCGACCGCCTTGGCAGAGCGCAGCGGGGATCAGGTGAGCCCAGCGGGTTCTGCCCCAGCGCACGTTCACAGACCACGGCGGCGCAAGCTAATCCACCCCAGCCGAGACGCATAGTCTGGCTTCGCTTGAGTACAAGCGTGCATCGTACCACTAGCCGCGATGTGGGGTGTAGTAATTGCGCGGTCGGTCTCTCTCTGCCCTCCCCCCTGGTGGCTATGATTGATCGCGCAAACCGTGTCTGCGCCTAGCGCTCCCCGTAACCGGGAGCACTGACGACCTGGGCATGTCGCAGAACTGCCCATACACTCCCTCGCTGGCGACGGCGACGTTCGGATCCGGAAATAACCGCCACTTGCATGAACCTGCGCTCTTAACTGCGTCCTTATGAGCACAGCTTCAGCACAAGGCACTGTCACGACAAGGCGGCCTTCGCCGGAGGCTTACGTCTCACTCAGCATCGAGTGGCTTCTCCAGATAACAGCACAGGTCGCGCAATGAGTGACAAGCCGAAAGGCGGACGGCCTACAGAATACCGCCCTGAGTATTGCGAGCGCGTAATCCAGCTTGGCCGCGAGGGAGCAAGCAAGGCGGAAATGGCGCATGCACTTGGTGTGAGCCGCAACACCCTCGACAATTGGGCAGAAGCAAACCCCGAGTTTTTGAGCGCCGTAAAGGAGGCTGTCTCGCTAGCTCAGGGCTGGTGGGAAAGTGAAGGACGCAAGGCGACGTTCGGGCTTGTTCCTGGCTTCAACGCAACAGCCTTCATCTTCAACATGAAGAACCGTTTCCCCGACGACTGGCGCGAGAAAACGCAGCAGGAAATCAGCGGACCAAACGGCGGCGCTATTCCGATTACAGCGGTGGAGAGAGTCGTTGTCAGGCCGAAGGATACAGATTCCAACGGCTGAGGTTTTCCTGCCATTGCTGGAGCCTGCGCGAGACAAGGGGGCGTTCGGCGGTCGCGGCTCAGGAAAGAGCCATTTCTTCGCTGGCCTGATGATCGAGGATTGCCTGGCTGCCCCCGGTGAGATTGGCGAGGGGATGCGAGCGCTCTGCATCCGTGAGGTGCAGAAGGATCTGACGCAATCAGCAAAGGCGCTCATTGAGGCGAAGCTGGTGGCGTTCGGGCTTGGCGAGGCGGATGGCTTCAAAGTGTTCCGCGACGTGATCCAGACGCCAGGCGACGGCATCATCATCTTCAAGGGCATGAACGATTACAGCGCCGACAGCGTGAAGTCGCTGGAAGGCTTCCGTCGCGCATGGTGGGAAGAGGCTCACACGGCCACGGCTCGCTCAATCAGCCTGCTGCGCCCGACGATGCGCGCGGCTGGAGCGCAGATGTGGTGGTCATGGAATCCGAAGCGGCGCGTTGATCCGGTTGATGTGATGCTGCGCGGGCCAGAGCGGCCCACTGGAGCCGTCGTGGTGCAGGCCAACTGGCGCGACAATCCATGGTTCACGCCGGAACTGGAGCAGGAACGGCAGGACTGTCTGCGCATGTCGCCTGACCAGTACGACCACATCTGGGAGGGCGATTACGCTACGGTGAGCGTCGGCGCTTACTACGCCGCCAGTCTGACGCAGGCGAGGAGCGAGGGCCGCATCTGCCGCGTGGTCGCTGATCCGCTGATGCAGGTTCGCGCCGTCTGGGACATTGGCGGCACCGGCGCAAAGGCCGACGCCTGCTCGATCTGGATATGCCAGTTTGTCGGGCGCGAAATCCGCGTGCTCGACTACTACGAGGCGCAGGGGCAGCCGCTCGCCACGCACGTCAACTGGCTTCGCGACAATGGCTATGGCAAGGCGCTGTGCATCCTGCCGCATGACGGCGCGACGCAGGATCGCGTTTTCGACGTGTCATATGAGAGCGCGCTGCGGCAGGCAGGCTTTGAGGTCGTCGTTGTACCGAACCAAGGGCGCGGCGCTGCAATGGCTCGCATTGAAGCTGCCCGGCGCATGTTCCCCGCCATCTGGTTCGATGAAGCGAAGACGGAAGCCGGTCGCGAGGCGCTGGGCGCTTATCACGCGCGCCGGGATGAGGCACGCGGCATCGACCTTGGGCCTGAACACGACTGGTCATCGCACGCGGCCGATGCCTTTGGCCTGATGTGCGTGGCCTACGAAGAGCCCAAGGTTAAGCGCGAAAAGAAACGTCCCGCTGGTTATGCGCGCGGCGGCTGGATGGGTGCATGAGCATGGCGGAAAGCGACAAGAAGCCAGAGAGCACGACCGCTGACGACGGTGAGTTCCTGCGTCTTGCGCATGAGCGTTACAACTCCGGCTATGAGCGCGAGCGCGAGAATATCCGCGAGGCGTATTATGACCTGGAATTCCACGCTGGCCTGAACCAGTGGGAAGATGAGGCGAGGCGTGTCCGCGAGGGCCGTCCATGCGTGACCATCAATGCCCTGCCGACGTACACGCGCCAGATCACGGGCGACATGCGCCAGATGCGTCCGGCCATCAAATGCGTCGGCGTTGACGACAACGCTGACCCGGAGACTGCCGAAGCGCTGTCGGCTGTGATCCGCTACATCGAAAACCGCAGCAAGGCGCAGTCTGCTGTCTATTCGATGGCCGCTGATAGCCAGGTTGTCTGTGGCATCGCTCACTGGCGCGTCATGACGGAATACGCCTCCGACACGACGTTTGACCAGGATATTCGGCTGGCGCTGATTGACGACGGCGTGTCCGTGATCTGGGACCCGGACAGCACGGACCTCGCCCGCTCTGACGCCCGCTGGTGCTTCGTGCCGGTTGATATGAGCCATGCGGCTTTCAAGGACCGCTACCCAGGCAAGACAGTTCAGGACTGGACGACGAATTATGCCATAGACGGTGGCTTGTGGGCGTCTGACGACCACATTCGCGTGGCTGAGTACTGGTATAAGAAGACCGTCAAGCACCGCCTCGTGCTGCTCAAGAATGGCAGCGTCTATGACCTGGACGACCCGAACGAGCGCCGCGCTGAGCAGAACGCTGAGATTGTCGAGGCGGCCCGCGCTGCCGATATGGTCGCTCGTGAAGACGCTCGCACGGTCGATGAAGTCTGGCGCGCTGTTATCTCATGCGGTGAAGTGCTTGAGGCGCCCACGCGCCACGTCGGGCGTCATATCCCGATTGTGCCGGTGATCGGCAATGAGCAGACAATCGGTCGCCGGCGCATCCGATATGGTGCGATCCGCTTCGCCCGTGATCCGCAGCGGCTGTACAATTACGGGCGTTCAGCGCAGATTGAGTTGACCGCGCTCCAGCCGAAAGTGCCGTACGTTGGCACTGAGAAGAATTTCGAGGAATACGAGGATGAATGGCAGATCGCCAACAGCGCGAGCCTGCCATATCTGCGCTACACGCCTGACCCGGCCAATGGTGGTCAGCGCCCGTCGCGTGAGCAGCCGCCTGTCCCGTCGCCTGCGCTTTTGCAGGAGATCAGCCTTGCCGCAGAAGACATTAAGCGGACCATCGGCATTTACGATGCTTCGCTCGGCGCTCAGTCTAACGAAACGTCTGGCAAGGCCATTCTCGCTCGCCAGCGTGAGGGCGACGTAGGCGCGTTTGTGTACGTGGATCATTTCACCTATGCGATCCAGCGCACGGGCGAGATTCTCGTTGACCTGATCCCGCGCATTTACGACACGGCGCGCACGCTGCGCATTGCCGGCGAAGACGGGACCATTGAAGAACTGGCGATCAACCAGCCGAACGGCATCGCTGTTGAAGGCGCTGCGCCGATCCTGAATGACCTGACCGTTGGCAGCTATGACGTAACGCTGTCTATGGGTCCGAGCTACACCACGCGGCGCGAGGAAGCCCGCGAGGGTATGCGGGAACTGGTTCAGTCGGCTCCGCAACTGTTCCCGGCTATTGGCGATCTGTACGTGCAGGCGCAGGACTGGCCGATGGCCGACAAGATGGCCGAACGCCTGAAGGCGATTGCCCCGCCGCAAATCCAGCAACTGATTGCGCAGGACAGCAAAGAGCAGCCTGCCCCGCCGCCTGAGCCATCGCCGGCTGAACAGCAGGCCATGCAGATGGAGATGGCCGCCAAGGACGCTGAGACGCGCCAGAAACTGGCTCTGGCTGCGAAAGCAGAGGCTGACGCGCAGAAGGCGCAGATTGAACTGGAGCGGCTTGCAATGGAGGCGCAGCTTGCCGCGAGCATGCCGGCAGAGCCAGTCGCGCCGCAGCCAGCCGCTGATCCTCGCGTGGACGAAATCGCCGGGGCTGTTCAGGAATTGCAGGCTGTCGTGGGCGACCTGTTCGCCATGCTGCAACAGCCGCCAGAGCCGCCGCAGGACATGCCACAGGAATTGCCGCCCGATACGATGGGCGCGCCGCCTGAGATGGCGATTGATCCAGAGATGATGCCGACAGAGCCGCCGCAGGGCGGCTCTTTGGTTGGCCCTGACGATCCCGGCCAAGCGCCGGTCTGACCTTCACGCAGGCAGGCGCATGACGCGCCAGTCGCGATGACGGGCGCCGCCCTTTGAGGCGGCTTTTTTGTGAGCACAGCAATGCAGGATGACGACCAGGTAGACGTGCCAGTGGCCGATGAGCCGCAGGCCGAAGCCGAACAGTCTGAGGTCACGACCGAAACGACGGACGAGGCCAAAACAGGACAGGAGGCTGAAGCAGACGCCGAAGGCGCAGACGCCGCAGGCGATGATGGCGACGAGCAAGAGGATGGCGAGAAGCGCAAGAGGCGGTCAGGCGTTGACCGGCTCAAGCGCAAAATCGCTGAGTTGACTGCTGAACTGGAATTGCAGCGCAGTCGCGGGCCTGTTCCCGCTGACAGTGAGGCGATCAGGCGAGCGGTTGAAGCGGAAGTGGGCGAGCCGCCAAAGATCGAGGATTTCGAGGATTATTTCGCGTATGAGCGCGCGATGACGGCCTACGAAATTGATCGACGGCTGGCAGAAAAGGAAGCGAAGCGCAACGCAGCCGCGCGTCAGGCGCAGATGACGGCTGCACAGCAGATCGCTTTGGAAGACTTCCGCGAGCGCGAGGCTGAGGTGGCGAAGGCCATCCCGGACTACGTGCAGACGATGGCGCAGGCTGGCGCAATGCCCGCATCTGATGCCGTTACCCGGCTTGTTATCGAGTCCGATAAGGGGCCACTGCTCAAGTACCATCTCGCGAAAAATCCGGCGGACCTCCAACGGCTTAACGCCATGGACCCGCTGTCTGCCGCGCGCGCTATCGGGCGACTGGAGGCCAAGCTGAGCCTGCCCACCGCAAACCGCACTTCTAAAGCCCCTCCGCCGACCGCCCCGATCAAGGGCGGCGCTGGCCCTGCATCCGATGAAGCAAAGTTGGAAGCGTGGCTGAAAGCGAAATACGGCTGACGGGCGGAGACTGACCAATGGCAAACCGCACTCTCCAGACTTCCCTCATCGCCAAGGCTGCCGTTCGCATCCTTGAAAACGAACTCGGCGCGGCCAAGGCCGTCTATCGCGGATACGAGGATGAATTTTCCAAGTCCGTGAATGGCTATGAGGTTGGCGACACCATCACCATTCGCCGCCCGGCCGACTTCACCGTTCGCGATGGCGCTGTGGCGTCCAATCAGGACGTGAGCGAGGGCAAGACCTCGCTTGTGATCGACAAGCAGAAGGGTATCGACTTCAGTTTCACGTCGAAGGAACTGACGCTCGACATCACCGAGCTGTCGGAGCGCGTCATTCGCCCGGCGATGATCCAGCTTGCCAACCAGGTGGACAAAGACCTGCTCAGCCTCGCCACGTCCGTTCCGAATTGGGTCGGCACTCCCGGCGAGAGCATCAAGGGCTTCAAGGATTTCGCCGCCGCCGTCGAGCGCCTGGACGAGCTCGGCGTCCCGAAGGGCGACCGCTCTGCCTTCCTTGCCCCGTCTGACTTCTGGGGCCTGCTCGGCTCGCAGACGAACCTTTACGTGCAGGACGCCGCTCGCGGTGCCTACCGTGAAGGCGCGCTTGGCAACATTGCTGGCGTGAACACCTTCATGAGCCAGAACGTCGCCACGTTCACCACTGGTTCGCGCTCTGGCTCGTCCATTGCGGTCAACGGCTCGATCACCGCAGCCACTGTGACGTGGGAAGCGGTGCGTGACACCAACGTCCAGACCATCAGCATTGACGGCCTTGGCGGTGCCACGCAGACGCTGGCGGCTGGTGACGTATTCACCATTGCCGACGTGTATGACGTCAACCCGGTGACGAAGCAGCCGCTGCCTTTCCTGAAGCAGTTCACCGTCGTTGAAGGTGCAACTGGCTCCGGCAGCGCCATCGCCTCGCTGAAGATCACGCCTGCGATGATCTGGAGCGGCGCGCACCAGACTGTCGCCGTGAAGGCTGGCGTAACCGATCTGGACAACAAGGCCATCACGCTCGTTGGCGCGGCCTCCACCGGCTACCGCCAGTCGATGATCTTCCACAAGAACGCCTTCGCTCTTGTGATGGCTCCGCTGGTCGCGCCGCCCGGCGCTGTCGATGTGGCCCGCGAGTCCTACAAGGGCATCTCGGCCCGTCTGGTCCCGTACTATGACGGCTCCAACGACGTGTCGCGGTACCGCCTGGACATTCTCTACGGCATCAAGGCCGTCGATCCGCGCCTTGCGATCCGCGTCAGCGGCAGCGCTGCGTCCTGACGCCTTCCGATACCATCACGACAAAAGGAGCGGCCTACGGGCCGCCCTATCCATTTCTGAGGGCATCACATGGCAAGCAAGGCCGAACTGATTGACGCGGTGCTGCAAGACCTTGGCGTGCTCTATGCCGGCCAGACTGCCGGTGCTTCTGACGCGGCGCTTGTTGAGCGGCGGCTAGAGAGCGTGCTGGCCGATCTGGCCCAGCGCAATGTCATCTATGTGCCGCCGGCTGACGATATTGACGATCAGGTTTTCCAGCTGCTGACAGACATTCTGGTTGAAACCTGCGCGCCGGCGTTTGGCCGTGGTCGCGAATATCAGGTGATCGAGCGGGCTGAATCCCGGTTGCGCACCATCGCCCGCATCGGCAAGGGCGTGCCTGGCGCTCGCCTCAAGGTTGATCGCTCGTTGCTCGGCGCGTCACGTCGGCAGGGTCGCCTCTGATGGTGGCAGTTCCCTTCCCCAAAAATTCCACGCCTGGATCGCGCCCCGGTGAGGGCGACGGTCGGCGGATCAACGCATGGGTTGACAAGGACGGCGACCGTGACGTGGTGCGCCGTTCGCCCGGCCTCGTGCATGTACTGTCCACCGGCAAGAGCGGCGTTCGCGGCGCGCTCAAGGTCAATGACGAGTGGGTGATTGTCTATGATGGCGCGGTGGTTCGCATCAGCGGGTCGACCGTAACCACGCTGACAGGCTCAATTCCCGGCACCGACGGCGTGACGCTGGCGCGCAACAACCGCACGACTGATGGTGTGTCCACGCCCGACATTGTGGCTGTGCGGGCGTCTGGCGGGGCTTACGTCATCGGGTCAAGCGCCGTCTCGGCCTACCCAGACGCTGATCTGCCGGCGACGGTCAACAGCGTCGAGTTTCTGGGTGGGTATTTTCACTTCACCGTGCCGGATGGCCGGCTGTTTGCCAGCGAGCTGAACAGCACGGACGTTAACGCGCTCAGCTTCACCACGGCAGAGAGCCGGGCCGATGGCCTGCGACGTGTGATTGCCGCCGGGTCGCTGCTGTACGCCATGGGCGAGTCCACGATTGAGCCGTACCAGAACGCGGGCACGATGCCCTACCCGATGCAGCGCGCTGCGACGGTGCTACCTGTAGGCGTCATCGCTCCGATGGCCGCAATCGGCAATGACGAGGCGTGGAATAACCCCATCTTTTTCGTGGGGTCCGACTTCACCGTGCGCGCTCTGAGCGGCTACGAAACGGCGCGGATTTCCACCCCGGACGTGGAGCGCTTCATCCAGGCGTCTGACCGGGCGTCAATCCGCATGTCGGCCTATGTCTGGCGCGGCGTGGGATTCGTCATCATCACGTCGGATCAGGGGTCGTGGGAATATGACACGACGGGCCGCGTGTGGAATGAGCGCACCAGCACTGGCGCAACCGGCTGGCGTGGTGGCCCGACGTGGTTCGACACTGACCGCTGGCTGGTCGCGGATCGCCTCACAGGCGACATTCTGACGTTCTCTGGATCCGTCTTTACCGAGAACGGCGCGGCCATGCCGGTGCATCTGGAGTCCGGCCCGGTGAAGGAATACCCGGCGCGCGTATCCATCCCGTCGCTGTTCATGGATTTCACCGAGACAGACGCCGACGTGGCTGTGTCGTGGTCGCATGACGGCGGAAAAACATGGTCCACGCCCGTTACTCGCTCACTGAAAGATGCTGAGACGTGGCCGGTGCGCGTCAATCGCCTTGGCATGAGCACGCATCACGGGCTTCGCGTGCGGATCACAACCGACACGGCGAAGGATTTCGCTTTTCTTGGCGCTAGCATCCCTGACCCTGACGCGAGGCCATCAGGCTAATGGCTGACGATCCAGACTATACAACCGGAACTGTTCCGCTTGAGGTCGATCCGCTCACCGCGCCTTACGTCATGCCACGCGAGGTGCGGCGGATTGATGGCGGTGGATTCCCGACTACAGCAATGCTGGATTGGGAACAGGCGTCGCGCAGTTGGATGGTCAAAACGACCGTGGACCTGCAACGCAAGGTGACGACAGTTGAGCAGGAGACTGCTGACGCATTCGCCCGCGTTCAGGATGACATGAGTGCTGTCGTCGGCGCTGGCGAGGCTCTGGCGTCGCGTGTGACTGCTGTTGAGGCTGGTGTTGGCGCAAACGCAGCGGCCATCATCAGTGAACAGACTGCGCGCGCGAACGGTGACAGTGCGCTGGCAAGTAGCATCAGCAGCTTGACGGCGACTGTCAGCAGTAACACCGCCGCGATAACAGCGGAGCAGACTGCGCGCGCGAACGGCGATAGTGCTCTGGCGAGTTCGATCAGCAGTCTATCCACGACGGTCGGCGGTCACACCGCGTCCATTTCCAGCCTGATGACGTCCGTGAATGGCCTTGGCGTCCAGTATGCGGTGCAGGGCTACGTCGGGGGATCATATGGCGGCTTTGTCTTCACCGGCGTGAAGCGTGCTGATGGTGCTGGCGCAACCTATCTCCTGGAAATCACGTCAAACGTCGTAATCAATGGCGATCT
>NZ_JBHLWR010000005.1:0-40127 GCF_042432745.1 Camelimonas abortus | reverse complement strand
TGGCGGCGGGCTCAAGCCTGGAAGCTTTGTGGCGGGCGATGAATGCAGCCCGGGGCCTGAAGCGCCCCGGTGATCAGCGTCACCCTTGTCACAGCGCGGATTGATATCCCCCTTTCAGCCCCGCCTGCGCTGGTCAGCGCCGTGCTGCAGGCGCTGCGATGATCCCCGCCGGCGCCCGGGTGTGGATCTGCTCTG
This sequence comes from Camelimonas abortus, assembly GCF_042432745.1. Lineage (NCBI taxonomy): Bacteria > Pseudomonadati > Pseudomonadota > Alphaproteobacteria > Hyphomicrobiales > Chelatococcaceae > Camelimonas > Camelimonas abortus. Next base: position 39,932 of record NZ_JBHLWR010000005.1, on the reverse strand, counting down.
GCCACACCGACATGAGGAAGGGCATGAATGGCCTTGCGCTGCTGGTGCAGGAGCATTTCCGGCGCGATCCCCATTGCGGCGACCTGTATGTCTTCCGGGGCCGCGGCGGCGCACTGTGCAAGATCCTGTGGCACGACGGGATCGGCATGTCGCTCTATGCGAAGCGGCTGGAACGCGGCCGGTTCATCTGGCCTGCGACAGGGGGCGGCGCGGTTGCCTTAACGGCAGCCCAGCTCGGCTATTTGCTCGAAGGAATTGACTGGCGCCATCCGCAACACAGCTGGAGGCCGCGCAGCGCCGGCTGAGCAAAAATAGTTTGGCCAGACGGCATTTTGGGGCGCCACAAACGCCCTGATCTGTGATTCACTACGGTCATGAAAGCCATGGCCAGCCCCGTTCCTGACGATGTCGCAGCGCTGAAAGCGGCGCTCGTCGCCGCCGTGGAGCGGGCTGACCGGGCCGAGGCAGAAGCCGCCGCAGCCCGGGCCCGGCGCGCCGATGACCAGGCGCAGATCGCCCATCTGAAGCTGCTCATTGCGAAGTACAAACGTGAGCGCTTTGGCGCCTCATCGGAGCGGACCGCCCGCCTGCTCGACCAGCTTGAGCTGCAGCTGGAGGAGCTTGAGACTGGCGCGACCGAGGACGAGCTTGCCGCAGAGAAAGCCGCCGCCCGCGCGACCACGCCTGTCGCCGCGTTCCGCCGCAGGAAGCCCGCGCGTCAGCCTTTCCCTGAGCACCTGCCGCGTGAGCGGGTGGTGGTTGAAGCCCCGCGCGCCTGCGCCTGCTGCGGCGGCGCGCGGCTGAGGAAGCTGGGCGAGGACATCACCGAGACGCTGGAGGTGATCCCGCGCCAGTGGAAGGTGATCCAGACGGTGCGGGAGAAGTTCTCGTGCCGCGACTGCGAGGCCATCGCCCAGGCTCCAGCGCCGTTCCATGTGCTGCCGCGCGGCTGGGCCGGTCCCCGGCTTCTGGCCCAGATCGTGTTCGAGAAGTTTGGCCAGCATCAGCCGCTCAACCGCCAGTGCGAGCGCTATGCCCGCGAGGGCGTGCCGCTGGGCCTGTCGACGCTGGCGGATCAGGTCGGCGGCGCTGCCTCGGTGCTGGCCCCGCTGTTCTCGCGGATCGAGGCGCATGTGCTGGCGGCTAAACGGCTGCATGGCGACGACACCACGGTTCCGGTGCTGGCGAAGGGCAAGACCGATACGGGCCGGCTCTGGACCTATGTGCGTGACGACGCCCCCTGGGGCGGCCCCGCGCCACCGGCGGCTGTCTTCCATTACTCACGCGACCGTCGGGGCGTTCACCCGCAGGAGCACCTCAGGGCATGGAGCGGCATTCTTCAGGCCGACGCCTATGGCGGTTACAATGAGCTGTACAGGCCAGAGCGCGCGCCAGCCCCCATTCTGGAGGCGGGTTGCTGGGCGCACGCAAGACGCAAGTTCTTTGAGCTGGCGGACATCGAAAGCGCCGCCCGCAAAACGGCCAGGGGATTGAAGCCGCCGTCCGTCTATCCGCGGGCGCTGGAAGCTGTTCGCCTGATCGACAGCCTGTTCGCGATCGAACGCGACATCAATGGAGCCAGCGCCGACGGGCGCCGGGCCGTGCGCCAGATGCGCAGCGCGCCGGTGATTGCGCAGCTGGAGGCATGGCTTGGCCAGACCCGGGACCAGTTCAGTCGTGGCCATCCCCTGGTGAGGGCCATCGGCTATCTGAGCCAGCGCTGGCCATCGTTCACGCGCTTCCTCGATGACGGGCGGATCTGCCTGTCGAACAACGCCGCCGAACGGGCGCTGCGCGGCGTCGCCCTTGGCCGCAAGGCGTGGCTGTTCTGCGGATCGGATCGCGGCGGACAGCGCGCTGCGGCGATGTACAGCCTGATTGTCACCGCCCGCATGAACGACGTTGATCCTCAGGCGTGGCTGGCCGACGTCCTCGCCAGGATCAATAGCATTCCGGCTGCGCGTATCGATGAACTGCTGCCGTGGAACTGGAAGGCAGCCACCACGGGGTAAGGCATAGCCTGAGGCGGAGGCGTCTCAGATGTGGTGCTCACCGCATGCTTACACAGCGCGAGACGGCGTTTCGATTTTTGTCCGCCGCGAATTCTTTCCCGGCATTCTCGCGGCCATCTCCAGCTGCCTCGCCGCCGCCGGCGCCGCCGGAGCCCCCGCGCGCGCCGCCGCCAGGGCGACGCGCGCCCCCGCCGCGACGGACGGAGAAACGCTCGCCGCGCGGCTGGCGGCGGCGACGGCGGCGACTGCCGCGCCGGCCGAGCCGGACCTCACCGAGAACGACGTCGCCGCGCTGTGGCTGCGGGAGGGCGTGCTGGTGAAGGCTGAGGCCGCCGACGGCGCGGAAGCGGACAGGAGCGCTCCGTCTCCCCCGCCGCCAACATCAGCGACACCAGCCGTCGCTGACGCGCGCCAGCCGCCAGCGCGGCGCAGCCTGCGCCCACGCGGCCAGCCTGGCCGTTCGCACCGCATGGCGGCGAACGGCCGGCCTGGCGCCGGAACGCGATCCGGACGGAACGGGCGACGGCGCCCCGGGCGCCTCAGAGCAGCGGCGCGCCTCAGAGCAGCGGCGGCACGGCGGGCTGGACAGGAACCTCCAGCACGGTCGGCCCCTTGCGTGCGAGGGCCGCGGCGACGGCGCCCTGCACCTCTGCAAGGGTCTGCGCGCGCACCCCCGTCGCGCCATATCCTTGCGCCAGCGCCACATAATCCAGGCCGGGAATGTCAAGGCCGGGCACGCCCGGCGTCCCCTCAAGCCCTGCGAAGGACTTGAGAATGCAGTACTGCCCGTTGGCCGGAATCACGAAAAGCACCGGCAGCTCCAGCCGCACGGCCGTCCACAACCCCTGGATGGCGTATTGCGCCGAGCCGTCGCCAATCACCGCAACAACCGGGCGGTTGCGGCCGCTGTCCCGCTCGCGAGGGCCACGCCAACGCTGGCCGGCAGCCCCCACCCCAGACTGCCGCTGGCGAAGGTGTAGAAGGCGTCCGGCTGCTCAACAGGCCAGGCGGCGTGCAGCTCGGGCAAACTGGACGGCGTTTCCTCCACCAGCACCGTATCCGGCGGGCAGGCGGCCCGCAGGGCGCGGAACAGCGCGCCGGCGTCCGGCAGGCCGCCGTCAGGCTGCGGCGCGGCCGGCGGGTGCGGAGCCATCCCGTGCGCCTGGCGGCGCACCGGCGCCGGCGGCGCGCGCGCCGGCGTCAGCCGCTCCAGCGCTTCAAGCGCCAGAACGGCGTCGCCCAGCAGGCTGTCGCCCACCGGCGCCCGCGCCGCCTCGGCCGGGTCGTCGGTGACGTGCATGAGGTCGAGGCCATCGGGAATGTAAGGGCCGTCAATATAGGGATAATACCGGAAAACCGGCGCGCCCACGACGAGGGCGGCGTCGTGCCCCTCCAGCCTTTGCGCCAGCGGCCCCATGGCGAAAGGCAGCCCGCCGGCGTAAAGCGGATGGGTTTCCGGAAACGGCGGCCTTTCGGATGCGGGCGCGGCGTACACCGGAGCCTGCAGTTTCTCCCGCCAGGGCGACGGCCTGCCTCCACCCGCCGCCACGGGCGATGGCCGAACCATAAATGAGCGCCGGACGCCTGGCCTGCGACAGGCGGGCGGCGAAAAGCGCGATGCGCTCCGCGTCCGGGGCGACACGCTGCGACACGCTGCGCGGCGCGACCGGGCCCGCCGCAGGCCTGTCCCAGTCATCCAGCGGAATGGAGAGGAACACCGGACCGGCCGGAGGCTGCATGGCCATGGCGAAGGCGCGCATGAAGGCGGCCGGCACGTCTTCCGCGCGCGCCGGCTCGTGGCTCCACTTCACCCACGGGCGCGGCAGCATGGCGGGCTCCACATTGGTGAGCCACGGCTCCATGAGCAGCATGGCGCGCGTCTGGTTGCCGGCGGTGATGACGAGCGGCGTGCGGTTCTGGAAGGCCGTGAGAATGTTGCTCATGGCGTTGCACAGGCCCGCGGAGGTATGCACGTTCACCAGCGCGGGCCGCCGCATGGCCTGGGCCCAGCCGTCGGCGACGCCCACCGCCGACGCTTCCTGCAGCACCTGGACGTATCTGAAATCGGCGGGAAAGTTCTTCAGGAACGTTTCATCGGTCGAGCCGGGTTCCCGAAAATGGTGGTGACGCCCAGCTCGCGCAGCAGCTGGAAAGTCACGTCACGAACTGTTGCTGCGGCCACGCCGCCCTCCCTGCAACCCCCCGGCGTCGCGGCTCTCCATGAACGCCGCATGAACGCCGCCGCCGGCGCGCGCCCGACATGCGGGCCATACGTCGCATCATCCTGGGCGCCCGCAGGGAATGCAACCCGACGCCTCGCTCCGCATTCGCCAGCCCGCGCCCGGGCGCGCGGCCCGCCGCCGCCAGCGCCCCGGCCGCGCCATGCGCCGCCGGCAGGGAAAGACATGCGGCGTGCGCGAGCGCATACAGCCGATCGCCGCGCCAGCGCCCGCGCCGCGACGGCGCGCGCCTCACCGCCTGACGCCATGCAGGGGGGAGGAAAGCCGGACCGGCAGGGTCGCCCTGAATATGGTCCGGAACGGATTGAGCGGGCGACCGCTGCGCAGCGTCAGGCGCAACGCCCTGGCGGGCGCTCCGCAATCTCATGACGCGCCAAAAAATTATGGTGGGCCCGGCAGGACTCGAACCTGCAACCAGACCGTTATGAGCAGGCGGCGGATCGTTGAATCTCTTGCGTTCTGGCGAAAAGAGCAGACTTTACAATGCGCTTTTCCGAACCTGATTCAGCCATTCGCCGCCTGTCCAGGTTCAATGAACCTGCGAGCACTCCGTAAAATATGGCTAGCGTCATGCAATACGCTTGATGCTCGTGAAATCCAGTATTTCAGCCTCATCACGCAGATGGTCTGGCGAAAAGCGCGCATAGACCCGTTCTGTTACTGCCGTGCTGCTGTGGCCCAGGTACTGACTAATGCGCGCCATCGGCACTCCTGCCGCCGCCAGATGAACGGCGGCTGTATGGCGCAGGACGTGGGGCGTCACGTTTTCAAGTCCAGCGGCAGCAACGGCGGCGTTAAACCCCGTCTTGATGCTTTTGACCGGCCGGCCCGCCCATTCGATGACATGATCCGTCAGCGCACCAGATCGGGCATGTTCTAGCGCAGCGCGAAGCCCGGCGTTCATCGGGACAATTGCCCGGCCCTTGCGCGGCCCTGTCGCATCCGTGCGCAAGTTTATCTGGCCGCGTTCCATGTCCACGCGATCCCACGTCAATTCGAGCACAGCGCCGACGCGCCCGGCGGTGGACAGCATGAGCAGGATCGACAACCTGATGTGATGCGCCATCGGCGCGTCAAGCAGCCGCGCGATTTCAGCCGTCGTAAGGTATCGCTCTTTTGGGGCTGGCTTCGCAGGCCGGTCAATGCGTGGGGCTTTGTCCCGGCCAAGCGCCCACACCAGCGCCGTGCGCAGGTGGCCTAATTCAGTCCATATCGTGCCATCATGCTTGCCTGCCTTGCGCCGGGCTGCTGTGTAATCCCGGCACTTGGCCGTCGTGACCTGCTCTGGGCGAAGGTGGCCGAAGAAAGGCCCTATGGCCTTCCATTCATGGCGCATGGCCTCTGCCACACGCCGTCCTTCCTTTTCTGCACGGTAGGCATCCCATATATCGGCAATGGTTCCCGTGTCGGGATTGCCAGCATCCCTGCGGATCGTGTCTAGCGCCTCGCGCTCCGCGTCCTTCGCGTTGAGTGCTTTAAGACGATAACGCTTTCGCTTCCCGTCAATCCACCATGAGACGACGTATCGCCCGTTGAGGCGTCCGATGCTGTAATCTGGCATGCCTGATACTCTGCGATGGCGTCAGCCGGGATTCTAATCAGTTTGGAGCCTAACCGGAAAGCGCGGAGTTCGCCGCGCTTTATCAGGTTGCGGACGTGGTTGCCCGTGCAGCCCCATATTTCTGCAACCTGCTCAGGCGTGAAAACGCGCGCGACTTTTGCTGTGGTCATTCCGCGCTCCTTTCAAGGATGGCCTCAACGGGTCGGTCAGGCTGTGATTGATATTTACCGGCGTATGGAACCGTCGGCATGTCGAGCCGCTGGAACACAACCTGCGCAATCGGATCGCCTGCCGCGATCCTGATGTGGTTGGTGTGGTGCTGGTTTTTCAGCTCAAGGGTCAGCCAGCCGTGCCATCCTGGCTCGATCACCGTATTAAACACAGACAACCCCTGCCGTGCCCATGTGCTCTTGTCGTGGACGATAGCCAGCACGTCGTCGGGCATCTCGAAGTGCTCGACGGTTGACGCCAGCGAGAACTCGCCGGCGCGCAGGAAAACGTCCTGTTTGATGCGCACGTCATAGCCTGCGTGCGATAGGCCGTAGGAGCGGCCATTGTGAATGGTGTGCTCGCAGAACGGGCGGACCGGCTGGATGGCGCGGATGGTGGCGGCAGAAAGGATCATGCCTCGCCTCCCGTGAGCGCCCCCCAAGCCACAGGAAACAGCGGCCTGATGATCGCATCCCATTGTTTCGCAAGGTCCTGGATTTCGCGCTGTGCGGTTTCATGGGTGCGTAGGGTGTACGCGCGAGCGAAGGCTGCCAGGGAGCCGGTCACATAATAACTCGTCAACATACTCTGAGGCAGGACCATGCGGGCTTGTTCAGGAGCAGTACCAAGGCGCAGCAATTCATTATAAAGCGTCACGGCTTCCTTGGCGTAGCAGGCCACAGCCTCACGGGTCCTATGGCCCATCTCCACAGGCTCATCGCTACTCCCCTGCTTCACGTGGTCCGCGCGTTTCCGCCAGACTTCCGGCTCATAGAACTCCGGCTCGTCGTCTACGTAGCGGCGGCTCACCTCGTTGTATGAGAAACCTACTACGTGTTTGAAACGCTGCCGGGCCACAAAGATCGGTACGGTTTCACGCATGGTAATCATGCAGTGCGTGAAGGGCGTGAAGTGGTTGTGACGGGCCAGGTAGGCGATAAGCTTGGCGTCGCGGGCGGACAGCCGCTCTAGGTACACATCATCCTCGCCGGAGAAGTGCTCCTTGTCCCACTCACTCTCCTTGTCGAATGAAACCCTGGCCGCATTGGCCACCACCAGGTCACTACCCATGTGCTGGATGTATTCTGCTGTAATCATTCGCTCCCCCTTGCCCTGATGGCGGCTTCCATCAGCGCGGCGACAGCTGCCTCGCGAGTTGCGAAGACACGACCGTCCTGGAGACGCCTTTGATCCGTGGCCCGGCCGTCCCACTCGCTCCACCAGAGATCGTCGAAGTCATCACTCACGCACCAATATGCGGTCCCCTTTTCCGGCGGCTCTTTCAGCGGCTCCGGCACGGGCAGCATGACAAAAAAATTGGTGGCCGATTTCGCAACGGGGCGCAGGCATGACAGCAGAACGGTGCTGTGCGATCCGTCGCGCTCGCGCACCCATGCCACATCTCCGTTGCGAGCCAGCACCGTCACTTGCCGCGCTGGATTATCCCCATCGACGGTGGCTTGCGCCGGCAGCGGGCACGTCGCCAGATCGACCGGGGCTGGGCGGAGCACTTTGAGCCTCGACGTATCTACCGATGCACCGCAAATCCTGCCGTCGTGCGCCTCATAGGTGATGATGGCCGATCCCTTCAGGTCATCGACAGACATCACCTCCACTTCCAGCGCGCACACATCACCTTTGCTCATGTTCATCAGACATACCTCCGGCGTTCGCGCTCTCTGCGCGCAGCGCGTCCCACTCTGCCCGCAGCGCCTCGATCTCGGCCTGTAGCGTGGCGGTGTGGTGCAGGACGTTGGCGCGGGCGTAGGCTTGCATCTGGTCGTAGCTCCACGCTTGATACATCCCAACGGCCTCGCCCTTCGGCATCGGCAGCAGCTTGATGTCGTCAGTCATTGCTCGCCTCCCGCGCCTGGAGCATGGCGTCTGCCAAGCGGTACGCGATGGTCGCAACACGTTCTGCAACGGTTGGGCCACCAGCATCTCGCTGGTAGTCGATGTTGGGGTAGTCGCTATCCGCGCTCGTCGCAGTCATCATTGCGGCGGCGATGTGCCCGGCGAACCAGTCGCGGAGCGACATGCCGGGATTGCCGTGGTAATGCGATCCATCGCTGTGCTTCTCATTCCAGGGAAATGCCGGCCCGCCGTCGTTGATTTTCTGGTCAGTCATTGTCGCCTCCGCCATCCAGATCCTTGTTCACGATCTTGCCCACTAGGCACGCGCGGACGCGGCGCTCGAAGTCGGCCTGGGCGGCGGCTTTGGCAGCCTCCAAGGAAGGGTATGTCCGGTTGTGATCCATGCCCTTCATGAAGTGCACACGGCGCGCAATCCGTGTGTCGATGATGTATGCCTCGCCGATCCCGCCGGCGCTCGCGACCAGCCCGGCGGGATGCTCCTCCCACACCAGCGGCTTGACCTTCACCTGCGGGCTGGCGGCTGGAGGCCAGTAATCCAAATCAACGTCTAATTGCGTCCCGTCGTCGCTCATCCGAACCGCGCTTACCGGAACGGATTGAAAGCCTTGGATGCACCCGGAGGACGTAACAAATCGGGCTGTTACATCGGGCGTCACCGGCTCCTGCGCAGGCGCGGCAGGGGCGGCGGCGAGCATATCGCGGGCATCCTCTAGCCCTGCCTTGATCTTCTGAAACGCTTTCTCTGTCATCAGACAAACTCCAGGCATTCGCGCTCCTGCGCAGGCACGTCGCGCGGCGCGTCAGTCATGGCTGGCCTCCCGCTTCGTCAGCGCGATCAGGGCCTCTGCGTGGGCGCGGGCGGCGGCTGCCTCCTTCAGAGCAGCCGGAAGGCGGATGCGGATCTGCGCGGCAGTAATCAGGTCAACCTGCTTGTCCGCGTCATCGACAATCGAGATTGCCGGGATTCCGCGAACGCCGTGCGCGTCAGCAACGTCGGGCTGTTCGCCCATGTCGATGTATTCCAGCGTAACGCCATGGTTGGTCGTCTCGCGCTCGACAAATGGCTTCAGCTGCTGGCATGCCTGACACCAGGGGCCGGTGAAGTACAAAACCTTCATGCTGCGATCCTTTTGGCGAAGTGCTCACGGTAGAAGCCGTGCTGGTCGCGGAGCATATCGAGCAGCTTTCGCGCGGACTTTTGCGCGGCGGCGTCCAGCTTTTCCTTGGCGAAGTGCTCCTGAACGCCGGTCAGCAGAACTTCCAGCGCGTCTCCGAACGCGGAGCCTGCGCACAGTTCAATCGTTCCTGACGACAGCAGTTCTTCAATCAGGTAGTAATGCGTCATGCCGATGCGAGCGCCGGGCCGGTTGTTCAATTCGACGGCGATCTGCCGGCAGACACGCATTGCTCGGTTCAGAAGTTTTTCGGCCCGCTTGTGGTCAAGATGCTCAATCAGTTCCCACACGGCGAAATAGCAGCCATTGAGTACGCCGCGCGTGTAGTGGCGTTCTTCATCGGTGCGCTGGATCGGGTACTGCGACTGCGCGAAGTCATAGACCATGATCGGCAGTATCAGCAGTTCGCAGCAGAGCCTGTCGTTGTGCCAGTTCATGCTGACCTCACAGCCAGACAGAGCAGGCGTAGTCAGCCACGCCGCCGATGATGCAAGAGGCTGCGAACAGCCAGAGGAATTCGGTGGCGGTCATGGTCACTCCGCAGGCTTGGCGGTGGCAGGCCAATCGATGGGCGACAGGCCAGCGGCCTCGCGCAGTTCATCAATGGCGGCCTTGGCGCTTTCGATGTGCCGGCGAGCATCCAGCCCGCACGACGCTGCGATTTCGTGGCAGATCATGTGCCCGGTCAGCGCCCCGATGGCGCTGGCGACCGCTATAGACGGCAGAGAAGCCATGCCGTTGAGGTAAATGCCGCGCATATCAACGACGCTACCGGAAGCAGTTGCAGGCTCATGATTGATTCCGATGTGCTTCATGGCGCTCACTCCGCAGCCATGCGCATGTCGTTGCGATAGTCGGCGTAGCCATCCGAACGCCTGGACTGGTAGTGGCCGTAGTAAGCGAGGCCGTAGCTGTCGATCAGATCGACGGCAGCGAAGCTGGGGGTCTCGGAGTCGCGGTAGCTGTTCAACGCCAGCTCTGTCGCAACGTCTTCTGTCACGTCGCGCATCTGTCCGTCGGAGTGCGAATACTCCCAGACGCGGAATATCGTCTCGACGTCCGCTCCATTGATCTGGCGAGCCAGTTCGGCCAGCGACTGCGCGTCGTCAAACTCAATGGTGGGATCAAGCCCGTCGCATGATCCGTGGATCAGGAAATAGCGGGGCGGAATCTCGTTGCCCATGTCGGTCTCCATGCCGTGTGGCGATGGAGTGATGATTGCAAAACGCAGACCTCATGTCAATTGCGAAATGCAGAATAAATTGCGTGACGCAATCAGGCGCACTTGCCGGGTGCATAACAGGCAATAAAAACCCCGCTCGAAGGCGGGGCTAGGAAGCGCAGCGAGTGTCTGTGGCTACTTGGTTCGCCACTGTCCCGAGCGGATGACGGTGTGAACCTCTGCCGCCCACTCTACGACCACATCCTCAATGAGTGGCGCATTGACGCTTTCGAGGTTGAACAGACCCTGGGCGCGTCCTCTCCGCAGCCGTTTCACGAAGTAGCGCCCGTCTGCCAGCTTCACGATGCACTCTTTGCCGATCAGGTCCAATGGGTCGCGCCCATCCCGGAAATACCCGATCACGTCACCGTCATCGTACCTGGGGTACATAGAATCCCCCCGGACAATGACGCCGATTGTTCCGTCTGCCACAGGGAGGGCTGTATCAAAGACCTCCATAGGCTCCCCTGGCGCATGATCATCAATTCCGTACACTTCGGCTCCTGCCCCCACATGACCGTACACCTCTAGCCTAAAGCTAGGCGGTAGCTCATGTGGATCGCCCTCGCCGAATGCCAGCCATGCAGCTGAGACACGGAATGCGTCGGCATATGCCTTCAGTTCCTCCATGCGAATGCCGCGTGTTCCGGCCTCATGGCCAGAGTATGTGCCATAGGGGACGCCCAGCCGCTCAGCGGCAGCCCTGGCTGTTTTGATGCCGCGCGCGATGCGCGCCTGCTTGAGTCTGTCATGCACTTCCATGTCGGCAGTATGCAGAGCCGCTGATTGCAAATCTGATAATTCAGGCTTGACGTGGATGATTGCGTAATGCAGATTAGTTTGCGTCATGCAGAATTTTTCATCCGTTATCGATGCCCTTGGCGGTTCGGTCCAGTTCGCAAAAGCGATCGGATGCAGCGTGGGCACAACCAGTGCATGGAAAAGCCGCGACTCCATCCCGCCCCGGCACTGGCGGCGGGTGGTCGAGGTTGCACGCCGCAAGCGGGTGCGAGGCATCACGTTTGAGGTCCTCGCCGACCTCGCAGCCCAAAAAGAACGGAGGGCGTCATGAACGCCCCCCGCCTGTCTCACCGGATCCGGGCGCGCTCACGTGCGCCCGCACGAGGCCCCCACGGGGCGCGTCCTCCCTGAAACTGGCCGGGGGCTTTGACGGCTCCCGGCACCTTTTCAGACGCGACGAGACGCTGCCGCTCCAGCCTGCCAAGGATTAAAGCGGCAACGTCTCCTACAGATCGCCAGTTTTCCGTCTCTTTCGCCAAGTCGCCTCCTTTCTGAACACCAGTGGAGCACAGGCGAATGGGACGGGGCATCCAGCAACAGCGGATAAATCATCCGCAAACGGGGGCGCGAATGACAGACGCCGCCATCACTGATCTTGACCGGCTGCGCGACATGGAACGCGCCGCTGTTCGCCGGGAGCAAATGCGCTCCGGCGGATCAATAGACGACGCTCGCAGGCGAGTTGCTTCGCGGGCCGGGATCGCTCCTGGCACGCTCTACAACATCGCCCGCGACCGCCTGAAACGCCTTGATGCGCGCGTGCGCGATGCGCTCACCGCCTACGCCATCAAGGACATGGAGCGCGAAATGCGGGGGCTAGCGCATGAACTGGAAGTGGCTCGCCAAGTGGGCGGCTCTGCGCGTTCGGTGGATCTGGACCAAGTGGAAGCTCTGCTGGCGGAAGCCAAGGCGCTATTAGCGGAGGCTATACGTGAATGATGTAGCGAGCACCGGCATAGCAGCCGATGAACTGCGACAGATTGTGGAGCGCATTGAGCGCTTCGACGCAGAGATTGCGGACCTGAACGCAGGCAAGAAGGACGTTTACGCCGAAGCCCGTGGCCGTGGCTTCGAAGTGAAGATCATCAAGCAGGTCATCGCTTTGCGCCGCAAGGATGCTGCCGAGCGCCAGGAGCACGAAGCCGTCCTGGAATTGTACCTGCAAGCACTCGGCATGGCGTGACGCCCTCACGTGTAGGCGCACGCGTAGGAGGCAGCAATGCAACGCCTCAACGAAATCTACGTAGCCAGCCAGAAGGCCGAAAAGACCCGGCGGCTGGTGATCGAACAGCAAGCCAAGGCCAACGGTCTGCGCGTCATCGGATGGCGCAACGGCAAGCCGGTGGTCAGGAAATATCAGGGAGCAGGACATGCAACAGGGGAGCGTCGAATGGCTTAACGCCCGCGTCGGCAAGGTGACTGCCTCGCGCGTCGCTGACGTGATCGCCCGCACGAAATCCGGGTATTCCGCCAGCCGTGACGCCTACATGTCGCAATTGCTGGTCGAGCGACTGACCGGGATTCCGGCGCAGCAATACACCAGCCCTGCGATGCAATGGGGCACCGATACGGAGCCGCAGGCGCGTGACGCATACAGCTTCCTGCACAACGTCCGCGTCGAGCAGGTCGGCTTGATCGAGCATCCAGTGATCGGCATGTCGGCTGCTTCGCCCGACGGCCTGGTGGGCGCAGATGGCCTGGTCGAAATCAAGTGCCCGAATACCCACACGCACATTGATACGCTTCTGTCGGAGCGCATCCCGGCTCAATACGAGGCGCAGATGCTCTGGCAGATGGCCTGCACCGGCCGCGACTGGTGCGATTTCGTCAGCTTCGATCCGCGTGTGCCGGCAGAGTTGCAGATTTTCGTGAAGCGGTTCCACCGCGACGCCGAACGCATCGCCAGCATTGAGGCCGAAGTCATCAAGTTTCTTGCAGAACTGGACGACAAGCTGTCCGCTCTGCGCGCCCGCTATTACCGGCAGGAGGCCGCGTGATGACCGATCAGATCATCTCCGAAGTGATGGAAATGTCCGCCGACATTTCAGCATGGGCGCCAGCTTTCGTGGAAGCACAGAAGGCTATGGGCGACGTGATCAAGACCAAGCGCAATGACCACTTCAAGTCGAAGTATGCCGAACTGGCCGACGTGATTGACGCGGTGCAGGGCGCTCTGAACGCCAACGGGTTCAGCATCATTCAGCCCGTCTCGACGGAGGCGGGAGGGTCGGTTGTCCGCATCACGACCATGCTGATGCACAAGAGCGGCCAGTGGGTGCGATCCACGCTCTCTCTGCGCCCGGTGAAGCCTGATCCGCAGGGTGTTGGCTCTGCCATCACCTATGGTCGCCGCTATGGCCTGATGGCGATGACAGGCGTTGCTCCCGAGGATGACGACGGCAACGCCGCCAGTGGCCGCGATGGCCGCTCGCAGCCCATGCAGACGCCGCCCGCTCCGAACGCCGCCGCGACAGCCGCTGAAATCGAGCGCGAGATTGACCAGGCTGAGACTGAGGCAGCGCTGAAAGAAGTGCTCGCCCGCAATAGCCAGCGCCTCGCCGCTCTGCCTGACGCCACCAAAGAGCACCTGCGCAAGGTCTACGCGCTCAAGCAAGCCGCGATCCGTGAATTCAGCAAGGCAGCCTGACCATGAAAAACATCACCATTGCCGGCAACATTGGCCGTGACGCAGTAACCCGCACGACTGGCAGCGGCGACAAGGTGACGGGCTGGCCCGTTGCTGTCGAGGAACGTGGACCTGATGGCAAGCGCACGCTCTGGTTTGACGTGGCGCTGTGGGGTAAGCGCGGCGAAAGCCTGTCGCAATACCTGACCAAGGGGTCGCGCGTCGCTGTGTCCGGTGATCTGTCCACCCGCGAGCATGATGGGAAGACCTATCTCACCGTTCGCGCGGATCAGGTCACGCTTTTGGGCGGTGGATCCGATCGGGCAATCGCACCGGGCAATGACAACGCTGGCGGCAACTATGCCGACCAACTGTCAGACGACATCCCATTCTGATGGGCGATCCATGGCGCAGACAGTGATCCTACGCGGCGCATCGCAACGGGCCTTCGCAAAGACCCTGATTGATCGCGCACCAGTTGACGCCGTGGTGACTGTAAAAGCCGCCACGCGCACCAACGAGCAGAACGCGCTTCTCTGGTCACTTCTCAGCGAAATCAGTCGCGCAAAGCCGGAAGGCCGGCACTGGACGCCTGAGACCTGGAAATGCGCGTTCATGCACGCGCTAGGCCACCAGGTGCAGTTCGCAGATGGGCTGGATGGATCGGGGCCGTTCCCACTCGGCTTCCGGTCTTCCCGCCTCACGGTCCGGCAAATGTCTGACCTGATCGAAGCAATTCACGAATACGGCGCCCGGCACGGCGTCCGATTCCACGACTCTACGGAGGCCGTATGATTATCGCAAAGCCTCAGAGGCGCAAGAGGGTTCAGCGGGAGCTTGGCCCGCACAAGGCCATCGCCGCCTTTCTCGACTGCGCATTGCCGGAGGAATACCGCTACACGCACGTTCCGAACGGCGGCGCGCGCGATGCCCGCACTGGTGCGATGCTCAAGGCAATGGGCGTCAAGGCTGGCGTGCCGGACATGGTGGTGTTCGGTCCCGGCTCCTGGTGTGGCCTGTTGGAAATCAAGCCAGCCAATGGCGGCGCGTTGTCGCCAAGCCAGAAGGCATGGGCGGAATGGGCTGGCCAGAATAGCGTCTGCTACGCCGTTGTGCGGTCTGTCGGAGACGTTCAGGTCGCGCTGAATGACTGGCGCATCCCTCTGCGAGCGGAGGTGGCGGCATGAAGCGCAAGAGCCTCACCGCTGCCCAGCGTGTCCGCGTGTTCGATGCGGCTGGTGGCGTCTGCCATATTTGCTCACTGCGCATACAGGTGGGCGAGCCGTGGGACGTTGAGCATTGCAAGCCTCTCTGGCTCGGCGGTGCTGACGAGCCGTCCAACATGCGGCCAGCGCATATCCGTTGCCATGCGGTCAAGACGGCTGGCGAGGCGAAGACCCGCGCCAAAACCGACCGCGTGCGCGCCATTCACCTCGGCATCAAACCGAAATCCCGCAATCCGATCCCAGGCAGCAAGGCGTCCGGCTGGAAGCGCCGCATGGATGGGACAGTCGTTCGGAGGGATGCGCGATGAACGCCCCGATCCGGTTCTACACAACAGCGGAATTGATGCAGCTCTATGGGCTTGTGCCGACGTCTGTCAGGGCTGATTCCGCCCGCGCGTCAGACCGGGCCTATAAGGCACGCAAGAAGGCAGAGCGCAAGGCGGCGGAAGAGCGCAAGGAGCGCAAGCGCGCGTCAGACCGGGCCTATAAGGCGCGCAAGAAGGCAGAGCGCGAGGCGGCTCTAGCCGCAGAGGCCCAACGCAAGGCGGCGGAAGAGCGCGCCGTGCGTATGGCCGAAGAGCGCGCCCAACGCGAAGCCCACCGCAAAGCCAGAGAGCGCGAGCGAAGGCGTATCAAGCGAGCGCAGGCGCTGGCGGAACGCCAGCGCCGCGAGATGGCTGAAAAGCTTGCCCGCACCAACGCCATGCTCTCTGACCTGCGTGCGAGGGGAGAGCGTGACATCCTCCTGGTCGGCAGCGCCAAGTGGTCGCTGCTCGATGTTGAGAAGGCTGTGTGTGAGCACGCAGGAGCCACAAGGGCCAGCCTTCAGGCAGTCGCCGGGCGATCTCCCCCCTTGGTTAACGCCCGGCACGCTATCTGGTTCGTCGCCCGTCATGGGCTGCTGATGAGTCTGACAGGCATCGGCATGCGGATGAACCGCGATCATTCGAGCATCTTGTACGGCATCCGCCGCGCGGCCAAGGCTGTCGAGCGCTCCGGCATCTCCCTGACGCAACACGCACCGAACGACGCGATCCGCGTCTATGAGGCGCTGCAATCACAGGATGGCAGGCCATGAGCAAGCCGTGGCTCAAATTTTACCCGGCTGACTGGCAGTCGGAAGTCACGCTCAAGCGCGTTTCTCGCGCCGCTCGCTCGCTCTGGATCGACATTATTTGCCTGATCCATCAGGGCGGTGACGGTCGCCTGCACTTCAACGGTCAAAACCCGACTGAGCGCGACCTTGCGGCTGTGCTCGGAGATGATCCGCGCACCATCCGCAGGCTGATGCGCGAGCTGGAAGACGCAGGCGTGTTTACGAGGAACGACGAAAACTTCGTCACATCTCGACGCATACTTCGCGATAACTTTAAGGCCGAACGAGACAAGAATAACGGCAAACTTGGCGGCAACCCCGCCTTAAAAAACAATGGGTTAGCGGAAAGGGGGTTAACCCCCGGGTTAAAGCCCAGAAGCCAGAAGCCAGAAGCCAGAGGCTAGAAGAAGAAAATAGGAGGGATGCGCGCACTGCTTCGCAGCCCGCGCCACGCGCCGCCAATTCGCGCGGCTCTACCATCCCTGACGACTGGTCGCCCAAGGCATCCCACTACGACCTCGCCCGCCAGTACGGACTGGACGCAGCGTGGGTGGATCGCCGGGCAGACGCCATGCGGGATTGGGCCATTGGCAACCGCAATCGTGCCGTCGCCCGAAAAGCAGACTGGGACCGGACATTCACCGGCTGGCTTCGCCGTGATGCAGAGCAGGCCGCCAGCCGCAAAACCCAGATCATCCCCTTCGCCAAGCATCAGGAGCGCCGCAATGGCCACGCAATCTCTGACGCACTCGCAGAACTCCATGCCATCGCAGAGGCCGCAGAGCACGGTGGGTTTCCGCCGACCGGACGCGGTTTCGGTCACTGAGGCAACCAGCTACGCCCGCATGCTGATGGGATGTTTCCCGCAGAAGGACGTGGGCGACGTGAAGTTGTTCGCCGCCGCCATGGTTCAGCTCATGAGCGACTACCCGGCCTACGTGCTGGCCGATGTGGTTAGCCCGCGATCCGGCCTGCCTGTCCAGTGCAAATGGATGCCGTCCATGGCCGAAGTGAAAGCCGCCTGCGAGGAATCCGCCGCCAGGCACGCGATGGCCCGGCGTGAGGCGGAACAGCGCCGACAGGCAGCGTCTGATCGCTGCGCCAGGCCCTGCGATCCAGAGCGCGCCGCAGCGATCCTGCGCGCAGTGTCCGACGAGTTGCGCCGCAAGGCCGCTGAGGCTGGCTTGGGAGACGCAGAATGACGCATCCAGTCCGTTCTATCCTCGACCACTGCGCCGCCATCGTTGACCAGCGCGGCCAGCCCTACGGCGGCATCGAAGACAGCTTCGCCAGAGCCGCCACGATTGCCGGCGCACTGATCGGCAAGGCGCTGGACCCCGCCGACGTGGCTCTGGTGCTTCACGCGGTCAAGCTGGCCCGCCTCGCTGGCAATCCCGGCCACGCCGACAGCTACGACGACGGGATCAACTACCTGGCTTTCGCCCGCCACCTGCGCGGCGTCCCCGCGCCGACTGTCAAAACGTATGACCCGATCAGGACACCCATCCCGATCTGAAGCCAGCCGACGCCAAGCCCATCACTGCCCAAGGACGCCCGAATGTCGAAGCTCAAGCTCAAGCTCAAGCGCAAGTCTGGTCGCAAGCCCGTGGCGGGTGTGATCCGCTCCGCATCGGGTCGCATCGCAAAAGCCCACAGGAAGCCCGTGGAGACGCAAGAACAGATTCTGGCTGTCGCCATAGCCCAGCCCCATCGAAGGGGCTTCAGCGACCCTAAGAATCCATTTTTGGGCTATTCTGTAGGCCGACTGTTCGCCGCAGGGCAGATCAGCCAGATCCAGCACGACGCAGCAGAGTGGTACGGCAAGCTCTGGCTGTCCTATCACCGGCACATCACCGGCATCACGCCGCCTCGCGTGAGCGCGCACCTGAGCGAGTTCGTCGCCGCCAGCAATTTCCGCCTTCCCCACGGCAACGACAACGAGAACTGGCACGCGATTGACCTGCTGCGCGCCCGCATGGATGGATTGCAGGAGGCTTTCGCTGAGCGCGGCCAGCACTTCACCGCAAACAAGCTACTGCCTGCGGTATGCGTGTTCGACATACCCCCAGCGGCTTGTGACGTGGTGGCGCTGCGCGAGACGCTGAACACTGTGTGGCGTTTTATGCAGAGGGGCTTGACAACCGCGCGCGCGTGACGCATTATCGGGGCCGAAATTTCTGGTGGGAGTCCGCCATTGAGCCGGGTCAAGCGCCCCGCTTGTTGATTCTGAGATTGCGACCGCCTTGGCAGAGCGCAGCGGGGATCAGGTGAGCCCAGCGGGTTCTGCCCCAGCGCACGTTCACAGACCACGGCGGCGCAAGCTAATCCACCCCAGCCGAGACGCATAGTCTGGCTTCGCTTGAGTACAAGCGTGCATCGTACCACTAGCCGCGATGTGGGGTGTAGTAATTGCGCGGTCGGTCTCTCTCTGCCCTCCCCCCTGGTGGCTATGATTGATCGCGCAAACCGTGTCTGCGCCTAGCGCTCCCCGTAACCGGGAGCACTGACGACCTGGGCATGTCGCAGAACTGCCCATACACTCCCTCGCTGGCGACGGCGACGTTCGGATCCGGAAATAACCGCCACTTGCATGAACCTGCGCTCTTAACTGCGTCCTTATGAGCACAGCTTCAGCACAAGGCACTGTCACGACAAGGCGGCCTTCGCCGGAGGCTTACGTCTCACTCAGCATCGAGTGGCTTCTCCAGATAACAGCACAGGTCGCGCAATGAGTGACAAGCCGAAAGGCGGACGGCCTACAGAATACCGCCCTGAGTATTGCGAGCGCGTAATCCAGCTTGGCCGCGAGGGAGCAAGCAAGGCGGAAATGGCGCATGCACTTGGTGTGAGCCGCAACACCCTCGACAATTGGGCAGAAGCAAACCCCGAGTTTTTGAGCGCCGTAAAGGAGGCTGTCTCGCTAGCTCAGGGCTGGTGGGAAAGTGAAGGACGCAAGGCGACGTTCGGGCTTGTTCCTGGCTTCAACGCAACAGCCTTCATCTTCAACATGAAGAACCGTTTCCCCGACGACTGGCGCGAGAAAACGCAGCAGGAAATCAGCGGACCAAACGGCGGCGCTATTCCGATTACAGCGGTGGAGAGAGTCGTTGTCAGGCCGAAGGATACAGATTCCAACGGCTGAGGTTTTCCTGCCATTGCTGGAGCCTGCGCGAGACAAGGGGGCGTTCGGCGGTCGCGGCTCAGGAAAGAGCCATTTCTTCGCTGGCCTGATGATCGAGGATTGCCTGGCTGCCCCCGGTGAGATTGGCGAGGGGATGCGAGCGCTCTGCATCCGTGAGGTGCAGAAGGATCTGACGCAATCAGCAAAGGCGCTCATTGAGGCGAAGCTGGTGGCGTTCGGGCTTGGCGAGGCGGATGGCTTCAAAGTGTTCCGCGACGTGATCCAGACGCCAGGCGACGGCATCATCATCTTCAAGGGCATGAACGATTACAGCGCCGACAGCGTGAAGTCGCTGGAAGGCTTCCGTCGCGCATGGTGGGAAGAGGCTCACACGGCCACGGCTCGCTCAATCAGCCTGCTGCGCCCGACGATGCGCGCGGCTGGAGCGCAGATGTGGTGGTCATGGAATCCGAAGCGGCGCGTTGATCCGGTTGATGTGATGCTGCGCGGGCCAGAGCGGCCCACTGGAGCCGTCGTGGTGCAGGCCAACTGGCGCGACAATCCATGGTTCACGCCGGAACTGGAGCAGGAACGGCAGGACTGTCTGCGCATGTCGCCTGACCAGTACGACCACATCTGGGAGGGCGATTACGCTACGGTGAGCGTCGGCGCTTACTACGCCGCCAGTCTGACGCAGGCGAGGAGCGAGGGCCGCATCTGCCGCGTGGTCGCTGATCCGCTGATGCAGGTTCGCGCCGTCTGGGACATTGGCGGCACCGGCGCAAAGGCCGACGCCTGCTCGATCTGGATATGCCAGTTTGTCGGGCGCGAAATCCGCGTGCTCGACTACTACGAGGCGCAGGGGCAGCCGCTCGCCACGCACGTCAACTGGCTTCGCGACAATGGCTATGGCAAGGCGCTGTGCATCCTGCCGCATGACGGCGCGACGCAGGATCGCGTTTTCGACGTGTCATATGAGAGCGCGCTGCGGCAGGCAGGCTTTGAGGTCGTCGTTGTACCGAACCAAGGGCGCGGCGCTGCAATGGCTCGCATTGAAGCTGCCCGGCGCATGTTCCCCGCCATCTGGTTCGATGAAGCGAAGACGGAAGCCGGTCGCGAGGCGCTGGGCGCTTATCACGCGCGCCGGGATGAGGCACGCGGCATCGACCTTGGGCCTGAACACGACTGGTCATCGCACGCGGCCGATGCCTTTGGCCTGATGTGCGTGGCCTACGAAGAGCCCAAGGTTAAGCGCGAAAAGAAACGTCCCGCTGGTTATGCGCGCGGCGGCTGGATGGGTGCATGAGCATGGCGGAAAGCGACAAGAAGCCAGAGAGCACGACCGCTGACGACGGTGAGTTCCTGCGTCTTGCGCATGAGCGTTACAACTCCGGCTATGAGCGCGAGCGCGAGAATATCCGCGAGGCGTATTATGACCTGGAATTCCACGCTGGCCTGAACCAGTGGGAAGATGAGGCGAGGCGTGTCCGCGAGGGCCGTCCATGCGTGACCATCAATGCCCTGCCGACGTACACGCGCCAGATCACGGGCGACATGCGCCAGATGCGTCCGGCCATCAAATGCGTCGGCGTTGACGACAACGCTGACCCGGAGACTGCCGAAGCGCTGTCGGCTGTGATCCGCTACATCGAAAACCGCAGCAAGGCGCAGTCTGCTGTCTATTCGATGGCCGCTGATAGCCAGGTTGTCTGTGGCATCGCTCACTGGCGCGTCATGACGGAATACGCCTCCGACACGACGTTTGACCAGGATATTCGGCTGGCGCTGATTGACGACGGCGTGTCCGTGATCTGGGACCCGGACAGCACGGACCTCGCCCGCTCTGACGCCCGCTGGTGCTTCGTGCCGGTTGATATGAGCCATGCGGCTTTCAAGGACCGCTACCCAGGCAAGACAGTTCAGGACTGGACGACGAATTATGCCATAGACGGTGGCTTGTGGGCGTCTGACGACCACATTCGCGTGGCTGAGTACTGGTATAAGAAGACCGTCAAGCACCGCCTCGTGCTGCTCAAGAATGGCAGCGTCTATGACCTGGACGACCCGAACGAGCGCCGCGCTGAGCAGAACGCTGAGATTGTCGAGGCGGCCCGCGCTGCCGATATGGTCGCTCGTGAAGACGCTCGCACGGTCGATGAAGTCTGGCGCGCTGTTATCTCATGCGGTGAAGTGCTTGAGGCGCCCACGCGCCACGTCGGGCGTCATATCCCGATTGTGCCGGTGATCGGCAATGAGCAGACAATCGGTCGCCGGCGCATCCGATATGGTGCGATCCGCTTCGCCCGTGATCCGCAGCGGCTGTACAATTACGGGCGTTCAGCGCAGATTGAGTTGACCGCGCTCCAGCCGAAAGTGCCGTACGTTGGCACTGAGAAGAATTTCGAGGAATACGAGGATGAATGGCAGATCGCCAACAGCGCGAGCCTGCCATATCTGCGCTACACGCCTGACCCGGCCAATGGTGGTCAGCGCCCGTCGCGTGAGCAGCCGCCTGTCCCGTCGCCTGCGCTTTTGCAGGAGATCAGCCTTGCCGCAGAAGACATTAAGCGGACCATCGGCATTTACGATGCTTCGCTCGGCGCTCAGTCTAACGAAACGTCTGGCAAGGCCATTCTCGCTCGCCAGCGTGAGGGCGACGTAGGCGCGTTTGTGTACGTGGATCATTTCACCTATGCGATCCAGCGCACGGGCGAGATTCTCGTTGACCTGATCCCGCGCATTTACGACACGGCGCGCACGCTGCGCATTGCCGGCGAAGACGGGACCATTGAAGAACTGGCGATCAACCAGCCGAACGGCATCGCTGTTGAAGGCGCTGCGCCGATCCTGAATGACCTGACCGTTGGCAGCTATGACGTAACGCTGTCTATGGGTCCGAGCTACACCACGCGGCGCGAGGAAGCCCGCGAGGGTATGCGGGAACTGGTTCAGTCGGCTCCGCAACTGTTCCCGGCTATTGGCGATCTGTACGTGCAGGCGCAGGACTGGCCGATGGCCGACAAGATGGCCGAACGCCTGAAGGCGATTGCCCCGCCGCAAATCCAGCAACTGATTGCGCAGGACAGCAAAGAGCAGCCTGCCCCGCCGCCTGAGCCATCGCCGGCTGAACAGCAGGCCATGCAGATGGAGATGGCCGCCAAGGACGCTGAGACGCGCCAGAAACTGGCTCTGGCTGCGAAAGCAGAGGCTGACGCGCAGAAGGCGCAGATTGAACTGGAGCGGCTTGCAATGGAGGCGCAGCTTGCCGCGAGCATGCCGGCAGAGCCAGTCGCGCCGCAGCCA
Organism: Camelimonas abortus; assembly: GCF_042432745.1. NCBI lineage: Bacteria > Pseudomonadati > Pseudomonadota > Alphaproteobacteria > Hyphomicrobiales > Chelatococcaceae > Camelimonas > Camelimonas abortus. Next base: position 17,464 of record NZ_JBHLWR010000005.1, on the reverse strand, counting down.
GCCGCTGATCCTCGCGTGGACGAAATCGCCGGGGCTGTTCAGGAATTGCAGGCTGTCGTGGGCGACCTGTTCGCCATGCTGCAACAGCCGCCAGAGCCGCCGCAGGACATGCCACAGGAATTGCCGCCCGATACGATGGGCGCGCCGCCTGAGATGGCGATTGATCCAGAGATGATGCCGACAGAGCCGCCGCAGGGCGGCTCTTTGGTTGGCCCTGACGATCCCGGCCAAGCGCCGGTCTGACCTTCACGCAGGCCAGGCGCATGACGCGCCAGTCGCGATGACGGGCGCCGCCCTTTGAGGCGGCTTTTTTGTGAGCACAGCAATGCAGGATGACGACCAGGTAGACGTGCCAGTGGCCGATGAGCCGCAGGCCGAAGCCGAACAGTCTGAGGTCACGACCGAAACGACGGACGAGGCCAAAACAGGACAGGAGGCTGAAGCAGACGCCGAAGGCGCAGACGCCGCAGGCGATGATGGCGACGAGCAAGAGGATGGCGAGAAGCGCAAGAGGCGGTCAGGCGTTGACCGGCTCAAGCGCAAAATCGCTGAGTTGACTGCTGAACTGGAATTGCAGCGCAGTCGCGGGCCTGTTCCCGCTGACAGTGAGGCGATCAGGCGAGCGGTTGAAGCGGAAGTGGGCGAGCCGCCAAAGATCGAGGATTTCGAGGATTATTTCGCGTATGAGCGCGCGATGACGGCCTACGAAATTGATCGACGGCTGGCAGAAAAGGAAGCGAAGCGCAACGCAGCCGCGCGTCAGGCGCAGATGACGGCTGCACAGCAGATCGCTTTGGAAGACTTCCGCGAGCGCGAGGCTGAGGTGGCGAAGGCCATCCGGACTACGTGCAGACGATGGCGCAGGCTGGCGCAATGCCCGCATCTGATGCCGTTACCCGGCTTGTTATCGAGTCCGATAAGGGGCCACTGCTCAAGTACCATCTCGCGAAAAATCCGGCGGACCTCCAACGGCTTAACGCCATGGACCCGCTGTCTGCCGCGCGCGCTATCGGGCGACTGGAGGCCAAGCTGAGCCTGCCCACCGCAAACCGCACTTCTAAAGCCCCTCCGCCGACCGCCCCGATCAAGGGCGGCGCTGGCCCTGCATCCGATGAAGCAAAGTTGGAAGCGTGGCTGAAAGCGAAATACGGCTGACGGGCGGAGACTGACCAATGGCAAACCGCACTCTCCAGACTTCCCTCATCGCCAAGGCTGCCGTTCGCATCCTTGAAAACGAACTCGGCGCGGCCAAGGCCGTCTATCGCGGATACGAGGATGAATTTTCCAAGTCCGTGAATGGCTATGAGGTTGGCGACACCATCACCATTCGCCGCCCGGCCGACTTCACCGTTCGCGATGGCGCTGTGGCGTCCAATCAGGACGTGAGCGAGGGCAAGACCTCGCTTGTGATCGACAAGCAGAAGGGTATCGACTTCAGTTTCACGTCGAAGGAACTGACGCTCGACATCACCGAGCTGTCGGAGCGCGTCATTCGCCCGGCGATGATCCAGCTTGCCAACCAGGTGGACAAAGACCTGCTCAGCCTCGCCACGTCCGTTCCGAATTGGGTCGGCACTCCCGGCGAGAGCATCAAGGGCTTCAAGGATTTCGCCGCCGCCGTCGAGCGCCTGGACGAGCTCGGCGTCCCGAAGGGCGACCGCTCTGCCTTCCTTGCCCCGTCTGACTTCTGGGGCCTGCTCGGCTCGCAGACGAACCTTTACGTGCAGGACGCCGCTCGCGGTGCCTACCGTGAAGGCGCGCTTGGCAACATTGCTGGCGTGAACACCTTCATGAGCCAGAACGTCGCCACGTTCACCACTGGTTCGCGCTCTGGCTCGTCCATTGCGGTCAACGGCTCGATCACCGCAGCCACTGTGACGTGGGAAGCGGTGCGTGACACCAACGTCCAGACCATCAGCATTGACGGCCTTGGCGGTGCCACGCAGACGCTGGCGGCTGGTGACGTATTCACCATTGCCGACGTGTATGACGTCAACCCGGTGACGAAGCAGCCGCTGCCTTTCCTGAAGCAGTTCACCGTCGTTGAAGGTGCAACTGGCTCCGGCAGCGCCATCGCCTCGCTGAAGATCACGCCTGCGATGATCTGGAGCGGCGCGCACCAGACTGTCGCCGTGAAGGCTGGCGTAACCGATCTGGACAACAAGGCCATCACGCTCGTTGGCGCGGCCTCCACCGGCTACCGCCAGTCGATGATCTTCCACAAGAACGCCTTCGCTCTTGTGATGGCTCCGCTGGTCGCGCCGCCCGGCGCTGTCGATGTGGCCCGCGAGTCCTACAAGGGCATCTCGGCCCGTCTGGTCCCGTACTATGACGGCTCCAACGACGTGTCGCGGTACCGCCTGGACATTCTCTACGGCATCAAGGCCGTCGATCCGCGCCTTGCGATCCGCGTCAGCGGCAGCGCTGCGTCCTGACGCCTTCCGATACCATCACGACAAAAGGAGCGGCCTACGGGCCGCCCTATCCATTTCTGAGGGCATCACATGGCAAGCAAGGCCGAACTGATTGACGCGGTGCTGCAAGACCTTGGCGTGCTCTATGCCGGCCAGACTGCCGGTGCTTCTGACGCGGCGCTTGTTGAGCGGCGGCTAGAGAGCGTGCTGGCCGATCTGGCCCAGCGCAATGTCATCTATGTGCCGCCGGCTGACGATATTGACGATCAGGTTTTCCAGCTGCTGACAGACATTCTGGTTGAAACCTGCGCGCCGGCGTTTGGCCGTGGTCGCGAATATCAGGTGATCGAGCGGGCTGAATCCCGGTTGCGCACCATCGCCCGCATCGGCAAGGGCGTGCCTGGCGCTCGCCTCAAGGTTGATCGCTCGTTGCTCGGCGCGTCACGTCGGCAGGGTCGCCTCTGATGGTGGCAGTTCCCTTCCCCAAAATTCCACGCCTGGATCGCGCCCCGGTGAGGGCGACGGTCGGCGGATCAACGCATGGGTTGACAAGGACGGCGACCGTGACGTGGTGCGCCGTTCGCCCGGCCTCGTGCATGTACTGTCCACCGGCAAGAGCGGCGTTCGCGGCGCGCTCAAGGTCAATGACGAGTGGGTGATTGTCTATGATGGCGCGGTGGTTCGCATCAGCGGGTCGACCGTAACCACGCTGACAGGCTCAATTCCCGGCACCGACGGCGTGACGCTGGCGCGCAACAACCGCACGACTGATGGTGTGTCCACGCCCGACATTGTGGCTGTGCGGGCGTCTGGCGGGGCTTACGTCATCGGGTCAAGCGCCGTCTCGGCCTACCCAGACGCTGATCTGCCGGCGACGGTCAACAGCGTCGAGTTTCTGGGTGGGTATTTTCACTTCACCGTGCCGGATGGCCGGCTGTTTGCCAGCGAGCTGAACAGCACGGACGTTAACGCGCTCAGCTTCACCACGGCAGAGAGCCGGGCCGATGGCCTGCGACGTGTGATTGCCGCCGGGTCGCTGCTGTACGCCATGGGCGAGTCCACGATTGAGCCGTACCAGAACGCGGGCACGATGCCCTACCCGATGCAGCGCGCTGCGACGGTGCTACCTGTAGGCGTCATCGCTCCGATGGCCGCAATCGGCAATGACGAGGCGTGGAATAACCCCATCTTTTTCGTGGGGTCCGACTTCACCGTGCGCGCTCTGAGCGGCTACGAAACGGCGCGGATTTCCACCCCGGACGTGGAGCGCTTCATCCAGGCGTCTGACCGGGCGTCAATCCGCATGTCGGCCTATGTCTGGCGCGGCGTGGGATTCGTCATCATCACGTCGGATCAGGGGTCGTGGGAATATGACACGACGGGCCGCGTGTGGAATGAGCGCACCAGCACTGGCGCAACCGGCTGGCGTGGTGGCCCGACGTGGTTCGACACTGACCGCTGGCTGGTCGCGGATCGCCTCACAGGCGACATTCTGACGTTCTCTGGATCCGTCTTTACCGAGAACGGCGCGGCCATGCCGGTGCATCTGGAGTCCGGCCCGGTGAAGGAATACCCGGCGCGCGTATCCATCCCGTCGCTGTTCATGGATTTCACCGAGACAGACGCCGACGTGGCTGTGTCGTGGTCGCATGACGGCGGAAAAACATGGTCCACGCCCGTTACTCGCTCACTGAAAGATGCTGAGACGTGGCCGGTGCGCGTCAATCGCCTTGGCATGAGCACGCATCACGGGCTTCGCGTGCGGATCACAACCGACACGGCGAAGGATTTCGCTTTTCTTGGCGCTAGCATCCCTGACCCTGACGCGAGGCCATCAGGCTAATGGCTGACGATCCAGACTATACAACCGGAACTGTTCCGCTTGAGGTCGATCCGCTCACCGCGCTTACGTCATGCCACGCGAGGTGCGGCGGATTGATGGCGGTGGATTCCCGACTACAGCAATGCTGGATTGGGAACAGGCGTCGCGCAGTTGGATGGTCAAAACGACCGTGGACCTGCAACGCAAGGTGACGACAGTTGAGCAGGAGACTGCTGACGCATTCGCCCGCGTTCAGGATGACATGAGTGCTGTCGTCGGCGCTGGCGAGGCTCTGGCGTCGCGTGTGACTGCTGTTGAGGCTGGTGTTGGCGCAAACGCAGCGGCCATCATCAGTGAACAGACTGCGCGCGCGAACGGTGACAGTGCGCTGGCAAGTAGCATCAGCAGCTTGACGGCGACTGTCAGCAGTAACACCGCCGCGATAACAGCGGAGCAGACTGCGCGCGCGAACGGCGATAGTGCTCTGGCGAGTTCGATCAGCAGTCTATCCACGACGGTCGGCGGTCACACCGCGTCCATTTCCAGCCTGATGACGTCCGTGAATGGCCTTGGCGTCCAGTATGCGGTGCAGGGCTACGTCGGGGGATCATATGGCGGCTTTGTCTTCACCGGCGTGAAGCGTGCTGATGGTGCTGGCGCAACCTATCTCCTGGAAATCACGTCAAACGTCGTAATCAATGGCGATCTGCTAGTCACGGGCACGGTCTTCAACGATAAGCTAAGCGACAGCGCCGTCTCCCGTGCCTGGGCCGCCGAAGGAGGGACCTCGGCATCAATTACCCCGACATTCAGGGGTACCGGATTTCTCGAAATTTACGCCCAATTCAAGGGCGATGCGAACGCTTACGCAGCCATTGACCAGTTCGTTCTGCGTGTCCGCGAGGATGGAAACATCATCTCCGACACCCCGATTAACCACGCCCAAAACGGCACGGGGTCTAGTGCGGCGAGCCGCTACGGTGCGACCAGCATAATTCACGTCCGCACACCATCCGCCGGATCCCACACGTACAGCGTCGAACTCGTCAAGACTGTCGCCGCGACCGGGATCCATATCAGCGGCTGCCTGATCATCGCCAAAGAGTTCTCGAAATAGGATAGCGCCATGGCACTTTTCTCTGGATCATCCCAACGCCGCTTGGCGATGTGGCAGATTGGCGAGGCTCAGAAGGAACGTGAGCGCAATGATGCTCTGATCGCTGAAGCTCGTGGGCAGGCGCTTAACGAGATCGGTTCTGGCGTCGATCAGGCGGTGCCCTATTACACGGGCGCAATCGACCGCTTCCAGCCGTGGGTGCAGTCTGGGCTGGATGCTGTCGGCCAGTACAACACCACGCTAGGCGATATCGGCGCAGCCAATGACCAGTATCGCGCGCGGCAGGATGACATTTACGGCTATGGCGGCGCAGAAGGCACTGCGCGCGCCCGCGCAGCATTCAATTCATCGCCGGGCTATGAATACCAGCGTGACCAGGCCATTGACGCTGTGGCCCGCAAACAGTCAGCAATGGGCATGCTGGGCAGGCAACACCGGGCAACATGGACCGTGGCGACATCAGGACCTTGGAATACTGGAATTGGGTGACGGCCAGAGCACCAGCCAGCTGTGGCAAGGCGCTCAGACGCGACTGGCTGGCTATGGCAACCTTGCGCAGCTCGGCGCTAACGCCACCAGTCAGCAGGCTCAGCTTGAGCGCGGCATCGGTGATCTGTACGCGGGCGCAGGCGCTCAGAAGGGCAACGTCTGGATGCAGGGCGCTGGCCTGAACGTCGGCAGCAACAACAACTACCTGAACAGCATTTCGCAGTCTGCGCAGACGGCTGGCCGGGCGGGACAGGATGCGCTCGCCAGCAACCTCAACTTCGGCATCAACGCGCTGGGCACCGTTCTTGGCGGCGCGTCGTCGCTCAAAAAGGCGGGGTTCTTCTGATGGCAGCGTATTCCTTCGATGGCGCGTTCAGGAACCTCAACAGCGCGGTCACGGGCTTTGGCGACGCTTACGAGGAAGAGCGGAAGCGCAACGCCTTGGCTGGGCTGGGCCAGCGTCTAGCTGCGGGGGATTACGCCGGAGCGGCCCAAGGCCTGATGGCTGCCGGTGACGTCACCAATGGCCTGAAGGCGCTTGAACTCGGGCGCACGCTGGAGCAGCAGAAGGCGGCGAGCGCAGCCGTGGCTGGCGCTCTTGGCGGTGGCATGACCGACCTGAACGCGCCCGGTGGCGGCATTGCCGTCGGCGGGGCTCCTGCGCCTGCGGTCAACCTCGGCACACCGAACCAGATCGAAACGCGCTTCATGTCGGCCCTGCGAGAGTCCGGGCTGAACAATCCGTTCGGCCTCGCGACCGTCGCGGCTTATGGCAAGCGTGAATCTGGCTGGTCGCCACAGAACGCCAATCGCACGTGGTCTGATCCGTCGCAGAGCGGCAAAGCTGGCACGTCTGGCGGTCTGTTCTCATGGCGCAATGAACGGCTGCGGAACCTTTACAAATTCGCCCAGCAGCGAGGCGAGAAAATCGGGGCTATCAGCCCTGAGACGCAGGCGGCTTTCCTTGCCAGCGAAGACCCGACATTGATTCCGCGCCTGACGCGCCAACGCGGCGATGATGAGCCAATCGCATCATGGCCAACGCCTGGCGGTTTGCTGGGTATCAGGGGAATTCGCCTGAGTACAATGCCCGGCTCAAGACAGCGATGGCCTACCTGCCTCGTTTCCAAGGGCAGCCAAACACCATTCAAGCTGCAACTGGACAGCAGCAGACGCAGGTGGCGCAGGCTGACGCTCCAGCCGAAGGAGCGCGGCCAGCGCAGGGCTCTCGCGGTGCCGGGGCAGGGTCAGTCATCTGTCCGCGCGCCCATGACGCCACAGCAGGCGCAGGCCGGCATGCGTCGTATCCAACAGGTCATCGCCGCTACGCCGGGGCTTAACCCCGCTCAGATCAAGGTGCTGGAGCAGCGTTACAACGAACTGGCCAAGTGGGCTGATCCGACGACCGCGCAGACGATGGCGCTCAACGATCTGAAGATCCGACAGGCAGAACAGGGTCTGTCTGGGGACAAGATGCAGCGTGAGGCCGCAGATCGAGCAGTGGTCGCGGAACAACTCGGCCTTACCCCAGGATCGCCGGCGTATCAGTCATATGTGCTTACCGGCAAAATGCCCCGCGAGGATCAGCAACCGCTTACCGCCACGGACAAGAAGGCCATCCTCGAAGCAGACGAGATGGTTGAGGCCAATCAGGGCGCGATCAACAGCCTGAAAACCGCGCTCAAACTGAGCGACAAGGCGCTCGAAGGCTTTGGAGCCAGTGGCCGGGCATGGGTGGCCAATAACCTGCCTGACTGGATGGTCCCTGATGGCGTCGCCTCAAAGGAACAGGGGCAGGCGACGGCTGAACTCGAAAATGTTGTTGTCGGCAATGCGCTCAACTCGCTCAAGACGATCTTTGGCGGCAATCCGACGGAAGGTGAACGCGCGATCCTGTTACAGATGCAGGGATCTGCAAGCCAGCCAAAGGCTGTTCGCGAACAGATTTACAAGCGCGCCATCGCGGCTGCTGAACGGCGGCTGAAGTTCAACGAGCGTCGGGCGCAGGAGATGCGCGGCGGGACATATTTCAAAGCAGGCAACAGCCCGCAATCTGGAAACATCCCTGTCGTGTCGTCACCGCAGGAGCTGGAGGCGCTGCCATCGGGCACGACGTTCCAAGCCCCCAATGGCGCAATCAAAATCAAGCCCTGAGTGGGGGTGCGAATGGCTAACTGGTGGGATTCCTATCCTGACGCGCCGTCACCAGGCGGCAACGTGAGTGCACCGGCAACTGGCGGCAACTGGTGGGATGCGTACCCTGACGCGCCATCGCAGCAAAGCGCATCGCCGGCACCCGCGCAGCAGTTCGACACGGGGCGCTTTGACCTCGGCAGCGTGAAGAATGACCCGTCGCTGGCCGCCGGCCTCAACGCGAAGAAAGCCGGGATCGAGGCGCAGGCTGCAACGCCCGACCCGGCAATGGAGGCGTGGCAGGCGGCGCAGCGGGCCAGTCTGGTCACCAAAAGCGGACCGAACGTTAGCCGCCATACCATTCCGAAGTACTCATCGGCGGCGGACCGCGTGGGCGTAGCCGCCGGCGGGTTTGTCGAAGGTATCCCGATTGTCGGGCCGATCCTGACTGGTGCGGCTGAACGTGCGGCTGTGCTTGTCGGGTCAGCCATTCGTCAGCGAAAGCTACAGCAACCGGCTTGCTGCGTTGCAGGCGGATCGCGAGCGAGCAAAGGAAGCGCATCCATACATCAACGCCGGCACTCAGTTGGCTGGCGGCTTGTGTCTACGGGTGCTGTCGCCAACACGCCGATGGGCGCGAAGCTGCTGGGCGATGTGGGGGGCAACATTGGCCGAAGGATGGCCGCCGGCGGCATTTCTGGCGGCGCAATTGGCGGGCTGGACGCGCTGACACGCAGCGGGGGCGATTTGGAAAGCGCCGCACGAGGCGCGGCCCTCGGTGGCGGGATCGGGTTCGTTGCTCCTGCCGTGATTTCTGGCGTGAGCAAGGTCGCAGACGCAGCGGCGAAGAAGGCCAGCGCTGGCTATCGGGTCAAAGAAGCCCTATCCCGCGATGCTGCTGCTGGGAACCAGATGCTGACCCGGCAGGAGCTTGCGGCGTTGCAAGCCGAAGGCGTTCCAGTTGTCGTGGCCGACATGGGCGGCGAGACGACACGCGCTCTTGCCCGTAGCGCGGCTAACACGTCACCCGAGGCGCGCGACGCGCTCAACAAGGTGGTGTCGGAACGCTTCGCCACGCAGTCTACCCGGATTGCCGATGACGTAGCTGGCCTGTCTCCGCTCGGAGCCAATGCCACTGAATCGCTCGACAAGCTGCGGGCGGCTGCTCGCGCAGCAAACCGTCCACGCTATGCTGCGGCGTATGCCAAGGGCGCAACTGGAGTATGGGATGATGAACTGGCCGCCCTGACCCGCGCGCCAGACGTTGCAGACGCTATCCGTAAGGCTACGCGCACCGGCAACAACAAGGCTGTGGCTGACGGTTTCAAGCCAGTCACCAATCCGTTTGTTGTTACGGATGCCGGCGACGTTGTGTTGCGGCAGGCGGCAGATGGCTCAACCGCCATCCCGTCGCTTCAGTTCTGGGATTACGTCAAGCGGAACCTGGACGATACCATTGAAGCCGCAAAACGAGCCGGCAACAGGAACGCCGCTGCCGACGCAACGGCGCTAAAGCAGAAACTTGTCGCCAAACTCGATGCAATTGTGCCGGAGTATGCTGCGGCCAGGTCCGGTGCAGCGGCGTTTTTCGGTGCGGAGGATGCGCTGGAGGCCGGCCAGAAGTTCCTGACGGCCAAGGGGCAAAACGAAGCATACAGGAAAGCGTGGGGGCAGTTCTCTGCGCCAGAGAAAGCCCTGTTCAGAGAAGGCTATGCGTCTGCTCTGGCATCGAAGCTGCGCGAGACGCCTGACCGCCTGAATGCCGTCAATCAGTTGATGCGCAGCCCTGCCGAGCGTGAGCGCATCCGCATGGTGTTCGGGCCGCAGGGCGCTGCCAAGCTGGAAGCTCGCCTGCGCGTTGAGAACATGGATGGCCTGCGCACAGCCGTTCAGGGCAACAGCACGACGACGCGGCAACTTATGGAGATGGGCATGGCCGGCGGTGTCGGTAGTGCCATCACCGGCTGGCAGAGCGGTATGGACCCTAGTTCAATGAGCATCGGGTTTGTACTTGGTGCTGCTGCGCGTTACGGCGGCGGCAAAATTGACGCCCGAGTGGCGCAACAGGTCGGGAAACTGCTTTCCAGCAGCGACCCCGCCATGATTGATCGCGCCTTCCAGATGGCAGCGGCAAGGCCGGCAATCATGCGGCTTTCTGGAAAATGCAGAGCGGATTCTCGTTTCTGGCAGCGGAGCTATCGGTGGTCAGTCGGCATCACCGCGCCGTTAGCACAGCGTGAAGTCCTGCGATCAGCAGAACAAGCGGGAGCAGGATGCTGCCATAGACGACATGCCAAGGCGTGTCGTCTTCCCCTTTCTCCCGCTTGGAATGCAGGTAGAGCCGTAGACCAGCGCCACCGTCAGCATATATAGCCATCATGACGGCGGCGAACACGGACCAGAATTCGGTAGGGAACTTCAAAGCTGCCTCGCTGGCGTTCGACGTTGTCCAATCGGTCTTTCAGCTTCCGGATCTCATCTTCCTGTTCGTTCACAGCTAGCTGCGCGTTGTACACGAACGTCACTGTGAACATAGTCAGTAGCATTACAGCCCCGGCGCAGACTGATCCGCGACCCACAGAGAACCAAGCCGGCAGCAAGCCCGTACATGGCATACCGGAATTTCATTCGGCGTCCTTTGGTTGGCAGTGATGAGTCGTTTTGGGCGGATGGCTCGCACCAGCCCCCAGAGTGATCCCGCGACGCTAGCACGGCCAGTTCAAACGGAAAACGTAACGCTGGCGTGGCGGGCGGCCAGGCAGGCTCACTTGGGCGTTGAAATGAGTAACAGCCCAATCACCAAAAAGGCCCCAGGCATAATGATGCTGCCATAGATGACATGCCACGGCGTGTCATCCTCGCCCTTCTCACGCTTCGAGTGCAGGTAAACGCCGTATAGGAAGCCGACCGTAAGCAGGTTAGCGGCAATAACTGCCGAGAACGTGAGCCAGAAGTCGAGCGGGAGGATCTTCATACTCAGCCTTTACCATCGTTAGCGGGAACGTCTCCATAACGCTCCCGCCGCCATCGCCTTATCGTGTCGCCTTTCGGAACTCGATTCCGCATTTTTTCATGCGGGACGCCTGCTCAATGGCTTCCATCTCGCCTTTGAGGCGCGCTACCTCAGCACTGGTCGCACCATCGCCCTTGATAAAGAACAGGGCGGGCCAGAACAGGACAATGCCGACGCCTGTAGCAACAGCGTCATTGGTCGATTTCTGATCTTGAACGCCAATAGCTTGCGCTGCCCTTTGCGACAGACGTTGCGCCTCATAGGAGATTTCGTCGCAAGTGAAGTCTTTGTAGATCATGGGCGAGACATATGCCGCGCCGATGTTCTCCGATTTAGAACGCACACGCTGCCAGCACCAGACACGCTAGCCCAACAATCCCAAGTCTCATGCTTAGCCCCCATAGCGATTCCGCGACGCTAGCACGGCCAGTTCAAACGGAAAACGTAACGCAGCGTCAGCCACCCTACCCGCTCATCAAGCGCCATCTCATCCAGCGGCGGTGGATAGATCAACCATCGCCCCCCCCTGTTCAGCAAGCCGCCTCCGGGCGGCGTTTTCTATGGAGCCGCCAATGGCCGGTGCTGGCTATTCCGTCGACTTGTCATTCACCGACGATGAGGCGTTTGAATTCGCCGTCGCGCTGTCGTCTGCCACCGATGAGCCTATTGAGTGGGACGATTACCGTGCCGAGTATTCAGTCCGGCGCGAGGATCAGCAGCTGGCGCTCCTGACCAGTGACAACGGCATCGACGCTGACGTGATCGATGGCGAGTTTTTGTTGACCATTTCATCGCCGTCGCTGGCGCTGGAGCCGGGTTGCTATCGCCACGGCCTGCGGCTTGTCGAAATCGAGACGGGCAAAGCGGCGCAGCTGTTCGACGGCATCATCACCATCACCGAAGGGAATTTCTGATGAGCGTTGCTCTTCTTAACCGGCAGCGCGTGCGCCTGCGCGTGCTGCCCGGCCTCGTTGGCCCTCAGGGTCCCAAGGGTGATCCGGGGCCTCAGGGCGAGCCCGGCCCCCCCGGAGAGACTGGTCCGCAGGGTCCGACTGGGCCTAAGGGAGACCAGGGTGTGCCTGGTCCCCAGGGCTCGGTAGGTCCTATGGGGCCTCAGGGACCTAAGGGAGACAAAGGCGATCAGGGCGCCAGCTTTACTGTTAACGCTACAGGGCCACTAGCAGACAGAAGCCTTTACGACAGCGAGCCTGTTGGGTTTTCGTTCCTGTCTACGGATGAAGGGCTGCTGTATATTCGTGAGGGAGCCTCGGGGTGGTCTCCCGGTATTCCGTTCGGTAAGGGCGACACCGGTCCTGGCGTTGCGCCTGGGGGCTCCTCCGGGCAGGTGTTATCCAAGACGTCTTCAACCGATTATGACACAGGGTGGGTGACGCTGACCAAGGCCGACGTTGGCCTCGGCAACGTTGACAACACGTCTGACCTCGCCAAGCCGGTCAGCAGCGCCACGCAGGCCGCGCTGAATGGCAAGGCTAACGCCAGCGTCACCATCTCTGCCGGAACGGGTCTGACAGGCGGCGGCGACCTCACTTCCACAGGACGATTTCGCTCGACGCCGCATCTGTCGCTAGTTTGGCGATGGCCGACGCCGCTGTTCGCTACGACACCGACTCTCAGGGCCTGAACAGTACGCAACGCACCAACGCCCTGACGAACCTTGGCGTTACGAGTACCGGCAGGAGTGTGCTCACAGCAGCAAGCCAGTCAGGTGCGCGCACAGCCATTGAGGCACAGCAGTCGCATGCAAACCTGACGGCGCTGTCCGGCGTATCGGCTGCCGCAGACCGTTTGCCGTATTTCAACGGCGCGTCGTCAATGACGTATACGACGCTGTCGGCATTCGGCATTCGCCGCCACGCTTCTGGACGATGCGGATGCTGCGGCGGCCCGCACGACACTCGGAGCCGCTCCGCTCCCGAAATCCACGATCGGCACTGGCATCTGGCTCCCATTCCAGTCCAGTGCGCCGGGACAGCCCGCAATCCTTCCGGCAGGCGGCACATACGCATATTTTTTGATCACCTATAATGCGTCTGGTGTGATCTCGGGCCCGGTTAGCGCAGCATAGCGGCAGGGGGGGCGACGGTTGGCGTCCCCATGTCGAACATCTACCACAGCGGTCTCGCATGAGCATCGCATGACGATCCTACTCATCTATCGGCGACCGGACGAACCTTTGTGGCCGACCTGAACGGGCTTCCGTACCACGTCATCCCATCTGATCCCTATTGGGATGAAGCCGTGGCTGAAGCGGCCCGTCTCGGCGACGCGCTGCCCTTTGAGCCTGAGCCAGAGCCACAGCCGCAAGCCATCCCGCCACTGACGCGCCGCCAGCTGCGCCTCGGACTGCTGTATGCTGGCATCTCCACGTCGCAGGTGGAGGACGCGATTGCGGCGATCCCGGACCCGACAGATCGGGAGGTCGCTTTGATCGAGTGGCAGGACGCCACGATCTACGAGCGCAGCCACCACGCTGATTGACCAGATCGGGTCGGCGCTCGGCCTGACGCCGGAGCAGATCGACGCGATGTGGGCAGACGCCGCAGCGCTGTGACCAGCAGCCACACCCCGGACAACAGCCCGCCTTCTGGCGGGCTTTTTTTGTCGGAGGATACTATGTGGCTCCGAATGACGATGGCGGCCCTTGCGCTGGCCGCCCTGACCGCGTGCGCGGGCCGGGATAGTGCTTCCCGCCTGCACGACGTGGTGCGCTACCACTATGAGGGCGGGCGATGACGGCGGTGCTGGTCGTCCTGCTGGCGCAGTCTCCTGAACCGGATGCGTGGTGACGACCGCTGGCGGCCCCGCTGGCTCCCTGGGCGGGCGCTCTGGTACGTAACGCCGCTGGTTGCCGTTGCTGCCGTCATGCAGACTGGATCGGCGCTGCTCGGCGCTATCTGGCGCTTGGCTATCTGCTCTGGGCCACCCCGTCATGGGGCCATCTGATCGGCATGGGGCGATTCATGCCGGATCGCTCGCCGGGCTGGTTCGAGGCGATGTTGCTGGACTGGTCGCGCGGGCGCATCCCGCTGGCCTTCTGGGCGCGAAATTTGCTCGCCTTGCCTGCGTTCGCCGGCATCGCTCTTGTCTATGGCAGCGCGTGGCCTGCCCTGCTCGCCTTTCCGTTCGCGGCGTTGATTGTGGTCGCATACGAGGCAGCATGGCGGCTCCGACCGCACAACCCGATATGGCTCGCAGAGGCGCTAACCGGCGCGCTCTGGGGGCTCGCAATCCTGACCATCTGACCCGCTTCGGCGGGCTTTTTTATGGGTGCTCCACATGGCTGCATCAACGTACAAAGAGGCTCTTTCCGCCGTGCTGAAGCACGAAGGCGGCTACGTGAACCATCCGGCAGACCCTGGCGGCGCTACCAACCGTGGCGTCACCCAGCGGGTCTATGATGCCGAGCGCAGCGGCGTGGTCTGCCTACTCGGTCCGTCCGGCAGATCACTGACGCCGAATTGCAGGCGATCTATCGTCAGCAGTATTGGGAGAAAATCCGCGGAGACGACCTGCCGCCTGGTGTGGATTACGTCGTCTTTGACGGCGCGGTGAATAGCGGCGTCGCTCAGTCGGCAAAGTGGCTTCAGCGAGCGCTGGGTGTCCGCGTGGACGGCATCATCGGCAATGCGACCATCGCCGCGTGCTGGGACGTGAAAGACCATGACGCGCTGATTGCCGACACATTTGCGCGCGTCGCATGGCTTTCCTTCAGGCACTCAAAACCTGGCCGACGTTCGGAAAGGGCTGGTCGCGGCGCGTCTCTGACTCTGCTCTCAGAACGGGCCAGCAGTGGGCGCGTGGCAAGGTAGGTCCGGCTGTCACCGTCGTCGAGCCAGGCATGTCCCGCAAAGCGAATGTCGAGGATGCACGCCCGTTGCCATCCAGCGGCATGGCTGACGCGGCTATCGGCGGCGGGTCTGTGCTCGGCTGTGATTCGGCGGGGCGCTTGAAGGTGCTCGTGATGCGGCTGACGCCTCTTGCCGGCGGGTCTGCCACTGTCAATGGCATCGTCGCCGTGTGCTGGTTGTCGCTGCGTGGCGCTTGCTTTCGGCGGCGCTATCTGGCGGGCGCAGCAGCAGCGCCAGGAGCGGCGCAGGTGGCTGACGCGCTAGGCTATGCGGTGGCGGCATGATTGCATTCATTCTCACTCACTGGCGCACTGTGGCCGCGATTGGCGCTGTCGCGGTGCTCGCGCTGCTCGCGTGGCGCATCAATGATCTGGCCTATGAGCGCGGCAAGGCCGACGCCACCGCCCGGCAAATCCACATTGAAAGAGGGCTTACCGATGAAGCGAATCGCGCGCTGATGCTGACGCTCGCCGCTGTGCTGCCGATCCTGACTGCCTGCGCCGCGACGACGGGTGGCGTAGGGACTGAAGCGACGTGCGCTCAATGGCGCGCGATTAGCTGGAGCCAGCACGACACTGCCGAGACGATTGGCGAAGTGAAAGCATCGAATGCACGCGCGCAAGGCCTGGTGCGAGTGAGGTGGCACGCATGGAGCTAGCAGCTTGGCAGGAGATTGCCGCCGTCGTCGCCATTATGTCTGTGCTCAGCGGAGTTGTGTGGAAGCTTCAATCCCAGATCAACCAGCAGTCGCGTGAGTTGGACGCGTTCAGGGTCGAGGTTGCCCAAACCTACGTCACCGCAAGGCCATGCGCGAGATGGAGGATCGCATCAGCCAGGCGATTGGCCGGCTGGCTGACAGGCTCGACAGCTGTTTGAGATAGGGCCGAGATGACGGGCGTTAGGTTCAATGAACCTGCGAGCACTCCGCAATTTTAGCCTAAGTCATTGATTTTATGGTGGGCCCGGCAGGACTCGAACCTGCAACCAGACCGTTATGAGCGGCCGGCTCTAACCATTGAGCTACAGGCCCGTCGCTTCCCGGCGGCGCCTCCCGCGCCTTCTCCGCGCGCGCGACCGCCGCGCGCCCGACGCTGCGAACCTCGGCCGAAAGGCCGGAGACAGTCACCGTCCCTAAATGCCATGGCGACGCCGGCGCAGCAAGGCCGCCGGCGCGCGCGGGCGCGTCAGCCACAGCCCGCCGTGCGACGCACGACCTGGACCCTGCATGAACCCGCATGAAGCCGGCCCTGGCCCGGGCCCGAACCGGCTCCGGCGCGCCCGCGCGCGGGCCGCCGCTCACGCGGCCGCCATCGCCGGCCGGTGCAGCCCCCTGGCGCAGCAGCAGGAACAGCACGACGCCGCCGTTCATCAGGTTGAACATCAGCCCGTTGAGGAACGCGGCCTGGTAGGAGCCGGTGACGTCAAAGATCAGCCCCGACATCCAGCCGCCCAGCGCCATGCCGATCACGGTGGCGAACACCAGCACGCCGACGCGGCCGCCTGCCTCGCCAGCCGGGAAATATTCGCGCACGATGATGGCGTAGCTGGGCACCAGACCGCCTGGAACAGGCCGAACAGCGCCGAGATCACGTAAAGCGACGGCAGGCTGTCGAACATCAGGTAGAGCGCAAGCGCCACGCCCTGGCCACGGAGCTGAGAAACAGCGCCCCCAGACCGCCGATGCGGTCGGCGATGAAGCCGCAGCCGATGCGGCTGATGATGCCGCAGGCAAGCATCAGCGACAGCATCTCCGCGCGCGCGCCCGCGCCATAGCCCAAGTCGCCGCAATAGGAGACGATGTGCGCCTGCGGCATGGCCAGGGCGACGCAGCAGGCCACCCCCGCCAGCGCCAGCAGCGTCTGCAGCCGCGCCGGGCTGATGCGCAGCGCCCGGACCGGATCGGCGAACGCCTGCACGGCTCCCGCCGCCCCGGAGGGAACCGCCGGCGCGCGCCGGCGCAGCAGCAGCGCCAGCGGAATCATCGTCGCCACGCAAAACAGCGCCACGCCCACATGCGTCGCGCGCCAGCCCCACAGCGCCACCGAGCGCTCGACCACCGGCGGCCAGAACGCGCCGGCGAGGTAATTGCCGGAGGCGCAGATCGCCACCGCAAGGCCGCGACGTTTCAGGAACCAGCAGGAGATGTCCGCCACCAGCGGCCGCGAAACAGGCCGATGAACCGGCGCCGATGAAGAAAAACAGCAGCGCGAAGGCAGGAATGCCCGGCGCCGCGGCGCTGGCGGCGTAGCCGGCCGCCATCAGCAGCGTTCCCAGCGCCATGGGCGCGGCCACGCCCGTGCGGTCGGCCAGCCGGCCGAAGGCCACGCCGCCGACGCCAAAGCCCAGCATCACCATGGTGAAGGGGAGCGAGGTGGCGGCGCGGTCCACGCCGAACTCCGCCTGCACCGCAGGCATCACCACCACCACCGACCACATGCCGACGCCGCCGATGGTGCTCAGCAGCACGGCCGCCACCAGGCGCCGCCACGCGACGCCGCCGTCAATCTCACCCATTCGCCCTGCTCCCCTGGCCGCCTGCGCGGCGGCGACGTTTCCCCGGTTCTGTGAAAAAATATCCTGCGCCAGCCAGAAAAGCACGCATGTTTT
>NZ_JBHLWR010000004.1:352500-408864 GCF_042432745.1 Camelimonas abortus | reverse complement strand
CGATCTGCAGCGCCTCATGTCATAGGGCGGGATGACGTGATCGACGCCGTCGCTCACCGGCAGCGTGTGCGGCAGCTGCACCGAGTGCAGCCGCGCGAGCAGGCGCACCGCCTCCTCATAGCGCGCCGGAATGGGGCCGTTCTCATCGGCCACGCCCTCCGAGCCCAGATCCTCCACCAGCAGCACGCCGGCGTCGAGGTCGCGTCCGAGAATGGCCGGGGCGCTGACCGACAGCGAGCGCAGCCCGTTGGCCATGGCCACGAAGGCGTGCACCGACTCGGCGAGGTGGGCGATGGCGCTGTAGGGCCTGCCGCGGCGGATCGGCGGCCCGTCCGGCTGGCGCGGCGACACCATCAGGATGGCGGTCTGGCCGTTGGGGCGGACCAGCCGCTCATAGGAGCGGCTGGAGGCGTCGCCCTGCAGGAAGGCGCGGCGCGCCGTGTCCCAGCCCGCCTTGCGGAACACGGTGCGGATGGCGCGGGTCATGGCGAGGCGTCCGGCCCAGGCGCCGTGGCCGGTGAGCGCCGCCACGCGCCGGTTCACGTCGCCTTCCGGGTCCAGCAGCAGCTCCACGTCCAGCCGGTCGGCCGGCAGCAGCTCGCCGGCGCGGTCCGGCCACTCCACCAGCACCAGGGCGCTGCGGACCAGCTCCTCCCAGCCCAGCTCGATCAGGTCGTCCGGACCGCCGAGGCGGTACAGGTCGGCGTGGACCACATTGCCGAAGGGCGTGTCGTATTCCTGCACCAGGGTGAAGGTGGGGCTGGGGGCCTCCAGCCCGGGGTCGTCGGCCAGGATGCGCAGCAGCGCCCGCGCCAGGGTCGACTTGCCGGCGCCGAGATCGCCGGACAGGGTGATGAAGTCGCCCTTCTTGAGCGTTTCGGCGAGGATCTGCGCCAGATGCGTCGTCGCCGCCTCGTCAGGCAGGTCGATCTCCCAGGTCACCGGATAGGGCGCGGGCTGGCCGCCGTGCCGCGGCGCCTGGCCGCGCGGCAGGGCGCTGGCGCCGGGGGCGCGGCTGGCGTGACGGACGGTCTCCTGCTGGGGGGGGACGGCGACGTCGGGGCGGATCTGGCTGGTCGACACGGACAATCAGGCTTCCCTGGCTGGCTCCGCGCGGGCGCGACGGAGCGCGGCCGCGAACCGCGGCCGATGCTGGCGACCCGGCGAGAGTAACGTCGCGAAGGTTTCCACTTTCTTCCCGGCCGCGTTCCCGGCCGTCGTCCGCGCGCCGCGGGGCCGCCGGGCCCTGTTTAGACCAACCCGCGGAAAGGTCGAGCAAAAAACGTCCTCCGGCAGGATCAGGCGGCCGGGGCGGGCGTCGCCGGGAAGAAGCAGCTGACGCGCGTGCCCACCCCCTCGCGCGAGGCGATCTCCACCCGGCCGCCGTGCAGCTCCACGAAGGCGCGCACCATTGACAGGCCGAGGCCGACCCCGCGCCGGTGCTGGCCGGCGCCATGGCTCTCGAAACGGTCGAACACCCGGTCGATGAGGCTGGCGGGAATGCCGCGGCCCTCGTCGATGACGTCGAAGCGCACGTAGTCGCCGTCCTCGCTCACCTTCAGCCAGACGTTGCTGCCGCGGTCGGAGAAGCGGATGGCGTTGGAGAGCAGGTTGAACAGCACCTGGCGCAGGCGCTTCACGTCCGCCTCGAACGGGCGGATGTCCGGCGGCGCCTCCACGTGCAGCGTGATGGCGGCCTCGGCGAGGCGGTCCTCCACCCCGCGCGTCGCCGCGGCGATGGTGGCGCTGAGGTCGATGGGCTCGCGCACGAGCTCCAGCTCGCCGTTGTCGATGGAGGCGAGGTCGAGAATGTCGTCGATGATGGCGTTGAGCGCCGTGGACGACTGCATGATGTGGTCGGCGTATTCGCGCTGGCGCTCGTTGAGCGGTCCGCCCATGCCGCTGGCCAGCATCTCCACGAAGCCGATGATGTTGGTGAGCGGCGAGCGCAGCTCGTAGGAGACGTGGTGCACGAAGTCGTCGCGCAGCTGCGAGGCCTTGAGCAGCGCCTCGTTGCGCTCGGTGAGCGCGCGCTCGATGCGCACCGAGTCAGTGACGTCTGTGAAGGTGAGCAGCATGGAGCCGTCCGGCAGCGGGGCCATGTTGCAGTCGATGACGCGGCCGCCGTCGCCGGACGCCGGCAGGTTCTCCATGCGGCAGGCGCCGCCGCGGCGGTCATCATGCATGCCGACGATGGCGCCGCGCAGCATGGCCCAGCTCCCGTCGTCCGGGGGAATGCGGCTGGCGCGGGCCATGACCTCGTCGACATGCGGTCCGGCGGCAACCACCTCGGCCGGCACGCCCCACAGGCTGGCGAAGGCCGGGTTGCTGAGGCGCAGCCGCCCGTCCTGGCCGAACACCGCCACGCCCTCGCGCAGGGTGTCCAGGGTCTCGCCCTGCACGCGCAGCATGCTGTTGTAGCGGGTTTCCAGCAGGTAGCGCTCTGTGACGTCGTCGTAGAGATAGGTGACGCCGCCCTGGGGGTTGGGGTTGACCACGACGCGGATGGTGCGCCCGTCCGGCAGGTGCCAGGCGTGGCTCTGCGGCTCCACCGCGGTGTAGCCGGAGAGCACGTTGGCCTTCCACTGGCGGAAGTCCGCCTCCTCCGGCAGGCGCCGCCAGTTGCGCAGCCGCTCGAGGATGTCGTCGTCGGTGGGGGCGGTGTCGAGCCAGTCCTGGTCCAGCTTCCACAGCAGGCGGTAGGCCGGATTGTGGAAGATCAGCCGCCGCGAGCCGTCGAAAATGGCCACGGCGGTGGGCAGCTGGTCGAGGGTGCGGGCGTGCGCCTCCATCTGGCGGGTGAAGTCGTCGCGCAGCCGCGCCAGTTCGGAGACGTCGGTGGCGATGCCGGCGCTGCCGGAGGCGCCGGGCGTCTCCACCACCTCCATGATGCGCCGGTCGCCGGCGATCACCGCCGGCAGCCGCGCCTGCCAGGGCGCGCCCATGGCCCGCTGGCGGCGCGATTCCGCCAGCGCGGCTTGGTCCAGCAGCTCCAGCCCCTGGCGCACCACGGTCTCCATGTCCGGCGCCTCAACCGCGCGCACATAGGCGGCGTTGGTCCAGACGATGCGGTCGTTGCGGTCGCGCACCCACACGGGCTGGGGGATCTCGTCCAGCATGTCGCGCACCGCCTCCAGCTCGCCGCCGGTGGCGGCCAGCTGGTCCTCGAGCCGGGCGCGGCCCTCGCGCTCGCCGCTGACATCGCGCAGCCGCAGCGTCGGCGCGCCGGCGACGATGCGCCCCTCGGCGGCGATGTAACGCCCGTCCAGCGCCTGCAGCGTCAGCGACAGCGGCGCGCCCGCCGCCCGCAGCCCCTCCACCGCCCGCTCCAGCGCGCGGGCGTCTGCGGGGCGCAGCCACGCGCCGAAGGCCAGCAGCCGCTCCTGCGCGACGTTCTGCGGGAGAAAGCCGCCGCCGGCCTCAACCCGCGGCGCGCCGTCCGGTTCCGGCCAGCTGACCAGCGCCTGCGGCTCGCTGGCCAGGAACACCTCGGCCTGGTCGGCGGCGAGCCGGGCGCGGCGCAGCTCGCGCTCCAGGTCCGCGAGCCGTCCGCGCCAGCGCCGGCGCATGGCGTGATGCATGGCGGCGAGCAGGGCCAGCGACAGGCCGAGGCCGCCGGCCAGCACGGCGAGGCCGGTGCGCGCCGGGTCGGCGATCGCCGGCAGCGCCGTTCCGGCCGCGGCCTGCGCGGCCGCCAGCGGCGCCATGCCGGCGGCCAGCGCCACGGCCATGCCGGCGACGCCGCGCGCCGGCGCGCCGCGGCGCGCGCCGGCGGGGGCCGGCGCGGCGGTCGTCGTGTGGCTGGAGTGGCGCGGGCCGGTCATGTGTCGTCCGTCTCCATCGCCGCCGGCGCGCGGCGTCTCCCGCGCCGCGACGCCCTGGCCGCCGTCATCGCCGCGACGCCCGCGCGGCGGCGCGTCCGCGGCGGCGCATGGGCCGAATCAGCGGCGAGTGTACCTGCGGCGCGCCCCGACAAAAAATCCGGCGGAAGGGATTCCGCCGGAACATGCCGCAACGTCGGGCGGGGGCCGCCGCCCCCGCCGTCAACCGTCAGTAACGGTAATGGTCGGGCTTGTAGGGGCCCGCGACGCTGACGCCGATGTAGGCCGCCTGCTCCGGGGTGAGCTGCGTCAGCTTCACGCCGAGCTTGTCCAGATGCAGGCGGGCCACCTTCTCGTCGAGGTGCTTGGGCAGGGTGTACACCTTCTTCTCATAGGCGCCGGCGCGCGTGAACAGCTCGATCTGCGCCAGCGTCTGGTTGGTGAAGGAGGCGGACATCACGAAGGAGGGGTGGCCGGTGGCGTTGCCCAGGTTCACGAGGCGGCCCTCCGACAGCAGGATGATGCGCTTGCCGTCCGGGAACTCGATTTCGTCCACCTGCGGCTTGATGTTCCGCCACCTGAAGTTGCGCAGGCCGGCCACCTGGATCTCGTTGTCGAAGTGGCCGATGTTGCAGACGATGGCCCGGTCCTTCATCCGCCGCATGTGGTCGACGGTGATGATGTCGCGGTTGCCGGTGGCGGTGACGTAGATGTCGGCGCGCGGCAGCGCCTCCTCGATCGTGGTCACCTCATAGCCTTCCATGGCGGCCTGCAGGGCGCAGATCGGGTCGATCTCGGAGACGATGACGCGCGCGCCGGCCTGGCGCAGCGAGGCGGCCGAGCCCTTGCCCACGTCGCCGAAGCCGGCCACGAACGCCACCTTGCCGGAGAGCATCACGTCCGTGCCGCGGCGGATGCCGTCCACCAGCGATTCGCGGCAGCCGTAGAGGTTGTCGAACTTCGACTTGGTGACGCTGTCGTTGACGTTGATGGCGGGGAACAGCAGCTTCCCCTCCTTCTCCATCTGGTAGAGGCGGTGCACGCCGGTGGTGGTCTCCTCCGAGACGCCGCGGACGTTGCGGGCGATCTCGCCGAACCAGCCCTTCGGCTTCTCCTGCAGCGTGCGCCGGATCAGCGCGAACAGGATCGCCTCCTCCTCCGAGCCCGCCTGGTCAAGGAAGGCGACGTCGCCGCTCTCGGCGCGCACGCCGAGGTGCACGAACAGCGTGGCGTCGCCGCCGTCGTCGAGGATCATGTTCGGCACGCCGCCGTCCGGCCACTCGAACAGCTTGCGGGTGTACTCCCAGTATTCGGCGAGGGTCTCGCCCTTCACCGCGAACACGGAGGTGCCGGCGGCGGCGATGGCGGCGGCGGCGTGGTCCTGGGTGGAGTAGATGTTGCACGAGGCCCAGCGCACTTCCGCGCCCAGCGCCTTCAGGGTCTCGATCAGCACCGCCGTCTGGATGGTCATGTGCAGCGAGCCGGCGATGCGCGCGCCTTTCAGCGGCTGCTGCGGGCCGTACTCGGCGCGGGTGGCCATCAGGCCGGGCATTTCGCTCTCGGCGATTTCGATTTCCTTGCGGCCCCAGTCGGCCAGGGAGATGTCCTTGACGATGTAGTCGTGCGTGGTCCGGGACATGGATATCCTGCTTGCAGAAGTGAGGCGGGGTCCGCTCGCCCTGAAATGGCCGGGGCGAAGCCGCGTAAACCTCGCGCGTGGTGGCGCGTTCCGGCCCCGCGCGCGAAGGCGGCGGGGCGGCGCGGCGCGCCGGCGTCGTCCGCTGCTTAGCATTCCGGTCGCGCCGGCGCAATAAACATATAAAGAATTCTTTATGTCCGTATTCCGCGGGCGGCGGGCGCGCGCCGCAGGCGCGTCAATGCCGGCCGGTCATGGCGGCAATGTCCTGGCGGCTGCTGACCGGAACGGCGATTTCAGCCAGTGTTGCGCAGGACCGCGCCCCGGATGCTGCGCGACGCGCCGGGCGCAGACGGCGACAGGGAGGAGAAGTCCGTGAGCAAGGCAGAGCTGGAACTCGTTGCGGAAGGCCTGGAGTTTCCCGAAGGTCCGGTGGCGATGTCCGACGGGTCGGTGATCCTGGTGGAGATCCGCCGCAAGACGCTGACCCGGGTGAAGCCCGACGGCCGGGTTGAGGTGATCGCCGAGCTGGGCGGCGGCCCCAACGGCGCGGCCATCGGCCCGGACGGCGCCGTCTACGTCACCAACAACGGCGGTTTCAACTGGGTGACGCGGCCGGACGGCACGCTGGCCCCGCACGGCGTTCCGGCCGACTATCCGGGCGGCAGCATCCAGCGCGTGGACCTGAAGACAGGCAAGGTGACCACCCTCTACACCGAGGGCGGCGGCCGGGCGCTGCGCGGCCCCAACGACCTGGTGTTCGACGCCGCGGGCGGCTTCTGGTTCACCGACCTCGGCAAGGCCGACGACGAGCGCATGGACATCGGCCATCTCTATTACGCGAAGCCGGACGGCTCGATGATCGTGAAGGCGCGCAGCGGCCTGATGACGCCCAACGGCGTCGGCCTCTCGCCGGACGGCCGGACGGTGTGGGTGGCCGAGACCCGCACCTCGCGGGTGTGGGGCTTCAGCATCACCGGCCCCGGGCAGATCGGCGGCTCCACCGACCGTTTCGCCGCCCAGCACCGGGTGCTGGGGCCGCTGCCGGGCTACCAGTTGCTGGACAGCCTGGCGGTGGAGGCGGACGGGCGCGTGTGCGTGGCCACCATCGCCAACGGCGGGATCACAGTGTTCAACCCGCAGGACGGCAGTTTCGGGCATGTGGCCGTGCCGGACGCCATCACCACCAATATCTGCTTCGGCGGCCCTGACATGCGCGACGCCTGGATCACCGCCTCATCCACCGGCAGGCTTTACAGGCGCCGCTGGCCGCGGCCGGGCCTGAAGCTCCATTTCAACGCCTGACAGCCGGGGCCGCCGCGCGCCCCGTCTCCGGCGGGGCGGGAGCGCGGCGGCGCGTTTCAGGGCCGCCGGCGGCCTGCGCCATCGCCGCCGGGCGACGGCGGCGCGCGTCATTTCCGGCGCAGCGCCTCGCGGAAAAACCGCGCGAAGGCGGCGGCCACCACGTCATTGTCGAGCGGGCCTTCCTCCAGCGAGGCGAGGGCGGCGCGCTGCGCCTGCGCCGGAATGTCCGGATCCGCGCCGTCCCGGAGGATCAGCCGCACCGTCTCCGGACGAAATTCCGGGTGGAACTGCACCGACATCTGCGGGAAGTCGCGGTAGCGCAGTCCCCCGCAAGGCGAACGCTCCGAGCCCAGCAGCACCTCCGCTCCCTGCGGCGGGCGCATCACCTGGTCCTGGTGGAACGACAGCACGTGCAGGCTGTCGCGGCCGCCGAACAGCGGCCGCGCCGAAGGGGCGACCCGGTGGCCCATGCGGCCGATGTTCCAGCCGCCCGGATATTTCCGCACCTCGCCGCCATGCGCCGCCGCCATGATCTGGTGGCCGAAACAGATCCCGGCCACCGGCGCGCCCACGGCCGCCGCCGCCCGCAAAAAGGCGATGACGTCGCGCATCCACGGCAGGTCCTCATAGACGCCGTGACG
Organism: Camelimonas abortus; assembly: GCF_042432745.1. Taxonomy (NCBI): domain Bacteria; kingdom Pseudomonadati; phylum Pseudomonadota; class Alphaproteobacteria; order Hyphomicrobiales; family Chelatococcaceae; genus Camelimonas; species Camelimonas abortus. The sequence continues at coordinate 401,461 of NZ_JBHLWR010000004.1, read as the reverse complement.
CGAGCCGGTGAGGATGAAGGCGTCATGGTCGCCAGGCGCCGGCAGCGGCTCGCCGGCCACGATGAGGCTGGAGGTGAACCGCGCTTCCGGCAGGGCCGGCTTCAGCCAGGCGACGAACAGGTCGCGAAACCGCTGGCCGCGCGCCTCGGCCTCCGGCTCCACCTCGTCCAGTTCAAGAATGTGCAGGCGCATGACGCGGCGCTCCCTGGAACATGTCGGGCCGCGGACCATGCGCCGGGCGGGCGGCGCGTGCAAGGACTCACAGTGAACAAAATTTATGCAAAGGAAAATTGCGACCGCATCTCCGCCGCTGTCCTGGCCGCCGGCGGCGACAGACGGGCCGGGCGGCGACCTCCCGAAACGCAAAAGGCCGGCGTCGCCGCCGGCCTTCGCGAACGGTGATGGAGCCGCGGATCAGCGCGGAGCCATGCGGATGGCGCCGTCGAGACGCACGTCCTCGCCGTTGAAGTAGCTGTTGGTGATCATGGTGAGGGCGAGGTGCGCGTACTCCTCCGGGTTGCCGAGGCGGCGGGGGAACGGCACCTGGGCGGCGAGGGCCGCCTTGACGTTGTCCGGAGCGCCCTGCAGCAGCGGCGTGTTGAAGATGCCCGGCAGGATGGTGTTGATGCGGATGCCCTCGCCGGCGAGGTCGCGGGCGATCGGCAGGGTCATGCCGACGACGCCGGCCTTGGAGGCGGAGTAGGCGGCCTGGCCCATCTGGCCGTCTTCGGCCGCGACCGAAGCGGTGTTCACGATGGCGCCGCGCTCGCCGTCAGCCAGCGGCTCCAGCGACAGCATGCCCTTCGCCGACTTGGCGATGCAGCGGAAGGTGCCGACCAGGTTGATCTGGATGATGCGGTTGAAGGCGTCGACCGGGAAGTGGGCCAGCTCGCCGGTCTTCTTGTCGCGGAAGGCGGTCTTGATGGCGTTGCCGGTGCCGGCGCAGTTCACCAGGATGCGCTCCTGGCCGTTGGCGGCGCGGGCCTTCTCGAACGCCGCGTCAACCTGCTCCTCGGAGGTCACGTCGACCTTGCAGAACACGCCGCCGAGCTCCTTTGCAAGGGCCTCGCCCTTCTCCTCGTTCAGGTCGAACAGGGCGACCTTGACGCCATGGGCGGCCAGCGCGCGGGCGGTCGCGGCGCCGAGACCGGAGGCGCCGCCAGTGATGACTGCGGAGACGGATGAATCGAGCTTCAAGGCTAGTACCTCCCAATCGGTGGAACAGCGCATGCGGCTGGCCACACAGGATTTCCGGCCTGGCCGGCGACGCCGCCAGACCCCACAACGTTTTGCGACCGGACGGCGCGTCCGGCCGGACCGCGCGACGCTCGCCGCCGCGCCGTCCCGGCCGGAGCGGCGACTCCGCCGGACCGAAACTGGCCACTAGCCCTAATGCCGCGCCCTGGGTTTGGTCAAGCGTTTGACCAACACGGGACGGACGCCTTTTGACGCAACAACCGCAATCAACAGCGCGCCTGTCGGGCATTACCGGCGCCCCGGACGCGTTTTACTGGTTTTTGACACGGGCCGGCGCCGGAACGGCGCGCCTGCGCCGCCGCGCGCCCGCGAGCGGGCGCTGGAGGACCAGACGCCGGAGGCCGGCGGTCATGCGCGGCCGGTCTGGCGACCTGCGCCGGTGAAATTATATGATAATTGCTGCAGGTTGTATCTGGTTTTACTTGCACAAAACTGTTTGGAATATTTAATGACATCTGTAGATTGTTTCCGTCTGCTCCGGCGCGGGGCGCAGGCGGGGCTCCGTCGCGCCGGCGGCCGGCCCGGCGACGCAGGGGCCGGGAACGGGCTGGCGCGGACCGGCGCGGGGGGGGTCGGAGACGGGGCCACGGGCGGGGGCGGAGGGGCGGGGAAAGGAAAAGGCCGGGGGAAGGAACCGGGGGAAGGGAAATGGTCACGCAGGTCGCCACCGTCGCTTTCTCGGGCATTGAGGCCCGTCCGGTCGACGTCCAGGTGCAGCTGGCCAGCGGCGTGGTGGCCTTCGCCATCGTCGGCCTTGGCGACAAGGCCGTGGCCGAGTCGCGCGAGCGGGTGCGTTCGGCCCTGTTCGCCGCCGGTCTCGCCCTGCCCGCGAAGCGCATCACCGTCAATCTCGCTCCCGCCGACCTGCCCAAGGAAGGCTCGCATTACGACCTGCCCATCGCGCTCGGCGTTATGGTCGCCATCGGCGCGCTGCCCTCGGACGCGCTCGACGGCTACACCGTGCTGGGCGAGCTTGGGCTGGACGGCTCCATCCGCTCCGTCGCCGGGGTGCTGCCGGCGGCGATCGCCGCGGCGGCGCGCGGCCACGGCCTGATCTGTCCCGCTTCCTGTGGCGCCGAGGCCGCCTGGGCCGGCGAGGAGCTGGAGATTCTCGCGCCGGACTCGCTGCTGCGGCTCGTCACCCATTTCCAGGGCGCGCAGCCGCTGGCGCGCCCTGTCGCAAGGGTGCGCGCCGGCGAGGGGCCGCTGCCGGACCTCGCCGACGTGCGCGGTCAGGCGCTGGGGCGGCGCGCGCTGGAGGTGGCGGCGGCCGGCGGCCACAACCTGCTGATGAACGGCCCGCCCGGCGCCGGCAAGTCGATGCTGGCGCAGCGCCTGCCGTCGCTGCTGCCGCCGCTGCGCCCGCGCGAGCTGCTGGAGATCTCCATGATCCATTCCGTCGCCGGCCTGCTGGAGGCCGGCGCGCTCACCGACCGGCGGCCGTTCCGCGCGCCGCATCACTCCGCCTCCATGGCCGCTCTGGTCGGCGGCGGCGTCTCCGCCCGGCCCGGGGAGGCGTCCCTTGCCCATAACGGCGTGCTGTTTCTCGACGAGCTGCCGGAATTCAGCGTGCAGGCGCTGGACAGCCTGCGCCAGCCGCTGGAAAGCGGCGAGGTAATGGTGGCCCGCGCCAACCACCGCGTCACCTATCCGGCGCGCTTCCAGCTGGTGGCGGCCATGAACCCGTGCCGCTGCGGCCGCGGAACCGAGCCCGGCTACGCCTGCCGGCGCGGGCCCAACGAGCGGTGCATGGCCCAGTATCAGGCGCGCCTGTCCGGTCCGCTGCTGGACCGCATCGACCTGGTCATCGAAACGCCGGCGGTGCGGGCGGTGGACCTGATGCCGGCGCCGGGCGCGCCGCCGGGCGAAAGTTCCGCCGCGGTGCGCGCGCGGGTGCTGGCCGCCCGCGAGCGCCAGCAGCGGCGCTACGCCCGCCACGGCGCGCCGGACATGCTGAACGCCGCCTGTCCGCCGGCCTTGCTGCACGAGACGGCGGCGCCGGACGGCGAGGGCATGGCCCTGCTGCAGGCGGCGGCGGACTCAATGCGCCTGTCGGCGCGCGGCTGGCACCGGACGCTGCGCGTGGCCCGCACCATCGCCGACCTGGCCGGCGAGGAGCGCGTGCGCCGCCCCCACGTGGCGGAGGCCCTGGGTTTCCGCATGGTCATTGGCAGATCGTCCCGGGCAGCGTGATACTGTCTGCTTCGCTGGCGGCCGGCGCGCGCCGCCCGCAACGAGCCGGGAGGAAACAATCATGAAAAACCAGCCCATCACCCTCGCGGGGGCGCTCCGCCTCGCCGTCGCCGCCGCCCTGATGTCAGGAGCCGTGATGTCCGGCGCCGCGACGCCGGGCGCGCTCGCGCGTGAACCGGGGGCGGGCGGCGCGCCGCAGGCGGCCGACGCGTCCGCGCCGCCGCCCACGGACCCGGCGGCGCTGAAGGAGCTGCGCCCCGGCGTGCTGCCCGGCTACCTGCCGCGCGAGCAGCTGGTTGATTCGCTGGCGCTGCTGGCGCCGCCGCCTTCGCCAGGCTCGCCCCAGGCGGTGGCCGACGAGGCGGTCCGCGCCGCCGCCAGCCGGCTGCGCGACACGCCGCGCGGCAGGCTGGCCGCCCGCGACGCCGACTATCGCTCGCCCGCCGTGGTGGAGGCGTTCTCCTGCGCGCTGGGCGTGAAGATCAGCCGGAGCGCCACGCCGCACCTCAACATGCTGCTGCGGCGCACGCTGACCGACGCCGGCGCGGCCACGCTGAAGGCCAAGCAGGCCTATTTCCGCCAGCGGCCCTTCGTGGTCTCGCCTGACCACGCCACCTGCTATCCGGCGGACGAGGAGCACCTGCGCAAGGACGGCTCCTATCCCTCCGGCCACGCCGCCTTTGGCTGGACCTGGGCGCTCGTGCTCGCCGCGGCGGCGCCGGAGAAGGCCAACGCCATCCTCCGGCGCGGCTACGAATTCGGCCAGAGCCGGGTGATCTGCAACTATCACTGGCAGAGCGACGTCGACGCCGGGCGCCTCATCGGCGCGGCGGTGGCCGCGCAGCTGCAGTCCAGCCCCGTGTTCCGGGCGCAGCTGGCGGAGGCGGCCAGGGAGATCCGTGCGGCGCAGGCCTCCGGCGCCGATGCGCCGGACTGCAGCGTCGAACAGGCGGCGGCCGCCATGACCACCGCCGGCGTGAAATAGCCGGCCGCCGGCAGGGGCGCTGCGCCGCAGACAGAGGCGCGCATGTTGGGGGCGCGCGCCCGCCCCTGCGCCAATTCGCGTTGCGCAGCGCCGTAACGGACTTTACCTTCGCCGCTGTGAAGCCGCCCACAGCGGCGGGGCGAGGGAGTGACATGACCACCAGCAACGGGCTGCTGCCCGCCATCATCCGCATTGCGGCGCTCGCCGGCGTTTGCGCCGCGCTCGGCGCCTGCCAGTCCACCCAGAGCCGGCAGCAGGAGCTGGCGCGCATCTGCGCCGATCCGGCCACCATGCGGCCGGACAGCTTCTATTTCGCCGAGTGCGTGGCCTACAGGAATCCCACCCCGGCCCAGCGCAGCCAGATCTATTACCGCACGGCGCCCGAGGGCTGAGGCGCCGCCACGACGGCGCCCGCGCGGGACGCCGGGCGCGATGCGGGTCCACACCCATTCACCGGACGGCGTGAGCCGCGGCCGGCGGCGCAGTCTCGCCTTGCGTCTCCGGCGTCGTCATGCGGCTCATCGCACGTCGCCATCACAGGCGCCGGCGGCGCAGGCCGCGGCGGGCGCGACAGACCGGGTCCGGCCCGGAGATACGGCGGAGGAAACAGGCGTGATTGAGGCAGTTATCTGGGACTTTGGCGGCGTCATCTCGTCCAGCCCGTTTGAGGCGTTCAACCGTTACGAGGCCGAGCGCGGCCTGCCGAAGGACTTCCTGCGTACGGTCAACGCCACCAACCATCTCGACAACGCCTGGGCGAAGTTCGAGCGCAACGAGATCGATCTCGACGCCTTCGACCGCATGTTCGCCGAGGAGAGCCGGGCGCTGGGCCATGAGGTGCCGGGCCGCGACATGATCGACCTGCTGGGCGGCGACCTGCGCCCGGAGATGGTGGAGGCGCTGCGCCGCATCTCCGCCCGCCTGAAAACCGGCTGCATCACCAACAACGTCATCGCCGCCGCCTCGGACAACCCCAGGTCCATCTACAAGGCCGAGGTGATGGCGCTGTTCCACGAGGTGATCGAGAGCGCGAAGATCGGCATGCGCAAGCCCGATCCGCGCATCTACGCCCTGATGACCGGGCGTCTTGGAGTCGATCCCGCCCGCTGCGTCTATCTCGACGATCTTGGCGTCAACCTGAAGCCGGCGCGCGAGATGGGCATGACCACCATCAAGGTGATCGACCCGGCCGCGGCGCTGGACGAGCTGGAGCGCGCCGTCGGCTTCGCGCTGCGGTGACGGGCCCCGGGGCCGCGCCGCGTCCGCCGGTCGCCGCCGGGCGGGCGTCTTCGTGAGGGAGCGGGACATGTCGGTGTATGAGCAGTTCGCGGCGCGGCTGGCCGGCGGCGCGCCGGTGTTCTCCGCCTGGATCGGCATGGGCGGGTCGCAGGTGGCCAGCGTTCTGGCGCGTTCGGCGTTCGACGCGGCGACCTTCGACATGCAGCACGGCGTCGTTGACTTCGCCGCCGTGGTCCGGGGAACGCAGCTGTCGCTGGCGGCCGGCAAGCCGCCGGTTGCGCGCGTTCCGGTCGGCGCGTGCGCCACCGCCGCGCGCCTGCTCGACGCCGGCGTCGCCGCCATCATCGCCCCCATGGTGAACAGCGCCGGCGACGCCCGCCAGTTCGTCAGCTTCTGCAAGTTTCCGTCCGTGGGCGGCCGCAGCTGGGGGCCGGGCGAATCGCGCGTCGCCAGCGGGCTCGACAGCGCCGGCTACCTCGCCCGCGCCAACAGCCTGCTCAAGCTGTTCGTCATGGTGGAGACGCGCGAGGCGCTGGCGGCGCTGGACGAGATTCTCGCCGTGGATGGCGTCGACGGCGTGTTCGTCGGGCCGGCCGATCTCTCCATCGCCCTGTCCGGCGGCGCGCGGGTGGACCCGGCCGGCGTGGAGGTCGACGCGGCCCTTGCCCAGGTGGTCGCCCGCTGCCGCGCCGCCGGCAAGACGCCGTGCGTCTATGCGGTGACCGCGCGCCGCGCCCGCGCGCTCGCCGAAATGGGCTTCGTCTTCATCGCGGTTTCCAGCGACGGCGCCCTGCTGCGGGCGGCGGCGGACGCCGCCGCGGCCGAAGCGCGCGGCGAGACCGCCGGCCCGGCCGCAGGCGGCTACGGCTGAGCGCGGCGCGCGCCGTCGCGCCCAGCCGCGCCCCGGCCGGCGGCCTTACGCCTGTTCCGGCCAGCGCCGGATGGCCACGCGCGCGTCCGGCGCAGGAGCGGCCACGGCGCCGGGCGCGTCCTCCGCCGCGTCGAAATGGACGATGCGCCAGCGCGCCGGCGCAAGCGCATCGCCGCGGAAGCGCAGCAGGCGCGGCGCCTCGCCTGGCGCCAGCGTCACGTCGAAGGTCTCCGGCGGCAGGCTGAAGCCGCGGCCCAGCGCCTTCAGCACCGCCTCCCGGCGCGTCCAGCAGCGATAGAAGCCCTGCAGCCGCTGCGCCGGCGGCAGGCGCGCCAGCGCTGCCTGTTCCGCCGCGGAGAAAAACTGCGCCGCCACCTCCGGCTCCACCGGGCGGATCTCCTCCACGTCCACCCCCACAGGGCCGCGCCGGCTGACGGCGAGCGCGCCGTGCGCCTGCGCATGGCTGAGGCTGAAATGCAGCCCGGCCGGCGCCGCCAGCTCCGGCCGGCCCCAGGGACTGACGGCGAAGGCCAGCGCCTCCGGCGCGACGCCGGCGGCGCGGGCGAGGATCTGGCGTTTCGCCGCATGGGCCGCCACATGCCGGCGCCGGTCCTCCGGCCGGCGCAGCCGCGCGGCGCGCGCCTGCTCGTCCGGCGAGAGCAAGGCGGCCAGCCGCGCCTCCTCCTCCGGCGGAGCCGGGAGGCTGAACAGCCAGACCACGATGTCGGCGTCCGGGGCGGCGGGCATGGGCGTTTTTCCCGTCAGTTGCGCCGTCCCTGTTTACACCGGCGCGCCGGGCGCCGGCCATGCGCCGGGGGCGCCCGGCGCGCGTCGCCCGATGCGCGGCGCGGCCGGGACCGCGCCTGCGCCCCGCGCCGGATCAGCCCTCGCCGGCGCCTTCGATGATGTCGCCGAAGCGCTCCCATGTCTTGCCGTTGAAGCGCATCAGCTGCACCTGGCGGATGGGGAAGTAGTTGGTCGGACTGGTGTTGATGCGGATGCCCGGCAGGAGGGTCGGCATCTCGAGGTCCTTCAGGCTGGTGGCCTGGCGCATGATGTTCTCGCGCGAGAGGTCATCGCCGCACTGGCGCAGCACCTGCATCAGCACTTCCGCGACGAGATAGGCGTACTGGTTGTAGCCCTCCAGCGCGTTGCCCTCCGGGAAGTACGTCTTCATGAAGGCGAGGTAGTCGAGGATGCCCCTGTCGCTGGCCCATTCCGGATCGGCGGCGTCCTTCATGTAGCCGCAGGAAATGACGCCGGTCGAACGGTCGATGCCCGCCGGCGCCAGCACGCCCTGGATGGAGGCGGCGCCGCTGGCCATGAAATGCACGGGCCGCCACTGCAGCTCATGCACCTTGCGGATGCTCTGGGCGACGAACTTGGCGGTCGTGCCGGAAATCAGCACGTCCGCGCCCGAGGCGCGCAGCGCCACCAGCTGCGAATCCACGGTCGGATCCGTCACTTCATGGGGAATGGCCTTCACGCGCCGCTCGAACGCGTCCTTCAGGATGTCGCGCACGCCGGCGACGTAATCCTTCCCGAGGTCGTCGTTCTGGTACAGGATGGCGAAAGTGGCGTCGGGGTTCCGCCCCAGGGCGTATTTCGTGTAGACCTGCGCCTCGATGCGGGCGTTGGGGGCGAAGCCCATGGTCCAGGGGTGGGTCCTGTAATCGCCCCACTTGTAGCCGTTCACCGCCAGGAAAAGGTGCGGCACCTTCTTCTGGTTGATGTATTTCACCACCGCCGAATTGGGCGCCGTGCCCAGCATGTTGAACAGGAAGGCGACGCGGTCGTTCTCGATCAGCCGGCGCACCTGCTCCACCGTCTTGGGCGGGCTGAAGCCGTCGTCATAGATGATGTAGCGGATCTTGCGCCCGGCGACGCCGCCGCGCTCGTTGATCATGCGGAAATAGGCGGCCTGACAGCGCGCCTGCACCCCCAGCGCCGACACCGGCCCGCTGAGCGAGGTGGTGGTTCCGATCAGGATTTCGCTGTCAGTGACGCCGGTCGTGTCCCGGCCCAGCGCGACGCCGGGCATGAGGCCCGTGATGGCTGGCGCGCCCGCCGTCGCGGCGAGCGCGGCGAACATCTGGCGTCTGGTTATCGTTGTCACGGCGTTTCGCTCCCGAATACATGTGTTGTTGCGTTTATTTTTTGTTTGGGATCGCGATGTTTCCATGCGCCGTCGCCGTGAGACAACGCCGTTGGCGGCAGGACGCGCAGGGCTGTCATGCGTTTTTCGCAGGTCGCGCCCCGCGCGGCGCGCGGGCGGCGTCACGTCCGGCGCGGGAGGGGAGGCTGGAGCATGCGCAAGGCGATTGTCACCGGCGGGTCGGGAATGATTGGCGCGGCGATCTGCGCCGCCCTCGCCGAGGCAGGCTGGGAGGTCGCCAGTTTCGACCTGCAGGACGGCGGCGTCGATGAGGCCCGCTATGTCTGCTGCGACGTTTCCGACGAGGACTCCGTCGCCGACGCCTTCGCCAGCCTCGGCTGGAAGGGGCTGGACCTGCTGGTGAACAACGCCGGCGTGGCCGCGCCGGTCACCGGCCCCGTCGCCGAGCTGTCGCTGGCGGGCTGGCGGCGCATCGTCGACAGCCATCTCACCGGCGCCTTCCTGATGACCCGCGCCGCCGCGCCGCTGCTGCGCGAGGGCTCCTGCATCATCAACATGGCCTCCACCCGGGCCTTCATGTCCGAGCCGTTCACCGAGGCCTACGCCGCGGCCAAGGGCGGCGTGGTGGCGCTCACCCACGCCCTGGCCGTCAGCCTCGGGCCGCGGGTGCGGGTCAACGCCATCGCCCCGGGGTGGATCTCGGATTCCCCTGATCTCGCCGAGGAGGACCATGAACAGCATCCGGCCGGTCGCGTCGGCCGGCCCGAGGACGTGGCCGAAGCGGTGCTGTTTCTCGCCGGGGCGGGCTTCATCACCGGCGAAACCCTGATCCTCGACGGCGGCATGAACCGCCGCATGATCTATCGCGACTGACCGCCTCCGGCGGCGACCGCCGGTCCGGCGCGCCCGCCGCCTGCGCCGGCCACGCCGGCTTGCGGCGCGTCTCTCCCGCAGGCCGGCGCCGCCTCCGGGACGCCGGCCTGCGCCGGCAGCGCCAGCGTCAGGGCGACGCCTCCGTCCTCTCCGGCGGCGGCCGCCAGCCGCGCGCCGTGCCGGCTGGCGAAGGCGAACAGCTCCGCCAGCGCGCCGGTCGCGCCCGCGCCGGCGAGCAGCGCCAGCGTCGCCTCCAGGAAGCTCCGGCCCGCCGCCGCGTCGCCGGCGGCCGGGCCGACGCGCACCTGCGCCAGCGCCTCCCCCTCCGCGCCGGTCATGACCAGCCCGATCGCCAGCGGCGCGCCCGCGCCGGCCGCGGCGGCCAGCCGGCACAGCGCGCCCGCCGCCTCGCCCGCGTCGGCCGGGTCGGCGATGACGCGCGCCGGCCCGGCCGGCGCGGCGAGGGCCAGCCCGTGGCGCCGCGCCGCGGCGCTGACCACAGGCGCAAGGTCGAGGACGACGCGGCGCGGCGCCAGCCGGCGGCCCAGCGCCTGGATGCGGCGCGTTTCTTCGGCGGCGCGGCTGGTGGAGGCCTCCAGCGCCTGCAGGTAGCGCGCGCGGCGCGCCTCCGGCAGCGCCGGATGGCGCAGCAGCTCCACCGTGCCCTGCAGCACGGCCAGCAGGTTGTTGTAGACGTGGGCGGCCTCGCGCACCGCATGGCCGAGGGCTTCGGGGCTTTCGTCCCGGGCGCGGCGCGCGTCGTCGTCGGCCTGGGCGGCGGCCAGCGCCGCGTTGACCTGCTCCGCCAGCGCCTGCAGCTCCGCCTTCCGTTCCCGCTCCATGCAGCTCCTCCTCCGCGGCGGGCTGGATCCGGTTCGCTGCGTCCCGCGCGGCCGCGCCATTGTGACGGCCCCGGCCGTGAGGGCAAGCGCCCGCGTCCGGCTCAGTCGTCCAGATGCAGGTTATGCAGGAGCCGGTGCGCCAGCGGCGCCAGGATCAGGCCGGCGGTGGCGACGAAGAACAGGTTGGCGTAAAGCGCGAACAGCGCCGTGAAGATGCGGCCGCCGCGGCTGGCCGGCGCCTCGGTGAGGCCCAGCCCCGCCAGAACCTGCAGGGCCGACAGAACCGCGTTCTCCACGTCATGCCCCTCGACCAGGGCGAAGCCCGCCGCTCCGGCGAGCACCGAAAGGGCGAGCAGGACAAGGGTCAGCAACAGGTGAACCGTCATGCGCCAGGCGAACCGTGGCGCGGAAAGAAGAGGCTCGGACCTCCGCTCGTACATGGGCGCCTCCCGGACCGGATCGCGCCCCCGCCACCCGTCCGGCGCGGCGCGTCCGCCATTCTGCGCCCGGTCAGGTTAACGCAGGCGTAACGCCGCGCCGCCCGCTCAGCGCGCGCCGCTGCGCGCCAGCGTCACGAACAGCGCCAGCGCGCCCGCGCCGCCGGCCAGCTGCAGCAGCGCCAGCACCGGCGCCGGCGCCAGCGGCAGCGCCGCCGCCACGCCGGTGGCGGCCGCGGCGGTGGCCATCTGCAGGAAGCCCAGCAGCGCCGCCGCCGCGCCCGCCCGGTCGCCGAACGGCCGCAGCGCGATGGCCGAACCCAGCGGATTGGCCATGCCCATGCCCAGCAGGAACACCGCCAGCGGCGGCGCATAGGTCCACAGCTCGCCGGTGCGGTAGAAGGCCAGCATCAGCACCCCGCCGGCGGCCACCAGAATGGCCCCGCCCGTGGCCGGACGCAGCGGCCCGTAGCGGTGGGCCAGACGCGGCGCCAGCAGGCCGGCGCCGAACACGATGAACACCGTGACCGCCGAGAACAGCCCGTAGCCCACCGGCGTCATGCCCACCTCGCTCATCAGGATGATGGGGGCGGCTGCGAACGTGCCGTACAGCCCGCCGATGATCATGCTCACCGCCAGCGCCGGCAGGATGAAGCGCCCGTCCGCCGCAAGCCCCGCATAGGTGCGCGCCACGCCTGCGAGGGAAAACGGCCGCCGCGCCGGCGGGGGCAGCGTCTCGCCCAGAACCGCGGCGTGAAACAGCAGCAGCGCCGCCGCCGCCGCGCTGACGATGACGAACAGGATGCGCCAGTCCAGCCAGGTGGCGGCCACGCCGCCCACCAGCGGCGAAAACCCCGGCGCCGCGGCCATGGCCACCATGATCATGGACATGGCCTTCGCCAGCATGTCGCCGTCAAACAGGTCACGGGCGATGGCGCGGGCCAGCACCGAGGCCACGCACGCCCCCGCCGCCTGCAGCACGCGCCCGGCGACCAGGGTGGCGAGATCGCCCGCAAGGCCGCAGACCAGCGATCCGGCCAGAAACACGCACAGCCCGGCCGCCACCGGCTTCTGCCGGCCATAACGGTCGGCGAGGGGGCCGGCGATCAGCTGGCCGAAGGCGAACACCAGGAAGAAGCTCGACAGCGTGACTCCCAGCGCCCGTTGCGGCGTTCCCAGCGAGGCGGCGATGGCCGGAAAGGCCGGCAGCAGGATGTTGGTGCAGAGAATGCCGATGGCGGCGAGGCCGGCGAGCAGCGCCACGAGGCCTGGCGTGAGCTCTCTTTCCGGCTGTCTCTCCCTGACCTCGGCGGCTGTGCGGCCGGCGTCGGAACTGGCCATGGAATTCCTCCCGGGCGCGTCGCGCGGGCGGGGCGGCGCGGCGCGTTTTGCATTACGTATGTCATTGTATGGCGACGATACGCCGCCGGCGCGTCTGGTCAACAGCGCCTGCGGGCAGCAGGTAGCGGCCGGGAGCCGGGCGCGCAACGACGGCGGGCGCAGGGCGGGGGCGCCGGAAATGACGGCGCCGGGACCGGCGGGCGGGGGCGCCGTCCGGGCGTACTTGACACGCGCCGGGCGCGGCTGAATGAACGCGCGCAGGTAAAACGCCAGTTACAGTCATCCGCCTGGCGGGAAAAGCGGAAAAAATGCATAAGTCATATTTTATAACAGAGGGCGAACGTTACGTTCCGACCAGCATCAGCCGCGGATACTGGGTGGACGACACCGTCACCGGGGCGGCCACCGCCAGTCTTCTCGCGGCCTGTCTGGAGCAGGCCTGGGGCGGGCCGGACTATGTCGCGACCCGTTTCAGCATCGACATGCTGGGCCTGGTGCCGGCGCGGCCGCTGAAGGTGGAGCTGCGCCTGCTGAAGGACGGCCGGCGCCTGAAGCTGGGCGAGGCCAGCATCACCGGCGACGATGGCCAGCTGCTGGCGCGGGCCACGTGCCAGTTCGCGCTGCGCACGCAAAATCCCGAAAACGCCACCTGGCAGGCGCCGGGCTGGAGCGCGCCGTCCCCGGAGCAGATGGGGCCGCACCTGAGTTTCGGCTCCTGGGACCTGCTGCCGCTGCCGCCGCAGTACAACCGGATCCGCAAGGAGGGGTTTCATGCGCCGCGCGTGGCTCCCGGCAACGCGCCGGTGCTGGGGCCGCTGTGCCCGGTGGAGGCGCGCCAGGCGTGGTTCCGGCCCAACAACCGGGCGGTGGCGGACATGCCGCTGACGCCGTTCCTGCGGGCGGCGATGGTCGCGGATTTCGTCAGCCCCGTGGCGAACAGCAGCGAATACGGCATCGACTTCATCAACACCGACTTCACGCTGTATCTCTGCCGCGAGCCGGCGGGCGAGTGGATCGGCCTGGAAATGGTGAGCCACCATGCGCGCGACGGCATCGCCATCGGCGAGTGCTGGCTGCATGACGTGGCCGGCCCGCTGGGCTCGGTGAACCTGTCGGCGCTGGCGCAGCTGCGGAAGCGGACCGGCCCGGTTCCGCGTGATCCGGAGCCGGACGCCGCCGCCGTTGCGGCGCGCCGCAGTGACGCGGCGCTGGAGACGGCGTGACGCGCGGTCCGGGCGGCCGTTAACGCGGACGCCCGGATGTTGTCCGGAAAGAACGCGCGTCGCGGGGCTGGCCGCGCCGCCGTGACGGACGGTTGCGGCCCGCCGCGCCGGGACCGCGCAGCAGGGCCATTTCCGGAAGGCGCTGTCTTTCTCTCCGGTTTAGCCGGCGCCAGGCTTCCTGGTGTGGGGCGCCACGGTGTCGATGGCGTAGGTCCGGGCGAGACTGTAGGGCTGCGGCGCGCTGCTGTTCTTCGAGAGCACCTTGTACTGGACGACGACCTTGCCCAGTTCGTTGTTGGGGCCCGTGTCGTATCCGGCGAACGTCGTGTAGTCGATGGGCGCCGACACATTGTCGGTGTTGTTGAGGGCCGAGAACAGCACGTCTGCGGTGATGGTGTCCCGCTTTTCGGCCCCCTGGCGGTAGCCGTCGATGAGGATGATGAACTGGACGCCGGTCGCGTCCGGCCACAGTTGCTGGATCTGTGCAGGCGTGACCGGCGCGTAGACGGGCGTGGCGTCCTGCATGGTGTTGCTCGTGATGATGTATTCGATCGTCCCGAGGCTGGGCGCGGGCAGGCTGCCGTCCGGCATGGGGTTGGCCGCCGGGACAAAGGTCACTTCCAGCAGGGATGGCGGCGACATGGCCACGTTTCCGACTGCGTCCACGGTGACCATGTAGACAGCCAGCGGGCCCTGGAGCCCCTGGTTGTTGAAATCCAGCGGGAGCTGGCCGCCCATGACCTTGGTGATGGCGGTCTTGGCGGGCGTGGGGTTCACGCTGACGATCGTCATGTCCGTAATGTCGGCGACCGCCGGATTGGAGAGATCCTTCTGGATGACGCAGTACGAGATGGCCGCGTCAATCGCTGTGACGCCATAAAGGACAATGGGGATGGTGTCGCCAAGGGTGATCTGGATCACCGGCGCCGGAAGGCCGGGCGGGGGAACGCGCGAGTCGGTCAGGAGGGTATTGACGACCAGAAGGGTGGCGGCGATCGCCGGCGCGCCCGAGGCCCCAGACCCGTCGGCGTTCCTGCCGCGCTCGTAATAAATGTTGGCTCCTGACGGCGGCGGCGGGGCGCCCGCGCCCACCGCGACCACGATGGCGTAATCCGCCCCGTCCGACGCCGGGCCCGTATACGGCGGCAAGGTGACGAAGACGTGCGGCTGGTTATTGGAGACGATGGTTTCCACCACATTGTCAGTGACGCCTGCGACCGAGTAGACCAGCCCGGGGAGATACGGCGGGGTCGGCACGGTGAAGTGAAGCACCGTGGTTTCGCTGGGGACGGTGCGGGGCACGGTGAAGCTGAAGCTGTCATTCCTGTCGCTGGCGTCGATGATGGCCATCGGCGGGGTAGGGGTCAGCTTGAACGTGCCGTCATTGGTGACCAGCTGCGCGCCCTGCGTAATGCTCGCAGTGATCTTGGTTGTTTTTTGCGCGCCGCTGTTGATGAGATACAGCGTCATGTGGTCGGGCGGCGTGGCGCTCCCGCCAATATAACAGTAAATGTCGAATGTCGCCGATGTGCTGGTGGTTTCCGCGGGCGGAAAACGCAGGGGCGCATAGCCGCCAAGCCGGTTGGCCGGATCAATTTCGATGAAATCTGGAACCGGGTCTGTCTTCGGGTCAGCTGATGAATAGACAAACACCAGTTTGCTAAATCCATTTCGTGAATAGAGATTGAGCGTAAGCGACGTCGTCATATACCTGCTCCGCTGAGGGAAATTTTCAGGGCATTACTTTAACGCAGGGCGACGGGCGCGTATAACCGGAACGCAGGTCAGCCGATCTTCATTGCGTCCGCGCGCAGGGCCGCGCGGGCGCCCGCAGGTACGCAGCGCGTTTCCCGTAAATCCATCCCCGTGCATGCCGGGCCCGTGTGCGCCCGCGCGTTCCTGTTGCTGTCCGGCGCGTGGTTCCGCCGGGGCAGGTCTGGTCGCCTGTAAGTCATGTCGCGGGTGTGGCTTCACAGCCACAATATTCGCAAATAAAAATCAGACGTCGTTAATAATATTTATACAAATCAGGCCCGAAATAATAAATATGACTTGGAGATTCCGGGTGATCATCCATGGATGGCGGGCGGCCAACAGGCGCCATCATGAAAAGCAGGAGATGTCGTATGCGCCGGTACGTCGGTTACGAACGTCTGCCTATGAAAAGTCTGGTGGCTGCGTTGCTGACCCTTGGCGGCGGCGCGGCGGCGATGGCGGCGGTCGGGGATCCTGACGTGACGATCTACACGTCGGTTGATTCGACCGTGCTGCCCACCACTTCGGTCAACGGCAATTCCGAGATCATCGTGGTCGTGACGCCGACCGGGACAGTCAACACCAACATCGAAGCCTACGAGTCGGGCCTGCTTGGTCCGGGCACCGCGACGCTGCCGTATCACATCACCAATCAGGGCGTCATACGGTTCAAGGGCATCACCATCGTCAACGCGGCCGCCGTTGAGATCCAGCGGACCGACGATCCGCGGATCGGCGGCGTCTTCATCAATGAAAACCTGATGGAGTCAGACTACTTCAACGGGCTGCACGTCGGCGTGTCGCAGTACGCCACGGTTCACAACACGACGACCGGCGTAATGAAAGGGACGCTGGGGGCGGTCTTCTGCACGGCGGCCTGCGTCAAGGTCATCAATGAAGGCCAGATGACCGCCTCGGGAACAATCGAAGGCTACCCCACGACCAATCCGATCTTCGTCGGCGGAATGGGCGTCATTTATACGGGCGCCAGCGATACGACGCCGAACAACTATACGACGCTGATAGGGACCCATATCATAAACTCGGGCACTGTCACCGCAACGGGCGTCTCCTCCGACGGAGAGCTGGGCAACGCCATCCTGTTTGACGCCACGGCTTTCGTGGCCCAGGACGACAGTCCGGTCAGCATCCTCGAGAACAAGGCCGGAGCCACGATCACGGCGCGGGGCGCCGGAGTCCTGATGGCGCCGGGGTTGCGCGTCAACGGAACAGGACGCTATCAGATCATCAATGAGGCGAACGCCGCCATCTCCGGCCAGGATGGCGTGCAGGTGGCGCGGCAGACGCTGTCGATGACGCTGTCGAACGCCGGCGCCGTCACCGGGACCACCGTGGGAGCGGGCGTGCGCATCGCGCCGGCCGTGCGCACCGACGTGACGATCGACAACCAGGCGGGCGGCACGATCTCTGGCGGCAGCGGCGTTCTCATCTCCCAGATCGCGACGCTGAACGTCGCCGCCACCATCACCAACGCCGGCTCCATCACTGGGTCGGCCGGCCCAGGCATCGACTCCACCAACGGCCTGCTGTCGGTGACCAACGAACAGGGCGGCGTCATCACCGGCCCGTCCGGGGGCATCAATGACGCGTGGGTCGGCGATATTTCCCTGCAGCCTGGCCAGCCGGGGGTCGGCCTCATCAGCAACGCCGGCAGCATCACCGGCGTCGATGGTCCCGGCGTGCGGCTGGTCTGGAGCCAGCCGGACTTCACCTCGTTCCGGAACGCGATCTCCAACGAAGCCAGCGGTGAGATCTCCGGCTCCACCGGCGTCTATGTGGAGGCCCGCCGCGTCGACCTCACGAACGCCGGCGCGATCACCGGAAACGCCGCCGAGGGCGTCGTCTACAAATCCACGGACAAGGTTTCCGTGACCAATTCGGGCACGATCCAGGGCGTGGGCGGCATGCTCGTGGACACGGTGGACACGATTTATGTCAAGAACTCCGGCGTCATCGACGGCCAGGGCCAGCTGGCCGTCAACTTCAGCAACGTCACTAACAGCACGCTTGAGCTTACCACCGGCTCCAGCCTGAATGGCGACGCCCAGGCCAGCGGCGCGGCCAACACGGTCCTGCTCACCGGCTCAGGGTCGGAGGACTCCGCCTTCAGCGGATTCACCACCCTGTCGGTCAACGCCACGGAATGGACGCTGTCCGGAACCAGCACGTTCACTGGCCCCAGCGACATCACCGCCGGCGTTTTGCGGATCAGCGGCTCTGTCGCCTCTGCGACCATGGACATCAGGCCCCAGGGCGTGCTCACCGGAACGGGAACCCTCGCCGCGGACGTGACCAACGCCGGCGTCATCAAGCCAGGGGCTCTGGAAAGCGGCTCCAGCGACTTCGGCGCATTCACCATCGTCGGCAACTACGTGGGCTCCGGCGGCGTTCTGCGGTTGAACACGAGTCTGGGCGACGACAGCTCGCCCACCGACCGGCTGGTGCTCTCCGGCGGTAACGCCAGCGGCGTGACCCAAGTGGCCGTCACCAATGTCGGCGGCGCGGGCGCCCCGACGGTCACGGGCATCCGGGTCATCGAGACACGGGACGGCGCGACCACGGCGCCGGACGCGTTCACCCTCAGCGGCCAGCTGCGCGCCGGTATCTACTCCTATCGCCTGGTGCGCGGCGGCACGAGCGCGGATGGCGTCGCGAACGACTGGTATCTGGCGAGCACGATGATCGGGCCAACGCCGCCGTCGCCTCCTCCTCCGCCACCGCCTCCGCCTCCGCCGCCTCCACCGCCTCCGCCGCCCGGTCCTCCCGGACCGCCGCCGCCGCCATCGCCGGAGCCGCCGTCGCCTCAGCCGCCGTCGCCTCCCGGACCGCCGTCGCCGCCGTCGCCGCAGCCGGTTTCGGGCCTGCCGTGGCCTGTGGTCCCGATCCCGCCGGCCAGCGAATATCCTGGCGGGCCGGTGCTGGAGCCTGACGTCGCCACATACTCCGGCCTGCTGCCGCTCACCCGGCAGATGGGGCGGACCATCCTCGGCACGCTTAACGACCGCCTGGGCGACACGGGCTCCATCGTCGGCGCCGGCCTTGAAGCCGGTGTTGACGAGGCTCCCTGGAGCGCGCAGGGCGCGGCCTGGGGGCGGCTGTTCGGCAAGCGTTTCGAGAACCA
The DNA here is from genome assembly GCF_042432745.1 of Camelimonas abortus. NCBI lineage: Bacteria > Pseudomonadati > Pseudomonadota > Alphaproteobacteria > Hyphomicrobiales > Chelatococcaceae > Camelimonas > Camelimonas abortus. The sequence continues at coordinate 383,187 of NZ_JBHLWR010000004.1, read as the reverse complement.
CTACCGCTCCGGCGCCGACCCGCGCGCGCGGCCGGTCCGGCGGTCTCCAGGCGGGCCTTGACCTCTACCGCGGCGGCGTGTTCGGCGCCGGCGACTTCAACAACATCGGCGTCTATGTCGCCTCCGGCCGCCTGTGGGCCGACGCGAGCGGTCTGGTGTCGAACCGCACGCTCACTGCGTACAACCTCCAGCGGACCGGCAAGGTGGAGCTGACCACCATGGCCGGCGGCGCTTACTGGACGCACTATTCGCCCTGGGGCGGCTATCTCGACGCGGTCGTGCAGCTCGGCCGGCACAGGACGGAAGCCGCCTCGGAGGCAGGTCGTCTCAAGGTCGACGCCAGCGACGTCATCGCGTCGCTGGAGGCAGGATATCCGGTGGGGATCGCGGCCGTTCCCGGCCTGGTGATCGAGCCGCAGGCGCAGGTCCTGTGGCAGCGGATCGTGTTCTCGAACGGTTATGACCGCTACTCGAACATCGATCCCGGCGTGTCCGTCGGCGCCAGCGGCCGGATCGGCGTGCGCGGCCGGTGGCGTTTCACCGACATGATGGGACACGTCTACCAAGCCTATCTGCGGGTGAACCTGTGGCAGGATAGCGGCGGTCGCGCCATGCTCGCCTATAACCACATGCATTTTGCCCCGCTGGAAGACCGCTCGCGCCGCATCGAGATCAGCGCCGGCGCCACCGCCCGCCTCAGCGACAGCCTGGCGCTGTACGGCCATGTCTCCTGGGAGAAGGACATATGGACCCGTCATCACCAGGGGCGCCGCAGCATCGGTGGGGCGGTCGGCCTGAGTTACACTTGGTGACGCCGTCTGCGGGCGCGCCTGGCGCGGCGCGTCCGGGGAGGCGCCGTTCCGGTCTTGCAGCGACGGGCCGCTCCCGGCGGCCCGCGCCGGTGAGGTGCCGCCGCCGCTGGACGGCGGCGCCGATCTGTGACAGACGCCCCGCAGCGGCCAGCGCAGGGGCAGGAGCATGCAGCAGCCGGCGAATGCCGATGAAGCGGTCACCGGGGCGTCCGTCCAGGGGCGGCCCGTGCTGCGTTTCGCCCCCAGTCCCAACGGCTACCTGCACGCCGGCCACGCCTATTCGGCGCTGGTCAACGCCCGGCTGGCGCGCCGCCTCGGCGGCCGGCTGCTGCTGCGCTTCGAGGACATCGATCTCACCCGCTGCCGGCCGGAATTTGAGGCGGCGGCGCTGGAGGACCTGGAATGGCTCGGCCTGCGGTTCGACGGTCCGCCGCGGCGCCAGAGCGAGCATTTCGACGCCTATGCGGCCCATATCGGCCGGCTGACGGCGATGGGGCTGACCTATCCGTGTTTCTGCTCGCGCCGCCAGATCGCGGCCGCCGCCGGTCCGGACGGCCCGCGCGATCCTGACGGCGCGCCGCTCTATCCGGGCCTGTGCCGCCACATCCCGGCCGGGGAGGCGCGACGGCGCATCGCCGCCGGCGAGCCCCACGCCCTGCGGCTCGACATGGCCGCGGCGCTGCGCCGCGCGCTGCCGCCGGGCGGGCTCGCCATGCGGCGGCTCACGCCAGCGCTGGTCACCGAACCCGTCCCCGTGGATCCCGCGGCCTGGGGCGACGTGGTGCTGGCCCGCAAGGAGACGCCCACCAGCTACCACGTCTCAGTGGTGGTGGACGACGCCCTCCAGGGCGTCACCCATGTGGTCCGCGGCCAGGATCTGGAGGCGGCGACCGCCGTGCACCGGCTGCTGCAGCAGCTGTGGGGGCTGCCGGAGCCCGTCTATTTCCATCACCGGCTGGTGCGGGACGAAACCGGCGGCAAGCTGGCCAAGAGCCTCGGCTCAAAGCCGCTGCGCCAGCTGCGCGCGGAAGGCGTCGCCGCCGCGGAGCTGCGCGCCAGCCTTGGCTTCGCGGAGCCGTGACGCGCCGCTCCGGACGCGCTGGCGGCGCGCACGGGTCTGAGGAGCGTCCCGGCCGCCCGCGTCGGCCCCGCGCCGTTGCGTCAGCGGGGGCGTCAGGCGCGCGGCTGCGGGCGTCCGCGCCGTCGGCGCCCTGTCCGGTCACGGGCGCGGCGGCGCCATCACGGGGCGGCGTCACGTCGCGTCCGTTACGGCTGCGGCGCCCTGCCGGCACGTTCCCGGCCGGGCGCGTCTTGTGCGCCCGCCCGCGCTTTTCCTCTTGACGGGCGGCCGCCGCGGGCTTTATCTGCAAATAACTTGCAGGTGCAGAACGCGCCGGCGGGCCGCGCCCGTCGCTCCGCGCCCCATTCCGGACCCGCCATGACGGTTTCTTTTCACACGCGCTCCACGGAAACCGCTCCGGCGACCGAGCCCGCCATCGCTGCGGACGACGTCACCGTCGTCTACCGCAACGGCCATTGCGCCCTCGATCGCGCCAGTTTCCGCGCCCCCGCCGGCTCCATCACCGCCCTTGTCGGCGTCAACGGCAGCGGCAAGTCCACCCTGTTCAAGGCCATCATGGGCATTGTTCCGCTCGCCGCCGGCTCCATCCGCATTTTCGGCGCGCCGGTGGCGGAGTCGCTGCGCCGCCAGGCCGTGGCCTATGTGCCGCAAAGCGAGGATGTGGACTGGAACTTTCCGGTGCTCGTCGGGGACGTGGTGATGATGGGCCGTTACGGCCACATGGGTTTCCTGCGCCGGCCGCGCGCCGCTGACCGGGAGGCGGTCGCCGGGGCGCTGGAGCGCGTGGGCATGCACGCGTTCCGCAGCCGCCAGATCGGCGAACTCTCCGGCGGCCAGCGCAAGCGCGTGTTTCTCGCCCGCGCGCTCGCCCAGGACGCGCGGCTGATCCTGCTGGACGAGCCTTTCACCGGCGTCGACGTCGGCGCCGAGGAGGCGATCATCGCCCTGCTGCAGGAGCTGCGCCGCGAGGGCCGCTCCATGCTGGTCTCCACCCATGACCTTGGCGGCGCGCCAACCTTCTGCGACCGCGCCGTGCTGCTCAACCGCACGGTGCTGGCCAGCGGCCCCATCGCCAGCGTGTTCACCGCCGCCAACCTGCAGAAGGCGTTCGGCGGCCGGCTGCGGCGCATCGACCTGCCGGGCGCGGGCGGCGCCGTCAACGTGGTTTCGGACGACGAGCGCGCCCTGGTGCTGCCGGCCGAGCCGGCGGCGGAGGAGCGTCGGCCATGAGCCTGCTGCTTGAGCCGTTCTCCTATGATTACATGGTCAACGCCATGTGGGTGTCGGCGCTGGTCGGCGGCGTGTGCGCCTTTCTCTCCGCCTTCCTGATGCTGAAGGGCTGGTCGCTGGTCGGCGACGCGCTGTCCCACGCCATCGTGCCCGGCGTCGCCGGCGCCTGGCTGCTGGGGCTGCCGTTCTCCGTCGGCGCGTTCTTTTCCGGCGGGCTCGCCGCCGCGGCCATCATGTTCCTCAACCAGCGCACGCGGCTGAAGGAGGACGTCATTATCGGCCTCATCTTCTCCACCTTCTTTGCGCTGGGCCTGTTCATGGCGTCGCTGTCGCCCACGCCCTTCGACCTGCAGACCATCATCATGGGCAACATCCTCGCGGTGACGCCGGAGGACACGCTGCAGCTGGCCATCATCGCCGGCGTGGCGCTGGCGGCGCTGCTGCTCACCTGGCGGGATCTGGCGGCGATCTTCTTTGATGAGGTCCATGCCCGCGCCGTCGGCCTGCGGGTCAACGCGCTGCGGCTGATGTTCTTCGCGCTGCTCGCAGCCTGCTGCGTCGCCGCCATGCAGACGGTCGGGGCTTTTCTGGTGATCTGCCTCGTGGTTACGCCCGGGGCCACGGCCTACCTGCTGTCGGACCGTTTCGGGCGGGTGCTGGCCGTCAGCGTCGCCACCGGCGCCGGCACGAGCTTCCTCGGCGCCTGGATCAGCTATTATCTCAACGGCGCCACCGGCGGCGTCATCGTCACCCTGCAGACCGTGGCGTTCCTCGCCGCCTTCGTGTTCGCGCCCAGGCACGGGCTGCTGGCGGCGCGGCGCCTGCGGCGGCTGCGGACGGCGCCGCAAGGGGAGGGCGGGGCATGAATCTTGACGCCGTCCTGCATTTTCTCACCCAGCCGCTGGCCCTGCCCTTCATGCGCGACGCCTTTCTGGCGGCGCAGCTGGCGGCGGTTCCCGCCGCGCTGCTCTCCTGCCTGATGGTGCTGCGCGGCTGGGCGCTGCTGGGCGACGCCATTTCCCACGCCGTGCTGCCGGGCGTGGTCGTGGCCTATGTCGCCGGCCTGCCGTTCGGCGTCGGGGCCTTTGGCGCCGGCATGTTCTGCGCGGTGGCGGCTGGCTATCTGCAGACCCACAGCCGCATCCGCCAGGACACGGTGCTGGGCGTGGTGTTCTCCGGCATGTTCGGCTTCGGCCTCGTGCTGTACCGGGCCATCGACAGCAACGTGCACCTGGAGCACATCCTGTTCGGCGACCTGCTCGGCGTGGGTCCGGACGACATTCTGCTCTCCGGCGCCGTCGCGCTGCTGGTGACGGCGGTGATGGCGCTGCGCTGGCGCGATTTCGCCCTGCACGCCTTTGATCCGGTGCAGGCGCGCGTGGTCGGCCTGCCGGTGGGCCTGCTGCATTACGGCCTGCTGGCGCTGGTCTCGCTGGCGATCGTCGCGGCGCTGAAGACCTCGGGCCTGGTGCTGGCCATCGCCCTGCTGATCGCGCCCGGCGCCATCGGCTTCATGCTGACGCGGCGGCTGTCGCGCATGATGCTGGCGGCGGTGGCCGCCAACATGCTGGCCGCCGCCATCGGCGTGTTCGCCAGCTACTGGCTGGACAGCGCTCCGGGCCCCACCATCGTGCTCTGCCTTGCGGTGATGTTTATCGCAGCCATGCTGGCGTCGGGCCGCCGTCGCCGCCAGCGCGCGGCGGCGGCCACGTCCGGCGGTTGACAGTTTGCGCAACCTTTGCGACGCCAGCGCCTTCAGCGAAACATCGGGCGGCCGGCATGACCCTGGCGATCTGTATTGGCGCGGCGCTGGCGGAGATCGCTGGCTGTTTCGCCTTCTGGGCGTGGCTGCGACTGGGGCGCAGCGCCTTGTGGCTGCTGCCGGGCTTTGCTTCGCTCGCGATTTTCGCCTGGATGCTGACTTTGGTGGAAAGCAGCGCCGCCGGCCGCGCTTACGCCGTCTATGGCGGGATTTACATCGTCACTTCGCTGTTCTGGTTATGGGCGGTGGAGGGCGTGCGACCGGACCGGTGGGATGTTACGGGCGCCGCCCTTTGTCTCGCCGGCGCCGCGGTCATTTTTCTGGGGCCGCGCCCGGCCTGAGCCGCGGCGCGGCCGCCTGCGTCTCCGCCCCGTCCAGAAACGCTTTCAGGCGCGCCTCCAGCGCCGGGCGCAGGCGCTGTTTCAGCTCGCACTCCCACACCACCAGCGCCTGCCAGCCGGCGGCGGCCAGCGCCGCCATGGTCGCCTGGTCCCGCGCCATGTTGCGGGCGATCTTGCTGCGCCAGTAGCTGGCGTTGGCGGCCGGCATGCGGGCGCCGCGGGCGCAGTCATGGCCGTGCCAGAAGCAGCCGTGAATGAAGATGACCTTGCGCCGCCCGGGAAAGACGATGTCCGGCGAGCCCGGCAGGTCCCTGCGGTGCAGGCGGTAGCGGTAGCCCATGGCGTGCAGCGTCCGCCGCACCGTCATTTCCGGCCGGGTGTCGGCGGAGCGCACGGCGCGCATCACGGCGCTGCGCGCCGCGGAGGGGTTCTGCTCAGGTTTCTTCAGCGCCATCCGCTTTCTGCACGCTGGCCGGTCCGCCGAGGGCCATGTAGCGGCGTTCGGCCAGCCACTGCAGGCGTTTCGCCTGGACGTTCAGCACCCGGCGCAGGCCGCCCTGCACCTTGCGTTCGGAAATGACCTGCGCCAGCCGGGCGATGACCAGGGCGCGGCGCGCGATGCGGAAATCGGGATGGCCGCGGATCTCCGCCACCGCGTCGGAGACGATGCGGCCGCGCAGCGACGGCGGCGGCGCCACCACCGCCCGCGGCGCGGGCGGATCCTTCTCGTTGAGCACGGCGCCGAAGGCGCTGCCGGCCAGCGCCTGCCGGTACACGTGGTGCTCCAGGGCGTCGAGCACGTCCAGTTCGGCGCGGCCCGCCTGCCGGCGCGGAACGTCCTGGAACTGCGGCAGCGGCCACACCTCGATCTCGTACACCTCCAGCGGGTCGAGCACCGACATGGCCACGGCGTCGGTGCGCTGGTTGGTGAGATGGCGGCCGATGCGCGTGCGCAGCCGCTCATTGGTCTGGCCTACGTAAATGGGCTCGCCGTCATAGTCGTAGAAGGCGTAGACGCCCCAGCGCCAGTTGCCGACCGGCTGGGTGCGGCCGCTCTGCGGGTCCGTGTAAGGCGTGAGGAAAAAGCGCGTGAGATTGCGGCGCAGGTCGTCCGTTTCGAACGGCGGCGCGGCGACGCCGTCCGCAAACTGGCGCGCCGGGGCCGGGCGGGACGGCTCCGCCAGCTCCGGAAACAGCAGCTGCTGCGCCGGATCTGCGATCACGCCTCCGCCTCCGTCGCGCGTCCGCCTGCGGCCGCCATGCGGGCGGGGCGGGCGGCGCCTTCCGGCGTGGCGGCGCGCAGCCCCAGCAGCGGCTCGAACAGGTGATGGGCGAGGTGGCGCACCACCGGCGCCGCCACCCCGTCGCCGGTGAGGTGGTAGGCCTCGTTGTAATTGCGCGGCAGGCGGTAGTCGTCGGGCAGACCCATGAGGCGCGCCGTCTCGCGCGCCGAGATCAGCCGGGTGCGGATGCGCTCGCCGTCCACCACCATGATCACCTGGCGGCTGGAGCCGCCGGCGGGGGTGCGCAGGCAGCCGGCCACGTCGTCGAAGCGCACCTCGGCGCGCTGCGCCTTGGCGCCGCTGGCGTCGGTGCGGGTGCGCCGGTAGATGGCCCCCACCATCCGCCGTCCGGCGCGTCTGGCCGCCTCCACCTTGGCGAGATTGACCGGCGACATCAGCGCCATCAGCGCCGCCGTCTCCTCCGGCGTGTGCCAGGAGACGCTGGCGGGATTGTCTTCGATGAGATCCGCGAAGGCCTGGTTGCGCTGCGGCGGGGTGGGGATGTTCCACCACAGCCAGCCGGCGCGGGCGCGCGGGGAAAGGCGGGCCATGGCGTTGCGCAGGCTGCGGGTGTGGAACGGCTCCACCGCGCCCGGCGCCAGCAGCCCGGGCGGCGGCGCCATGTCCCTGCGCACGCCGATGACGAACAGCCGCGGCCGCGACTGCGGCACGAACAGCACCGCGTCGATGACCAGCGCGCCGCAGGCGTAGCCGTGGGCGGCGAAGGTGTCGCAGATGGCGGCGAAGTCCTGGCCGCCATGCGAGCTGAGCGCGCCGGTGACGTTCTCCAGCGCCACGATTCGCGGCGTCCGCCCTTCCGCGGCGAGGGCGCCGATGATGTCCCAGAAGGCGTAGAACGTGCCCGAGCGCGCGCCCTTCAGGCCAGCCCCGGCGCCGGCCAGCGACAGGTCCTGGCAGGGAAACGACGCCCACGCCAGATCGGCGGTTCCCGGCAGGTCGGCGCTGCGCACGTTGCGGATGTCGCCCACCTGGATGACGCCGGGCGCGCCCCAGTTGGCCTGGTAGGTCAGCGCCTTCTTGTGGTCGAAGTCATTGGCGAACACGCAGCGCCAGCCGTCGCCGAGGCCGGCGCGCGCCATGCCGCCGCCAGCGAAGAACTCATAGAACGTCGGCCGCGAGTCGCTCATCGCCAGTTCCGCAACAGCGGCCGTCGCCGCGTCGGTGTTTCCGGTTCGTTCCGGATGGTAACAGGCGCGCCGCCGCGCCGCCAGTGGCCAGACGCGTCTGTCCCGCCCCTGTCATGCGCGGCCGGCGTGATCCGTTTGCGGAAAACACGGGCGCCGCCCGGGCGCGGGGCGGCGCCGGACGTCGCGCCGTCCGGTCAGGAGGCGTGATTGCCGGCGGCGTCGCCGGCGCGCCAGTCGCCGCCCTGGCCCTTGCCGAGCTCGTAATGGCCGGAGGAGCCGGCGATGCGGCCTTCCTCCGCCTTGTGGAAATACTGGCTGGCCACCAGCCAGCCCTTCAGCGGCCGCAGCGGCAGCACGCAGAAGATGATCATCAGCGGCAGGGTGGTGACCAGATGCACCCAGTAGGGGGCCTCATAGGCCACCTCAAGCCACACCGCGAAGGCGCTCACCATGAGGCCGGCGATGCAGATGGCGAAGAAGGCCGGGCCGTCGGCAGGGTCGGCGTAGGAATAGTCCAGGTCGCAGACCTCGCACTTCCTGGCGAGCTTCAGATAGCCCGAGAACAGGCGCCCCTGGCCGCAGCGCGGGCAGCGACCGTGCAGACCGGTGCGCGAGGGGGGCAGGGGCGGCCAGTAATGTTCGTTGGACATCGCCGTTTCCTTGTTGCCAGCCTGGTCAGGGGCCAGGCGCAGGTTGCGGGTCTGTGGAGCGGCGTCGCAAAGGCCGGCGGCGCCGCATGGGCTGCGCGCCGGCGGGGGCGACGGCGCCCTGGCGCCGCGCGGGGAAATGACGGCAGGTCATTTCCGCATCTGGTATGTAAATTGGCGATGGCGCATGTCAACGCGGGCGGCTGTTTCCGCGCACGGGTGAGCGGGTTTGTCGCGCCGCAAGGCTGCCTTGCGCGTGCGTTTGCGCGCGGCGGGGCCATCGTGGACCGCCTCCGGGCTGTTTTTCGGCGGCGTGTGGGCCGTGCGGCGGATGTTCGCGGCGCACGGGCCGGTCCGGCCGGGAGGGCGCCGTCGCGCCTCGCCCGCTGCGGCCGCCGGATCCGGCGCCCCCAATTGTCGCCGGCCGGCCGTTCACGGCGGCGTGCGCGGACGCACATGCGCGCGCCCGCGCCGGGCCTACACCTGCCGGCATGGAGCGCAGACGCTCCGGGCTGGAGAAGGATCAGCGAATGTCCGCAGTGAAATCGATTGGTTCGATCATGTTCGCCACGCCGATCGGCTGGGCCGTCCTGGCCGCCGCCCTCATCGTGGCCATCCGCTTCGCTGCGGCGTGACGGCCTGGCCGCGGGCGGCGTCCGCCGCCCCCGGCGACTTTTCCTGACGGCCGCCCGGAAACGGGCGGCCTTTGTCGTGGCGCGGCGGCGCCGCGGTCAGCCGCGGATCTTCTCGCGCCTCACCTTCACGCCCGCCTTCTCGCGGTCCCAGGTGTCCGGCGTGACGCCGGCGCTGCGCAGCACGTGTTTCTCCACCTTTTGCGTCGGCGTCTTCGGCAGGTCGTCCAGCACGCGGATGTAGCGCGGCAGCATGAAGTGGGCGAGCCGCGGCCGCAGGAACTCCAGCAGCTCCGGCGGATCGATGCTGGCGCCGGGCGTGGGCGCCACAATGGCCAGCACGTCGTCCTCGGAGGTCTCGTTGGGCACGGCCACCACGGCGCACTCGCGCACCGCCGGATGCGCCAGGATCTCCACCTCCACCTCATATGACGAAATGTTCTCGCCCCGCCGGCGGATGGCGTCCTTCTTGCGGTCCACGAAGAAATAGTCGCCGTCGGCGTCGCGGCGGAAGGCGTCGCCGGTGTGGAACCAGCCGTTGCGCCAGGCCTGGGCGGTGGCCTCCGGATTTTTGAAATAGCCCGAGTTCAGCGCCCAGGGCGCGTCGGTGCGGATGATGAGCTCGCCCACCACGCCCGGCGGCACCTCGCAGTCGTTGTCATCGACGATGCGCACTTCCACGCCCTCGCGCGGCCGGCCGCAGACGCCGGGTTTCTCCGGCCCCGGCCCGGAAATGACCGGCACGCTGATCTCGGTCATGTTGAACAGCGTCCAGACCTGCGCGCCGAAGCGCTCGCGGAAAGCGCGCCAGTTCTCGTCGAGCGGGATCATCACCGCCTTGCGCAGCGTGTGGTTGCGGTCGTCCGGCGAAGGCGGCGCCTTGGAGATGAAGGCGGTCATCACGCCGAGCAGGATCACCATGGTGGCGCGGGTGGCGCGCACGTGGTCCCAGAACCGGTCGGTGACGAAGTCGCCGGCGAGGCCCACCGTGCCGCCGCGGTTGAGCATGGCCGCCACCGGGCAGGTGCCGCCCACATGGAACAGCGGGCCGTACACCAGGAAGGTGTCGGTTTCGTCCACCATCGGCCAGGCCTGGCGGCCGCTCATGTGATAGAGATGGGCGTAGGTGCTGACGACGCCCTTCGACGGCCCCGTGGTGCCGGAGGTGTAGATGACCGACTGCACGTCCCAGGGCTCGACCGGCCGCTCCGGCTCCGGCGCCTCGGCGGGATCGCCGGCGAGGGCGGTTTCGCCGGAGAGAATGGCCAGCCCGTCGATGGCGAGCCCGGGCTCCACCTCGCCGCCCACGGTGACGCAGACGGCGAGCTCCGCCCGGTTGATGTCGGCGAGGCGGCGGACGAGGTCCGGGCTGGCGATGATGACCCTGGAGCCGGCGTTGCCGATGACATGGGCCAGCAGGGCGCCGCGATAGGCGACGTTGATCGGCACATAGACGGCGCCGAGCCAGTTGATGGCGAACCAGACGCGGATCATGTCCGGGCTGTTGGGCAGCCATACCGTCACCGTGTCGCCCTGGCGCACGCCGAGCCGGGCGAGCGCGGCCGCGGTGGCCCGCACCCGGTCATGCATCTCGCCATAGGTGATCTCGGAGCCGTCGCCCAGCCGCAGGAAGGGAAAGCCGGGTTTCTCGCGCGCCCGCCGCTCGAGCACGTAGCGCAGGACGCTGTCTTCGCGGGCGGGAACCCGCGGGTCGTGACTGGCCATGGCGTTTCCTCGCAATGTTGCCCTGGCGGCCGCGGCGGCGTTTCCGGCTGGCGCCGGCCCGCGGCCGTCCTGGCGTGACCGTCCTGGCCGGAATGCTGCCGCGGCCGCGGGTTTATGTCAATGCGTTGACGCAAATTGCGCCGCCTGCGCGGCCACGTCGCCTGCGGCGCCGGCCGGCGCCGTCGCCCCCGTCCCTTGCGTAACGGCGCCTGTCAGGCGCCGCCGTCGTTGTCAGGCATGCGCATGTTGCGCAGGTTGCGGGTGATCTTCACCAGCGTGTTGGTAAAGGCGATCTTCTCGTCTTGGGAGACGCCGTGGGCGGCGAGGCGGAAGAACTCCACCGTGCGCGCGCCCAGCGTCTCCCATGCCTTCACGCCTTCCGGCGTCAGCCGCACCATGCGCACGCGCCGGTCGCGCGGATTCTCCACCCGCTCCACCAGGCCAAGCTTTTCGAGACGTTTCAGCACCGCATCAAGATTTTGCCGGCTGACGGCGATGTAATCCACGAAACTTGAAAAGGCGATGCCGTCCGGCATGTATCGCGACAGCGCCCCCAGCACGATGCCCTGGATGGCGGAAATGTTCAGTTCGCGATTCGCCGTGCGCTCATACTGGTTCGCCGCCTGACAAAGCCGGAAGAACAAACGGTTGTTGATGTCGTGATCGGGCGTGATCTGTTGTATCCGCGCTTCACCGACATTTCGGCCCTCTCTTGTCGCAGGTGTGTCCGGCCTGGTCATGCATATGCTTCCTTTCAGCCGGAACTATGCCTGAAAGCGCGCGCGCCTGTCACGTCACCGCGCTGGGATGGCCGCCCGGGTCGCGGTTTCGTCAGGGGATCTGTCCTGAATTCATATCAATATATTGACGCAAATTCACTTCGGACATAGCTTTCCCGGCGACGTCTGATCCGCAAGAACACGACAGCTGGCGCCGCCGGAGCGCGCCGCCGGAGCAGGGAGAGCCATGACGATCAAGAGGCTGCTGATCGCGAACCGCGGCGAGATCGCCGTCCGCATCGCGCGCGCCGCGGCGGGCTGCGGCATGGAGTCGGTCGCCGTTTACGCGCAGGACGACGCCGCCTCGCTGCACGTGCGCGCCGCGGACGCGGCGCTTGCGCTGGAGGGCGTGGGCGCGGCGGCCTATCTGGACATCGAGGGGCTCGTCGCCGCGGCGGCGAAGGCCGGCGCCGACGCCATCCATCCGGGCTACGGCTTCCTCTCGGAGAGCGCCGCCTTCGCCCGCAGGGCGGCGGAGGCGGGGATCACATTCGTGGGACCGCGGCCGGAGCTGCTGGAGCTGTTCGGCGACAAGGCGAAGGCGCGGGCTCTGGCCCGCGAGGCCGGCCTGCCGCTGCTTCCGGGCCTCGCCGGACCTGCGACCCTGGAGGAGGCGCGGGCGTTCTTCCTCGGGCAGCGCCAGCTTTACGGCGACGACGCCGCGGTGATGGTCAAGGCCGTGGCTGGCGGCGGCGGCCGCGGCATGCGCGCCGTCTTCCGGCCGGAGGAGCTGGAGGAGGCGTTCCGCCGCTGCCAGTCCGAGGCGCAGGGGGCGTTCGGCGACGGCCGCCTCTATGTGGAGCGCTATCTCCCCTCGGTTCGCCATATCGAGGTGCAGGTCGTCGGCGATGGCGAAAACGTGATCCATCTCGGCGAGCGCGAATGCACCATCCAGCGCCGCAACCAGAAGATCGTCGAGGTCGCGCCCAGCCCGTCCCTGTCGCCGCAGGCGCGCGCCGCAATGTGCGAGGCCGCCCTGCGCCTCGCCCGCCACGTGCGCTATGACGGCGTCGGCACCTTCGAATTCCTGGTTCCGGCCGATTCCGCTGCGCCCGACGACTTCTTCTTCATGGAGGTGAACCCGCGCATCCAGGTGGAGCACACCGTCACCGAGGAGGTCTGTGGCGTCGACCTGGTGGAGACGCAGCTGCGCCTCGCCTCCGGCGCCCGTCTCGCCGGTCTCGGCCTGACGCGGGACATGCAGCCGCAGGGCTACGCCATCCAGCTGCGCGTCAACATGGAGACCATCACGGCGGACGGCGCGGCGCGCCCCGCCGGCGGGCGCATCGAGGCCTATGATCCGCCTTCCGGCCCCGGCGTGCGCGTCGACGGCTATGGCTACGCCGGCTACGTCACCAGCCCGCGCTATGACCCGCTGCTGGCCAAGCTGGTCGTGCATTCGCGCACGGGGGACTACGCCGGCGCGGCGCGGCGGGCCCTTCGGGCGCTGCGCGAGTTCCGCATCGGGGGCGTGGCCACCAACATCCCGTTCCTGCGGGCGCTGCTGGCCCATCCGGATTTCATCGCCAACCGGGTCGACACCGGTTTCGTCGCCCGCAACGCCGCGGCGCTGGCAGGTCCCGACGCGCAGGTGGCGGGCGACCTGTTCCATCCGGCCGCGCCCGCCGGCGCCGGGCCGCGCCGGCCGCAGTCGTCCAGGGCGCTGGACCCGCTGGCGGTGTTCGGGGTTCCCGCGACGGAGCCATGCGCCGCGGCGGAGCCGCAGCCGGGCGCCGTCGCGGCCACGCCCGACGGCATGGAGGCGGTGAACGCCCCGCTGCAGGGCACCATCGTCAGCATCGACGTCGCTCCGGGAGACGCGGTGCGCAAGGGCCAGCAGCTGCTGGTGCTCGAGGCGATGAAGATGGAGCATGTGGTCAGCGCGGAGATCTCCGGCCATGTCGGCCAGGTGCTGGCCAGTCCCGGCGACACCGTGTTCGAGGGCCATCCGCTGCTGTTCATCACCCCCGGCGAGGTGGCGGGGGACGAGACCGGGGCGGGCGAGGCGTCTGATCCCGACCATATCCGCCCGGACCTCGCCGAGGTGCTGGAGCGCCACGCCATGCTGCTCGACGAGCGCCGGCCCGAGGCGGTGGCGCGCCGGCGCCGCGCCGGCCAGCGCACCGTGCGCGAGAACATCGCCGACCTGGTGGATGAAGGCAGCTTCGTCGAATACGGCGGCCTCGCCCTCGCCGCCCAGCGCCAGCGCCGCAGCTTCGACGAGCTGCTGAAGATAAGCCCCGCCGACGGCCTGGTGGCCGGCCTCGGCGCGGTGAACGGCGCGCTGTTCGGCGAGGAGGCCGCCCGCTGCGCCGTGATGGGCTATGACTACACGGTGTTCGCCGGCACCCAGGGCGTCATCAACCACCGCAAGAAGGACAGGCTGCTGGAGCTGGCGGCGCGCTGGCGGCTGCCGCTGGTGGTGTTCGCCGAGGGCGGCGGCGGCCGCCCGGGCGACGAGTGGCCGACTCCGGCCGGGCTGGACACCACCACCTTCAGCCGCTTCGGCGCCATGAGCGGTCTTGCGCCCACGGTGAGCATCGTCGACGGGCGCTGTTTCGCCGGCAACGCCGCGGTGGCCGGCGCCTGCGACGTCATCATCGCCACCGGCCGCTCCAACATCGGCATGGGCGGTCCGGCCATGGTGGAGGGCGGCGGCCTCGGCGTGTTCCGCCCCGAGGACATCGGCCCCGCCTCCGTCCAGGAGCGCAACGGCGTCATCGACATCCTGGTGAAGGATGAAGCCGAGGGCGTGGCGGTGGCCAGGAAATATCTCGGCTATTTCCAGGGGCGGCTGAAGGAGTGGAGCTGCGCCGACCAGCGCCTGCTGCGCCGCGTCGTGCCGGAGAACCGCCTGCGCGCCTATGACGTGCGCAAGGTGCTGGAGATTCTCGCCGACACCGGCTCGGTGCTGGAGCTGCGGCCCGGTTTCGGCCGGGCCATGGTCACCGCCTTCGCCCGTATCGAGGGCCGTCCGGTGGGCGTCATCGCCAACAACGCCCAGGTGCTGGGCGGCGCCATCGACGCCGACGCCGCCGACAAGGCGGCGCGCTTCATCCGCCTGTGCGACGCCTTCGACATTCCCATCGTTTCGCTGTGCGACACGCCCGGCATGATGGTGGGGCCGGAGGTGGAGAAGTCCGCCCAGGTGCGGCACGTCTCGCGCATGTTCGTGGCGGCGGCCAACGCCACGGTGCCGGTGTTCACCATCGTGCTGCGCAAGGGCTACGGCCTCGGCGCCCTCGCCATGGCCGGCGGCGGCTCGCACGCCTCCTTCTTCATCCTCGCCTGGCCTACCGGCGAGTTCGGGGCCATGGGCCTTGAGGGCGGCGTCAAGCTGGCCTACCGCAAGGAGCTGATGGCCATTGAGGATCCGGCGGCCCGCAAGGCCTGGTTCGACCGCATGGTCGCCGCCGAATACGAGAAAAACCGGGCCCTCTCCGGCGCCACCTATCTGGAGGTGGACGACGTCATCGACCCCATGGACACGCGCCGCTGGCTGCTGCGCGGACTGAAGTCGCTGCCGGCCGCGGCGCCGCGTCAGGGCAAGAAAGTGGCCAGCGTCGACGTGTGGTGACGCGCGCCGGCGCAGCCGGCGGCCGCGCCGCCACGGCGCCGTCACCACGCGGGGGCTTGGCGTCTGGCGCGGGGGCCTTAACATTTCGTCACGCGGCGCAGGACGTTGCGGCGCCGGCGCCCGTCAGCGGGCGCGCGACGCATGACGGCGAAAACGCATGACGACAAGACGGGAGCAAGGGATGAACGCAACAAGCGAGGATCGCGCGCCGGCCTATCTCGCCAGCGAGGAGGCCTATCTCGCCCATGTCCGCAAGCTGTGGGACGCGCGCTGGCCGCAGGGCGTGCCGCGGACCCAGCGCTACCCGCTCGGCGAACGCACGCTCAGCGACTATCTGCGCGAATGGGCCCGCCGCACGCCGGACAGGCCGGCGATCATTTTCTACGACCGCGTCATCACCTGGGCGGAGCTGGACCGGCTCAGCGACCGCTGCGCCGCCATGCTGGCCCGCGCCGGCGTGAGAAAGGGCGACACGGTGGCCGTGTTCCTGCCCAACTGCCCGCAGTTCATCATCGCCTTCCACGCCATTCTCAAGCTCGGCGCCATCCATGTTCCGGTCAACCCGATGTTCCGCGAACAGGAGCTGGCCTATGAGCTGAACGACACCGGCGCCCGCGTGCTCATCGCCCAGGACGAGCTGCTGCCGCTGGTGGCGGCGGTGCGCGGCGAAACGGCCGTGGAGCATGTTTACGCCACCTCCCCGGGCGAGTTCCTGCCCGAGCGCCCGTTCGGCCCGCTGCCCGCCGGCCTCGACGCGCCGCGCCAGCCGCTGCCGGAAGGGGTGACGGACTTCGTCTCCGCCATGATGGCCGAAACCGGCGCGCCGCCCGAAACGGAGGTGAGCCTCGACGACGTGGCCGCCCTCAACTACACCGGCGGCACCACCGGCATGCCCAAGGGCTGCGTGCACACCCAGCGCGACATGCTGTTCACCGGAGCCAGCATCTGCAGCATCACCTGCAGCATCGGTCCGGACGACGTGTTCATCAATTTTTGGCCGGTGTTCTGGGTGGCGGGCGAGGACTGGGCCATTCTCGGCCCCATCGTCTCCGGCGCCGCCTGCGTGCTGATGGCGCGCTGGGACGCGAAGGCCTGGCTCGCGCAGACCGCCCGCTACCGCGTCACCGTCGCCGCCATGGTGGTGGACAACGCCGTCGAGATCATGGAGCGGCCTGACGCCGCCAGCCACGATCTCTCCTCGCTGCGCGAAACCCTGGTGGCCTCCTTCGTCAAGAAGCTCAACGTCAGCTTCCGCGACCGCTGGCGCGCGCTCACCGGCGGCGTGGTGCTGCGCGAGGCGGCCTGGGGCATGACCGAAACCAACTCGTTCGACACCTTCACCCGCGGCTTCCAGGAGGGGAACTTCGACCTCAACGCCCGCCAGGTCTTCTGCGGCCTGCCCACCGGCGCCACCGACTTCAAGATCATGGAGTTCGGCGGCCGCAAACTTGTGCCGCTGGGGCAGGAGGGCGAGCTGTGCGTGCGCAGCCCCTCCCTGCTGAAGGGGTACTGGAAGCGTCCCGACGCCACCGCCGAAGGCCTGGTGGACGGCTGGCTGCGCACCGGCGACATCGGCATGATCACCGAGGAAGGATTCATCCTGTTCCTCGGCCGGCGCAAGGAGATGCTCAAGGTCAAGGGCATGAGCGTGTTCCCGGCCGAGATCGAGGCGGTGCTTGGCCAGCATCCCTCGGTCACCGGCAGCGGCGTCATCGGCCGCGAGGATCCGGAAAAGGGCCAGGTTCCGGTGGCCTTCGTCATGGTGAAGGACGACACTTCCGCCGACGACCTGCTGGCGTTCTGCCGCCAGCGCCTCGCCGTCTACAAGATCCCGGAGCTGCGGGTGGTGGATTCCCTGCCCATGACCGCCACCGGCAAGGTGAAGAAGGAAGAGCTGGCGGCGATGTTCAACGTGACGTGAGCCGCCGCGCGGGGGAGGGGGCGTCTCTCCTGGCGGCGCCGTCTGCGGCGGCTGGCGGGGCCCGGCGGTCGCCGCGCGTTTTTCGCGCCGCGCCCTTTTTCCGCCGTCGCTCCCCTGTCTCCCTGCGCCTGCGGTCATTCCGCCCGTCCCCGCCGGCGGCGCGCCGCCGCTGCAGGAGCGAATCAGAACAGGTCCTTCCGGTGCGCCTCCCACAGCCGGTTGAGGCGCAGCGCCGCCAGCGTCGTCACCGCGCCGGAGAGCAGATAGGCGCCCGCGGCGATGAGGCCGAAACGGCTGGAGAGCGCCAGCGCCGCCAGCGGCGCGAAGCCGGCGCCGAACAGCCAGGCGAAATCGCTGGTGATGGCCGAGCCGGTGTAGCGGTATTCGCGCGAGAACGCCGAGGCCACCGCTCCTGACGACTGGCCGAACGACAGCCCCAGAATGATGAAGCCCACGATCATGTACACGGCCTCGCCGGCGGGGCCCGCGTCCAGCAGCTGCGGCGCGAAGCCGGAGAAGGCCGCGATCGCGGCCGCCGTCGCCGCCAGCAGGTTGCGGCGGCCGACCCGGTCGGCGATGACGCCGCTGGCGACGATGGCCGCCGCGCCGAAGACTGCGGCGATGATCTCGATCACGAGGAAGTTCGCCGGGCTCGCGGAGGTGTAGAGATAGACCCAGGAGAGCGGAAACACCGTCACCATGTGGAACAGCGCGAAGCTGGCCAGCGGCGCCAGCGCGCCGATGGCGACCTTGCCGCCCTCCACGCGCAGCGTCTCCGACACTTTCTTGGGGTGCAGGTCCTGGTTGTCGAACATGCGCCGGTAGTCGGGCGTCACCACCATGCGCAGCCGGGCGAACAGCGCCACCACATTGATGGCGAAGGCCACGAAGAACGGATAGCGCCAGCCCCAGCTGTAGAAATCCTCCTGCGACAGGTAGTGGATGAAGAAGGCGAACAGGCCGCTGGCCACGATCAGGCCCAGCGGCGCGCCCAGCTGCGGCGTCATGGCGTACCAGCCGCGCCGGTCTTCCGGCGCGTTGAGGGCGAGCAGCGAGGCGAGGCCGTCCCATGTCCCGCCCAGCGCCACCCCCTGGCCCACCCGCGCCGCCGCCAGCAGCCAGATGGAGAGCGCCCCCACAGTCTCGTAGCCCGGCAGGAAGCCGATGGCGCAGGTGGAGGTGCCCAGCAGGAACAGCGCGATGGTGAGCTTGGCGTTCTTGCCCGCCCGGCGGTCGATGGCGGTGAACAGCGCCGTGCCGACGGGGCGCGCGAGGAACGCCAGGGCGAACAGCGCGAACGACCAGAGCATGCCGTCGAGCGGCTCCAGAAACGGGAACACCAGCCGAGGAAACACCACCACCGAGGCGATGGCGTAGACGAAGAAATCGAAGAATTCCGACGTTCGCCCGATGATCACGCCGATGGCGATCTCGCCCGGCTTCACGTGACCGTGACTCTCCGGGGTCGCCGGCAGTGACTGCTCGCTGGGGGCCAGGATCTGCGCCATGGTCTTGCGTCCGTCTTCCCTAGATGCCGTCGGGCCTGCGACCTGGAGTATGCCTCATCATGATCTGAAATGACAGGTTGTCTGGCGGGAAAAATCGTGTGTTAAATAGCACGGCCCCGGCCATGTTTTGCGGGAAGGATGCTCCGTGAAAATATTCCGCACGGCCTTGATGGTTCCCGTCATCGCATTACTTGGCGGTTGCAATTTTGTCGTCCTGCACCCGGCTGGCTTCGTCGCGGAGCAGCAGCGGGACGTGCTGCTCATCTCCACGGCGCTGATGTTGCTGGTCATCGCGCCGGTGATGGCGCTGACGGCGTATTTCGCCTGGCGCTACCGGGCCTCGAACGCGAAGGCCGCCTATGATCCGGACTGGGACCACTCCACCGCGCTCGAACTGGTGATCTGGTCGGCGCCCCTGCTGATCATCATCTGTCTCGGCGCCGTCACCTGGATGGGCACGCACCTGCTCGATCCCTACCGCCGGCTGGACCGCGTCAGTCGCGACGCGCCGGTTCCGGCGGACGTGAAGCCGCTGGAGGTGCAGGTGGCGGCGCTCGACTGGAAATGGCTGTTCATTTATCCGGAGCAGGGAATCGCGGTGGTCAACGAAATGGCCGCGCCGGTGAACCGCCCGGTCCACTTCCGCATCACCGCCTCGGCGGTGATGAACTCCTTCTACGTGCCGGCGCTCGCCGGCCAGATCTACGCCATGCCGGCCATGCAGTCGCAGCTGCACGCGGTGATCAACCGGCCGGGCGAATACGCGGGCTTCTCCGCCAATTACAGCGGCGCCGGCTTCTCGCAGATGCGCTTCCGCTTCCTCGGCCTCGACGACGCCGGTTTCGCGCAATGGGTGCAGCAGGCGAAGGAAGCCGGCGGCGTGCTCGACCGCGCCGCCTATCTGGAGCTGGAGCAGCCCAGCGTGAACGCGCCGGTGCGCCGCTTCGGCGCGGTGGAGCCCAATCTCTTCGATCTCATCCGCAACCTGTGCGTGGAGCCAGGCCGCATGTGCCGCAGCGAAATGATGGCGGTCGACGCCGCCGGCGGCCTGGGGCCGGAGGGGCTGCGCGCGCTCGTCCGCCCGGCGCGGACCGGGCTGGCGCGCCTGCGCCGGCCGGGAGCGTTCGTGGCCAGCATCTGCACGCCCGAGCAGGCGCTGGCCATGGCCTCGGCTGCGCCGGCCGTGGATCCCGGACGCTCCTGGACGCCCGCCGCAGGCCTCGGCCTGCCGCGGCCCGGGAGCGTGGCGCGCCGGCCGGCGGGCGCCGCCGCCGCGCCGCCCCTGGCGGGGCCGCAGTCGCTGCGGCCGGAGCGCTCCTGACGCCGCAACACCGGAGGTGATCCATGGCGACTGACGCCGCCGCAGTCACTTATTCGCCGCTTCTCGGCCGGCTTTCGCTCGCGGCGTTGCCGGTGCACGAGCCCATCCTCGTGGTCACCTTCATCGTCGTGGCGCTGGGGGCTCTCGCGGTGGCCGGCGCCATCACCTGGTTTCGCCTGTGGGGCTATTTGTGGCGGGAGTGGTTCACCAGCGTCGACCACAAGCGCATCGGCGTGATGTACATGGTCCTCGGCCTGGTGATGCTGCTGCGCGGCTTCGCCGACGCCGCCATGATGCGCCTGCAGCAGGCTTGGGCGTTTAATGGCTCGGAAGGCTACCTGCCCGCCCACCACTACGACCAGATCTTCACCGCCCACGGCGTCATCATGATCTTCTTCGTGGCGATGCCGTTCATCACCGGGCTGATGAACTATGTCGTGCCGCTGCAGATCGGCGCCCGCGACGTTTCCTTTCCCTTCCTCAACAATTTCAGCTTCTGGATGACCACCGCCGGCGCCGTGCTGGTGATGATGTCGCTGTTCATCGGCGAGTTCGCGAAGACCGGCTGGCTGGCCTATCCGCCGCTGTCGGGAATCGACGCCAGCCCCGACGTCGGCGTCGACTATTACATCTGGGCGCTGCAGATCGCCGGCGTGGGCACCACGCTGTCCGGCGTCAACCTGATCTGCACCATCATCCGCATGCGCGCCCCGGGCATGGCGCTGATGAAAATGCCCGTGTTCACCTGGACGTCGCTGTGCGCCAACGTGCTGATCGTCGCCACCTTCCCGGTGCTGACGGCGGTGCTTGCCCTGCTTGCCCTGGACCGTTACCTCGACATGAATTTCTTCACCGCCAGCCTTGGCGGCGATCCGATGATGTACGTCAACCTCATCTGGATCTGGGGCCACCCCGAGGTTTACATCCTCATCCTGCCGGCGTTCGGCATTTTCTCCGAAGTCACCGCCACCTTCTGCGGCAAGCGCCTCTTCGGCTATACCTCGATGGTCTATGCGACGGTGGTCATCACCATCCTGTCCTACCTCGTGTGGCTGCACCACTTCTTCACCATGGGCTCCGGGGCGAGCGTCAACTCCTTCTTCGGCATCACCACCATGATCATCTCGATCCCCACGGGAGCGAAGATGTTCAACTGGCTGTTCACCATGTATCGCGGCCGCATCCGTTTCGAGGCGCCGATGATGTGGACGGTGGCCTTCATGCTCACATTCGTCATCGGCGGCATGTCGGGGGTGATGCTGGCGTCGCCGCCGGCGGACTTCGTGCTGCACAACAGCCTGTTCCTGGTGGCGCATTTCCACAATGTGATCATCGGCGGCGTGCTGTTCGGCATGTTCGCCGGCATCGTCTACTGGTGGCCGAAGGCGTTCGGCTTCCGCCTGGATCCGCTGCCGGGCAAGTTCTCCTTCTGGTTCTGGGTCGTGGGCTTCTGGGTGGCGTTCGCGCCCCTCTACGCGCTCGGCCTGATGGGGGTGACGCGCCGCCTGCGGGTGTTTGACGATCCCTCGCTGCAGGCGTGGTTCATCGTCGCCGGCGCCGGCGCCTTCCTCATCTTCCTCGGCATCCTCGCCTTCCTCGTCCAGATCGCGGTCAGCATCTGGAAGCGCGACGCGCTGCGCGACCTGACCGGGGATCCGTGGAACGGCCGCACCCTGGAATGGTCCACCTCCTCGCCGCCGCCGCCCTACAATTTCGCCTTCATTCCGGTGGTCTACGACAACGACGCCTGGCATGACATGAAGCAGCACGGCTACCGGCCGCCGCGCGCCGGCTTCCGCCCCATCCACATGCCGGAGAACACCGGCGCGGGCGTGGTTCTGGCGGCCATCAGCCTCGTGCTCGGCTTCGCCCTGGTGTGGCGCATCTGGTGGCTGGCGGCGGCGGCCTTCGTCGCCCTGGTGGGCGCCGCCATCGTCCATACCTTCAACTACAGTCGCGATCATGACATTCCGGCCGACGAGGTGGCGCGCCTGGAGGCGCAGCGCCTGCGCGACCTGGCCGCCGCGGGAGCTTGAGCATGGCGCAGGCAGCGACCGCAGTCCGGCCGTCCAGGCCCTACCATCTTCCCGAGGAGCCGCATCTGGCCGAGGGCCACAGCACCATGCTGGGGTTCTGGCTCTATCTGATGAGCGACTGCCTCATCTTCGCCATCCTGTTCGCGGTCTACGCCGTGCTCGGCGGCAATTACGCCGCCGGCCCGTCGCCCAGGGACCTGTTCGACCTGGAGCTGGTGGCGCTGAACACAGCGCTGCTGCTGCTCTCCTCCATCACCTATGGCTTCGCCATGCTGGCCATGGCCCGGCGGCTGAAGGGCGCGACCCTGTCGTGGCTCGCCGTCACCGGCCTGTTCGGGGCCGGCTTTCTGGCGGTGGAGCTGCACGAGTTCTCGCACCTCATCGATATCGGGGCCACGCCGTCGCGCAGCGGTTTCCTCTCCGCCTTCTTCACCCTGGTGGGCACGCACGGACTGCACGTCACCTTCGGCGTCATCTGGCTGGTCACGCTGATGGTTCAGGTGGGGCTGCGCGGGCTCACCGCGGCCAACTGCCGGCGGCTTGCCTGCCTCAGCATGTTCTGGCATTTCCTCGACGTCATCTGGATCGGCGTCTTCACCTTCGTCTATCTGATGGGGATGTTGCGATGAACGACGCGGGTCACGACTCCCATGGCGCCGCCCTCCACGACGTCGCGCCGCATGACGCCGCCGCCCTGCCGCACGGCACGCTGAAGGGCTATCTCACCGGCTTCGTCCTCTCGGCCATTCTCACCGCCATTCCCTTCTGGCTGGTGATGGCGGGGCCGTTCTTCAGCAGCCAGACCACGGCGGTCATCGTGCTGGCGCTGGCCGGCGTGCAGGTGGTCGTGCACATGACGTTCTTCCTGCACATGAACGGCCGCGTCGAGGGCGGCTGGAGCATGATGGCGCTCGTCTTCACCATCATCGTGGTGGTGATCGTGCTGGCCGGCTCGCTGTGGGTGATGACCCATCTCAACGCCAACCTGATGGCGCCGGAACAGATGATGCGGCGGTGAGGCGGGCATGCCTTCCCGCGCGCCCCGCGCCGTCCCGCCCGCGCCCGCCCGGGGCCGCGTCGTGGCCGTCGCCGCCGCCGGGGCGGCGCTGGCGCTGCTGTTCTGCGCCCTGGGCGCATGGCAGCTGCAGCGTCTCGCCTGGAAGAACGCGCTTGTCGCCCGCGTAACGGCCGCCGCCCATGCGCCGCCGGTCGACGCGCCCGGCCCTGCGCAATGGAGCCGGGCGCCGGAGATGGAATACCGGCGGGTGCAGGCGCGCGGACGCTTCCTGCACCGCCATGAGGCGCTGGTTCCCGCCGTGACCGCGCTGGGCGGCGGCTACTGGGTGATGACGCCGCTGCGCGCCGGCGACGGCGTGGTGATCTACGTCAATCGCGGCTTTGTCCCGCCGGACAGGAAATCCCCCGCCAGCCGCGGCGCGCCGCCGCCGGAGGGGGAGGTGACCGTATCCGGCCTGCTGCGCCTGCCGGAGCCGGGCGGCGGCTTCCTGCGCCGCAACGACCCGGCGGCGGACCGCTGGTACTCCCGCGACGTCGTCGCCATGGCGCGCCGCGCCGGCCTGTCGCCGGTCGCGCCCTGGTTCATCGACGCCGCCGCTGCGCCGGACGCCCGCGGCTATCCCGTCGGCGGCCTCACCCGCCTGCGCTTCAGCAACAGTCACCTCGTCTATGCGCTCACCTGGTTCGCGCTGGCGCTCCTCAGCCTCGCCGGCGCCGTCGTCGCCCTGCGTCATGGGCGCGACGACGGGCCGGCGTGAGCCGCCCTCCAAAGCAGCCTTTGCCTTGCGGCGCGCGAGACGCCATAAGCGTCGCCATGGCGGCGCCGGACGGGCGGGGGGCGGATGACGACTCTGACGATTTTTCTGCTGGTTTACGTGGCCATGGCGCTTGGCAAGGCGCCTGGCCTGCGGGTGGACCGCACCGGCGCGGCCGTGGTCGGCGCCCTGGCGATGATCACGTTCGGCGTGCTGACGCCGGAGGCCGCCTGGGATTCGATCAGCTATTCCACGATCGGCTTGCTGTTCGGCCTGATGGTGGTGTCCGCCGCCTTCACCATGTCCGGCTTCTACGAGTGGACGGCGCGGCGCATCGCCACGCTGCCGCTGTCGCCGCCGGCGCTGCTCGCCGTGCTGGTGACGGTGAGCGGCGCGCTGTCCGCCCTGCTCACCAATGACGTGGTGGTGGTGGCGATGACGCCGCTGCTGGTCTCCATCACCATGGCGCGCGGGCTCAATCCGGCGCCGTTCCTGCTGGGGTTCTGCTTCGCCGCCAATTCCGGTTCGGCCGGCACGCTCATCGGCAGCCCGCAGAACATGATCATCGGCCAGGAGCTGGGCCTGTCGTTCAACGGCTTCCTGCGCGTGGCCGCCGTTCCGGCGCTGCTGTCGCTGCCGGTGGTGTGGGGGGTGGTCGCCCTGGTCTACCGCAACCGCTGGAAGCTCGATCCGGAGGCGGCCGCGTCCGCCCCGGCGGCGCCCGAGGCGCCCGCCCGGCCGCTCGACGTCATCGAGCTGGCCAAGGCAGCGGTGGTCACCGCCGCGGTCATCCTCGCCTTTGTGTTCACCAGCTGGCCGAAGGATATCATCGCTCTCACCGCCGCCGGCGTTCTGCTGCTCAGCCGCCGCGTCTCGTCCAGCGACATGCTGGGCCAGGTGGACGGCGACCTGCTGCTGCTGGTGATGGGCCTGTTCGTGGTGAACGCCGCCTTCGCCAGCACGGGCGATCCGCAGGCGCTGCTGGAGGCGCTGCGCCGCGCCGGCGTCGACCTGCATGATCCGGTGACCCTGCTGCTGGCGGGCGGCTTCATCAGCAACGTCATAGGCAACAATCCGGCGGTGATGCTGCTGTCGCCGTTCATGAGCGGCGGCGACTCCATGGCGCTGGGCGCGGCGCTGGCGCTCGGGACAGGATTTTTCAGCAATTTCATAGTGTTCGGCAGCCTCGCCGGCATTATTGTCGTGGAACAGTCGGCGGGCCGCGGCGTGACCATTTCCTTCAGCGAGTTCATGCGCGCCGGCGCGCCGGCGTCCGTCCTGTGCACCCTCGTCGCCCTGGTCTGGATCCTGCTGGCCATGTAAGGCCGGCCGTCATGCAAGGCCGCTCACGGGGAGGCGCCCGCGCGCCCTCGGGCCCGTGCGGGCGGCTTCAGGCAGGCGCGCCGGCGCAGGGCGGGCGGCGATGGCGAAGCGCGCCCCGGCCGGGGCGCGCTCCATTCCCGCCGGAAACGCCGTCTGGCGAGCCCGGCCGGGTTTTCAGAGGTAGCGGCTGCGCTCCTCGCGCACCTGCTCGGGCGTGTAGCCGGGGGAGTCCGGGTCAAACCGCTCCCAGCCCTGCTCGCGCCAGGCGGTTTCGCGGGCGTTGATGTCAACGGCGTTGCCGGCATGCAGCGTCTCCTGCGCACGGCCGGCAAGGGCGTCGTCCACGCGGGCTGACACCAGCGAGCCGCCGCGCCGCACGCCTTCGGCGTAAAGATTGGCCTCGTGCTCGGGCACGCCGGCGGACGTCATGGCGCCGACGATGCCGCCGGCGGCGGCGCCCGTGGCCGCTCCGGCGGCGGCGCCCGCCGCGGTGGCGGCGAGCCAGCCGGCGGCGACCACCGGACCCACGCCGGGAATGGCCATCAGGCCAAGGCCCGCCAGCAGCCCGCCGGCGCCGCCGAGCGCCGCGCCGACGCCGGCGCCGGCCGCCGCGCCTTCTCCGGCGTGGCTTTCCTCGCCGTCACCGTCACGCCAGCCGTCGGCGTTGCTGGCGACGATGCTGATGTCGTCCCGTTCCACGCCGAGGGCTTCCAGCCGGTCGGCCGCGGCAAGCGCGGCGGCGTGGTCGTCATACATGGCGGATACGGTTCTCATGGGGTCGCCTCCCGTGTGTGTGTGTGGGCGAAAAGGGGGATGTGGCGGGCGTCCGCCTGTGCGGCGGCGCGCCGTTACTGGCGGGGGAACACGTTGCCCTGGTAGTCGAGGGCGACGTCGTGCTGCACGCCGTTCCTCATGGCCTTGCCGCGCCACACGCCGTCATTGTCCTTCACCAGACCCGAAACGCCGGAAAAACCGGCTTCGGCGATCCGCTCCTGCGCCTGGGCTTCGGTGAAGCTGTTGGCCCCCCTGGCCGGACGGGCCGGCTGCGCCGTGTCCTGGGTGGCGACGGCCGGGGTTTTGGGATCGGGATTGGCCGGCGCCTGCGCCAGGGCGACGCCCGTGGTCAGGCCGAGCGCCAGAAGCGTCAGCGACATTCGCATGTTTATGTCCTCTCACTTGGGAATACGCCGAAATAACGCTGGGTTTCGCCGGATTGTTCCAAGGTTTGTCTGTGTCTGTTAATTGTTGATTGCCACTGTCTTTATGGAATGGCGCAGCTTTTGTTCCGTCCGTCGCGATGTCTTTCCGGCGCGCCGCCGTTTCTTCATGCGGCGGGGTCATGCGGACGGGGCCGCGCGCCGGGCAGGAGCGGCGCGCGCCAGTGTGGGGCGCGGGCCGGGCTGCCGGCGCTGGCCCAGCCGCGCGGCGCTGGCGGCTGGCCGCCGGGGAGGGGAATTTCCGTGGGCGTCTGCGCCGGAATTTGCAGGGGTTCGCCGGCGGGGTCCGGCAGCGACGGCTGCGGCTGGCCGTCCGGTCCGGCGGGGGCGGGCGTTTCCGCCGGCGGATCAGGCGGACGCGCCGGGGTCGGCGGCCATGGCTTTCCCGGTTCGCCGGGCTGCGCGCGCCATGGCCATGGCGGCGGCTCTGGTGATGGGGGCATGGCCGTCTCCTCCGCTGCGTGGGGCGGCGGGGATGTCCCGCGCCGTCCCCGTCAACGGCGGCGCGCCGGTCAATGTTCCGGAACGTCGCCGCGCCGGCGCTCTCCCCGTCATCCGTGGCCGGCGCCGGACGCCGCGCCCTGGTGGGGCCGCAAGGCCGATGACGTTCCAGATGAGGAGCATCATCCGGGTTGGGCCGCCGGGGCCGGGAAAAAAACGGCGCGCTGCCGGCGACGGCGCTTCCGCCGGCCGCCCCTCCCGGCGGCGCGGGGAACGGGCGCGGGAAATCCGGCTCGCGCCGGCGCGGCAGGATGAGGCCAGGCCCGCGGAGGCGAAGGCGGCCAGCGTGCCGGCCACTGGCGTCATCGCTACGGGGCCCGCATCGCACGGCGCAGCGCACAGGCCGACGGCGCCGGCCAGCAGAAAGCCGGGCGGCGCGGCCGTTCCCGCAGGCTGGCGCCGGGGCCGGTCAGGGCGAGAATGCCTGCCCGGGCGCCGCCAGATGCGGCCAGCGAAGGGGTGCGGGCATGCGCGGCGCCCTGGCGCGCTCCGCGGGCGGCGCCGCGATGGACACACGGTGACGCCGTGACGGCATGGCGATGACGTTCCAGCAATATTAATATCGATAATATGTGCTACATATTAACAACTGTTGTGTCTTGGTATTTGATGGCCCGTTAGCTAGTTTTAAGAAACAGTTCAAATGACCAGGAAAATATTGCCGGGCGGCGCCGTTCGGGCGGGGCGCGGGCCGTCAGTCGTCGGCGGCAGCGGCCAGCAGCGCCGCGTCGCCGCCCGACGCGGCGGTGTTGATGGAGATGCAGGTTTCCTCCGCCAGCCGGGTCAGCGGCCACAGCGCCGGATTTGCGGCGACGGCCTCGGGCGTGGCGGAAGCAATGGTGACGATGGGGCCGTCGCGGGCGGCGATCTGCTGGCGCAGGGCGATGATCCGCTCCGGATCGCCCTCGATAAACGCTGTCGTGGCCGGGAAGGCCGGATCCGGCGCCTCCCGCCAGTCGAGCAGCGCCGCCGCAACCCCGGGCAGCGGCGGCCGTCCGCCGGCGAAGGGACCGGCGATAACCTGCGCCTTCGGCACGCCGCAGGCGAGCAGGGCGGCCGCCATGCTGTACAGCCCGGTGGCGCTGGCCGGCGCCAGCAGCGCCGCTGGCGCCGGGCGGACGTCGAGCAGGTTGCGTTCGCCGGCGGGCCCCGGCAGCGTGATACGCCCGCGACGGGGGGCGAGGGCCATCATCCGTCGCGCGGCTCCGGCCAGCGCCTGCATGCCCTGGTCCTCCAGCCAGCGGGCGAACGTTTCGGCGGCCGCGTCGCCGCCATTCGTGCGCCAGTCCGCCGGCAGCTCCCGCATCAGCGCCGGCAGCATCAGCGGTCCGCCCGCCTTGGGTCCGGCGCCGGACAGGCCGCGCCCGCCGAACGGCTGTGACCCGACCACTGCGCCGATCATGCCGCGGTTGACGTAGATGTTGCCGGCGCTGATGCGGGCCACGACGCCGTCCGCCGCGCGCTCCAGCCGGCTGTGCAGTCCGAACGTCAGGCCATAGCCGGCGCCGTTGATGGCGTCGATGAGCGCGTCGCGCTCTGCGCGCCGCCAGCGCAGCACGTGCAGGATGGGGCCGAACGCCTCCTCCGGAACGTCGGCGAGACTGTCGATTTCGATGATGGCCGGCGCGACGAACACGCCGCTGGCGGTCTCTGGCGGCAGCGGCAGGCGGGTCACCCTGCGCCCGGCGGCTGCGAGCCGCGCCACATGGGCCTCCAGCCGGTCGCGCGCCGCTGCGCTGATCACCGGTCCGATGTCCGTGGCGAGCCGGTCCGTGGGGCCGG
The DNA here is from genome assembly GCF_042432745.1 of Camelimonas abortus. Taxonomy (NCBI): domain Bacteria; kingdom Pseudomonadati; phylum Pseudomonadota; class Alphaproteobacteria; order Hyphomicrobiales; family Chelatococcaceae; genus Camelimonas; species Camelimonas abortus. The sequence continues at coordinate 354,789 of NZ_JBHLWR010000004.1, read as the reverse complement.
CCGCCAGTTCGCGCATGGCGCCGTGGAGCATGCGCAGCACGGGGCCGGCGATCTCTTCCTGCAGGCAGAGCACGCGCAGCGCCGAGCAGCGCTGGCCGGCGCTGTCGAACGCCGAGGCCAGCACGTCTCCGACCACCTGTTCCGGCAGCGCCGAGGAGTCGACGATCATGCAGTTGAGACCGGCGGTTTCGGCGACCAGCAGCGGGCCGGAGCCGTCCGGCCGCACCCGCGTCGCCAGCGTCCGGGCGATGGCGCGCGCCGTTGCGGTGGAGCCGGTGAACAGCACGCCGTCGACGCCCGGCGCGGCGACGAGGGCGGCGCCGGCGCCGGCGTCCCCCGGGGCCAGCTGCAGCGCCGTGCGCGGCGCGCCGGCCTCATGCAGGATGCGCGTCGCCTCGGCGGCGACCAGCGACGTCTCCGGCGCGGGTTTGGCGATCGCCGCATTGCCGGCCGCCAGCGCCGCGGCGATCTGGCCGGTGAAGATCGACAGCGGAAAATTCCACGGACTGACGCACAGCAGCACTCCGGCGGGGCGACCTCCCGGCCCCATGGCGCGGGCCGCGGCGGCGTAATAGCGCAGGAAATCGACTGCTTCGCGCACTTCGCCGAGGGCGCTGGCGGCGGTCTTGCCGGCCTCGCGCATCAGCAGGCCCATGAGCGTCGAAGCCTGCGCCTCCATTGCCGCCGCGGCGCGCTCCAGGGTCCCGGCCCGCCCGGCGGCGTCCACCCAGTCCCACGGGCGCGCCGCCGCGACCACGGCGGCGGCGTCCGCCGCGGCGAGGTCCCGGCGCTCCCCCACCACGTCGCGCAGGTCGCCGGGGTTGCGGACGGCCCGCGGCGGCTCCGGCAGGATTCCGGCCGCCGCCGTGACCGGCGCGCAGCGCCACGTCCTGGCCGCGGACTGGCGCAGCGCCGGCTGCAGGGCGGCGAGGGTCTGCCCGTCGGAGAGATCGGCGCCGGCCGAATTGCGTCGCAGCAGGCCGAAGAGGTCCGCCGGCGCGCGCACCGCCGGATGCGGCGCGCCCGGCTCCGTCATCGTCCGGATGCGGGCGACCGGGTCGGCGACCAGCGCCTGCGCGTCCGCGCGCGCCGCCTGCCGCACGAACGAGCTGTTGGCGCCGTTCTCCAGCAGCCGCCGGACCAGATAGGAGAGCAGCGTGTCGCTGGTTCCCACCGGCGCATAGATCCGGCATGGCGCCTCTCCCGCCAGCTGGTCATACAGCGGCTCGCCCATGCCGTGCAGGCACTGGAGCTCCCACGAACCGGCGGGGCGGTCGCGCGTCAGCGCGAGGATGGCGGCGACGCTGCGGGCGTTGTGCGTGGCGAACTGCGGAAAAAGCGCGTCGCCGGCGTCCAGCAGCCGGCGCGCGCAGGCCAGCCATGACACGTCCGTGTAGACCTTGCGCGTGAACACCGGAAATCCGGAGAGTCCGGCGATCTGCGCCCGCCTGATCTCGGTGTCCCAGTACGCGCCCTTCACCAGGCGCGTCATGATGGAGACGCCGGCGCGCCGGGCGAGATCCGCCAGCCAGTCGATGACATGCGGGCAACGTTTGCCATAGGCCTGCACGACGAAGCCGAGTCCCGCCCATCCGGCGAGATCCGGATCCAGCCGCAGCCGCCCGAACAGGTCGAGCGACAGCTCGAGCCTGTCGGCCTCCTCGGCGTCGATGGTCAGGCTGATGTCATGGCGGCGGGCGCGCAGCGCCAGTTCTTTCAGTCGCGGCCCCAGTTCGTCCATCACCCGTCCGGCCTGGGCGCGACAGTAGCGCGGATGCAGCGCCGACAGCTTCACTGAAACCCCGGGGCCCCGCACCGGGCCGAGGCCCGCCCCGGCGCGGCCGACGGTCTCGATGGCGTCCGCGTAACGGTGGAAATGGCGCGCGGCGTCGTCGGCGGTCAGCGCCGCCTCGCCCAGCATGTCATAGGAGTGGCGGTAGCCGCGCCGCTCGCGCGCCGCGCTCCGTCGCAACGCCGTCCGGATGTCCGGCCCGGCGACGAAATGGCGGGCGAGCATGTGGACCGCGAGATGCGCGCCGGCGCGGACGACAGCCGTCGCGAGGCGACGCGACGCGCCGCCGTCCGCGCCCGTGACGGCGCGGCGGGCGAGGTCCAGCGCCAGTGAAACGGCGCTGACGGCCAGCGGACGGCCCCGTCCGGCGTGGGCGCGCCAGTCACCTGCCGCGAGGGTTTCCTGGATCAGGGCGTCGCGGGTCGCGACGTCAGGAATGCGCAGCAGCGCTTCGGCGAGGCGCATCAGCGCCACGCCTTCCGCGGTCTGCAGGCCAT
>NZ_JBHLWR010000004.1:85000-342500 GCF_042432745.1 Camelimonas abortus | reverse complement strand
ACATCTCGCGCAGATAGTCTTCGTTGGCGCCGGATTTCGTGCGCTTTTCCTGCGCGTCCACGACCTGTGAGGCGCTGCGCTGCGCGCCCGTGTAAACGAGCGTCAGGCAGGCATTGAAGCGCCCAAGGCGCGAGGAGGTCAGCCGGAGCGGCTCAATCGAGAACGTTTCGCCATGGAACTCATAGCGCGCCAGACCGCCGAAGGCGGCGTGAATCTGGTCCTGAACGCCGACATTCTCCTTGAGAATGTTCTGCTCCATGTGGATCGCCTGCCGCGCCAGCTCGTAGCGCGTCAGCTCGATGCCGCGCATGTGGTGCAGCAGGTTGATGAACCCGACCGTAAACGCCGATGAGCTTCCCAGCCCCGTGCCGCCCGGAAGGTCCGACATGGTGGCGATGTTGAGCGGGCTTTCCCAGCGGTAATGTTTCAGCGCCTCACGGACTACCGGATGACGGATCTGTTCAACGTCGTCGACGCTTTCCGTTTCACGATACGTCAGGCGAAAACGCTGTTCGGCCAGCGCCGCCAGGGGCAGCGCCTGGATGTAAACATATTTGTCGATGGTTCCGCCCAGTACGGCGCCGGGATTTTTCATGAAATAGGACGGATAATCCGTGCCGCCGCCCAGAAAGCTGGCCCGTAATGGCGTTCTGCTGATCCACATCGACTGCTTTTCCTGACGCGGGCCACAGCCGGCCCGCATGATTCCGCCGAATATAACCGTCGCCGGCGCCGTAACAAACGAGGGGTTGAAACGTCCCCCTTCGCCGCCAGTTCGCCGCACGCCGGCGCGATACGCCGTTACTACAGCCGCCAGTCGCTGGCGTCAGCCGGAAAGGCGCTCTTGAGATCAAAGAATAGGTGGCCTTCGCGGCCAAAGGCGCGAAGGGCGCCGGCGCCTGCGGTCACATATGCGTCATGGGCCACGGCCAGCAGCACGCCGTCGTAATGTCCTGGCGGCGGCGCTCCCGGCAGCAGGCGCACGCCATACGCCTTCAGCGCCGCCGCCGGATCCGCCAGCGGATCGTGCACGTCCACCAGCGCGCCGTGGTCCTGCAGCTCGGTGATGACGTCGATGACACGGGTGTTGCGCAGGTCCGGGCAGTTTTCCTTGAAAGTGAGACCCAGCACCAGCACGCGCGCGCCGTTCACGGCGATGTTCCGCTTCAGCATGGCCTTGACCATCTGTCCGGCCACCCATGCGCCCATGCCGTCGTTGATGCGTCGCCCGGCGAGAATGACCTCCGGATGATGGCCCAGCGCTTCGGCCTTGTAGGTCAGGTAATAGGGGTCGACGCCGATGCAGTGGCCGCCCACCAGGCCGGGGCGGAACGGCAGGAAGTTCCACTTGGTGCCGGCCGCGCGCAGCACCGCGTCCGTGTCGAGGCCCATGCGGTGGAAGATGATCGCCAGCTCGTTGACCAGCGCGATGTTGAGATCCCGCTGGGTGTTTTCGATCACCTTGGCCGCTTCCGCGACGCGAATGCTCTCCGCCCTGTAAGTGCCGGCGGCGACGACCGAACGGTAGAGCCGGTCCACGGTCTCGGCGGTTTCGGGCGTTGATCCGGAGGTCACCTTGACCACGTCCGCCAGTCGCCGGTTGCGGTCTCCCGGATTGATGCGCTCGGGGCTGTAGCCGACGAAAAAGTCAACGTTGAACACAAGACCGGAAGCGCGCTCCAGCGCCGGCACGCATTCCTCCTCCGTGGCCCCTGGATAGACCGTGGATTCGTAAATCACGATGTCGCCGCGCTTCAGCGCCCGTCCAACGGTGTCCGACGCGCGGAGCAGGGCGGTGAGGTCGGGGCGCTTGTGCGCGTCCACCGGCGTCGGCGCGGTGACGATATAGATGCGCGCCTCCCGCAGCTCGCCGGGGTCGGCGGTGAAACGCAGGTGCCGCGCCGCGGCCAGCTCCTCGGGAGTGGTTTCGCGGGTGTGGTCGCGTCCGGCCTGAAGCTCGGCGATGCGGTTTTCGTTGATGTCGAAGCCGATCACCGGCCGGATCCGGCCGAACGCCGTCGCCAGCGGCAGCCCGACGTAACCCAGACCGATGACCGCGATGGGAGGAAGATGCTGCGCGCTCATGCCGGGACGCCGTGATTCGCAATGCCGTTCGGGAATGACGCCGCGGAATGGACGGGCCGGCGCCGGACCGGTAGGTCGCCGGCATACTATCCGCCACGTTGCGGTTGCGCCATGGGGCGCCGTCACGCAGCAGGCGGCCGTGCGCACGGGGCTCCTGCCGCGCGTCACGTGCGAACCGCGGCCGGGGCCGCGGGAACGCACGGGAGCGGCCCGCGCGTCCCGGACGGGGCGTATGGGGCGGGGGAGAGACTGGAGTCAGGGCGGGGCGCCGCCGGCCAACAGGCGGACGGACGCCGGAGGCGGCGTCCGTCCGCCTTCTGGCGTTCATGGCCTGCCGGCGGATGGGAGCGCCCCGCCTCAGGCGAGGTCGCGCACCCGCGGCTCGCGCTCCCAGTGGCGGCGCGCGCCCGCGCGCATGAAGTCGGCGAACGGGACCACGCCGGCGTCCGGCTCCACGTGCGCCCGGTCCAGCAGCGCCTGGCTGCCCTTGCAGTGGGCGATGGTCTTGCAGTGGGCGTATGCGTCCATGAACCACTGCACCGCCGCGCCGTCCCGGCAGAGTTTCTGCGCCTGCTCCGGCGTCAGGTTGGAGGCCACCGCGTCGAACAGCACGGAGGGCGAGCCGGCGAGCTGGCCGTCGGCCTTCAGTTCGCCGCCGTTCACGGGCACGGCGCCCACCCTGGGCGCCACCAGGAACGGCGTTCCGCCGGCGGCGCGGATTTCGCCGCACAGCCGCTCAATGGCCGCCCTGTCCGAGCCTTCGGCGAACAGCACGCCCACCTTGCGCCCCGCCAGAATGTCTTTCTGGCGCTTCTGGATGGAAAGCGCGTCGGAGGGCGGCATGTCGATGGGTTCGCGCGCCGCAGGCGCCCTGTCCGGCAGGGGCATGGCGAGGCCGTCCGCCACCCGCTGCGCCAGCGCCCCGTCGATGTTGCCGAGGCGGGCGAGCACCCGCAGGCGCACGTGCTCCAGCTGCACTTTCGACAGTTCAAACACCAGGGCGGAGGCGATGTGCGCCTGCTCGCTGGCCGTCTGCGACCGGTAGAACAGCCGCGCCTGGCTGTAGTGGTCGGCGAACAGCTCCGCCCGCACCCGCAGCTTCTGGCCGGCGTCCTCGCCCGCCTCATGGCGACTGAACGAGGTGAAGCCGGTTTCCGGGCAGGCGCGCGGCCCGGCGTCCTCGCCGGCTTCGGCCAGGCTGTTGGGCTCGTAATTGGCGCGCCCGGTCGGCGTCAGCGTCTGCATGAGGCCGTCCCGCTGGAAGTTGTGGAACGGGCATTTCGGCGCGTTGATGGGGATCTGGTGGAAATTCGTCGTGCCGAGGCGCGATTTCTGCGTGTCGAGATAGGAGAACAGCCGCCCCTGCAGCAGCGGATCATTGGTGAAGTCGATGCCCGGGATCACGTTGGTCGGCATGTAGGCGACCTGTTCGGTCTCGGCGAAGAAGTTGTCCGGGTTGCGGTTCAGCGTCATGCGGCCGACCGGCTCGGCGGGAATGTCTTCCTCCGGCACGATCTTGGTGGCGTCCAGCACGTCATAGGGCTGGCGCGCCGCCCACGCCTCGTCGAACACCTGCACGCACAGGTCCCATTGCGGAAAGTCGCCGGCGGCGATGGCCTCATGAAGGTCGCGCCGGTGAAAGTCCGGGTCGGCGCCGGCGATCTTCACCGCCTCGTCCCACGTGGTCGCGGCCAGGCCGAGCGCCGGCTTCCAGTGGAATTTCACGAAGACGCCGTCGCCCTGCGCGTTGACGAAGCGGAAGGTGTGGACGCCGAAGCCCTCGATCATGCGGTAGGAGCGCGGGATGGCCCGGTCTGACATCGCCCACATGATCATGTGCATGCTCTCGGGCATCAGGCTGATGAAGTCCCAGAAGGTGTCATGGGCCGACGCCGCCTGCGGATAGCCGCGGTCCGCCTCCATTTTCACGCTGTGCACGAGGTCCGGGAACTTGATGGCGTCCTGGATGAAGAACACCGGAATGTTGTTGCCGACGAGATCCCAGTTGCCCTCCGCGGTATAGAACTTCACGGCGAAGCCGCGCACGTCGCGCGGGGTGTCGATGGAGCCGGCTCCGCCGGCCACGGTCGAGAAGCGCACGAACACCGGGCAGGAAGCGCCGGCCTGCTGGAAGATGCCCGCCTTCGTCAGCTCCGGAATGGCGCGGGTGCATTCAAACACCCCATGCGCGCCGGAGCCGCGGGCATGCACGATGCGCTCGGGAATGCGCTCGTGGTCGAAGTGGAAGATCTTTTCGCGGAGGATGAAGTCCTCAAGCAGGGTGGGCCCGCGCGCGCCGGCGCGCAGCGAGTTCTGGTTGTCGGCGATGCGATGGCCGAAATTGTCGGTGAGGTGGGCGCGGGCGTCGTCGTGGGCGGCCCCAGGCGCGATGGTCTGCTGCGTCTCGCCGCCCCGGCCAATGGTCTCGCGCGCCGGCGGCTGCCCGGATCCCGGCTGGTGGGCGCGCAGGGCGTTGCTGAGCGCCGGCGACTGCGGCGGAGTTTTTTCGGACAATGGAGCCTCCCTCGCTGCGACGGGCCCGCGACAGGCGCGCCATGACCGGGAGGGAACGCCGCCGCCGCCGCAGGGTTCCCCCTGCGGCGGGCGATTGTCAGCCCGCGCGCCGGCGCCGCGCCGGGGCTGCGTGCGTCCGTTCAGTCGCGCTGCGGGCCGGGCGGAGGCGCAAGGCGCAGCGTCAGCCCGCCGGCAAGCGCCGCCAGCAGCGAGCCGCCGATGATGCCCAGCTTCACCTCGTTCTGCAGCGCCGGATTGCCGGCGAAGGCCAGAAGGCCGATGAACAGGCTCATGGTGAAGCCCACGCCGCACAGCAGCGCCACCCCGAACACGTGGATCCAGCGCGAGTTGGCCGGCATGTCGACGAAACCGCCGCGAACCAGCAGGAACACCGCGGCGAACACGCCGATGGTCTTGCCCGCCAGCAGCCCGAAGGCGACGCCAAGCGTCAGCGGATCAACGAGATTGGCCACGGTCACGCCCGCCAGCGACACGCCGGCGTTGGCGAAGCCGAACACCGGCAGGATGATGAAAGGCGTGACGTCTTTCAGCGCGTGCTCCAGCCGGTGCAGGGGCGACGCCACAAGGTCATGGGAGAGGCCCGGCGCCCGGCGCAGCGGAATGGCCAGCGCCAGCAGCACGCCCGCCACCGTGGCGTGCACGCCTGACTTCAGCACGAACAGCCACAGCGCCACGCCCAGCAGCAGGTAGGGCCACAGCCGCAGCACGCCGGCGCGGTTGAGGGCGGTGAGGGCGAGCAGCGTCGCCGCCGCCCCGCCCAGCGCCGCCAGCGACAGGTCGGCGGTGTAAAACAGCGCGATGATGATCACCGCGCCGAGGTCGTCGATGATGGCGAGCGCGGTGAGAAACACCTTCAGCGCCGCCGGGGCGCGGTCGCCCAGCAGGGAAATCACGCCGAGGGCGAAAGCGATGTCGGTGGCGGTGGGAATGGCCCAGCCGTTCAGGTTCTCCGGATGGCGCCAGTTGAGGGCGACATAGATCAGCGCCGGAACAAGCATGCCGCCCAGCGCCGCCACGCCCGGCAGGATCCGGCGCGACCAGGTGGCGAGCTGCCCGTCGAGCATCTCGCGTTTGATCTCCAGGCCGACGAACAGGAAGAACACCGCCATCAGCGCGTCGTTGATCCAGTGGCTGACGCTGAGGGGGCCGGCGTGCGCCGCAAGCAGGGCGAAATAGCCTTCCGCCCACGGCGAATTGGCGACGGCGAGCGCCGCCGCGGCCGCCAGCATGAGCACCACGCCGCCGGAGGCGCTGTTGTCCAGGAACGCCCGGAACATCGAGAACGGTCGCAAGCGCGGTCGGCTGGCCATTCACAATCCTTTCCTGCGTATGGGTTTGGGCGCGGCGCCGCCTGCGGCGGCCTGCGCGGAGCGCGCGCGGACCACCGCCGCCGCGATGGCGCCGGTATGGAACGGTGCCGGAACGGGTGTCCACCAGTTTTTTGGCGCCGGCGCAGTCACTGACCGGGAATTGCGCCGCCGGCGTGGCGGTGCGCCGCGACGGGTTCAGGTGCCGCAGAAAGTCTGGAACGGGCCTTCGCCCGGCTGTGTCCAGGCCGGATCGCCGCGCCAGCTGTCATAGGGCGCAGCCAGCGCCTCCAGCGCGGCGAAGAACGGCTTCATGTCGCCCTCGCCGGCGGCGTCCAGCGCCCGCTGCACCATGTGATTGCGCGGAATCACCGCCGGATTGGCGGCGCGCATCATGGCCACGCTGTCCGCCTCGCTCATGGCGTTGCGGCTGCGGCGCGCCAGCCAGCGCGTCCGCCATGCCCCGAAGGCGGGGTCGGCGCATTCGGGCGGGACCGGCGCCGCCTCGTCGCACAGCGCGCGGAAGGTGTTGGTGTAATCGGCGCCGGCGTCGCGCATCCAGTGCAGCAGGTCGGCGACGAGGGCCATGTCGTCCGCCTCCTCGCCGTCCAGCCCCAGCTTGCGCCACATCATCGCGCGCCAGCGCGTCTGGTAGCGTTCGGCGAAACCGTTGAGCGCGGCCTCGGCCTTGCGTATGGCGGCGTCGCGGTCGGCGTCGAGCAGCGGCAGCAGCGCCTCCGCCAGCCGCGCAAGGTTCCACTGGGCGACCGCCGGCTGGGCGCTGAAGGCGTAGCGCCCGGCGTGGTCGATGGAGCTGAACACGGCGGCCGGGTCGAAACGGTCGATGAAGGCGCAGGGGCCATAGTCGATGGTTTCGCCGGAGACGGTCATGTTGTCGGTGTTCATGACGCCGTGGACGAAGCCAATGCGGATCCAGTGCAGCACGAGGTCCACATGGCGCTGCATCACCCGCAGCAGGAAGGCGTGCACGGCGGCGGGATCGCCGGCAAGATCGACGTCATGGCGGGCGATGGCGTAGCCGGCCAGCTCCTGCAGCAGCCGCGGCTCCCCCAGCGCCGCCGCATACTGGAACGTGCCGAAGCGGATGTGGCTGGCGGCGACGCGCGTCAGCGTCGCCCCTGGCAGCGGCCGGTCGCGGAAAACGACGTCGCCGGTGGCGACCACGGCGAGGCTGCGCGTGGTGGGAACGCCGAGGGCGTGCATGGCCTCGCTGACCAGATATTCGCGCAGCATCGGCCCAACGGCGGCGAAACCGTCGCCGCCGCGGGAGAAGGCGGTGGGGCCGGAGCCCTTGAACTGCAGGTCGACCCGGCCGCCGTCCAGCGTCAGCTGTTCGCCGACAAGCAGGGCGCGGCCGTCGCCCAGCATGGTGAAATTGCCGAACTGGTGGCCGGCGTAGGCCTGGGCGATGCGCGCCGCGCCGTCTGGCAGCGCCGCGCCGGCGAACGTCGGGGCGAGGGCGTTCGCGTCCACCGGGCCGGAGGCGAGGCCGATCTCCTGCGCCAGTTTCTGGTTGAAGACCAGCATGCGCGGGGCGGAGAAGGCGGCCGGGGCCGCCGGCGCCCAGAAGGCCTCCGGCAGCCGCATGTAACTGTTGTCGAGCCGCCAGTTCAGGCGCGTCGCGCCATGGTCCGCGCCGGTCAGGCCCGCATTTGCTTCAGACATTCTGCGCCTCCGTCGTCAGAGGCCGCTGGCGCGCGCGCCGGGCGAGGGCGATGGCCCGCTCTGACCTGTGTTCCGGCCTCCGTTTACACGAGAAGCGGCGGCGGGTCGCGGGGGGGCGCCCCGCGTCGCCGCCAGCATGCGGCGAAAGGCGGAAGTGAGGCGGAATGCCCGTGCGGCCGGATTGTTCCCGCCCGCACGGAGGGTTGCTGTCAGAAATCGCTGAAGGCGCCGTGCCGGCCGGCGCCCCCGGCGAAGCGCCTCGCGCCGGCGCGCCCTTCCAGCGCCACGACCGGATTGCCATGCCGGCCCTCCGCGCGCAGGGCCTCCGCCAGCTCCATGTCCCACTGCCGGTAAGCGGAGCGCCGGTCGGTGAGCATGCACGCCTGGGGAAAGGCGGCGATCCGCCGCGCCAGCTCCTCGGCGGCGAGGCGCGCCTCGCCGTCCGGAACCACCCGGTTGGCGAGGCCCATGGCCAGCGCCTCGCGGGCTTCCACCGGCCGGCCGGTGAGGATCATGTCGAGGGCGCGGCCCATGCCGACGATGCGCGGCAGCCGCACCGTGCCGCCGTCGATCAGCGGCACGCCCCAGCGCCGGCAGAACACGCCGAACACGGCGCTTTCCTCGGCCACGCGCAGGTCGGCGAGCAGCGCGAGCTCCAGCCCGCCGGCCACCGCATGGCCGGAGACGGCGGCGACCAGCGGCTTGGAAAGCGCCATGCGGGTGGGGCCCATGGGGCCGTCGCCGTCGGCGTCGAGCACGTGGGCGCGCGCGGGATCCTCGACGGCGGTGAGGTCTGCGCCGGCGCAGAAACATCCGCCCGCGCCCCACAGCACGGCGACGCGCAGCGTCCCGTCCTCCTCGAATTCCTGAAAGGCGGCGCGGAGCGCCTTCGCCATGGGTCCGTCCACGGCGTTCCGCCGCTCCGGACGGTTCATGATGATGGTGGCCACGGCGCCCTTGCGCTCAAGGAGCACCGCCGCGTCCCTGCCCTGCATGGTGTTCCTCCCCTTTGTGCGACCTGCATGATGCCGGCGCGGCCGCTGGCGCCGCAAGCCCCCTGCGGCTTTTGCGTCGCCGTTTCCGCTCCCGCGGGCCGGCTTCCGGCGACATGACGCATGGGCGCGCCTGGCGGGGGCGGGGCCGCGACGGCGACGCCGCGGCCCCTGGTCTCCCGGCGTCAGAACCTGACCGTCAGGCGTCCGAGGGCTTCGTGGCTCCGGAGCGTCGCGCCAAGGCGCGCCCGGTATTCACCCCGCATCTCCACAGGGCCGGCGGTGAGCAGCGAGATGCCTGCGCTGGCGTCGAAGGTGACGCGGTCCTGCGCCTGAACGGCGAGGAAGCGCGCGCCGCCTGCGCCCAGCTGGGCCTTCGTCCCCAGCGCCGGATCGCCGAGGACGAGGCTGGCCCCCAGCGTCGCGTGAGGCCGCAGCCAGACGTCATTGCTGATCTGGAACGTCGTTCCGACCTCGACGCCGGGAGACAGCGTGGTGGTCCAGTCCTGCAGCGCGTCGAACCGGTACGCGGCCGGGAGGCTGCCGGCGGCGGCGAAGGCCGGCGCCCAGGCGTAGACGGCGTCCACGCTGGCGAACGGCCGGATGTCGACGTCGCCCAGCTTCGTCCGGTACGCGGCGTGCAGGCGCAGGCCCGCCGTCCACGCCTCCTGCCGGCTGCGCGCGCTCCAGTTCCTGTCTCCGATCGTGACCTGCTGGGCGACGTCATAGCCGCCGAAGCCGAGCTGGGCGGCGGCGGCCAGGGTCCATGGACCCTGGTCATGACCCAGCGCCACGGACAGGTCGCCTCCCTGTCCGCCCGACCGGACATGTCCGTCGCGCGCGTTCGTGTTCGCCGTCACATAGGCGCCGCTCATGCCGAGCCACCATTGCGGAGCGATGTCCGCCCGCGCGCCGATGCGATAGGAGACGTCGCCATGTCGCGCGTCCTGATCCGGTCGCGCGGCCAACCGCCAGCCTGTGCTGCCCGAGATGCGTCCCCAGATGCACGCGGCGCCGTTCCGCCCGCCGCCGCCGTCGGGGCAGCTCATGGCGGCGTCCATGGCGCCGGACGCGCGCGCGACCTGGGCCTGCGCCTCCGCCAGATAACCGTCAGGGGAGAGGGACGCCACGGCCCTTTCATAGGATCCGGAACTGTTCACCCTGGCGAAGGCGGCGAAGAGCCGCGCGTTGGACAGCGCGCTGTCGTTCCAGGCCTGCTGCAGGCCGCCGGCCAGGTTCATTTCGTTGCGCGTGAGCCGCAGGCCGCTGGCGGGGCTGATGAAATCCGCCCGCGGGGCGATGGCCTGTCCGCCGTCCGACATGGTCCATGAGACCGGGCTGCCGTCGACGCCAGAGACTTCAACGGGTCCGGCCGTCGCCGGCGTCTTGCTGAAAATGACGTAGTCGCCCGGCAGCAGCGCGTCCATGACGTTGACGGTGATGGCCGTCGGTCGTCCGTCCGCGGACGCCCCGATGGACAGCGCGCCGGTGACGGAAACGGCGTCGGCGCGCCGCTCCCCCCTGGTCGTGTCGACGTTGACGTCAACCGGCATCCTGCCGCCCTCCAGATGCAGGTCGCCGGTCGCTGACAGCGACGCGATGCTGTTGTTGCCGCCGACGTCGAGCGTGCCGCCGTCGACGACTTCAAACAGGCCGCCGGGGCCGAGATCGACCACGCCATGGCCGGCAAGGGAACGGTAAACGCCGCTGTTGTTCACGCGCAGGATGCTTCCTGGCCGGTTTTCGTGATGACCGTGCCGGGCTGGCGCGACAGTATCCCGCAGGGCGCCGGACATGTCGTCTCCGTCTGGCCGCGCCGGACCCGGGCCGCGCATGAGGCGTGGTCCGTCGCCGGACTGGCCGGGCCCGTTCAGAAGCACCTCGCCCGTCAGCACGCCTTCAACCGTGATGGTGGCGGCGCGGGGGGCGCTGGCGATGATCGCCCTGCCGGAAAGGGCGGCGACCTCGGCGTTCGCGCCGATGTTGATTGTGGTCACGGCGTTGCGACCGGCGCCGCCGCCGTCAATGCGGATGGCGGCGCCCTTGCCCGAACCGCCGATGTACTGGCCGTCGTCGAGATTGATGGCGACGGGGCCTCCCTGCGAGGTCGGGTCGATGGCGCCGTTGGTCATCTGGCGACCGGTCTGGGCGAGAATGGCGTTGGCGTTTTCTCCAGTGGCGGTGATCGCGCCCCGCCAGGCGATGTCGATCCGGCCGCCGCGGCCGGTCGCCTGGCTGCGGCGCCGGCCGGCGGGATCCGTCGCGTCGGGAACGGCGCCGGACGCCCAGGCGCCGCCGCCGCCGCCGATGCTCTGCGCATAGACGCCGTTCGCGCCGGCCCCGTAAACGGCGATGCGCGCGTTCCGCCCGGAGTTGACGGAAACGTTTCCGCCGTCACCGGAGGCTTTTCCGTCGGCCACCGTCACGCTCGCGCCGTCGGCGCCGCTCACATAGCCGCCGCCGCCGCCGACGGACTGCGCCACAACGCCGTGCGCCCCCTTTCCCCATGTTGTGATCGCCGCGTCGGCGCTCACGGTCACCTTGACGGCCCCGCCGTCGCCGCCGGCGTTGTCCGAGCCGCCGATGGTGATGACATTGTAGCCGCGGAGCGGATCAAAACCGCCGGCGGCGCCATATATGCCGCCGCCTCCGCCGACGGACTGGGCGACGACGCCGGCCGCGCCGTCTCCGGACGTGGCGATGTCGCCGTCATGATTCACCGAAACCAGGCCGCCGTCGCCGCCAGCGCCGCCGGTTCCGCCGATGCGGATGGTGGCGCCGGCCGGCTGGAGCGTGCGCCACGCCATGAGCTGCGCGGCCCCGCGGAAGGAAGCGCTTTCCACAATGGCGTCGCCGGCGTTGATCAGAAGGGCGTCGATCAGCTCGTTGACGTTGCGGAAGAACGGCGCGGCCGTTTCCGGCGCGCCCAGCACCGCCGCGCCGCCGCCGCCGCCGACGCTCTGGGCGACGACGCCATGGGAGCCGGCGCCTTGCGTCCGGATGCGGCCGGCGTTGCTGATCTCCACGTCGCCGCCGGCGCCGCCGCCGCCGCCGGCGCCGCCAACGCCAACGTTGAGGGTGTAACGTCTCGGTCCCGGACTCGTGGCGTCGCCGGCGAAACCGCCGCCGCCGCCTGTTGACTGCCCGAACGCGCCGAAGGAGCCGTCGCCGTCCGTGCTGACCTCGCCGCTGTTGGCGATGACGACGCGCCCGCCGTCGCCGCCTTCGCCCCCAACGGTCACGTTCAGCCTGTACTTGCTGCCGATGGCGGGCGCGCCTGCGACGGCGCCCGCGCCGCCGCCGCCGCCGACCGACTGGGCGAAGACGCCATGGGAGGCCGCGCCGGAGGTGAAGACCGCCCCGTCATTGCTGACGTCCGCTTCCTTGCCGTCGCCGCCTGCGCCGCTTGCGCCGCCAACGTGCATTCTGACTGACACGTCGGGCATCGGGGACGCCGCCTTTTCCACCCCGGCTATTTTTCTCGCGATCTTTATCCCGGTGGAAATCAGGCTGTAATCGTGGTCGAACCGGAGTTTTTCCGTTGGATCCTGCGCCTCCTCACTGCCCGCCAGCCTTTTGATCTGGGAGATAAAGCCGGTCGAGGACTCATCATCATCGCTTTTCCTGAAAGCGCCGCCGTCGCCGCCGCCCCCGCCGACCGACTGCGCGAAAACGCCATGGGAGACCGCGCCGCGGGTCACGACGGTTGACGTCCTCTCGACCGTAACCGCAGCCCTGCCGCCGTCCCCGCCTCCGCCTCCGGCGCCGCCGATGGCGAGCCGCAGGTCAAGCGGGCTGTCGCCCGAGTTGAAGACCGCCCCGCCGCGGCCGCCCCCGCCGCCGACGGACTGGGCCAGCACGCCATGGGCGGCTGCTCCACGGGTTTCGGTACGGGAGCCGCCGGCGTTGTTTACGATGACGTCGCCGCCCGCGCCGCCGGCTCCGCCGCGGCCGCCAACGTTGACCTGCATGGTCGCGACCGCTCCGGCCGGCAGTGTGGCGATAATCCGGTTGGCGAGTTCGCCGAATAAAACGCCCGGTCCAGCCGCCGTGACCACGGCGCCGCCGTCGCCGCCGCCGCCGCCGATGGACTGGGCGACCACGCCGCTGGACGCGTCTCCCGAGGTGATGACGACGCCGCTCCTGTTGCTGACCGTCACCAGGTCGCCGTCGCCGCCCGCGCCGCCGCGTCCCCCCTTCGCCGCCGCGGCGCCGACGCCGCCGATGTTGAGCACGTCCGCGGCCGCCGTCGCCGTCCCGCCGTCGCCGCCGTCGCCGCCGAGCGACATCCCGTGAATTCCGTAGGAGCGGTCGCCGCGCGTCATGATCGTCGCGCGGTCATTCGTCAGGTCGACGCGCCCGCCGTCGCCCGCCCCGCCTGCATCGCGGCTCCTGGCGTAGGCGTAGCCGAAGGGCGGCGCTGCGACCGACTGCGCGTAACCGTGGGCGCCGCCGCCAGCGCCGCCATCGCCGCCAACGCTCTCCCCGGAGATTCCGTGTGATCCGGCGCCCAGCGTCAGGATATCGCCGGTATTGATCACCCCGACAGTCTTGCCGTCGCCGCCGCGTCCGCCGTGACCCGAGGCGTTCCTGTCCATCGCAATGGACGGGATGAGGACAAAGCCAATCGCCGTCGCCGAACTGATGGCCTCGCCGCCGTCGCCGCCGTCGCCGCCCGCCGAACGGGCCGAGACGCCTGCGGCGTGATCCCCGGAGGTCACGATGGTCACCGCGCTGCTGACGGAGACATCGCCGCCGTCGCCCCCGTCGCCGCCATCGCCGCCCTCGGCGTACGCCCCGGAGACAAACAGGCCGGCGCTAGCGGCGCGCGCGTCGCCGCCCGCGCCGCCCCTGCCGCCGCCGGACCAGACGCGCACGCCGGCGTCGCCCCCAGCCGAGGTGACGACAGGGGCGCCATGGATGCTGACAGACCTGCTGGAGCCTGCGCCGCCCTTGCCGCCGTCGCCGCCGCGCGCGCTGGCGCCGAACAGGCCGCCAGACCTGTGGTTCGCGCCGTCGCGGCCATCGCCGGCCTCCATGCGCAGATCAACGGCCCCGGCCGTGGCGGCGCCGGGCGCCGTCGCCGCGCGCATGGCGTCAGTCATGGCCGCGGTCATGGCGTCATGACTGACGCCGCGCGGGCCCCGGTCCAGACCCCTGCGGCAGGCGCGCGGGCGCGCTCTTCCAGATCGCGCCGTTCGCCGCCGCCGGCTGCTCAGCCCGGGCGATATTGTTTGCCTGCGCGCCCAGAGCCGGCGTGACAGCCAGTTGCAGAAGGCCAATCGTCGCCGTGACGCCGATCACGCGCACGCTGCGGCGTCGCCCGCCCGACGTTGCTGCGCCTGGTCCGTGATTGCGCTGATCCATGAAGCACCTTCCCTGACAATGGACCGGCGCATGCGAATGTCGCGCCGGTATTTGTGAAATAATTGCGAATATATGAGCGTTTCGAATATTTCCTTTGGAGGTACGTTATAGATTCTGCGTATTTCTTATTGCGCCCAAAATAATCCATCAGTTTTCTCGAAAATATTACATTTTGAAGATCGTTTTTTGGGGGCGCCGGCTGTCGCGCGCGGCGCGGCGGGCGGGGGAGGAGCGGGCGGCGGCGCCGCTGACAGGTCGCGGCGGACATATTATTGACCGCCGTGAGACGCCGGCGCCGCGCGGGAGGGACGCCGCCGGCGGCAGGGACGCAGCAGAGGGTCAGGGAGAAACGTCATGTTCGTGTGCACAGGCTACGCCGCCCAGGACGCAACCACGCCGCTGGCGCCGTTCACCTTTGAACGGCGCGATCCGGGGCCGCTCGATGTGGTCATCGAGATCACCCACTGCGGCGTGTGCCACTCTGACCTGCACGCCGTGCGCAACGAGTGGGGGAACACGCTCTATCCCTGCGTGCCCGGTCACGAGATCGTCGGCAAGGTCACCGCTGTCGGCGCGCAGGTGACGCGATTCCGCGTCGGCGACACGGCCGCGGTCGGCTGCCTCGTCGATTCCTGCCGCACCTGCGAGAACTGCCGCGACGGCCTCGAGCAGTACTGCGCGCGCGGCGGCACCGGCACCTATAACGGCAAGGACCGGGTGAGCGGCGGCCACACCTTCGGCGGCTACTCCAGCCACATCGTGGTGACGCAGGACTTCGTGCTGCGCGTGCCGGACAGTCTCGACCCGGCCGCCGCGGCGCCGCTGCTGTGCGCGGGCATCACCACCTGGTCGCCGCTGCGCCACTGGAAGGCGGGGCCGGGCAAGACCGTCGGCGTGGTCGGCCTTGGCGGTCTCGGCCACATGGCGGTGAAGTTCGCCCGCGCGCTTGGCGCAAAAGTGGTGCTGTTCACCACCTCGCCGTCGAAGGTGGAGGACGGCGCGCGCCTGGGCGCCGAAGAGGTGGTGCTTTCTGCCGACGCGAAGGCGGTGGCCGCCTGGCGCTCGAAGCTCGACCTCATCATCGACGCCGTGGCCGCGCCGCATGACGTCAACATGTACCTCAACCTGCTGAAGCGCGACTGCACGCTGGTGCAGGTGGGCGCGCCGGACAGGCCGCTGCCCGTCAACGTCTTCAGCCTGCTGCCCAACCGCCGCAGCTTCGCCGGCTCCATCATCGGCGGCATCGCCGAAACCCAGGAGATGCTGGACTTCTGCGGAGCCAACAACATTGTGGCCGATATCGAGCTCATCCCCATCCAGGACATCGAGAAAGCCTATGAGCGCATGCTGAAGAGCGACGTGAAGTACCGCTTCGTCATTGACATGACGTCGCTGCCGCGCGCCGCCTGAGGCCGCGCCGGCCGCCGGCTGGCCGCGGGGCGCCGCCACGATTCCGTGGCCGCGTGACTCCGGAGGGGCAGGTCCGGTCCCGCCGGAACGCCCTGCGCGGCCGGCGGCGCGCCCCCGGCGACCGCAGGGCGGCCCGGAGCATGGACCCCGGCCGCCAGGCGACATGTTCCCGGCGCGACGTCTTCATTTGCGCCGGCCGCGCTCCAGGCCGGAACGAAAGGACATGGCCGTCCGTTCCTTCCGCGACGGACGGAGGAGCCATGACCAGCAGCAATGCCCGGGCCCGCAGCAAGCCGCCCGGCGGGCCGGCCCGCGCCGGCGCGCCGGCGGACGGACAGGCGCACGCCATCGCCGCGCACGGGGCGGCGCGCCTCGCCTCAGTGACGGTTGACAGCTACAACCTCGAGATCCGGGACCGCGACGGCTTTGTCGGCGACCGCGCCAGCGGCCGCGCCTTTCGCGCCGCCCTCGGCGACATCCGCCGGGCGCTGCGCCGCACGGACGAGGATCCGCTGGGCGACGGGCCGGCCGGGCGCATCAGCAAGGCCCGGCTCGACCGCGCCCTGACGAAGGGCGACGCCGAGGCCGCCGCGGTGGTGCACGGGGCCATCGAGACCTACGCCGCCAGCCTCGCCGACGTCATCCGCCGGTTCCTGCGCGATCCGGCGTGGAAAGACGTGGCGCGCATCGTCGTCGGCGGCGGCCTCAGGGAGAGCCGGGTCGGCGAGATCGCCGTGGCCCGCGCGGAAATGCTGCTGAAGGCGGACGGCGTCGCCATCGACATGGAGATGATCCGCCACCACCCGGACGAAGCCGGACTGATCGGCTGCGCCCACCTTGCCCCGGCCTGGGTGTATGAGGGGCATGACGCCATCCTCGCCGTGGACGTGGGCGGCGCCAACATCCGCTGCGGCGTGGTGGACGTGAACATCGCCAAAAGCCCGGACCTGGCGAAGGCGCAGGTGTGGAAGGCGCAGCTCTGGCGCCACCGGGAGGAGCGGCCGGGTCGCGGCGCCGCGGTGGAGCGCCTCACCGGCATGCTGGCCGATCTCGCCCGCCAGGCGCAGAAGAAGGGCCGCCGGCTGTGTCCGCTGGTGGGCGTGGGCGTGCCGGGGGTGATCGAGCCGGACGGCTCCATCGCCCGCGGCGCCCAGAACCTGCCCGGCGACTGGGAGAGCGCGCGCTTCAACCTCGCTCGCGCCATCGGCGAGGCCCTGCCGGAGCTCTCCGGCCACGAGACCATGGTGGTGATTCACAATGACGCGGTGGTCTAGGGCCTGAGCCAGATCCCGTTCATGCAGGACGTGGCGCGCTGGGGCGTGCTCACCATCGGCACGGGCCTCGGCAACGCCTGCTTCACCAACCGCTCCGGCGGAGAGCGCCGGAAAGACGCCTGACCGGCGGCGGCGCGCTGCCGCCCGGCCCCGCGGAAAGGCCCTTCGCACGGCGCAGCGCAGGGCGGGCGCCAGGGCGCCCGCTCCGGGCCGCCTCAGGCGCCGGCGGCGATCCTGTCCTGGGTTCTGGTGTCGAAGTCCGAGGCGTCGTGGCGTTCGTGCAGCTGGTTCTCGGGCTTGCCGTTCACATTGTTGACCTTGCGGCCGCGCTGCACGGCGGGGCGCTCCAGCATGCGGTCGGCCCAGGCGATGACGTTCGCGTACTCATGCACCGAGAGGAACTCGCCGGCCCCGTAGAGCAGGCCCTTGGCCAGCAGCCCGTACCACGGGAAAATCGCCATGTCGGCGATGGTGTAGTCGTCGCCCGCCACCCATGGCGTTTCCACCAGGCGCCGGTTGAGCACGTCCAGCTGCCGCTTGGTCTCCATGGCGTAGCGGTCGATGGCGTATTCGATTTTCACCGGCGCATAGGCGTAGAAATGGCCGAAGCCGCCGCCCACGAAGGGCGCGCTGCCCATCTGCCAGAACAGCCAGGAGAGGCACTCGGCCCGCTTCGCCGGCGCGGCGGGCAGGAAGGCGCCGAACTTTTCGGCGAGGTAAAGCAGGATCGCCCCCGACTCGAACACCCGGACCGGCTCCGGCCCGGAGCGGTCCACCAGCGCCGGAATCTTGGAGTTGGGGTTCACCTTCACGAAGCCGGTGCTGAACTGCTCGCCCTCACTGATGCGGATCAGCCAGGCGTCGTATTCGGCGCCGGAATGGCCGGCCGCCAGCAGCTCCTCCAGCATGATGGTCACCTTCTGCCCGTTGGGCGTGCCCAGCGAGTAGAGCTGCAGCGGATGTTTGCCCACCGGCAGCTCTTTCTCATGGGTGGGGCCGGCCACCGGCCGGTTGATGCTGGCGAAGGCGCCGCCATTGTTGCGGTTCCAGGTCCAGACCTTCGGCGGCGTGTATTCGGCTGCGCTCATTGTCCGTCTCCTCATCTGCGCGGGGGCGCCGCCTCATGGCGGCCCGCGCCCGCGGCGTCCGGGCGACGTTGACGCGGATCGCCGCCCCGTGCAACGCGCGCCGCGACATCGGGCCCCCGCGCCCCTTGCCTGACGGGGAACATGTGTGCTTCCCATCAACCCGTTTACAGGGTTCCCCCGCGCATGACGCAGGGACCGGCCCTGAACGGAACCGGGCGCCATCGCCGGGGCCGGGCCCTGCGTCCGGGAGCGGGAGGCGCCGCGTCACCGGCGGCCTCCGCCGCCTCACAGGAGTAACCGATGTCCGCTGCAGCTGGAGCCGCGCCGTTCGCCGGCCAGTTTGGTTTCGCCATTCCGGAAGACCTGAAGCAGATCGCCGACCGCATCGGCGCCTTCGTGCGCGAGAAGGTCATCCCCTATGAGAACGATCCGCGCTGGGGCGCCCACGGCCCCTCGGACGACCTGCGCAAGGAGCTGGTGGCGCTGGCGAAGGAGGCGGGGGTGTTCGGCCCGCACGCGCCGGTGGAGTACGGCGGCATGGGCCTCGGCCATGTGGGCCGCGCCATCACCTTCATCGCCGCCGGCTATTCGATGCTGGGGCCGGTGGCGCTGCACTGCGCCGCGCCGGATGAGGGCAACATCCACCTGCTCGAGGTGGTGGCCAACGCCGCGCAGCGCGAGCGCTACCTGAAGCCGCTGGCCAGCGGCGAGGTCCGCTCCTGCTTCTGCATGACCGAGCCGGCCCCGGGCGCCGGCGCCGATCCGCGCCAGCTGGCCACCGTGGCGAAGCGCGACGGCGACGACTACCTGATCAGCGGCCTGAAATGGCTGATCACCGGCGCGGAGGGCGCCGCGTTCGCCATCATCATGGCGAAGATCGAGGGCGGCGAGGGCGACGGCCGCCCCACCATGTTCCTCAGCCCCATGAACGCGCCGGGCATCACCATCGAACGCGCGCTCGATTCGCTCGACTGCTCCTTTACCGGCGGCCATGGCGTGGTGCGCTTCGACAACCTGCGCGTGCCCGCGAGCGCCATTCTCGGCGAGCCGGGCCAGGGCCTGCGCTACGCCCAGGTGCGCCTCGCCCCGGCGCGCCTCACCCACTGCATGCGCTGGCTGGGCTCGGCCATGCGCGCCCATGACGTCGCCGTGGAGTACGCCCGCCGCCGCACCGCCTTCGGCAAGACCCTGGCCGAGCACGAGGGCGTCTCCTTCATGCTGGCGGACAATCTCATGGACATCCATGTGGCGCGTCTGGCCATCCTGCACGCCGCCTGGCTGCTGGACCAGGGCGCGCAGGGCGGCAACGAGAGCTCCATGGCCAAGGTCATCTGCTCGGAGGCGATTTTCCGCGTCGCCGACCGCTCCATGCAGATTCTCGGCGGCATGGGCGTCACCCGCGACACCATCGTCGAGCGCATTTTCCGCGACGTGCGCTCCTTCCGCATTTACGACGGCCCGTCCGAGGTGCACCGCTGGGCGCTCGGCAGGCGCATCGCCGCCGGCGAACTGGCGCCGTGACGGCATGACGGCGCGGCGCCTTCATGCGCGCCGCGCCCTTGCAAGGCGGCCGCCGGGCGTTTCAAATGTCCGGCGCCGCAAACGACAGGACGCCCCGGGCGAACAGGGGCGCGCATGAGGAAACGTTCCGATGGGCATTGAAGCGAAGAGCGAGATCGCCGGCCGCGTGTTCCAGATCGCCGCCGAACCGGGCCAGCGCGTCGGGGAAGGCGACCCGGTGGTCATTCTCGAAGCCATGAAAATGGAAATCGCCGTGGAGGCGCCGCGGGCCGGCGTGGTGAAGGAGATCCGCGTCGCCGTCGAGCAGAGCGTCGAGGAGGGCGACGTCGTCGCCGTCATCGAGCCGGCGTGATCACTCCATGGCCGACGGGCGGAGCCTGCCAGTGAGCGAGACGGACGGAGCCGCAGGGCTGGAGAAGGTGGTGGCGGCGTGCCAGCTGGGCAGCGCCTTCGCCGCCATCCTGCGCGAAGCGGGAATCGAGACGCGGGTGCACGGGCCGGACCGGCCGCCATGGCTGCCGGACCCGGACGTGAACGTCATCGTCACCCAGCCCAGGTGCTGGGCGGACGCGCCGCAGGAGCAGCCGCCGGAATGGCCAGGCGCCGTGCGTTTCATCCAGCTCGGCTCCGCCGGCATCGACGGCTATCCCCGATGGATGTTCAACGGTCCGGTGGTGGCCACCAGCCGCGGCGTCGCCGCCCCGCCGATCAGCGAATACGTGCTGGCGGCGATGCTCACCGTGGCCAAGGAATTTGACCGGCTGGCCGTGCGCGGCCCCGCCGGGTGGAAGGCGCGCCGCCTCGGCGGCCTGTACGGCGCGCGCCTCGGCCTTGTCGGCTACGGCGCCATTGGCGAGGCGGTGGCGACGCGCGCCCGCGCCTTCGGCATGAAGGTGAGCGCCCTGCGCCGGCGCGGCGCCGTCGCGGCGGAGGGCGTCGAGCCCGCCGCCTCGGTGGCGGAGCTGGCCGCGACCTGCGACCATCTGGTGCTGGCCCTGCCGCTGACGCCGGAAAGCCGGGGCATCATCAGCCGCGAGGTGCTGATGCAGGCGAAGCCGGGCCTGCATCTCGTCAACATCTCGCGCGGCGGCCTCATCGACCAGCAGGCGTTGCTGGAGGCGCTGGACAACGGGCCGCTCGGTTTCGCCACCCTCGACGTCGCCGAGCCGGAGCCGCCGCCGGAGGGGCACCCGTTCTACAGCCATCCGAAGATTCGCCTGACGCCGCACATCTCCTGGTCGGATTCCGACACCCAGGTCCGGCTGGGCGAAAAAACCATCGCCAACATCCGCGCCTTCGCCGCCGGGCGGGCCCCGCGCGACGTGGTGGGGCCGGATTCGGCCTACTGAACCGCCGGCCGGCGAAGGGCGCCGGGCCAGGATATATTTTGGGGGAAATGGCCATGACCTACCGCCTGATCGGCGCGGAGCTGTCGCCTTATTCGGTCAAGGTGCGCTCCTACCTGCGCTACAAGAACCTGCCGCACGTGTGGATCAACCGCGGGCCGGCGAGCCAGGAGGAATTCCAGAAATACGCCAAACTGCCGCTGATTCCGCTGCTGATCACGCCGGAAGGCCAGGGCATGCAGGACTCCACGCCGATCATCGAGGCGCTGGAGGAGAAATACCCCCACCCGTCCATCCACCCCTCCGATCCGGTCGCCGCCTTCGTCTCGGCGCTGGTGGAGGAGTTCGGCGACGAATGGTGCAACAAGCCCATGTTCCACTACCGCTGGCGGCGGGAGGTGGACGCCCAGTCCGGCGCCGAGCGCATCGTCGCCGGCTCCATGCCGGACCTGACCGGCGAAGCGCGCGCGCAGGCGGTGGCCCAGGTGAAGGCGCGCATGGTTCCGCGCCTGTCGTTCGTCGGCTCATCGGACGCCACGGCGGAGCTGATCGAGAACAGTTTCCGGCGCATTCTCGCCGTGCTGGAGACGCATCTGGTCAGCCGGCCCTACCTGTTCGGCGCCCGCCCGGCTTTCGGCGACTTCGGCCTGTTCGCCCAGCTGTATGAGTGCTCCACCGACCCGACGCCGGGCGCGATCATGCGCGAGACGGCGCCCAACACCCTCGCCTGGATCAGCCGCATGCTCGACCCCAGGGCGGAAGGGGAGTTCGAGAGCTGGGACAGCCTGAAGGCGACGCTGACGCCGCTGCTGAAGGGGGAAGTGGCGTCGGTGTTCCTGCCCTGGACGCGCGCCAACGCCGCCGCCGTCGCCGCCGGCGAGCCCACCTTCAGCGTGCAGCTGCCGGACGGGCCGTTCTCGCAGGAGACGCAGAAATATCACGCCCGGTCACTGGCGGCGCTGCAGAAGAAATACGCCGAGGCGGCGCGCAATCCCGCCGTGCCGGCGGCGCTGGCCGAGGCCGGGGTGTCGCTGGACTGACGGCGGGCGGACCCGGGGCGCACGGCCGGCTGTCCGCCCCGCGGCGCCCGCGTCGCCGGATAACAGGCGACGGGGGCGATGGTCGCCGGCAGGGCCGGGACGTCCGGGAAGGTGATGTCCCCCGCCGCGCCGGAGGCCGCCGCCGCGGCCAGCCGTGGCGCAGGATTCGCGGACATCCGCCCGGAGACGGCGAAGGCGATGCGCCGGTAGCCGGGCGGGCCGGCAGGCAGGCGCGCGCCGTCGCACCAATCCCCCTGCGCTGAACTGCACCGCGCTGCGTTCGCGGCAGGCCGGCGGGCCGGAACGCGCGGCATGGGCCAGGTCGCGCCAGAGTCGACGCGACCGTTCGTAAAGGAACGCGCCGGGCGCGGCGGCGCCTCAGCCGGCGACCGCCGGCTCGGAAGCCGGGGCGATGCTCACCCCCGGCAGCGCCAGCGCCGCCATGCGCGCGCGCACCTCCGCCGGGATCGGCACGGAGACGCCGCCCTCGTTGCACACCAGCACCGTGTCGCACAGGCCGATGCAGCGGCCGGACTGGAACATGGCCTGGGCCATGTGGAACGAGGTGCGTCCGGCCGCGGCGACGCCCACGCCCATGATCACCTCCTCCGGCCAGAAGCCCTCGTGCAGGTAACGGACGGTCAGCTGCGCCACCAGGGTGCGCACGCGCCGGCGCAGGTGGTCGCGGTGAAAGATGGCGCGCCCTTCCTCATAGATCTGCGCGATGCGGATGGCGTTGAGGTGGCCGTTGCCGTCGAGGTCGCTGACCCGCGTCTGGATGACGGTCTGGACGGGGTAGCTGGCGCGTTCAAGTCTCAGGGGCGGGACAGACTTCATTTCCCGGGGCTTCCTCCGCATGTGACGTTGCGGCGCTTATGGCCGGCCGGCGCGGCCGGCGCAATGGCCGCCGCCGCCGCGACCGCCGGTCCGGACGGGCGCTGGACGGATTGCTGGCGGTCGCCGCCGCCGTATATGCTCTTGCGGGAAAAGACGTGCGGCGATCCGGCCGGCGCGGGCAGGGGGGACCGGCGAAGGATGGCGCAGACGATCCGGGGCGGCGGCGCGAGCCTGGCGGCGGAAGGGCCGCTGGACGTGCTGGTCATTGGCGGCGGCGTCAACGGCTGCAGCATCGCCCGCGACGCCGCCGGGCGCGGACTGAAGGTGGCGCTGGCCGAACAGGACGACCTCGCCAGCTGGACCTCGTCCGCCAGCACCAAGCTCATTCACGGCGGCCTGCGCTATCTGGAGCAGTACGCCTTCCGCCTCGTGCGCGAGTCGCTGCAGGAGCGCGAGCGCCTGCTGCGCGTCGCGCCGCATCTCATCCATCCGCTGCGCTTCGTGCTGCCGCACCATCCGGACCTGCGTCCGGCATGGCTGATCCGCGCCGGGCTGCTGCTCTACGACCACCTCGGCGGGCGCGGCAGTCTTCCCCGCTCCCGGGCGCTGCGTCTGGCGGGCTCTCCCGAGGGCGCGCCGCTCCAGGAGCGCTACCGGCGCGGCTTCAGCTATTACGACTGTTCCGTGGACGACAGCCGCCTCGTCGTCCTCACCGCCCTCGACGCCGCCCGCCGCGGCGCATACGTGTGGACGCGCACCCGCCTAGTGGGCGCCCGGCGCGCCGGCCCGCTGTGGGAGGCCCAGTTGCAGGCGCGCGACGGCCGCAGCTGGCGGGTGACGGCGCGCACGCTGGTCAACGCCGCCGGTCCGTGGGTGGCCTCGGTGCTCACCGGCGTGCTCGGCGTGGCGCCCGAGGAACGGCTGCGCCTGGTGCGCGGCAGCCACATCGCCGTGCCGAAGCTGTATGGGGGCGACCACGCCTATATCTTCCAGAACGGCGACGGCCGGGTCGTGTTCGCCATTCCCTGGCGCAGCGGCCTCACCCTGATCGGCGCCACCGACGCGCCCCATGGGGGCGACCCGGCCGCGGCCACGGCGACCGCCGAAGAGATCGCCTATCTGTGCGCGGCGGCCAGCGCCTATTTCCGCCGTCCGGTGACGCCGGCGGACGTGGTCCACAGCTTCGCCGGCGTGCGGGCGCTGCATGACCCCGTCGCCGGCCGGAAGCCCAGCGAAGTCACGCGCGACTACGCGCTCTCCGTCCAGCGTTTCGGCGGCGAGCCGCCGGTGCTCTCCGTTTACGGCGGCAAGATCACCACCTGCCGGCGGCTGGCCGAGCACGCCCTGGAGCAGCTGTCGCGCTGGCTGCCGACCGCCGGGCCGGCCTGGACCGCCAGCGCGCCGCTGCCTGGCGGCGAGCTGGACGCGGGGCCGCTCGCCGGCGCGGCCGCCTTCAGCGCCTTTCTCACCCGCCAGCTGGCGCGCTACGCCTGGGCTCCGCCGGCGCTGACCGAGCGCATGGCGCGCGCCTATGGCGCGCTCATGGACGACATTCTCGCCGGCGCCCGGGATCTGGCCGGGCTGGGCGAGCATTTCGGCGCCGGGCTGTTTGAGGCGGAGGTCGTCTGGCTGGTCCGTCACGAATGGGCGCAGACCGCCGGCGACATCCTGTGGCGGCGCACCCGCCTGGGGCTGGCGATGCCGGAGGAAGGGCGGCTGCGGCTGGAGGCGTGGCTGGCGGCGAACGCGGGAACGGAGGCGCAGGGCTGATGCGGGAATTCGTGGGCGCGATCGACCAGGGCACGACGAGCAGCCGTTTCATCATCTTCAACCGTCGCGGCGAGGTGGCGGCGCTGGCGCAGCAGGAGCACCGCCAGATCTATCCCGGCCCGGGCATGGTGGAGCACGACGCCATGGAGATCTGGCGCAATGTCTGCGCCGTCGCCGAACGCGCCATGCGGGCCGCCGGCGTCGGGCCCCGGGATCTGGCCGCCGTCGGCCTCACCAACCAGCGCGAAACCACCCTGCTGTGGGACCGCCGCACCGGCGAGCCGGCGCACAACGCCCTGGTGTGGCAGGACGCGCGCGTCAACGATCTGGTCGCGGCCTATGCGAAGGAGGGCGGCAAGGACCGGCTGCGAGAGGCTACCGGCCTGCCGCTGGCCAGCTATTTCTCCGGCCTCAAGCTGCGCTGGCTGCTGGACCATGCCCCTGGCGCGCGCGCGCGGGCCGAGGCGGGCGAGCTGATGTTCGGCAACATCGACGCCTGGCTGGCGTGGCGTCTCACCGGCGGGCCGGACGGCGGCCTGCACGTCACCGACGTCACCAACGCCAGCCGCACCCAGCTGATGAACCTGCGCACGCTGCAGTGGGATCCGGACATCCTCGCGCTGTTCGGCATTCCGGCGGCGGTGCTGCCGCGCATCGTTCCCTCCAGCCGGCTGCTGGGCGAGATCCGCGACGGCCCCCTCGCCGGCGCGCCGCTGGCCGGCGTGCTCGGCGACCAGCAGGCGGCGCTGTTCGGCCAGGCCTGCCTTGCGCCCGGCGACATCAAGAACACGTACGGCACCGGCTGCTTCATGCTGATGAACACCGGCGATCGGCCGGTGACGTCGCGCTCGGGCCTGCTGACCACGGTGGCCTACCAGCTCGACGGCGCCCCGCCGGTCTATGCGCTGGAGGGCTCCATCGCCATCACCGGCGCGCTGGTGCAGTGGCTGCGCGACAACCTCGGCTTCATCAGCAGCAGCGAGGAGGTGGAGCGGCTCGCCCTGGCGGCGCCGGACAATGGCGACGTCTATTTCGTGCCGGCGTTCTCCGGGCTCTACGCCCCTTACTGGCGCGAGGACGCCCGCGGCGTCATCGTCGGCCTCACACGGTTCGCCAACAAGGCGCACATCGCCCGCGCCGCCCTGGAGGCCACCGCCTTCCAGACCCACGACGTGCTCGCCGCCATGCGCGAGGACAGCGGCCTCGCCGTCACCTCCCTGCGGGCCGACGGCGGCATGGTGGCCAATGAGCTGCTGATGCAGTTCCAGGCGGACCTGATCGGCGCCGAGGTGGTGCGTCCGGTGGTGACCGAGACCACCGCGCTCGGCGCCGCCTACGCCGCCGGCCTCGCCGTGGGCTACTGGTCGTCGCCGGACGAGATCGTCGCCAACTGGCGCGCCGACCGCGCTTTCCGCCCGCAACTGGCGCAGGCGGAGCGCGGGCGTCTGCTGCGGCGCTGGCGCCAGGCGGTGCAGCGCTCGCTGGACTGGGTGGAGACGGCCTGAGCCGCGCCCCGCGCGGGGGCGGGGGCCGGGCCGCCGCGGCGCCGGCGGTCCGGCTCCAGAGGGATCAGGCGGCGGCGGTCTGGCGCGCCATGATCTCCTTCATGGACACGCCGGGGTCGGCCAGCAGCGCCGGATCCACCGTGCGGCGGTTCTGGATCATCATTTTCGCCGCCATGAACTCCTGCGGCGCGTTGGCGGCCTCCACCGCCATCAGCCGGCCGCCGGCGAGGTGGAACACGGCGAAACGGCCGCTGTCCGGATCGCCGCGGGCGACGCGCCGGTCGGCGTCGAAGGGCAGGCCGGCGATCTGCAGCTTCACGTCATACTGGTCGGACCAGAACCACGGCGTTTCCGCCGGGGGCTGCGGCTTGCCGGCGATGGCGCAGGCGGCCTGTTTCGCCTGCTCCAGGGCGCTCGGCACGCTTTCCAGCCGGGCGGTGCGGCCGTAAAGCGGCAGCGGCCGGTGGGTGACGTCGCCGATGGCGAAAATGTCCGGGTGCGATGTGCGGGCCGCGCCGTCGACGATCACGCCGTTGTCGCAGGCCAGGCCCGCCGCTTCGGCGATTTCGGCGTTGGGCACGGCGCCGACGCCCGCCAGCACCGCGTCGCAGGGCAGGGTTTCGCCGCCCTCCAGCCGCACGGCCGTGATCCGTCCGCCCTCCGTGTCGAAGCCGGCGATGCGCGCTCCGGTGCGCAGGTCGACGCCATGGCCGCGGTGCAGGCGGCTGAAGAACGCCGACATCTCCGGGCTTGCGACGCGCGCCAGCACCCGCGGCTCGCGCTCCAGCACCGTCACCTGGGCGCTGGCGCCGGTGGCGGAGGCCGCCACCTCCAGCCCCACATAGCCGGCGCCGATGATGACCAGCCGCCGGCCCGGGGCCAGCGCCGCCTTCAGCGCGTCTGCGTCGGCGCGGTTGCGCAGGGTGATCAGGTTGGCCGGGCGGTTCTCCATCCCCGGCAGCAGCCGCGGCCGCGCGCCCGTGGCGATGACCAGCTTCTCCCAGACGACGGTGGCCCCGTCGTCCAGCGTCACGGTCTTCGCCGCCGGATCGATGGCGAGTGCGCGCACGCCGAGGCGCAGGTCGACGGCGTTGGCGCCGTACCAGTCGTCATGCTTCAGGGCGAGGCCGGAATGGTCGATCTCGCCCTTGAGCCAGGCCTTGGACAGCGGCGGGCGCTGGTATGGCGGGTGCGGCTCCTCTCCCGCCAGCAGCACCGGCCCGGCGTAGCCCGCCTGGCGCAGCGCCGCCGCCGCGGCGCCTCCGGCATGGCCGGCGCCGATGATCGCAACCCCCGTATTGATGACCTGCCCGCTCATGTTCCGTCTCGCTCCCCCTGGACGCGCCAATTTTTCATGCGTCGTGCTTACCGGTCACATGATTTTTGCGCTGCTCGGGTCGCAGAAGCAATTGTGACGCATTGGCCCGGCGCTGGGATGGCGCGTCGCCTTATACCACAGCAATGTGAGGTCAGGTGCTTGACGATTTTTCCATTAGGACGCTTTGGATGTAGTTGATCACTCCATTTGCGTTGGGATGGGAATAGTGGTGGTGAAGCAGGCGCTGCTGAAAACGGCGCACAGGTTCGGTTACGTGATTCTGAAGCGGGAATATGCCGAGAGCTTGCAGGCTAATGCACGACGGCCGGGAGGGGGCCTGCGTCCAGTTGGCAGGCCGATGCGCGAAATAGGCGAGCATCGTGCAATATTTTGCTTTGGCGGCAGTAGCGCCGAAGTGTTCGACTACATCTTTAATGACTACCCACAGTACTACTCGTTCTGGCACTCTGGTCAAAAAGGAAGGGGTGCACAGGGGCTGATCAGCGCCATATCCAGTTATCTGGCTAATCGCCTGCAGGATAGTTATGTTATTATTGGTGCGGGCACCGGCGACGTCACCTATCACCTCCAGCATGTAGCCAATACTTACGGTGTCATCGATGCGGAGGAAGTGATTTTAGCTGCAGTAGCAGGTTACACGCGCCTAGAGCAGGCATTGCCCGCGCTTGGATGCCGCAAGGTTCGCACTATATTTTATACGCCGATTGTGGATTTGCCGCCCGAATACTGGCAAAATGTTGCGGGCTTCGCCGCGCCTTTACCAAACCGCTTCATGGCAAAATGCGTATACGAAATCGCTCGCCGATGTGAGCATACGCTGCGGGATTGCGTCAACTTGCTACCTATCACAGCGGATCCTGAGACTTTTCTCGCGCGACCGGAGTTCTGTCGCGTCTATCACGACCATCACCTTTCGTTCATTCGGGTGACGCCGATTCTCGCAAGTCACGTGCAGGATTTTGTGGCTGGTTGGGATGGGCGCGTGGACATGCCTGAGCAGGAATACGCGCATCACCCGCGCCGAGAGGATATGCTGTTCAATACGCGTAATCCGGTCTGGCAAAAAGCCCTTGATCCACGAGTGCGCCTGAGCTTCCCGGTTACGGGGCTGGACCAGTCGCTACCCGACTAGCTTCTTTGACTGTCCCAAAGGCGATCCCGAGACTTGAGCTTTGGGAGCAATCATCCAATTGGTCCCACCAGAATCGCGCGGAAGTCGTTCACGTTGGTGCGGGTCGGTCCGGTGACAAGGCTGTCGCCCAGCGCGCCGAAAAAGCCGTGGGCGTCATGACGGGCGAGGCTGGCGGCGGCGTCCAGCCCGATGGCGCGGGCGCGCGCCAGCGTGTCCGGCGTGATGGTCGCGCCGGCCACGGGCGCCGCGCCGTCCACGCCGTCCGTGTCCGCCGCCAGCGCCCAGATCCCCGGCGCGCCGTCGAGATGCAGCGCCAGAGACAGCAGGAACTCGACGTTGCGGCCGCCGCGCGCGCCGGCGGGCGGCGGTTCGCGCAGCGTCACCGTGGTCTCCCCGCCGCTGAGAATGACGCACGGCCGGCCAAAGGGCGCGTCCGGTCCGGCGGCGAACCGGGCGACGCCGGCGAACACCCGGCCGGCTTCGGCCGCCTCGCCCTCGATGGCGTCGCCGAGCACGAGCGGCGTCACGCCCCGCGCCCGCGCCAGCTCCGCCGCCGCCTGCAGCGACAGGCGCGGCGCGGCGATGATGTGGTTCTCCGCCCGGGCGAGGCGCGGATCGCCCGGCTTGATGGTTTCGCTGGCCGGGTTGTCCAGCCAGGCGCGCGCCGCCGGCGCCGCGATGGCGTAACGGTCGAGAACGGCGAGCGCGTCGCGCCGCGTGGTCGGATCGGCGACCGTGGGGCCGGAGGCGATGACGGCGGGATCGTCGCCGGGCGCGTCGGAAATCATCAGCGCCGCCACCCGCGCCGGCGCCGCCCGCGCCGCCAGCCGTCCGCCCTTCAGCAGCGACAGGTGTTTGCGCACCGTGTTGATCTCGCTGATCGTCGCGCCGCTGGCCAGCAGCGCCCTCGTCGCCGCCTGCTTGTCGGCGAGGGTGAGGCCGGGCGCGGGGGCTGGAGCCAGCGCCGAGCCGCCGCCCGAGATGAGGGCGATGACGAGATCGTCCGGCCCGAGGCCGTCGAGCAGGGCGAGCATCTCCTGCGCGGCGCGCGCCCCCGCCGCGTCCGGCGTGGGGTGGGCCGCCTCGCGGATGATGATTCGTTCGCAGGGCGCCGCGTGGCCATAGGCGGTGATCACCAGTCCCTCAGGCGTTTCGCCGTAGCGGGCCCGCCAGGCGCGCTCCAGCGCCTGCGCCATGGCGGCGGAGGCCTTGCCGGCGCCGGCGACCACCACCCGTCCGGCCGGTTTGTCCGGCAGCGCCGCAGGGACGACGCGGGCCGGGTCGGCGGCGGCGACGGCCGCCTCAAACAGCTGGCGCAGGAAGGCGACGGGGCCGGCGAGGGGCGAGGCTGCGGCGATCATGGCGACCTTTATGCACTTGAAAAAAAGGGCGAACGCGGCGAGCATGCCCGCCGCAGCCGGCATGCGGCCGCCGCGGGGACATGCCCCGCGCGGCCGCGCCGCCGGCGCTCTGGTCTGCGCTGTCAGCTGCACGGGAACGCCCGGCGATGACGGGGTTTCGCGCCGCCCTGGCGACGACGGACCATACAACAAGGCTGAGGGGAAGCGCCGTCATGCGACTGATGAAATTTTGCGCCAGCGTGGCGCTGGCGATGGCGTTCGGCGTCACGACCGCTTATGCGGAGAAAAAATACGACCCGGGCGCAACCGACACCTCCATCAAGCTTGGCCAGACCGTGCCGCACAGCGGGCCGGGTTCGCCCTATGGCGCGCTGGGCCGCGCCGCCGTCGCCTATTTCGAGATGCTGAACGAGACCAGGGGCGGCATCAACGGTCGCAAGGTGACGCTGCTGTCCTACGACGACGCCTACAGCCCGCCCAAGACGGTGGAGCAGACCCGCAAGCTGGTGGAGCAGGACCAGGTGCTTGCGCTGTTTTCCTCGCTCGGCACCGCCACCCAGGCGGCCGTGCAGAAATATCTGAACAGCAAGGGCGTTCCCCAGCTGCTGCTCAACACTGGCGCTGGCCGCTGGAACAATCCGAAGGAGTTCCCGTGGACCACGCCCGGCCTGCCCATGTATGCGACCGAGGCGAAGATCTACGCCAAATATATCCTTGAGCACGTCAAGGATCCGAAGGTCGCCATCCTTGGCCAGCATGACGAGCTGGGCAAGGAGTTCTCGCGCGAGCTGCGGGCGGCGCTGGGGCCCGACGCCGACAGGATCGTGGTGGCCGAGGAAAGCTACGAACTGTCTGACCCGACCGTGGACAGCCAGATCGTCAAGCTGATGAACTCCGGCGCCAACGTGTTCGTCAACGTCACCACCGGCAAGGCCACCTCGCAGTCCATCCGCAAGGTGAAGGAGCTCGGCTGGAATCCGCTGCACATCCTGTTCAGCGGCTCCACCGCCTCCAACATCCTGCAGGCCGCCGGCCAGGAGAACGCCAGGGGCATCATCACCATCAAGTACCGCAAGAACGCCGGCGACCCGCAGTTCGCCGACGATCCGGCGATGAAGGAGTATGAGGCGTTCCGGGCGAAGTACCTGCCCAACGTCGACCCCAACAACGACCTCGCCTTCATCGGCTACGCCCAGGCGGTGGTGATGGCACGGATTCTTGAGGCGGCGGGCGACGACCTGACGCGCAAAAACATCCTGAAGCAGGCCACCAACATGAAGAACGTGACCTCGCCGGCGCTGCTGGAGGGCATCTCCTACAACACCACGCCGGACGATTACTCGCCGTTCAAGACGCTCTACGTCGCCGAATACGACGGCAGGCTGTGGAAGCCAGTCGAGAAGCTGTCGGTTGACTGAGCCGCGCCGGCCTGGCCGCCGCGCGCGCCCGCCGCCGCCTTGAGCGCAATGCATGAGACGCCCGCCAGTCATGCGCTGGCGGGCGTTCTGCCCGTCTGGCCAGCGTGGCCGCGGCCCAGTAGTTTCCCCGCCCGGCAAGACCTTGCCGACACACAACAGCAGCTCCCGCAACGGGAGCACAGGGGGAAACACGATGAAACTGTTCCGGATGGCGATGGCGGTCGCGGGCCTTGCGCTGGCCGCAGGCTTGGCGCACGCGGGCGAGAAAAAATACGATCCCGGCGCCAGCGACACGGAAATTCGCCTCGGCAACACCATTCCGTACAGCGGACCGCTCTCCGCCCACGGCATCCAGGGCCGGGTGGAGGTGGCCTATTTCAGGATGCTCAATGAAGAGCAGGGGGGCGTCAACGGCCGCAAGGTCACGCTGATCTCGCTTGACGACGCCTTCTCTCCGCCCAAGACCGTGGAGCAGACCCGCAAGCTGGTGGAGCAGGAGGAGGTTCTGGCCACCTTCGCCAGCGTCGGCACCGCGGCCCAGTCGGCGGTGCAGCGTTACCTGAACCAGAAGAAGATCCCGCAGCTGATGGTCTCCACCGGCGCGGCCAAGTTCGACCAGCCCAAGGTCTACCCGTGGACCACGCCGAGCTCCATCACCTACCGGGATGAGGGCAAGATCTACGGCAAGTATCTGGCGAAGGAGAAGCCGGACGCGAAGATCGCCGTTCTCTACCTGAACGACGACTTCGGCCGCGATTACGTGCAGGGCTTCAAGGAAGGCCTCGGCGACCGGGCCGGCGACATGATCATCAAGGAGATCACCTACGAGCTGACCGATCCGACCATCGACAGCCAGGTGCTCGCCGCCCGCGCCTCCGGCGCCGATACGCTGTTCAACGTCACCCTGGGCAAGGCGACGTCGCAGTCGCTGAAGAAGATGGCCGAGATCGGCTGGAAGCCGCTGCACTTCATCGTCAGCCCCTCCGCCGGCCGCATCTATCTTGAGGCCGCCGGCCTTGACAACGTGCAGGGCCTGATGACGGCCCAGGCGCTGAAGCAGGTCTCCAGCCCGCGCTGGGCCGACGATCCGGACGTGAAGGCCTACAAGGCGTTCATGGCGAAGTACCTGCCCAATGAGGACATCACCAACGAGATCGGCTTCACCACCTACATGCTGTCGCATGTGATGGCCCACGTGCTGCGCGAGGCGGGCGACAACCTCACCCGCGAGAACATCCTGCGCATCGCCACCAACCTGAAGGACGTGAAGGTTCCGGGCCTGCTGCCGGGCGTGAAGTATGAGAACAACCCGCAGAACTACACGCCGATCCGCGAGCTGCAGCTGGTGCGCTTTGAGGGCGACGACTACGCGCCGGTGGGCGAGGTGATCAGCGCCCGCTGACCGCCGCCGCATCAACCCTGGCGTTTCCGCCCCGCCGGCCCTCCGGCGGGGTTTTCTGATGGCGGGCCGTCCGGCCGCGTCCGGCCCTGACACGCCCGGGCGCCGGGCCGGCCGGCGCGGTCCTGGCGCGCCCCATCATTGCCACGCCGGAGGCGAGGGGCTATTGCCGCTTCGACGACAACCGCCGCCTCGGGGACAGGACGACATGGCCGCCATCCTGGTGACCGGCACCGCCGGTTTTATCGGCTTCCATCTTGCGCGTCTGCTGCTGGACGAGGGCCATCGCGTCCATGGCTATGACGGCATGACGGACTATTACGACGTGCGGCTCAAGCAGCGCCGGCACGCCATCCTGCGGGAGCACCCCAATTTCTCCGCCACCGAGGGCATGCTCGAGGACGCGGCGCTGCTGGACGCAGTCGCCGACCGCGTCCGGCCGGAAATCATCGTGCATCTCGCCGCCCAGGCCGGCGTCCGGTACAGCCTCGAGAACCCGCGCGCCTATCTCGACTCCAACATCACCGGAACCTTCAACGTCATGGAGGCGGCCCGCCGCCTCGGCGTGCGCCACCTGCTGATGGCCTCCACCTCCTCCGTCTACGGCGCCAACGAGGCCATGCCCTTCGCCGAAACCGACAAGGCCGACGCCCAGCTCACCATCTACGCCGCCACCAAAAAGGCCAACGAAAGCATGGGCCACGCCTACGCGCACCTGTGGGGCCTGCCCACCACCATGTTCCGCTTCTTCACGGTGTACGGCCCGTGGGGACGGCCGGACCTCGCGCTGTTCCGCTTTGTCGACGCCATTCTCGATGGCCGGCCCATCGACATCTACAACCACGGCGACATGTACCGGGACTTCACCTATGTCGACGACCTGACGCGCGGCATCCGCCTGCTGATCGACGTTCCGCCCCCGAAGCCGGACGCGCGCGGCGAAGCCGTGCCGGGCGACTCGCTCTCTCCGGTCGCCCCGTTCCGGATCGTCAACATCGGCAACTCCGACAGGGTGCGCCTGCTCGATTTCGTCGAGGCGATCGAGGAATGCCTCGGACGCAAGGCCATCCGCAATTACATGGACATGCAGAAGGGCGACGTGCCCGCCACCTGGGCCGACTGCAGCCTGCTGCAGCGGCTCACCGGCTACCGCCCGCAGACTGACGTGCGCGACGGCATCGCCCGCTTCGTCGCCTGGTTCCGGGACTACTACGGCAAATAACAAACCCCGCGCCGGACCGTCCGCCGCTCCCCGCCGGGCGGCGCGTTCCCCAGGGAAGGCGCCCGCGGCCGTCCGCCCCTTCAAAACGCCGCCCGCGCGCCTACATCTCCGGAGCGACCCCCTTGGCGCGTGTCGCGCTCCTGCATTTCACGTGATGCTGTCTCGCCCTCCGGGGAGGTACTGTCATGAGGATTGCCCAGGTAGCTCCGCTCGCCGAAAGCGTTCCACCGCGTCTTTACGGAGGAACGGAGCGCGTCGTTTCCTATCTCACAGAAGAACTTGTCCGCCGCGGTCACAGGGTCACGCTGTTCGCCTCCGGCGACTCCCTCACGGCCGCCGAGCTGGCGCCCGCCTGCGAACGGGCGCTGCGCCTCAATCCGGCGGTCCGCGACCCCATACCGCACCATCTCGTCATGCTCGAGCAGCTGCGCGCCCGCGCCGACGAGTTTGACGTCATCCATTTTCACATCGACCTGCTGCATTTCCCGCTGATCCGGCCTTTCGCCCACCGCACGGTCACCACCCTGCACGGGCGCCTCGACCTGCCGGACCTCAAGCCGTTCTACGCCGCCTTCCCGGACATCCCCGTCGTCTCGATTTCTGACGACCAGCGCGCGCCGCTGCCGATGGCCAACTGGGCGGGCACGGTGCATCACGGCCTGCCGGAAGGGCTGCTGCCGTTCAGCCCCGGAGCCGGCGGCGGCTATCTTGCCTTCCTTGGCCGCATCTCGCCGGAGAAGCGGCCTGACCGGGCCATCGAGATCGCCGTCCGCGCCGGCATGCCGCTGAAAATCGCCGCCAAGGTGGACCGCGCCGACCAGGCCTACTGGGACGGGGTCATCCGGCCCATGGTGGAGCGCCATCCGCAGGTGGAGTTCGTGGGCGAGGTGGACGAGCGGACCAAGGCGGAGTTCCTCGGGCAGGCGGCGGCGCTGCTGTTCCCGATCGACTGGCCTGAGCCTTTCGGCCTCGTCATGATTGAGGCCATGGCCTGCGGCACGCCGGTTCTGGCCTTCCGGCGCGGCTCGGCGCCGGAGGTCATCGACGACGGCGTCTCCGGCGTGCTCGTCGATACGGTGGACGAGGCGCTGGCGGCGCTGCCGCGCGTGCTGGCGCTGGACCGCGCCGCCGTGCGCGGCTGCTTTGAGCGGCGCTTCACCGTGCGGCGCATGGCGGACGGCTATCTGGAGATTTACCGGCGCATCGCCCGCAAGGGCGCGGCCGCCGCGCCGCTCCCGGCGGAGCAGGCCGCCGCGCTGGCGGCCCATGCGCCTGGCGTTGCGACGAGGGGCCCATGGACGAACGCGCCGATCCGCTGACGCCGCGGCCGGACCCGTTCGCCACGGCGCAGTCGCCGCAGTTCTTCATCGTCGCCACGGCGCCGCTGCAGGAGCGGCGCCCGCGCACGCAGAAGCACGGCGACACCTTCTCGATGTTCGATCCCAATGGCGACGCCATCGCGGGGCCCGGCAGCCCCGAGGGCGTCTACCATCGCGACACGCGCCATCTGTCGCGCCTGTACCTGACCATCGGCGGCCAGCGGCCGCTGCTGCTCAGCTCCATGGCGCGGGACGACAACGCCCTGCTCACCTTCGATCTCACCAACCCCGATCTTTACGAGAACGGCGTCCTGACGCTGCCCCATGACCTGATCCACATCCGCCGCACCCGGTTCCTGTGGGAGGCGAGCTGCTGCGAGCGCATCAGCCTGCGCAATTTCGACGAGCAGCCGCGGCGCGTGCGGCTGGCGCTGTCGTTCGCGGCCGACTTCTCCGACCTGTTCGAGGTGCGCGGCGCGCGCCGGCCCCGGCGCGGCGCCATGCGTGAGCCGCAGGTGACGGCGGACAGCGTCACCCTCGCCTATGGCGGGCTGGACGGCGTGCTGCGCCGCACGACGCTGCGGTTTGATCCGCAGCCCGCCTCGCTCACCGGCGCGGAGGCGACCTTTGACATCGCCCTCGCGCCCGGTGAAACGCGCCAGATCTTCCTGGAGATCAGCTTCGGGCAGGGGCAGGAGCAGCCCGCGGCGCCGAAGCGGGCGTTCTTCACCCGCCTGCGCGACGCCCGCCGCGCCATGCGGGCGCTGACGGCGCAGACCGCGGCGGTGATCACCTCCAACGACGTGTTCAACGAGGCCCTGCGCCGCGCCGTCGCCGACCTGTACATGCTGGTCACGGTGACCGGCGAGGGGCCATATCCCTATGCAGGCATTCCGTGGTTCAGCACCGTGTTCGGCCGTGACGCCCTGATTACGGCGCTGCAGACGCTGTGGCTGGACCCGGCCATCGCCCGCGGGGTGCTGCGCTATCTGGCCGCCAACCAGGCCACGGAGGAGATTCCGGAGGCGGACGCCGAGCCCGGCAAGATCCTGCACGAGGTGCGCCACGGCGAAATGGCGGAGCTGGGGGAGGTGCCGTTCCGCCGCTATTACGGCAGCGTCGACGCCACGCCGCTGTTCGTGATGCTGGCGGGCGCCTATTACAGGCGCACGGCGGACCTTGAGACGCTGCGGCGGCTGTGGCCGCATGTGGAGGCGGCCCTCGCCTGGATTGACCGGTACGGCGATCGCGACGGCGACGGTTTCGTGGAATACGGCCGCCGCGCGGACGACGGGCTGGTCAACCAGGGCTGGAAGGACAGTTTCGACGCGGTGTTCCATGAAGACGGGCGTCTGGCGCGGGGGCCGGTCGCCCTTTGCGAGGTGCAGGCCTATGTGTACGGCGCCTGGCTGGCGGCGGCGCAGGTGGCGCGGGACATGGGGCTGCGCCACCGGGCGCTGGAGCTGGAGCGGAAGGCGAGGGAGCTGCGCGCGCGCTTCGACGCCGCCTTCTTTGACCCGGCGCTGGGCTCCTATGTGCTGGCGCTGGACGGGGAGAAACGCCCCTGCCGGGTGCGCGCCTCCAACGCCGGTCACGCGCTGTTCACCGGCCTCGCCCTGCCGGAGCGGGCGCCGCGGGTGGTCGCCTCGCTGATGGACCGGGCCGCCTTCTCCGGCTGGGGTGTGCGGACGGTGGCGACCACGGAGGCGCGCTATAACCCGATGAGCTACCACAACGGCTCGGTATGGCCCCATGACAATGCGCTGATCGCGGCGGGGTTCGTGCGTTATGGCTTCCGGGCGGAGGCGGCGCGGATCTTTGAGGGGCTGTTCATGGCCTCGACCTATACCGACATGCGCCGGCTGCCGGAGCTGTTCTGCGGCTTTCCGCGCCAGCGCAGCCGCGGCCCGACCTTCTATCCGGTGGCCTGTTCGCCGCAGGCGTGGGCGGCGGTGACGCCGCTGTTCCTGCTGCAGTCCTGCCTCGGAATGGGGTTTGACCCGGAGGCCGGCGAGCTTGCGTTCCGCGAGCCGATGCTGCCGGAATTCCTGAACGAGGTGATCTTGCGCGGCGTGCGCCTGCCGCAGGGGCGGCTGGACGTGCACCTGCGCCGGGTGGACTCGCAGGTGATGCTGCAGGTGCTGGACCGCTCCGGCGACGTACGGGTGACGACCACCGCCTGAGCCGCAACCGCAGCAGTGGCCAGGTCGCCTGCGCGCCGTCTGCGCGAGGGCAGGCCCGCGCCCCGCGTGTGGCGGCCCTGGAGACGCGCCCTGGCCGCGCATGCCGTCTCCTTGCGGCCGCGGCTCACGCGCGGCGTCGTCGCAGCGTCGCAGGCCCGCCGCGGCCAGGGGATTGTGAGGGCAAGAGTTTCCGCGCGGGCGCCGCATGCATCCGCTCCGCCCGCAAGGCGGAAGACCAAACGGAGCCCTTGCGCCGCCATCGTAGCCGGCCGTCTCTCCTGTCGCTGACAGGGCGGGAAAGGCGCCCCGCATGTCCGGGCCAGGCCGCCGGCCGTCGCCGCGTCATGGCCGGGGCGGCCCGTGTCGGGAAAAAGGCCCGCCCGAACCGGCGGGCCTGCGCGTTCCGGCGGCGACCTGCGCGGTCTTACCGGTCCTTCACCTTCGGCTTCGCCGAGATCACGCCGCCTTCCGGAATCCAGCGGTCGCCGCGGAACACCATGATCTGCATCTCTTCAAACGGGAAATGGTCGCCCGGGCCGGTGTTCATGGTGATGCCCTCGTAGATCATCCCCGGCTTGAAATCCCTCAGGCTCAGCGCCGCCTTCATGACGTTCTCGCGCGTCAGGTCGTCGCCCGCCTCGCGCAGCACGTGCGCCATCGACTCCGCCATGGCGTAGCCGATGGTGTAGAGGCTGTTGTTGAGGTCGGCGTCCGGCATGTATTTCTGCAGGAACTCCCGGAACTTCACGACGTCGTCGTCATTGGCCAGCGCCGGGTCGGTCGGGTCCTTCAGGTAAAGCGCGGTGATCGCGCCCTGGGCGTTCTCCAGGCCCGCCGGCGCCAGCACCGCGCCCACCTGCGAGGCCACGTTGTTGAGAATGTGCACGGGCTTCCAGTTCAGCTCCCCCATCTTGCGGATGGCCTGGGCGGCGAACTTCGGCGTCGACAGGTTCAGGAACAGGTCCGCGCCGGAGGCCTTCAGCTTCACCATCTGCGAGTCGACGGTGGCGTCGGAAAGGTCATAGGGCGCTTCCGCGACGATCATGCTGACCCTGTCGCCAAGGCCCTCCTTCACGCCCTTGTAGATGTCCTTGCCGTAATCGTCGTTCTGCACCAGCACGGCGATCTTCGCGTCGGGATACCGCTCCAGGATCAGATTGGCGTAGATGCGCCCCTCGGTCTCATAGGAGGGGTTGAACGGCATGGTCCACGGATAGGTCTGCGGATCGTTGCCGAAGCGTGTGCCGCCGGACGACAGGAAGATGTGCGGCACCTTCTTCGCGTTCACATATTTCATGATCGCGGTGTTGGAGGGCGTGCCCAGCGTGCCGAACAGGGCGAGCACCTCGTCGTTCTCAATGAGCTTGCGCGCCTGCTCCACCGCTTTCGGCGGGCTGTAGGCGTCGTCATAGCTGATGAAAGTGATCTTGCGCCCGTTGATCCCGCCCTGGTCATTGATCATGCGGAAATAGGCGTCCATGGTTTTGCCGACCACGCCGTAAGCGGATACCGGACCGCTGTAGGGCACGAAATTGCCGAGCCTGATCTCGGTGTCGCTGGCGCCAGGACCATATTTTTTCCCTGCGAGCGCCGCCGCAGGGGCGAGCGCCGCCGAAAGCAGCATGGTTGCGCCCATCATGTTGAGCCAGCGCCGGTCAATGCGCATGGTGTCCTCCCGAAACGTGTGTGGCCCCTGCGTCCAGCGCAAAAGGGCGGGCCATTCGCCTGCGGCTCCAGCCGCCCTCCGCCGGCCGGCCGCAACGTGCCTGCAGCATCTAGCCCAATTACGTGCGGTTGCAACCAGTAGCGTCGCGCCGGCCGGCGCGCCACATGCCGGCGCCGGGCGGCGACATGCGCCGTCGCCGGCGTCTGCGGGGCGGGGAGGGGCATTGCGCCGCAGGGCGCGCCCGCCGCGCATCGCGCCGTCGCCGGAGGCATTCGCCCGACACAGGTGTGCATGAAAGCCATGCCGGGGGCGCATGGTTGTTGCGATGAGGGCGGCCACGGGCTAAACGCCTGACGCAACGCACAAAACAGTCTGGACAATTCGCATGAGACCGCCGGCGTGGCGCCTTGAGCGCGCGACCTATCCCTATTTCACCCGCATCCAGACCCGCTACCGGGACGAACTGCTGCACATCAACAACGTCTCGATCGTCGGATATTACGACGAGGCGCGCTGGCGCTTCACGCGCGAGCTGTTCGCGCAGGCGGGCGTCCCCATGCGGGGCCGCACCGTGACGGCCGAAAGCCGCCAGAGCTATCTGGCGGAGGTGTTCCACATGGAGAATGTGGAGGTCGGCACCGGCGTGCTGCGCGTCGGCAATTCCTCCTGCGAGATCGGCCAGGCGCTGTTCGTCGGCGCGGAATGCCGGGGAATCTGCGCCTCGACCATCGTGTTCATCGCCGACGACCGGCCGGCGCCGCTGACCGCGTCCCTGCGCGCCGCCCTGGAGGAGATGCTGGTCCGCCAGCTGGAGCCGGC
Organism: Camelimonas abortus; assembly: GCF_042432745.1. NCBI lineage: Bacteria > Pseudomonadati > Pseudomonadota > Alphaproteobacteria > Hyphomicrobiales > Chelatococcaceae > Camelimonas > Camelimonas abortus. The sequence goes on along the minus strand of NZ_JBHLWR010000004.1, from coordinate 302,879 downwards.
CTGAGCGGGCCGGCGGCGCGGGCCGTTCCGGCGCCGGGACAGACACATGGCGGGCGCCGCGGCGCCGGGACACTGTCGCCGTTACGGCCGGCGATGCGGGCGGGCCGGATTCACTGGTCCGCTCCGGCAGGCCATCCGCGCGTGTCGTGCCGCCCGTCCGCGCCGTCGTGGGGGGGCGTATCCGGGGGCTGCGCCCACGTCCGGCGTTCCGCCTCGCCTGTTTTTGCGGGAACGTCTGTCGCGGGCGCGTTCACGCGCGGCGCTGGCGCGGACAGGCGGGGACCGCGGAACGGCGTTGCGCCGGCGGGCAGGTTCAGGCGCCGCCGTCGCCGGCTGCGGCCATGCGCCGGCGGATTTCCGCCTGTTCGTTCTCCGTCGCCAGCGACAGCAGCACCACGCCGAAGCCCCACGCCAGCCGGCGGCGCAGTTCGGCGAGGCTGGCGCGGCCGTCGGCCCAGAAATCAAGCGCCCCGCGGGCGACCGACGCCAGCGTGTCGCCGGCGAAGCCCGGATCCATCCCCGGCCGCAACGCCCCGGCCGCATGCGCCTCTGCGACCAGGCGGCGCCAGAAGGCGAGGCGCGGCTGGCTGAACCGCGCGTACAGCGCGCCGTCCCGCCGCGTCAGCCCCAGCAGCGCCCGGTAATAGGCCGGTTCGGCGGCGTACAGGCTGACGGCGACGTCGATGGCCTCGAAAAACAGCCCGACCGGCCCCGCCTCCCGCCGGCTGGCCACAAGCGCCTCAAACCGCGCCAGGTCCGCGTCGAAAAGCTCGCTGAAAATCGCCCCGCGGCTGCCGAACAGGTTGTAAACCGTCGCCGGACTGACGCCGGCGCGCCGCGCGATCGCCTCCACCGGGACGCCTTCCACGCCATGCAGCCGCACCAGGTCTTCCGCCGCCGCCAGAATGCGGTTGCGCCGCTCCATCTTGCCGGCGGCGTGGCCGGAAAGCGCGCTCAGGCCGGCGTCGTCATCAGCGGTCTGGCCGGATTTCGGAGCCATGGCAGGGCGGTCCACAGTCTGGGGCAGGGGGGCCGCATGACCATAACAGCGGCGTTTGCGGCGCGCATCCCGGCCGGCGGCGCCGTTTCCGGGGCGCGTTGACAAGTTTAGAGCCGACTCTAAATTTTTCCGGACCCGTGGCGCGCCCGGGCCGGAGGCGACAGGCGGGCGCCTGTCCGCCGGCGGCGCGTGACGGGCCGGGCCCAGCCCGCAATAACCGGGAGGAAACGCACATGGCCGAAATCAGCGGCGGCGTCGCGCTTGCGCGCAGCCTGAAGGCGCTTGGAGTCTCGGAGGTGTTCACGCTGCATGGCGGCCACCTCGATTCTTTTCTGGTCGCCTGCCAGGACAATGACATCCGCCTGACCGACACCCGTCACGAGGCGTCTGCGGGTCACGCCGCCGAAGCCTTCGCCCGCGCCGCCGGCGAGGTCGGCGTCTGCGTCATCACCGCCGGTCCCGGCTTCGCCAACGTCCTGACCTCCATCGTCAACGCCTGGCTGGACGCCACGCCGGTGCTCTACATCGCCGGCGCGCCGCCGCTGCGCGAAGTGGAGACCAATCCGCTGCAGGGCGGTTTCGACCAGGTGGCCATGGCCGCGCCGGTGACCAAATGGGCGCACCGCGTCACCCATGTGGAGCGCATTCCCGACCTGGTGGAGAAGGCGGTGCGCCTCGCCCGGTCCGGCAGGCCTGGCCCGGTGTTTCTCGAGGTTCCCATCGACGTCATGTTCGGCCGCGCCGACGAGGCGGGCATGCGCATGCCGGCGCGGCCGGCGTTCGAGGGGCGTCCGGCCCCGTCCGCCGCCGCGGCCGACCGGCTTCTCGCCATGCTGCGCGAGGCGGAGCGCCCGGTGATCATCGCCGGCGGCGGCGCCGCCAGCGTCCGGGCTGCCGGGCTGCTGCGGCGCTTCGCCAGCCTGACCGGCGTGCCGGTGCTGGAGAGCCTCAAGGGCGCCGGCGTGCTTCCGCCGGAGCATCCGCAATATGTGGGCGGCGCGGGCGCGCTGGCTGTCGCCGCCATGGTTCATGACCAGCGGCCGGATCTGGTGGTGCTGCTTGGCGCGCGCATGGGGCTGTTTCTGGGCGGGCGCAGCGGGGCCATCATTCCGGACGGGGCGCGCGTGGCGCAGATCGACGTCGACGGGGCGGAGATCGGCCGCCTGCGTCCGGTTGATCTGGCCATTGTCGCCGACGCCGCCGAAACCCTGGAGGCGCTGCTGGCGCGCGGCGGCGACGCGCCCTGGCCGGATCGCGGCGCCTGGACGAAACTGCTGCAGGAGGCGCCGAAACTGGCGGCGGCCCCCTTCGCCGGCGCCCCGCCGCTGGGACCGAACGGCCTGCTCCATCCCTTCCATGCCGCGCGCGCCGTGGCGGAGGCGCTGGCTCCGGACACCGCCATCGCCTGGGACGGCGGCGAGGCCCCGGCCTGGATCCGGCCGCTCGTGCGCACGCCTGAGGTGGGGCTCAACGCCGGCAACGGCTATCTCGGTTGTCTGGGCGTTGGCCAGGGCTTCGCCATCGGTCTCGCCCGGGCGCGGCCGCGCCGTCCCGTGGCGCTGTTCCTTGGCGACGGCGCCGCCGGCTTCCACATCGCCGAGTTCGACACCATGGTCCGTCACCGGCTGCCGGTCACCACGGTGATATTCAACAACGCCTGCTGGGGCATGTCGCAGCATGGCCAGGAGCTGGTGTTCGGCCGCCAGCATCTCACGGCGGTGAAGCTGGCCGCCACGGACTATCACGAGGTTGCGCGCGGCTTCGGCTGCTACGGCGAGAAGGTGACGCGCCTTGAAGACATCGCCCCGGCCATCCGCCGCGCCCAGGCGCAGGATCTGCCGGCCTGCGTCAACATCGTCACCGATCCGGACGTGGTGCATCCGGTGACCGTGACCATGGTCGGCGACGTGGAGAGCGAAGGCCAGATTCCTGTGCCGTATTACGAGAACATTCCGGTTCCGGGATACCGGAAAGAAACCTGACGGCAGGCGCCGTCCGCCCGCCTGCGGGGGCAGACCGCTGCGCCGCAGGGCGTGCGGCGCCCGGGGCGCGCGGGTCAGGCGTCGCGGACGCGGGCGCCGGGCGGAATGGTGGGCGGCGCGGCGTTGAGCGCGTCGCGCGCGAAACCGGCGGCGCGCTGGTAGGCCTGCATGAAGGCGGCGCGCTCCGCGGCCGGGATGACGTCATTGATGTCGTCGAACTGGCCGCCGCAGCGTTCCTCCACGAGGTTGAGCAGGCCAAACGGGCCGGCCTCGCGGTTGCGCAGCGCCACGGCGTTGACGGCCTCGCGGTGCGCCGCGTCCCACGCCTGCAGGGCCGTGGCGGTGACGCCGTGCGTCAGCATGGACCTGCCGATCAGGCGTGCGTCCATGATCGCCTGGGTGGCGCCGTTGGAGCCGGTGGGATACATCGGATGCGCCGCGTCGCCCATCAGCGCCACCGGGCCGTCGACCCAGGAGTGCAGGGGATCGCGGTCGATCATCGGGTTTTCATAGGCCGCGTCCGCCTGCGCCAGCAGCGCCGGAAAATCCAGCCAGTCGAAGACGAAGTCGCTGAAGGCGTCCGCGAATTCCGACGTCGCCGCCTCCCTGAACCAGCCGGAGCGCGACCAGTCGTGCGTCGCGTCCACGGTCTTTTCGGCGATCCAGTTGAGCAGCACGTAGCCGTCAGCGTCCGGACGGGAGATCGGGTAAAGAATGATGCGCCGCCGGCTGCCGCCGACGCCGAGGAACGAGGAGGCGGTGCGGACCGGCCGCGCCCGCGTGGCGCCGCGCCACATGATGGCGCCGCCCCAGTGAACCGGCGGCTGGTCCGGATGCATCTGCGCCCGCACCCGAGAGTGGATGCCGTCGGCGCCGACCAGCAGCGTTCCTTCCGCCGTGTGCGTCTGTCCGCTGGCGGTTTCGATCTGCGCCTCCACGGTTCCCTGCGGCGTTTTCCGGTAGCCGGTCACCCGCCGTCCCAGCCGCACCGCGTCGGCGCCGAGGCGCTCGATGACCTTGCGGTACAGCAGCATGTGGAAGGCGCCGCGGTGCACGGCGTACTGGCGCCAGCGGTAGCCGGCGTATTCGCCGCGCGGTTCGGCGTAGATCTCGCGGCCGTTGAGGCCGACCAGCGCCCATTCCCGCGCCGGCGCGCCCACCGCGTCAAGCTCCTGCGGCCCGATGCCGAGGTCCTCGAGCTCGCGCACCGCGTTGGGCTGGAGATTGACGCCGACGCCAAGCGGGCGCAGCTCGCGCGCGCGCTCGTAGACGACGCAGGACACGCCGATCTGGCGCAGCGTCAGGGCCATGGTGAGGCCCGCGATTCCGCCGCCGGCGATCAGGACATGGGGTCGCGACATGGGGAGCTCCATCCGGATGCATGGACGGGGCCGCGCCCGGCGGTCGCCGGAGTCGGCCGGGAGCCGCGGGCGCGGCGCCGGTTCAGGCCGGCAGGACGGTCACTTCCGTTTTCACCGGCGTGGTCATGGAAGTGGATCGCGCCCTGGGTGAGCAGGCCGCCGCCGCCGCTGGCGACGCCAGCGCCGATGGTCTCCGGGTCGCTGGCGGCGTAGATGGCGTACGGCAGCCGGCGAGGACCGCGCCGGCCCGGAAGGTCCGCGGTCGGGCGGGGGGCGGAGGCGCGGCCGTCGCCGGCTCCGGAAGCGGTGTGCGCGCGGCCTGTCATGATGGCGGCGTTCTCCCGTGCGGGTGTCGTTCCGGCCACGATGCAGCCGCGCCGCGGCTATTGCAAACCCCATAGCCGCTACCGGCCCTGCGCCCCCGGCGCAGACGCAGGCGCGGGGCGCCGCCGTCATCAGGCGCGTGGGGCCGGGGCCGCCCGGCGCAGGCGACATGCGCGCGGGTCGCTCACGTCGCGTGGCGTTCGCCGAGGTAGGCGTCGATCACCAGTTTCGATCGCCGCAGCTCCTCCGCCGGCCCTTCGAGGCAGATGGCGCCCGCCTCCAGCACATAGCCGTAGGAGGCGACCGACAGCGCCTTGCGGGCGTTCTGCTCCACCAGCAGCACGGTGACGCCCTGGCGGTTGATCTCGCGGATCGTCTGGAAAATGGCGTTGACCACATGCGGCGCGAGGCCCATGGACGGCTCGTCCAGCAGCAGCAGGCGCGGCCGCGCCATCAGCGCCCGGCCAATGGCCAGCATCTGCTGCTCGCCGCCGGAGAGCGAGCCGGCGAACTGGTCGCGCCGCTCCGCCAGCCGCGGGAAACGCCCGTAGACGCTGGCGAGATCGTGCTGCGCCGCGGCGCGGTCGCGGCGGGCGTAGGCGCCGACGAGCAGGTTGTCCTGCACGCTCATGCCGGCCACGACGCGCCGCCCTTCCGGCACGAGCGACACGCCGGCGCGCACGATGGCCTCCGCCCGCCGCCCGGTGATGGGGACGCCGTCCAGCAGGATCTCGCCGCCAGACGGGCGCACCAGGCCGCAGATGGCGGAGAGCGTCGTGGTCTTGCCGGCGCCGTTGGCGCCGATCAGACACACGCACGCGCCCGCCGGCACGCGGAACGACACGCCGTGCAGCACCGGCAGCTGTCCGTATCCGGCACGCAGGTTGCGCGCTTCAAGCATCGTCGTCGGTCCCCAGATAGGCTTCGATCACCGCCGGATCCTCGCGGATTTCGGCGGGCGCGCCGGCGGCGATGACGCGGCCGAAGTTCAGCGCCACCACATGGTCGCAGACCGCCGCCACCAGATCGCTGTCATGTTCGACCAGCAGCACCGTGACGCCCTCCTCGCGGATCGACCGGATCAGCACGGCGAGGGCGCGCCGTTCGGCGTGGGTCATGCCGGCGGCCGGTTCGTCCAGCAGCAGCAGGCGCGGCCGCGTGGCGAGGGCGCGGGCGATCTCCACCCGCCGGCGGTCGCCATAGGAGAGCGCCCCGGCCGGCCGGTCCGCCAGGGCGCCGGCGCCCACCCGCTCGAGCATCGCCTGCGCCAGCGCCCGGGCCGCCGCCTCCTCGCGCCGCGCGCTGGGCAGCCGGGCCAGAGACGCCAGCAGCGCCGCTTTCTGGGCGGCGATGGCGCCGACGATCACATTGTCCAGCGCCGTGGCGTCCGGCAGCAGGCGGATGTTCTGGAAGGTGCGCGCCACGCCGCGCCGCGCGATCTCAAACGGCTTCAGCGCGCCGAGAGGCGCGTCGTCCAGCAGCACCTCGCCGGCGTCCGGCGCACAGAGGCCGGTGATGACGTTCATGGTCGTGGTCTTGCCCGAGCCGTTCGGTCCGATCAGGCCGGTGACGCGGCCAGGCGGGGCCGTGAACGACACGCCGTCCACGGCGATGACGCCCTGAAACCGCTTGCGGACGGCGCTGACCCGCAGACCCGCCGGCGCCGCGCTCATCGCGTCGCTCCCGCCAGCAGGATCTTCGCCAGCGGCGACGACGGGGCGGGCGCGCCCGGCCGGCGCCGGCGGAACAGCGACGCCGCCCCGCCCGGCAGATACAGCGCCGCCACCAGGATGAGCGCGCCCATCAGGATCTCGCGCAGCTGGTTCGAGAAGCGCAGCGCTTCGGGCAGCACCGTGGTGATCACCGCGCCGGTGACCGGGCCCAGCAGGGCGTTGACGCCGCCGAGAATGGGACTGGCCAGCGCGTCCACCGAACGCAGCAGGCCGAAGTCCGTGGGGCCGATGAAGAAATTGAGGTGCGCGGCCAGGCCGCCGCATACGCCGGAGATGAAGCCGCTCGCCACGAACAGCGCCATCCGGTAGCGGAACACGTTGACGCCCATGGCCTCGGCGATGGTGTCATCATGACGGATGGCGTCGATGGCCCGGCCATGGCGCGAGCGGCGCAGCGCGTACACCAGCGCCACCGTGACCAGCAGCAGCGCGGCCAGCGCCGGCGTGCTGGTGTAATCGGGAATGGCGACGATGCCCGTGGCGCCGCCGGTGACGCTCTCCCAGTTGAGGGCGATCACCCGCACCACCTCGGTGAAGGAGAAGGTGGCGAGCATGAAATAGTCGCCGCGCAGCCGCAGCACCGGCGCGCCGATGGCTGCCGCCGCCAGCGCCGCCAGCGCGCCCCCGGCGACCACCGCGATGGCGAACGGCGCCTGCAGCTGCATGGTGAGATACACCGCGCAATAGGCCCCCACCGCCATGAAGCCGCCCGTGCCCAGCGTGAACATGTTGGCCGACAGCGCCAGATACACGCCATAGGCGAGAATGCCGTTGAGCAGGCACAGGTCGACGATGTTGCCGTAAGCGCCGTAAAATTCCGCCAGAAAAGTCATGCGCGCCGCTCCACGAAGCCGGAGAACAGGCCGGTCGGCCGCGCCAGCAGGATCAGGAAGACGAGGCCGAAGCCGATGGCGTCCCGGAAGGCCGAGGACACCCACGCCACCGAAAACACCTCGATCAGCCCGAGCAGCAGGCCGCCGGCCATGGCGCCCGGCACGTTGCCGAGTCCGCCGAGGATCATCACCGTCAGTCCCTTGACCAGCATGTGTTCACCCATGAACGGAGACACCACGTTGAACAGCACGCCGAGCAGCATGCCGGCCGCGCCCGCCAGCGCTCCCGCCACCAGAAAGGTGAGCGTCATCGTGCGGCCCACCGGCACGCCGACGATGCGCGCCACGTCCTCGCTGAACGCTACGGTGCGGATGGCCCGCCCGGCGGCGCTCTTCTGCAGCAGCACGTACAGGCCCGCCATCAGCGCGACTGACGCCGCCATGATGGCGAGCTGGATGAGCTGCACCCGAACGCCGCCTGCCTCCCAGGAGGCGGTGAGATTGAGCGCCGCCGGATAGCCCTGGACCTCGGTGCCGAAGACCTCCTGGGCAAGCCCGACCAGAATGCGCGCCAGCGCCAGCGAGGCCACGAGCCCGACCCATTTGTGGCCGCCGCGCCGGCGGATGGTGCGGAACACCACCAGCTCCGAGAGCACGCCGAGCGCGCCGCCGCCTGCGGCCGCCGTCAGCAGCGCCAGCGGAACCGGCAGCCCGAGGCGCGTCGCCTCCAGCCCGAAATAGGCGCCGGCCATGAAGAACGCGCCCTGGGCCATGTTGATGATGTTCAGCACGCCGAAGATGAGCGTGCACCCCATGGCGAACACGGCGTAAGTGGAGCCCAGCGAAAGGCCGTTTACGATCTGCTGCAGGAATGTGGACATGACGGCTCCGCCAGCATTGACCGGCGGAGTCGCCTCCGTCCGGCGGCAGGGACATCGCCGGCGCGGCCAGGCCCGCGGCCGCGCCGCGCGCCATGTTCCGCCGCGCCGTCAGTTGCGCGCGCGCCCCTGGTCCGCGGGGGCGCGGACCGGCTCATTCAGAGCCGGCCAGAACGAACCTGCCGTCGCGCATTGTCAGCACCTTGGGAGTGATGACCGGCTCGCGGTCCCTGTCGAAGCTGAACGGGCCGGACGGCGAGGGCAGGTCCCTGACGCTGGCGATCGCGTCGCGGAGCTTCTCGCTGTCGCCTGCGCCGCCCGCCCGCTTCAGCGCGTCGGCGAAGGCGTAGACGGCGGTGTAGGCCTGGGCGGCGAAATTGTCGGGCAGGCTGTTGTAGCGCGCCTTGTAGGCCTCCACGAACCTGCGGTTCACCGGGTCGTCGTAGCCGATGAACCAGCCCGAGCCGACGAGGAAGCCGTCCGCCGCCTTGCCGGCGAGCTCCGCCAGCTTGCTGGAGATGGCGGCGTTGGCTCCCATGATCACCGTGCCCGGGGGGATGCCGAGCTGGCGCGCCTGGCGCACGATGTTGGCGGTCTCCTCGGCGAGGCCGCCGATGACGATCGCGTCCGGACTGGCCGCCCGGATCTTGGTGAGCTGCGCCGAATAGTCGACGTCGCCCTTCTGGAACGTCTCGGTGGCGACGATCCTGATCCCCGCCGTTTCCAGCGCCTGCTTTTGCACCGCATAGGCGGTCTTCATCAGCATGTCGTCGATGCCGTAGATCTGCGCGGCGGTGCGGACGCCGTGTTTTTCGCGCGCCCATTTCAGCACCCCGGGAAACACCACGTTCTCCGGCGGGCTGGTGCGGAAAATATATGTGCCGATGGCGGTGATGCCGGGCGCGGTGTTGGAGCTGGCGATCACCGGCACCTTCGCGCGCTGGGCCAGCGGATCGGCGGCGAAAGCGGAGTTGGCCAGGGTTGGGCCGAGGATGACCGCCACCCTGTCCTTGTTGATCATGCGCTGGAAGATGTTGACGCTCTGGCCACGGTCGCCGGCGTCGTCTTCATGCAGGCCCACGAGCCGGATGTCCCCGAGGACGCCGGAGGCGTTGATTTCGTCGATCGCCAGCAGAGCGCCGTTTTTCTGCATCGTGCCGTACAGGGCGGCGGAACCGCCGGATGTGGCCTGGACGATGCCGATCTTCACCACCGTTTCAGCCATGGCGGGCGCGGCGGTCAGGGCGGCCCCCGCGAGCAGGGCGCCGGCGAGCGCGCCCAGCCAGCGCGCCAGTATCCGGCGGGAGACCGGGAGGTGAAGCCTGTCGTGAACGTGCGTCATCGCTGTTCCCCCTGTTTCATCGGATAATAACACAGGGGACTGCGCAAGGTGTTTTCTTAGTTTGCGCGCTCCGTGAACAAATTTTTCACATTCCGATGAAATTGGAAATGGTTTTGCCGCACGAAAAGACGCAAATGAAAAGACCTGTCATTTCTTGCGGGTCTTTTCATGAGGTCAGGAATGAAACCAGCGATCTTGCGGTTGCGTCGACGGTGAAGCCCGCGTCCTGCCCGGTGGAGACGCCGTCTTCGTCCACCAGAAGCGTCCGCATGCCCAGCGCCGCCGGCGCACGCAGGTTCATGAGCCGGTCGTCCGCCATCAGCGCCCGCTCTGGCGCGACGCCGTGGCGGCGGATGCAGGCCTCGCAGGCGGCGGCGTCCGGCTTGGGCCGGTACGCGCTGTCCTCGATCGCGACAATGCCGTCGATCGCGTCCGCCACGCCGAGCGCAGCCAGCACGCGCTCCGCGTGCGCCCGGGGGCTGTTGGTGACGATTATGCGCCGGCCGGGCAGCGCCGACAGTACCTGTTTCAGTTTGGGATTTGGCGCCAGCGGCGCCAGATCGACGGCGTGGACGTGGGCGAGGAACTCCTCCGGCGCCACGCCGTGCAGCTGCGCCAGCCCGCGCACGGTGGCGCCGAAACGCGCGTAATACGCCTGGTGGAGCGCCGCCGCGGCGGCTTCGTCCAGCGACAGCCGCGCCATGATGAAGCTGACCACCCGCCGGCGCATCTGTTCATGCAGCCCGGCGGAGCGGGGGTAGAGGGTGTCGTCGAGGTCCAGCAGCCAGTAACGGATCCGGTCCGCGCCCGGCAGCGCGGCCAGTCCCGCCGCCGGCGCCGCGCCGGCGGCGGTCCGGCGGACGGCGGCCGCGGCGCCCTCGCTGCGCGACCGCCCGGTCATGCGCCGGCGCGCAGCCGCCCGATGGTCCGGCGGGCGCTGGGCTTGATGTCCTTCACGTCCAGCGAACAGTCGAGGGCCCTGATCGTGTGGGTGAGTTCTCCCACGGAAATGATGTCGACGCCGGTTTCGGCCACGGGCACGATGGTGTTCTCGTTGATGCCGCCGGAGGCCTCGGTCATCGCCCGGCCGTTCACCAGCTTCAGCGCCTCGCGGATCTCGTCGAGGTCCATGTTGTCGAACATGATCACCTCGACGCCGCAGTCGAGCGCCTCCTGCACCATGTCAAGGGTCTCGCACTCCACCTCGATGCGGAAGGTGTGCTGCGCCCGCTCGCGCAGGATGCGCACCGCCTCGGTGATGGATCCGGCGATCTTGATGTGGTTGTCCTTCACCAGGATGCAGTTGCCGAGGTTGAAGATGTGGTTGTGGGCGCCGCCCACGCGCACGGCGTATTTCATCACCCGGCGCAGGCCCGGCCAGCCCTTGCGGGTGTCGGTGAGCCGCACGCCGGTGTGGCGCACCAGCTCGACGTAGCGGCGGGTCCTGGTGGCGACGCCGGACATCTGCTGGATCCAGTCCAGCGCGGGGCGCTCGACGATGAAAAAGGTGGAGGCGCGGGCCGTCACCTTCATCAGCACCTGGCCGGGCTCGACGACGTCGCCGTCGCGCACGAGATGTTCGACGGTCGCCGCCGGCTCGATCTGGCGGATGGTTTCGTCGGCGAGCAGCAGGCCGCAGATGACGCCGCGGGCCTTGGCGTAGATCTGGCCGGTCTGCACCGGATCGTCTCCCACAAGAAAGCCGCCGGTGGTGTCGCCGGCGCCGATCTCCTCGTCCAGCGCCGCCTGAACGAGCTGCCGGATCATGAAACGGTTGAGCTGCACGGTTCTGCTCCTCCAGGTTCTTGGCGCGGTCACAGCGCGCAGGTGAAGGGGCGGCCGCCCTTCATCACCAGGTGCAGGCGGGCGCGCTCTTCAAGAATGCGGATGTTCTCCAGCGGATCGCCGTCCACCACGAGAATGTCGGCGTATTTGCCGGGCGCGACGGCGCCGGCGTCGGGCATGCCGATGCACTCGGCCGCCCGGCTGGTGGCGCAGACAATGGCCTGCATCGGCGACATGCCGAGCCAGTCGACCATGAAGCCGAGCTCCACCAGGTTTTCGCCCACCAGCAGGCGGTGCGACTGGTCGGTGCCGAACGCCACTTTCACGCCGCGGCGCACCGCTTCCTTCCACAGCGGAACCTGCCGCTGCATCAGGGCGTAAATCTGGGCGTCCTTCTCGTCCTCGCGGCCGAGCTGGCTGGCGGCCCACGTGCTGTCTTTCTGGCGGCGGGCGACGGAGAGCGGCACCAGCGCGAGGGTGGGCGTCCACCAGGCGCCGGTCTGCAGCAGCAGGTCGATGCTCTCCTCATTGATGAACCAGCCGTGCTCCAGGCTGTGCACGCCGGCGCGAAGGGCGTTGTTGATGCCGGCGCGGCCTTCGGCGTGCGCGGCCACATGCCTGCCCCGGGCCGCCGCCTCGGTTACGGCCACGCGGATCTCCTCCACGGTGAACTGCGGCTCGTCCCAGCTGTCGGTCACCGAGGTGATGCCGCCGGTGGCGCAGATCTTGATGAAGTCGGCGCCGCGCATCAGCAGCTCGCGCACCATGCGGCGCATGCCGTCCACGCCGTCGGCGACGGTGTCCGGCAGCCAGGCGCGTTTCTTCACCCGCAGGTCCGCCGGCGTCCAGTAATCGCCGTGGCCGCCGGTCTGCGACACCATGCCGATGGCGATCATCAGCCGCGGCCCGTCCACCAGCCCCTCGGCGAGGGCCTGGCGGAAGCCGGCGTCAGCGCCGCCCATGTCGCGCGCCGTGGTGACGCCGCAGGCAAGCGTTTCGCGCAGGATCTCGATGGATTTCAGCACGTTGTAGGTGGGCGGGTTGAGCAGGTGCTGGCGCATGTCGCGCGCGCGGTAGGTGCAGTGCACGTGGGTGTCGATGAACCCCGGCAGGATGGTGCGCCCGGCGGCGTCGAGCACCCGCGCGCCCGCCGGAACCCGCACGCTGCGCCCGGGGCCGGCCGCAAGGATGCGGTCGTCCCCGATCACCACCACGGCGTCGCGCACCGGATCGCCGCCAAGACCGTCTATCAGCACGCCGCCCGTTATCGCCGTCAGCATCTGCAGGTTCCTCCGCCAGGAGACGCCGTCACGCCGCCAGATCGAGCGTGATGGTCTTGAGCTCCGTGTAGAAATCGATGGCCGCCAGGCCGAGCTCGCGCCCGACGCCGGAGCGGCGGTAGCCGCCGAACGGCGTGAACAGGGCGTGCATGCTGGCGCTGGGCAGGCCGTTGACCGCCACCGAGCCGGCGCGCATGGCCCGGGCCGTGCGCAGCGCCCGGCCGAGGTCGCGCGACCACACCGAGCCGTTCAGCCCGTAGTCGGTGGCGTTGGCGAGGCGGATGGCCCCGGCCTCGTCGTCGAACGGCGTGAGACTCGCCACCGGTCCGAACACTTCGGTCTGGAACAGCGGATGCTCCGGACCGACGTCGCTGAACACCGCCGGCTCCAGATAGAAGCCGGGCAGGCCGGCGATGCGGCCGCCGCCGCACAGCAGGCGCAGGCCGCTGGCCTTCGCCGCCGCCACATGCGCCTCCACCGCGTCGCGTTGGGCCTGCGACGCCAGCGGCCCCAGCGTCGTGGCCTCATCCATGGTGTCGCCGGGGCGCAGCGCGGCGACGGCCGCCAGAAACGCCGCCTCAAACGCTGGCATCGCCGTGCGCTGCACGAGAATGCGCGAGCGGGCCGAGCAGGACTGGCCGGCGTTGCCGAAGGCGGCGGCGACGGCCGCCTGCGCCGCCCGCTCCATGTCGGCGTCGGCGAAAATCACGCAGGCGTTCTTGCCGCCAAGCTCCAGCGCCACCTTTTTCACGCCCGCGGCCGCCGCCCTGGCCACGGCCACGCCCACGGCGGTGGAGCCGGTGAAGGAGACGCCGTCCACCTGCGGGTGACTGACGAGGCGCGCGCCCGCCTCCCCGTCGCCGGGGATGACGTTCACCACGCCGGGCGGCGCGCCGCATTCGCCGGCGATCTGCGCCAGCACGAGCGTCGACAGCGGCGTCAGCGGCGAGGGCTTGAGCACCGCCGCGCAGCCGGCAGCCAGCGCCGGCGCCAGCTTCCATGCCGCCGCCAGCAGCGGAAAGTTCCACGGCGTGACCTGCGCCACGACGCCGAGCGGCTCCCGCAGGGTGAGGCTGAGCAGGTGGCGGTCCACCGGCAGCGTGTCGCCCGGGAACTTGTCCATCGCCCCGGCGTAATAGGCGAACACCCGCGCCGCGCCGGCGACCTCGCGGCGGGCGGCGGCGATGGGCTTGCCCGCGTCCAGCGCCTCGATAACCGCGAGCTCCTCCAGCCGCGCGCTGATGGCGTCGCTGATTTTCTGCAGCACGCGGCCACGCTCGAACGGCGGCGTGCGCGGCCACGGGCCCTCGTCGAAAGCGGCCCTCGCCGCCGCCGCCGCGGCGTCGACGGTGGCCGGGCCGGTGCCGGCGACCCGCGCGATCTCCCGGCCGGTGGCCGGATTGAGCACCGCGAGCGTCGCGCCGTCGCCGGCGGAGACAAAGGCGCCGTTGACGTAAGATGCCGCCGGCCAGGACGGAGCGGTGACGTTCATGGACGCGTGTTCCTGATGGATGCGGGCTGCCGCCGGACGGATCCGGCCGCGCGCGGCCGCCGCGGCCTTCAGCCGGCAGCCTGCATTTCGGCGTAAAGCCGCCTGACGGCGTCGGCGGGGTCCGCCGCGGCGGTGACCAGCCGGCCAACGATGGCGAACCGGCGCGGACAGGCGGCTGAGGCGGCGAAGGCGTCGGCGATGGCGCCGCCGAGCGGGCCGAAACCGGTGAGGAACACCACCGGGTCCGCCACACGGGCGCTGATCCAGCCGCTCCAGCGGGCGATGCGCCCGGGCGCGCGCGCCGGCAGCACGAAGTGGTCAGCGCCGGCTCCGGCGGCTTCGGCGATAATCCGGTCGAGGGCGTCGTCCGCCAGATAGCCACCGCCGGAGACGCAGTAATCGGGCGCGGGAATTTCGCCCCCGACCACCGGAATGAGGCCGCTGGCGCGCGCCTCGCCGGTGAACCTGCGCACGGCCGTGGGACCGGCGACCGGGAACAGGACCAGCCCGTCGACGCCGGCTTCGGCGCACAGCCGGGCGAACGTGCCCGCCATGTCCGGCATGTCCGGGCCCGCCTTCTGGTGGTCATACAGCAACGGCAGGTCAGTGAGGTCGCGCAGGCGGCGGACCGACTCCGCAAGACCAAGCCGCAGCGCCGACGACAGGCCGATCTTGTAGCCGGCGACGCCCTCCACGCCGCTGGTCGCCCGGACGACCTCCTCAATCCGTTCGACGGAATCACTGTCGAGAGCGGGCACGACGCCGCATGTTCCGGTGAACTGCCTGACCATGGAATCCTCGGGAGAAACGGGCCCCGGCGGCGCGCGCCGGAACGTCTGGACGCTGACGGTAGGGGGCGCTGGCGCCATCGGGTAGAGCCGGCTGCTGGCTGGTTCCTGGCGCCAGTCGCCGCGGCGGGCGCCGTCATGCGGGCGTCGCCAGCGCCTCCAGCTCGTCGAGGGCGTCGTCGAGGATCGCGCCGTCGACGCCGGCAGCGACGAGCGCCATGCGGCAGCCGGCCGCGCCCGTCGGCAGGCCCGGCGCCGTCTGCGGGGCGTGGACATATCCCTGGACCACATGCAGCGCGACCGGGGCCGGAACGGAGCGCACGCGCGCCACGCCCTTCACGCGCAGCAGCGCCGGGCCGAGCAGGCCGGTCCAGCGCTCCAGCCAGGCGTCGAGCGCCTCCGGATCCAGCCAGCCGCCGAAGCGCCGGGCGCGCACGCAGAAGTCGCTGGCGCCGGCGTCGTCGGCGACAGGCCGCGCCGTCATGCAGCCGGCGGCGCCCGCCGCGGGGGCCGCCTGCGGCCACAGGGCGGCCGGAGCCATGCGGCCGGGACGCGCGTCCGCGACGGACGCGGCCGGATTGAGCCCGCGCAGCCACGCCGTCACCCCGGCCAGCGCCGCCTCCGTCATCAGGTCGCCATGGGTGACCAGCAGCGCGTCGGCCAGCGCCGTCTGGGCGCGCGCCTCGGGAAACCGCTCCCAGACCTCGCGGATGGCGGCCGCGTTGACCACGGTCGTCACGCCGGCGAGCGCAAAGCGGCGCGCCGCCGGACCGCCGGCCATGACCGAGGCGAGCAGCGCCGCCGGATTGGCGAGGCCGCTGGTCTCCACGATCACCCGGCTGAACGGGGGCGCCGCGCCGGCGTCGCGCCGGCGCAGCAGCCCGGCGAGGGCGGCGGGAAGCCCGCCCTGCGCGCGGCAGCACAGGCAGCCGCCTTCCAGCAGCGTGACCTCCTCGTCGCCTTTCTCCACCAGCAGGTGGTCGACGCCCGCCGCGCCCGCCTCATTGATGACGATCGCCGCGTCGCGAAAGGCGCCGGCGGCGAGCGCGCGCCGCAGGGCGCTGGTCTTGCCGGCGCCGAGAAAGCCGGTGAGCAGCAGGACGGGGATGCGCGCGCCGCTCACGGCCGTCAGTCCGCCAGCCGGACGACCAGCAGCTCCAGGGCGGCGGAGAGGGCGGCCATGCGCACGGCGTCGCGCGGGCCCGGGAACTGGCGCCGCGTCTCCAGGGTCGGATGGCCCTGGCGCGCCGCCGCCAGATACACGGTGCCCACCGGATTGCGCCCATTGCCGCCGCCCGGCCCGGCGTAGCCGGTGACCGCCACCGACACGCCGGCGGTGGAGCTGGCGAGCGCGCCTTCGGCGAGGCCGCGGGTCACCTCGGCGCTCACCGCGCCATGGAGCCGGGCGACGCACGCGTCGACGCCGAGCCCCGTGGCCTTGGCGCTCGCGTGGTACAGCACGAAACCGCGCTCAAACACGTCCGAGGCGCCGGACACCGAGGTCAGGCAGGCGCTGACCAGGCCGGCGGTCACGGTCTCGGCCGTCACGATGCGGACGCCCTGCCGGCGCGCCGCCGCAAGGGCCCGGGAGGCGGCGTCCAGCAGGGCGGGGGGGAACAGCGCGCCCGGCGCCGTGGCCGGGCAATCTGCGTTATCGGACATGAACATACCGGGGCGTGGCGCGGGCCGGCCGCGCCTGCGCCGGAGGCCGGCGCCGCGGGTCCGCGCCCGGGAGGCTTGCTGGCTGCGATTAGCGGGCGCGGCCGCCGCCAGGTCAATGTGGCGGCGGCGCTGGACCTGCGCCGCGGGGACGGACTGGACCCATCAGCCGTCGCGCCGGCGGGCCGCCGCGGCGGCGCCGTTTCCGGCGCATGTCCATGACAATGCGCACGAATCCCGGCAGGCGCTGACGCATTCACGGGCGGCGGCGGCGCCAGTGGCGCCATGGCCCTGGCGGCGCTAGCATCCGCGCTGGTCCGGGCCCGCCGGCGCCGGGCGCGGCGCGGGCGGCGGCGCCCGCAGGAAGGAGCGCACATCCGGTGACAAGCCTGCTGATCACGCTGGACCGTGCTGGCGAACGCAGCCTGCAGGAACAGATATTCGAGCGGATTCGGGAGCAGATCGTCTCCGGCCGGCTGGCGCCGGGCGCGCCGGTGCCGTCGTCGCGGGCGCTGGCCAGCGAGCTGCGCGTATCGCGCAATTCGGTGATCTTCGCCTATGAGCGGCTCATTAACGAGGGCTATCTGACCACCCGGCCCATGGTCGGCACTTTCGTCAGCCAGGTGCTGCCGGACGAGGCGGTGAGCGCCCGCCCGGCGCCGCAGCCCGGGACGGCCGGCCACAGCCGCCCGCCGGCGCCGCAGTTCACCGGCCGCGCCCACACCATTCTCAACAGCGAGACGATCCCCATCGATTTCTGGCCGCAGCGCACCGATCCGGCGGCGTTTCCGGTCAGGACATGGCGGCGCATCGTGCAGCAGGCGCTGGCCAATCCCGGCTCCGGGCTCACCGAATATGGCGATCCCTGCGGACTGATGGAGCTGCGCTGCGCCATCGCCGACCATGTGGCGCGCGCCCGCGGCGTGCAGGCGCGGCCGGAGCAGATCGTCATCGTCGCCGGCGCACAGCTCGCCCTCAACCTGACCCTGCGGCTGCTGATGCGCGAGGCCGGGGAGATCGTGGTCGAGAATCCCTGCAACTAGGGCGCGGCCTACCTGTTCGAGAGCTACAACCTGCGCTTGCGGCCGGTTCCGGTGGACGCCCGCGGCCTGCAGACAGACCGCCTGGAGGGGGAGCGGGCGCGCCTCGCCTATGTGACGCCCTCGCACCAGTTTCCCATGGGGCCGACGCTGGCGCTGGAGCGGCGCCAGGCGCTGCTGCGCTGGGCCGCGCGCAACGGCGCCTATGTCATCGAGGACGATTATGATTCCGAATTCCGTTACGACGGCGCGCTGCTGCCGGCGCTCAAGGCCATGAGCCCGGACAACGTCATCTACCTGGCCACCTTCTCCAAGACGCTCGGGGCGGGGCTGCGCATCGGCTACATGATTTTTCCCGAGCATCTGGCGCAGGCGGCGGCCACGGCCAAGGCGCTGCTTGACAACGGCCATGTGTGGCTGGAGCAGGTGGCGCTGGCGCGCTTCATCCAGTCTGGCGGTTTCGTGCGCCACCTGCGCCGCATGCGCCAGCAGTATCTGGCCCGCCGCGACATGCTGAAGACGCAGCTGGAGCAGCGCTTTGGCCGCCTGCCGGTGATGGGCGCCGAGGCGGGAACCCATGTCGCCGTGCGCTTTCCCGAGCGCTTCGGCGGCGCCTACAGCCTGTGCGCCCGCGCCCGCAGCCGCAACATCGGCCTGTATACGGTGCAGGCCGGCGGCGGCCATGAATATCCGGGCGTCAGCTACGCGGCCGGCTGGGTGCTGATGGGTTACGCCAGCCTCACGCCCCTGCAGGTGCGGGTGGGCGTGGCGCGCCTGGCGCAGATTCTGGGCGCCGGCGGCGCGCGCTGACCGGCCCGCCGGGATCAGTCGTTCTCGCCGCGGCCCTGCGGGTAGGAGATGATGGAGAGATAGCGGATCGGCAGCTTCACCAGCTCCACCGGGCCGTGCGGGGCGTCGGCGTCGAAAAACAGGCTGTCGCCCGGCTGCATGCGGAAGGTGTCGTCGGCGTGGCGGTACACCACCTCGCCTTCCAGCATGTAAAGAAACTCGAGGCCGCTGTGCTGGAAGGTGGGGAACACGTCCGAACGGTCGGTGAGCGTGATCAGATAGGGCTCCACCGTCACGCCGCTGGTGTTGTCGCCGATGTGGCCGAGCAGGCTGTACTGGTGGCCGGCGCGGGTGCCGCGCCGCTCCAGCTCCACGCCGGTTCCGGCCTTCACGAACACCGCCGCCCGCTTCTCCTCAAAACCGCGGAACAGCGCCGTGATCGGCACCCCCAGCGCCCGCGACAGCGCCTGCAGCGTGGTGAGCGACGCCGAGATGTTGCCGTTCTCGATTTTCGACAGCATCCCCACCGAGAGGCCGGTGTTGGCCGCCAGCTCCGCCACCGTGATGCCCAGCTTGCGCCGCAGCGCGCGCACCTCATGGCCGATGGCCGCTTCAAGATTGTTGTTCCGCGGCTCGCGGACGGCGTGCGGATTCTGCTGGAGCCTTGCGTTCATCTCGGCGTCCTGAACGGCGACGCTGGCGGGGAGGGCGGAGCTGGAACGGCGGCGTGCAGGCATGGCGTCTCCCGGGAGAGGCGTCGCCGCCCGCCGGCGCGGCCTCACCGGCGCTGGCAGGCCCGGCGCCGTCCGTCCATCTTTGGCACGGGCGTTCCGGCCGCGCAAGGAATAAAAATTTCGTATGAAGAAATTTTCCCGTCTCCGCCCCAGGCCGGTCGCCCGCGCGACGGCGCGGCGCCCAATTTGGCGGCTGCGCCCGCGGCGCGCCCGCCGCCCGCCCGCGTCCCGGAAACAGCTTTGTAACAAAGTCATGACGCCGGCGTGAAGCCTTGCGCGTCTTCGTCCCCGGCGCGCGCTCCCCATAACAGATGACGCTGTAATTGCCCGGAATTCTTGCCGGACAACTTTCGCCGGCAGGCGCGCGTCATGATTATTTCGCATGTTATTCAGGCGCCGGCTGGGCGTTTCATGGGCGCCTCCGCCGGATTTGACGTTGTTCGCTCTGCGCCCCTCCGCACTAATTCGCTCGACAGCAATCGACGCCGGAGGCGCCTCTGGCGCGCGTCGGCAAGTCAGCGAGGTGGGGAGATGACAAGAGCGAGATACTGGGGCGCGCTCGCGCCCGGCCTTCTGTTCGCTGCGCCCGCGCTGGCGGAGGAAGCCGCCAGGCCCACGATAAACGGTGCGGACACCGGTTTCGTCATCATGTGCGCCATGTTCGTCATGCTGATGACGGTTCCGGGCCTCGCCATGTTTTACGCGGGCCTCAGCCGCGCCAAGAACGTGCTTTCGGTGATGACCCACGTCGTCGCCACCTGTGCGGTCGTCGCCGTGGCGTGGGTGATCATCGGCTATTCGCTCGCCTTCGATGAAGCCGGCGGCTTCCAGCCGGTCATCGGCGGCCTGTCCAAGGCGTTCTTCGCCAACATCACCCAGGAGAGCGTCACCGGCACGGTCTCCGAATACGCTTACGCGATGTTCATGCTGATGTTCGCCGGCATCACCCCGGCGATCATCGTCGGCGCCTTCGCCGAGCGCATCCGCTTCTCCGCCGTGCTCATCTTCATGGCGCTGTGGCTGGTGCTGAACTTCGCGCCCATGGCGCACATGGGCTGGAGCGCCAACGGCTGGGCCTTCCAGATGGGCGCGCAGGACTTCGCCGGCGGCAATGTGGTGCACCTGAACGCGGGCGTCGCCGCGCTGGTCGCCGCGCTCGTCATCGGCCCGCGCATGGGCTACGGCTCCACCATGATGGCGCCGCACAACCTGACGCTGACCACCACCGGCGCCTGCCTGCTGTGGGTCGGCTGGCTGGCGTTCTGCGGCGGCTGCGCCCTGGTGGTCAACGGCTTCTCCTCGCTGGTGATGCTCAACACCTTCCTCGGCGGCGCCGGCGGCGCGCTTGGCTGGATGGCGGCGGAGCGCGCGCACCGCGGCCGCGCCAGCACCCTGGGCGCCGTGTCGGGCCTGGTGGCAGGCCTCGTCGGCATCACCCCGGCCTGCGGCTTCGTCGGTCCGGCCGGCTCGCTGGCGGTGGGCTTCCTGTCGGCGCTGCCGTGCGTGTGGGCCGTTGAGTCGCTCAAGCACCGCTTCGGCTACGACGACTCCTTCGACGCCTTCGGCGTGCATGGCGTCGGCGCCATCGCCGGCTGCCTGCTGACCTCGGTGTTCGCCCTGCCGGTGCTCGGCGGCCTCGGTTTCGCCGAGGGGCGCGACCTGGTCTCCCAGCTTGGCGTGCAGGCCCTGCTGCTGGCGTTCAGCGCCGCCTATTCGGCGGTCAGCACCTGGATCTGCCTGAAGATCGCCGACGCCCTGGTCGGGCTGCGCGTCAGCCCCGAGGACGAGCAGATGGGCCTCGACCTCGCCTCGCACGGCGAACGCGGCTACCGCCTCGACGACGCCCAGCTGGGCGAGGCGGTGACGGCCGCTCCGGGCGCCGCGGCCACGGTGGGCGTGCTGAAGCCGGCCGGCGCCGAATGAGAGTGGCGGCGCCGCCCCGCGCGGCGCCGCCGGCTCCCCGCGGACGCGGCGTCCGCGCGGACTGATCCCGACGGCCCCACGTCCCGGCGTGGGGCCTTTTTTGTCGCCGCGGGCCGGCGCGGCGCCAGCGCTCCGCGCGCCCGGTCCGCCGGCCGCATTCCGGCCGCGGCGCCCGCTCGTCCCCAGCTGCTGCCCTTGCCCATGGCGGCGCGTGCGGGCCGGGCATGCGCCGGAACCCGCCGTCCCCTACCCGGTCGGGGAGGGGGCGCGCGGCGGCGGAAGGCGCGACAGTCGCGGCGCGTCGCGGCCCCGCGCCGGGGCGCGCCGTCCCCTGTGGACTGTCGCTGCCCGCCAATTGGGCGACGGGCCGCGGATTCTGCCCACGAGGCGGGCGAACGGCGCCCGCCTGCGGACCGGTTTGCGGAAATTTTTGCCATTCAGGAAACTTTTATTCTTTTTAGTTGAATTTGGCCGCGTTCCCTGCAAGGTTGAATCCGACAGGTTCATACGAAAGGCGCTACCAATGTGCGGCATTGTTGGGCTGTTTCTGAAGGACAAGGCGCTGGAGCCGCGCCTTGGCGCACTGCTTGCGGACATGCTGGTTACGATGACTGACCGTGGACCGGACAGCGCCGGCATCGCCATTTACGGCGGCGGCGTGGAGGGAATGGCGCGCATTACTGTCCAGACGCCGGATCCTGCCCGCGATTACACCGGACTTGCGGAAAAGCTGGCCGCGACTGTTGGGGAAGCGGACGTGGACGTGCGCGACACCCACGCCATCATCACCGTCGCCGCCAGCCGGCTGGAGGCCGCCCGCGCCGCCCTGCGCGAGATCAGCCCGCGCCTGCGCGTGATGAGCGCCGGCGAGAACATCGCCATCTTCAAGGAGGTGGGCCTGCCGGCCGACGTGGTGAAGCGCTTCGGCATCGCCGCCATGTCCGGCACGCACGGCGTCGGCCACACCCGCATGGCCACCGAGTCCGCCGTCACCACCCTGGGCGCCCATCCGTTCTCCACCGGCCCGGACCAGTGCCTGGTGCACAACGGCTCGCTGTCCAACCACAACAACCTGCGCCGGCGCCTGAAGGCCCTCGGCATGACCTTCGAGACCGAGAACGACTCCGAGGTCGCCGCCGCCTTCATTTCGCAGCAGATCGCCGCCGGCCTCGGCCTTGGCGAGGCGCTGACCGGCGCCCTGCAGGAGCTGGACGGCTTCTTCACCTTCGTGGTCGGCACGAAGAGCGGCTTCGGCGTGCTGCGCGATCCCATCGCCTGCAAGCCGGCGGTGATGGCCGAGACGGACCAGTACGTGGCCTTCGGCTCCGAATACCGCGCCTTCGCCGGCCTGCCGGGCGTCGAGCGCGCCCGCGTGTGGGAGCCGCGTCCGGCCACCGTCTACTTCTGGGAGCGCGAGGCCGCCTGAGCCCCGCTTCCCGCGCGCAAGCGCGGCCGTCCCGCGGCGGCGGCCGCCGTCCCTGTCCCTGATGAACGCAGTTTCGGCGCCGGAGCGCCGCGCCGCTCCCGCGAAACTGCGCCGGTTCCTGGAGCATGACCATGCCCGCGTTCGACCTGGCGGAAACGCCGTTGCGCAGCCTGAATGAGGCCCTGCACTCCGTCACCGCAGCCGCCAACGACACCGAATTCGACGTCTACAACCCGCGCGGCGCCCATGCGGTGGCCGTGGGCGTGGACCGGCCCGTCACCGTGCGCATCCACGGCCCGGTCGGCTACTACTGCGCCGGCATGAACGACGGCGGCGAGATCATCGTCCACGGCTCGGCCGGGCCGGGCGTCGCCGAGAACATGATGTCCGGCAAGGTGGTGGTGGAGGGCGACGCCTCCCAGTACGCCGGCGCCACCGGCCATGGCGGCCTGCTCGTGATCCGCGGCAACGCCTCCTCGCGCTGCGGGATCTCGATGAAGGGCATCGACATCGTCGTCGAGGGCTCCATCGGCCACATGTCCGCCTTCATGGCCCAGTCCGGCAATCTGGTGGTGCTTGGCGACGCCGGCGACGCCCTCGGCGACAGCCTCTATGAGGCGCGCCTGTTCGTGCGCGGCAGGGTGGACAGCCTCGGCGCCGACTGCATCGAGAAGGAAATGCGGCCGGAACACCTAGCCATCGTCGCGGACCTTCTTGAAAAGGCGGGGATCACCGGCGTGAAGCCGGAAGAATTCCGCCGCTACGGCTCGGCCCGCAAGCTCTACAACTTCCACATCGACAACGTCGACTCTTACTGACGGAGGGGGCCATGACGGCGCAATCTTCTTTCCGCACCCCGCCGCGGAAGTCCGCGACTTTCGACGACTACACGCTCGCCGAGATCCGTCGCGCCGCGAACACCGGCATCTATGACATTCGCGGCGGCGGCGCCAAGCGCAGGCTGCCCCACTTTGACGACCTGCTGTTCCTCGGCGCCTCGATCTCGCGCTATCCGCTCGAGGGCTACCGGGAGAAGTGCGACACCACCGTGGTGCTCGGCACGCGCTACGCGAAGAAGCCGGTCACGCTGAAGATCCCGATCACCATCGCCGGCATGAGCTTCGGCGCGCTGTCCGGCCCGGCCAAGGAGGCGCTGGGCCGCGGCGCCACCCTTGCGGGCACCTCCACCACCACCGGCGACGGCGGCATGACCGACGAGGAGCGCGGCCACAGCCAGATCCTGGTCTACCAGTACCTGCCGTCGCGCTACGGCATGAACCCGCGCGACCTGCGCCGCGCCGACGCCATCGAGGTGGTGGTGGGCCAGGGGGCCAAGCCCGGCGGCGGCGGCATGCTGCTGGGCCAGAAGATCTCCGACCGCGTCGCCCGGATGCGCGACCTGCCGAAGGGCATCGACCAGCGCTCCGCCTGCCGCCATCCGGACTGGACCGGCCCGGACGATCTCGAAATCAAGATTCTCGAGCTGCGCGAGATCACCAGCTGGGAGAAGCCGATCTACGTGAAGGTGGGCGGCGCGCGGCCCTATTACGACACGGCCCTCGCCGTGAAGGCCGGCGCCGACGTGGTGGTGATCGACGGCATGCAGGGCGGCACCGCCGCCACCCAGGACGTGTTCATCGAGCATGTCGGCATGCCCACGCTGGCCTGCATCCGTCCGGCGGTGCAGGCCCTGCAGGACCTTGGCATGCACCGCAAGGTGCAGCTCATCGTCTCCGGCGGCGTCCGCTCCGGCGCCGACGTGGCCAAGGCCCTGGCGCTGGGCGCCGACGCGGTGGCCATCGGCACCGCCGCCCTGGTGGCCATCGGCGACAACGACCCGCGCTGGGAGGCGGAGTACCAGGCGCTCGGCTCCACCGCAGGCGCCTATGACGACTGGCACGAAGGCCGCGATCCGGCCGGCATCACCACCCAGGACCCGGAGCTGGCCGCGCGCCTTGATCCGGTGGCCGCCGGCCGGCGCCTCGCCAACTACCTCAAGGTGATGACCCTGGAGGCGCAGACCATCGCCCGCGCCTGCGGCCACAACCACGTCCACAACCTGGAGCCGGAGGACCTGGTGGCCCTCACCATCGAGGCGGCCGCCATGGCCAGGGTGCCGCTCGCCGGCACCAGCTGGATCCCGGGGGTCGCCGGCGGCCTGTGAGCCGTCGCCGGAGGGCCGTCCCGGCCCTTCCGTCACCGGAGCGCGGTCCTGACGGCGCGCCGCCGCCAGGACCGGAGGCAAGTCATCCAACAGGGGGTTGCGGCTGCCGGCGCGCCACCGGGCGGCGCGGCGCTCTCACCCAGGTTCAGTCAAGGGCTGTCATGATCACTGATCTCGCCGCCTACGCCGCGGAAACTGGCGTAAAGTACTTCATGGTCAGCTACACCGACCTGATGGGCGGACAGCGCGCCAAGCTGGTGCCCGCCCAGGCCATCGCCGACATGCAGGCGGACGGCGCCGGTTTCGCCGGCTTCGCCACCTGGCTGGATCTCACCCCGGCGCATCCGGACCTGTTCGCCGTGCCGGACGCGCCCTCCGTCATCCGCCTGCCGTGGCGGCCGGACGTGGCGTGGGTCGCCTCCGACTGCGTCATGGAGAAGAAGCCGGTGATGCAGGCGCCGCGCGTGGTGCTCAAGCGCCTTATCGACGAGGCGGCGCAGATGGGCCTGCGCGTCAGGACCGGCGTCGAGCCCGAGTTCTTCCTCACCACCCGCGACGGCCAGCAGATCTCCGACCCGCAGGACACCGCGGTGAAGCCCTGTTACGACCAGCAGGCGGTGATGCGCCGTTACGACGTCATCGCCGAGATCTGCGACGCCATGATCGGGCTGGGCTGGAAGCCCTACCAGAACGACCATGAGGACGCCAACGGCCAGTTCGAGATGAA
Source organism: Camelimonas abortus (assembly GCF_042432745.1). Lineage (NCBI taxonomy): Bacteria > Pseudomonadati > Pseudomonadota > Alphaproteobacteria > Hyphomicrobiales > Chelatococcaceae > Camelimonas > Camelimonas abortus. Next base: position 277,619 of record NZ_JBHLWR010000004.1, on the reverse strand, counting down.
CTGGGAGTATGACGACGTCCTCAACACCGCGGACAGGCACTCGTTCTTCAAGTTCCTCGTCAAGTCCATCGCCGAGAAGCACGGGCTGCGCGCCACCTTCATGCCCAAGCCGTTCATGGGCCTCACCGGCAACGGCTGCCACGTCCACATCTCGGTGTGGGACCTGGATGGCAAGACCAATGCCTTCGCCGACCCGTCGAAGCCCTTCGGCCTCTCGGACAGCGGCCGGCACTTTCTCGGCGGCATCATGAAGCACGCCCCGGCGATGGCGGCCATCTGCAACCCGACGGTCAACTCCTACAAGCGCATCAACGCGCCGCGCACCATCTCGGGCGCCACCTGGGCGCCGAATTCGGTCACCTGGACCGGCAACAACCGCACCCACATGGTGCGCGTGCCCGGCCCCGGCCGCTTCGAGCTGCGCCTGCCCGACGGCGCCGCCAACCCCTACCTGCTGCAGGCGGTGATCATCGCCGCCGGTCTCGACGGCCTGCGCACCCAGGCCGACCCCGGGCCGCACCACGACATCGACATGTACCAGGAGGGGCACACCATCACCGACGCGCCGAAGCTGCCGCTGAACCTGCTCGACGCGCTGCGGGCCTATGAGGCCGACGAAAGCCTCAACCAGGCCATGGGGGCCGATTTTTCGGCCGCCTACGTCAAGCTGAAGATGCAGGAATGGCAGAGCTACTGCAGCCACCTGACCGCCTGGGAGCGCGAAAACACCCTCGATGTCTGACGTCCCGGATGCTCACGCGGCGCCGTCGCCCACGGCGCCCGTCTCCCGGGCGCGCGCCGCTCCGCGCGCAGCGACGACGAAAGTCCACGCCATGAGCCAGTACATTCTCACAGTCACCTGCGCCTCGCGCCGCGGCATCGTCGCGGCCATCTCCAGCTGCCTCGCCGGCAAGGGCTGCAACATCGACGACAGCGCGCAGTTCGACGACGTCGAAAGCCGCCGCTTCTTCATGCGCATCGCCTTCACCTCGGAGGAGGGGGCGGGCCTTGACGAGATCCGCGAGGCCTTCGCGCCGGTGATCGCCGAATTCGGCATGCACGCCGAGTTCCACGACGCCGCCCGCCCCATGAAGGTGGTGCTGATGGTGTCGCGCTTCGGCCACTGCCTGAACGACATCCTCTACCGCTGGAAGATCGGCGCCCTGCCCATCGACATCGTGGCCGTCATCTCCAACCATCTGGACTACCAGAAGCTGGTGGTGAACCACGACATTCCCTACCACTACATTCCGGTGACGCCGCAGAACAAGCCGGAGGCCGAGGCGCGCATCATGGAGATCGTGCGCGCCTCGGGGGCGGAGCTGATCGTGCTCGCCCGCTACATGCAGATCCTCTCGGACGGGATGTGCCAGGCCATGTCCGGGCGGATCATCAACATCCACCACTCGTTCCTGCCGAGCTTCAAGGGCGCCAATCCCTACAAGCAGGCCTACCGGCGCGGCGTGAAACTCATCGGCGCCACCGCCCATTACGTCACCGCCGATCTCGACGAGGGGCCGATCATCGAGCAGGACGTCGCCCGCATCACCCACGCCCAGAACGCCGCCGACTATGTGTCGATCGGCCGTGACATCGAGGCCCAGGTGCTGTCGCGCGCCATCCACGCCCACATCCACCACCGCGTGTTCCTGAACGGCGACCGCACGGTGGTGTTCCCGGCCAGCCCCGGCGACTACGCGTCGGCCCGCATGGGCTGAGGCGCCTCCTTCATCGTCTTGCGGCTCCGGGGCCGCGCGCGCCGCTCCGGAGCCATTCAGGGAAACGGGCTTCCCATGCGTTATTCATTCCTCTCCCTGGCGGTCAACGCGCTGACCGGTCACCGTCACTGGAAGCCAGCCTGGCGCGACGCCGCGCCGAAGGACGCCTATGACGTCATCATCGTCGGCGGCGGCGGCCATGGCCTCGCCACGGCCTATTACTTGGCGAAGAACCACGGCGTCACCAATGTCGCGGTGCTGGAGAAGGGCTGGATCGGTTCCGGCAACGCCGGCCGCAACACCACCATCATCCGCTCCAACTACCTGCTGCCCGGCAACACCGCCTTCTACGAGCTGTCCATGAAGCTGTGGGAGGGGCTGGAGCAGGATCTCGGCTACAACGTGATGGTGTCGCAGCGCGGCGTGCTCAACCTCTACCACTCCGACGCCCAGCGCGACGCCTTCATCCGCCGCGGCAACGCCATGCGCCTCGCCGGCGTCGACGCCGAACACCTGACGGCGGAGGACGTGCGCCGCGAGCTGCCGTTCCTGAACTTCGACAACGCCCGCTTCCCCATCCGCGGCGGCCTGATGCAGCGCCGCGGCGGCACCGCCCGCCACGACGCCGTGGTGTGGGGCTACGCCCGCGCCGCCTCCGCACGCGGCGTGGACATCATCCAGAACTGCGAGGTCACCGGCTTCATCCGCGACGCCCGCGGCGCCGTCGCCGGGGTGGAGACCACCCGCGGGCGCATCATGGCGAAAAAGGTGGGCGTGGCCGTGGCCGGCGCCTCCTCGCGCGTCGCCGCCATGGCCGGGCTGCGCCTGCCGATCGAGAGCCACGTGCTGCAGGCCTTCGTCACCGAGGCGATCAAGCCGTTCATAGACATCGTCGTCACCTACGGCGCCGGCCACTTCTACATCTCGCAGTCGGACAAGGGCGGCCTCGTCTTCGGCGGCGACATCGACGGCTACAACTCCTACGCCCAGCGCGGCAACCTGCCGACGGTGGAGGACGTATGCGAGGGCGCCATGAGCCTGATGCCGCGCATCGGCCGCGTGCGCATGCTGCGCTCCTGGGGCGGCGTCATGGACATGTCCATGGACGGCTCGCCCATCATCGACCGGACGCCGGTGGAGGGCCTCTATCTCAACGCCGGCTGGTGCTACGGCGGCTTCAAGGCCACGCCCGCCTCCGGCCACTGCTTCGCCCATCTCATCGCCACCGGCCAGCCGGTCGACGTGGCCGCGGCCTACCGGCTCGACCGCTTCGCGCGCGGCCTGATGATCGACGAGAAAGCCCAGGGCGCGCAGCCAAACCTGCACTGACCGGCCGGAGCGCCGCCGCCCCTCCGGCGGCGCCCCAGGGATGCGGCGGACCCCGCAGGTCCGCCAAGCGAGACCCGACAGGAGCGCCACCCATGCGCATCAACTGCCCCTATTGCGGATCACGCGATCTGCGCGAATTCACCTTCCTCGGCGAGGCCTGCGAGGCCGGAGACCCGTTCGAGGCCGTCTACCTGCGCGACAACCCCATGGGGCGCAGCCGCGGCTGGTGGTTCCACGACCATGGCTGCCGCTCCTGGCTGCTGATCGAGCGCGACAACCGCACCCACGAGATTTTCTCCGTTTCCCTGGCGCGAGAGGAGGCCGGACGATGACCCCGCCTGTCCATGGCGCCCCGCTGCGCGTGCCCGGCCACGGCCTCGTCGATCACGGCCGGCCGCTGCGCTTCACCTTCGACGGCCGCAGCTATGAGGGCCGCGCCGGCGACACCCTCGCCTCGGCGCTGCTGGCCAGCGGCGTGAAGCTGGTCGGCCGCTCCTTCAAGTATCACCGGCCGCGCGGCGTCATGACCGCGGGGCCGGAGGAGCCCAACGCCCTCGTCGAGCTTGGCGTGGGCGCGCGGCGCGAGCCCAACGCCAAGGCCACCACGGTGGAGCTGTATGACGGTCTCGTCGCCGCCAGCCAGAACCGCTGGCCGTCGCTGACGTTCGACATCGGCGCCGTCAACAGCCTGCTGTCGCCGTTTTTCGTCGCCGGCTTCTATTACAAGACCTTCAAGTGGCCCTCCGCCTTCTGGGAGAAGGTGTACGAGCCGGCCATCCGCCGCGCCGCCGGCCTCGGCCGCGCCGCCGAAGAGGCCGATCCGGACCGCTACGAGAAGGCCTACGCCTTCTGCGACGTGCTGGTGATCGGCTCCGGGCCGGCGGGCGTGGCCGCGGCGCTGGCCGCCGGCCGCTCGGGCGCGCGCGTCATCCTGTGCGAGGAGGACTTCCGCTTCGGCGGCCGGCTGCTGGCCGAAACCGGCGGCGAGATCGACGGCCGCCCGGGCCTCGAGTGGCTGGAGGCGGCGCTGGGCGAGCTCGCCGCCATGCCGGAGGTGAAGCTGATGCCGCGCGCCGTGGTGTTTGGCGCCTATGACGGCGGCACGTACGGCGCGCTGGAGAAGGTCTCCGACCACCTGCCGCAGCCGCAGGCCGGCAAGCCGCGCCAGCGCCTGTGGCGTATCGTGGCGAAGCGCACGGTGCTGGCCGCCGGCGCCATCGAGCGGCCGCTGGTGTTCCCCGGCAATGACCGGCCCGGGGTGATGCTGGCCGGGGCCGTGCGCGCCTACGCCAACCGCTTCGGCGTGCTGGCCGGCCGCGACGCCGTGTTCTTCGCCAACAATGACGAGGCATGGCGGGCCGCCTTCGATCTGGCGGCGCTGGGCGCCAATGTGGCGGCCATCGTCGACTCCCGCCGCGAGGTCGCCCCGCAGCTGCTGGAGCGGGCGCGGGCGCTGGGCCTGCGGACCATGACCGGCGCCGTGGCCGCCGGCACGTCCGGCGGCAGGGCGCTCACCGGCGTGACGGTGCTGGACGCCGACGGCCGCAGCCACCACGTCCACGCCGACCTGCTGGCCATGTCCGGCGGATTCAACCCGCAGATCGCCCTCACCACACATCTCAACCACCGGCCGGTGTGGTCGGAGGCGCACGCCGCCTTCCTTCCCGGCGACCTGCCGCCAGGCATGGCGGTGGCCGGCGCCGCCGCCGGCGCGCGCGGTCTTGGCGCGGCGCTGCGCTCGGGGCATGAGACGGGCCTCGCCGCCGCCCGGGCCTGCGGCTTCAGCGGCGCCGTGGGCGGCGCGCCCCAGGCCGCCGACGCGCCCGCCGCCATGACGCCGCTGTGGCGGGTCACGGGGCCAGGCGGGCGCCGGCTGAAGGGCAAGGCCTTCGTCGACTTCCAGCACGACGTCACCGCCGCCGACGTGGAGCTGGCGCATCGCGAGGGCTTCCGCTCGGTGGAGCTGCTGAAGCGCTACACCACGCTCGGCATGGCCACCGACCAGGGCAAGCTCTCCAACGTCAACGGCCACGCCATCCTCGCCGGGCTGCTGGCCAGCCCCATGGAGAAGGTGGGAACCACCACGGCGCGCGCGCCGTCCGTTCCGGTGGCGGTAGGCGCGTTCGCCGGCCACGCCCGCGGCGCGGCGTTCAGGCCGACGCGGCTGGTGTCCGGCCATGAGCACGCGAAGGCCAGGGGCGCGACCTTCGTCGAGACCGGGCAGTGGCTGCGGCCGCAGTGGTACGCCCGCCCGGGCGAGACCTTCTGGCGCGACACTGTGAACCGGGAGGTGACCACGACCCGCACGCATGTGGGCGTGTGCGACATCTCCACGCTCGGCAAGATCGACGTGCAGGGGCCGGACGCCGCCGTGTTTCTCGACCGCGTGTACATCAACGCCTTCGCCAGGCTGCCGGTCGGCAAGGCGCGCTATGGCGTGATGCTGCGCGAGGACGGCTTCATCCTCGACGACGGCACGGCGTTGCGCCTGGCGGAGGACCATTTCGTCATCTCCACCACCACGGCCAACGCGGCGCGGGTGATGAAGCACCTCTGCTACTGCGCCCAGAAGCTGTGGCCGCAGCTGGACGTGCAGCTGGCCTCGGTCACCGAGGCGTGGGCGGGCTATGCGGTGGCGGGGCCGAAGTCGCGGGCGCTGCTGCAGGACCTGCTCGGGGACGTCATCGACCTGTCCGGCGAGGCCTTCCCCTTCATGGCCGTGGCGGAGTTCGAGTGGGCCGGCGCGCCGGTGCGCCTCGCGCGCATCTCCTTCTCCGGCGAGCTGGCCTATGAGATCTCGGTTCCGGCCAATTATGGCGAGGCGCTGTCGCGGGCGCTGGACGCGGCGGGCGAGAAGTACGGCGCCTGCAGCTACGGCTCCGAGGCGCTGGGCGTGATGCGCATCGAGAAGGGCCATGTCGGCGGTCCCGAAATGACCGGCACGACCGCCCATGACGTCGGTCTCGGCCGCATGATGTCGCCGAAGAAGGATTTCGTCGGCAAGGCGCTGGCGTATCGGGAGGGGCTCACCGATCCCGGACGCATGCAGCTGGTGGGCCTGAAGCCGCTCGATCCGGCGCAGCAGCTGCCCGGCGGCGCCCATGTGCTGGAGCCCGGCGCGGCGCCGACGACGGAGAACGACCAGGGCTATGTCACCTCCGCCTGCTGGTCGCCGACGCTCAACACCTTCATCGCCCTCGCCCTGGTGAAGCGCGGCCCGCAGCGCATCGGCGAGAAGCTGCGCGTGGTGGATCTGCTGCGCGGCGTCGACGTCGCCGTGGAGGTGTGTTCGCCAGCATTCTTTGATCCGGACGGGAGCCGTCAGCATGGCTGAGATCACCCTGCAAGCCATTTCGCCATTTTCCGGTCTGCTGGCGCGGGCGGCGGCGCATGGCCGCCCCGCGGCCCCGGGCCTCAGCGTGCGCGAGCGCGCCGGCCTTGGCCTCGCCACCGTGCTCGTCCGCAAGGGCCGGCTGCCGGAGCTGCAGCAGGCGGCGCAGTCCCTGTGGGGCATGGCGCTGCGCGATGAACCGGCGGTCAGCGGCGACGGCCGCGTCGCCTTCGTCGGCATCTCGCCTGGCGGCTGGCTGGCGGTTTCGCCGGGGGGCGGCTGGCGCTTCGCCAGGGAGCTGGCGCAGCGGCTGCAGGGGCTGGCCTCGGTGTCGGACCAGTCGTCCGGTTACGGCGTGCTGCGTCTTTCCGGCCCGGCCGTGCGCGACGTGCTGGCCAAGGGCGCGCCGCTGGACCTGCACCCGCGCGAATTTCCGCCCGGCCGTTCGGCCGTCACCGACATCGCCCATGTGGGCGGCGTGCTCTGGCGGGTGGACGGCACGGCGCTGGCGGAGCCCGGCGACATGTCCGGCGGAAGCTTTGACGTCGCCGTGTTCCGCTCGCTGGCCGGCAGCTTCTTCCACTGGCTGGAGGAGAGCGCCGAGGAGTTCGGCCTCGCCGTGGACTGAACGCCCGCCTGCAGTCCGCAGACGGGCGGCGGGGAGCGCCGGCTTCCCCGCATGTGGGCCCGCGCGCCCCTGCGGCGCGCCTGTTCAACCAAAGCAGATGGAGAGGAGTGCGCGAACCATGAGCGCCACGATCATCGACGGCAAGGCTGTCGCCGCCAGCCTGCGCGCGGAAGTCGCCCAGGGCGCCGCGGAGCTGGCGCGCCGCATGGGTCGCAGGCCGGGTCTGGCCGTGGTGCTCGTCGGCTCGGACCCGGCCAGCCAGGTCTATGTGGCCTCCAAGGTGAAAATGACGCGTGAGGCGGGCATGGAGAGCTTCGAGCACCGCCTGCCGGAGGAGACCAGCGAGCAGGACCTGCTGGCGCTCATCGCCCGCCTCAACGCCGATCCGCTGGTGGACGGCATTCTGGTGCAGCTGCCGCTGCCGAAGCACGTCAATCCTGGCCGCGTCATCGAAGCGATCGCGCCGGGCAAGGACGTGGACGGCCTGCACCCGGAGAACGCCGGGCGTCTCGCCAACGGCCTGCCGGGGCTCGCGCCATGCACGCCCATGGGCTGCATGATGCTGATCCGCAGCGTGGTTCCCGACCTGCGCGGTCTCAACGCCCTGGTCGTCGGCCGCTCGGTTCTGGTGGGCAAGCCGGCGGCGCAGATGCTGCTCAACGCCGACGCCACCATCATCGTCACCCATCTTGACACGGTGGGCCTGCCGGCGCTCTGCCGCCAGGCGGACATCGTGGTTGTGGCGGCCGGCTGTCCCGGCCTCGTGCGCGGGGACTGGATCAAGCCCGGGGCGGTGGTGATCGACGTGGGCATCAACCGCCTGCCGCCGGAGCCTGGCGCGCCGAAGGGGCGGATCGTCGGCGACGTCGCCTTTGACGAGGTGAGCGAAGTCGCGGGCCATATCACGCCGGTGCCCGGCGGCGTCGGCCCCATGACCATCGCCTGCCTGCTGAAAAACACGCTGACGGCGGCCGAGCGACGCTTCGCCGAAGCAAGCCAGGCCCGCGCCGCCTGAACCGGAGCGTCCGCGTCCCGGTCCGCCCGCGCAGCAACCGTTCCGGCGCGGAACGGCCGGCCCGGCTCCGCCCCCGGCCCGCCGCGCCGCATGCCTGGCGCATCGCCGAGAACCGTGCGCGCGCCGGCGTCATGACGGGGCTTTCCCCGGCGTTCGTCTCCGTCGCCGCGGCGTGAACGGCCGGGCGTGACGGGCGGCGAGGCGGGAGTGCGGAAGGGGAGGTGAGGGAGGGAGAGGAGCCGAGCCGGGGCGGCCGCCGCGGAATCAGGCTGGCGGGGCGGGCCGGGGAGAGACGCGGCGGACGGCGGAACGGCGCGGAGCGGACCTCATGCCGCGGCTGCAGGCCGTGCGCTCCGGCGCGACGAAGCCGCGCGACGCTGGAGCAGCCCGTGCGCCGGACGCAACCACCCCTTTTGCGTAGTAGGCAGACCATATGATGTTTCTTACACATTTTCATACCGGAGCAGGCCGGGCGCGGACCGCCCCCTGGCTCCCGTCTTCATCTGCAGACGCTTGCTGAGCCGGACGGCGCCGTTGTCCGGAAGCGGACGTCTGCGCCAGCGACGCCAGTGGAGGCGACATGGTCAGGTTCCGGCCAGCGCGCGACGTACGGCCAGCCCTGCTGGCGCTGGCGTTCACGCTCGCTCCTGCCTTCTCCGCCCCGGCCGCCGAAGCGGAGACGCGCCGCGTCACCCTCGCCTGGCCTTCTGACGTCGGCCCGCTGCATCCCCATGGCTACGCCCCCAACCAGATGTTCGCGCAGGCCATGGTGTATGAGCCGCTGGTCAGTTACCAGGCCGGCGGCGGCTTCGCGCCCTGTCTCGCCGAATCCTGGGAAATCTCCCCGGACGGGCGCGTTTACCTGTTTCGCCTGCGCAAGGGCGTGACCTTCGCCAACGGCGAGCCGTTCGACGCCGCGGCGGTCGTGGCCAACATCAACGCCATTCTCGCCGACCGGCCGCGTCACGCCTGGCTGGGGCTGGCGCGCCGTCTGCGGGCGGTGGAGGCGGTGGACCCGCATACGGTGCGGCTGACCCTCTCCGCTCCATACCAGCCGACCCTGCACGAACTGTCCCTGCCGCGACCGTTCCGCTTCATCGCGCCCTCGCAGCTTTCCGCGCCTCCCGGACAGTTTGCGCCGGCCGGAACGGGCCCGTGGACCCTTCATGAAACGCGGCCAGGCGAATGGGCCGTATTCCGCCGCAATCCCGCCTATCGCGGGCCCGCTCCTGCTTTTGACGAAGCGCAGGTGCGGATCATTCCCGACGCCAACGCCCGCGCCATCGCCTTCGAAACCGGCGAAATCGACGTGATCCATGGCCCGTCCGGCCTGGTCTCCCCGGACATGTTCCGCCGGCTTGCGGCGCTGCCCGGGGTGAAGGCGCGCCTCTCGGCGCCCGCCGTCACGCTGATGTTCGCGCTCAACAGCGGCCGGGGCCCCACCGCGGATCGCGCCGTGCGGCGCGCCCTTGGTCACGCCGTTGATCGCGACGCCATTGTCGCCAGCGTGCTGCAGGGAGCCGGCGTCCGGGCCGACGCCCTGTTCGCCCCGGCAATGTCCTGCGCCGAAGTGGATCTTGAGCCATACCGCCATGATCCGCAGCTCGCCCGTCGCCTGCTGGACGAAGCGGGCTGGACGCTGGCGCCCGGCGCCCGCGTCCGCAGCCGCGACGGTCAGCCCCTGCAACTGGATCTTGCCTTCACCGGCGATGACCCGCTGGAGAAAATGCTGGCGGAGATCGTGCAGGCCAGCCTTGCGGACATTGGCGTCGCCGCGCGGCTGGTCGGCGAAGACAGGGGCGCCGCGGAGGCGCGCCAGCGCGAGGGACGCTTCGGCATGGCCTTTCACCGCACATGGGGCGCGCCCTATGATCCCTATGCCTTCATGAGCGCCATGCGCGCGCCGGCCCACGCCGACTACCAGGCCCAGTCGGGCCTGCCGGACAAGGCGGAGATCGACGCCGCGATCACCGCGCTCCTCGCCGCCGGCGACGCGGCGGAGCGCGAGACACTGTGCAGGCGCGTGCTCACGCGCCTGCATGAGGAGGCGATCTATCTCCCCCTTGTTCACGTGGCGGACATGTCGCTGGCTGGCCCAGGCGTCGCCGACGCGCCGTTCTCGCCGACGGCCGGCGAAATTCCGGTCCGCCATTTCCGCCCGGAGACGCGCTAGCCATGGCCAGATACGCGCTGCGACGCCTGTTGCTGCTGCCTCCGGTCCTGCTGGCGGTCTCGGCGGTGATCTTCCTGCTGTTGCGCCTCGCGCCGTCCGATCCGGCCATGGACTATCTGCGCCTGTCGCGCACGCCCCCGACGCCGGAGGCGCTGGCGGCGGCGCGCAGTCTGCTCGGGCTCGACCAGCCCATGCTGGCGCAATACGGCGACTGGCTGTGGCGGGCGCTACGCCTCGATTTCGGCTCCTCCTGGGCGCTGCAGCGGCCGGTGCTGCCGGACATGCTCGCCCGGCTTCCGGCCACGCTGGAGCTGGCCGGCCTGTCGCTGCTCATCACTCTTGCGGTCTCGCTGCCGCTCGGGGCATGGGCGGCGCGCCGCCGCGACGGTCTGCCGGACCATCTGGTCCGCCTCATCGCTTTCATTGGCGTGTCGGCGCCGAATTTCTGGGTGGGCTTCCTGCTGGTGGCGGTGTTTTCGGCGCAGCTGGGCTGGCTGCCGTCCATGGGCCGGGGCGACTGGCGCCACGCGGTGTTGCCGGCGCTGGCGGTTTCGCTGATGTCCGTCGCCGTCAACGCCCGGCTGCTGCGCGCCAGCCTGCTGGAATGCGCCGGCCAGCGCCATGTGGCCTATGCCCGCCTGCGCGGCCTGCCGGAGCGGCAGGTGGAGCGCGCCCACATCCTTCGCAACGCGCTGACGCCGGTGGTCACGTCCATCGGCCTGCATGCGGGCGAGCTGTTCGGCGGCGCCCTGGTGATCGAGAGCATTTTCGCGTGGCCGGGGATCGGCCGCTACGCCGTGACGGCGATCTACAACCGCGACTATCCGGTGATCCAGTGCTTCATCCTGATGATGGCGACGATTTTTGTAATCTGTAACCTGATCGCGGACCTCATCAGCGCCTGGGTCGATCCCCGCATCCGCGCGACCATGGAGGCGGCGCGATGACCCCGGCGTTTCCTGACAGTCTCCCCGCGTCCGCTTCCGGCCGGTCTTTCGCGTCACGCCCACCCGTGCGGCTGGCGGCGGCCGTCCTGCGCCGCGCCGGAGCGAGCTTTCCCGTGCGCCTGTGGCGCGGCGCCGCCTGGTCCGGCCGGCTTGGCTTCGTGCTCACCGGCCTGATCACGCTGGTCGTCGCCTTTGGCCCGGCGCTCATGCCCTGGGATCCTGACGCCATTGCGCTGGCGGAGCGGCTGCAGCCGCCGGGAGCCGCGCACTGGCTGGGCACGGATCACCTGGGGCGTGACGTGCTCTCGCGTCTCATCGCCGGGGCGCGGGTATCGCTGGGCGCGGTGGCCGCCGCCATGGCGCTCATCCTCGCCGCCGGCGTCACGCTCGGCGGCGCCGCGGCGCTGCTCGGCGGGCGCGCTGACCAGGCCATCATGCGTCTCGCCGACGTGTTTCTCACCTTTCCCACCCTGGTGCTGGCGCTGTTCCTGATTGGCGTGCTCGGCGCCGGCATGACCAACGTCATCATCGCCATCGCCCTGTCGCACTGGGCCTGGTATGCGCGCACGGCGCGCGGCGCCGTGATCGCCCTGCGCAGCCGCGACCATGTGCTGGCGGCGCGCATGGCCGGGGCGAGCCGCGTCCGCATTTTCCTGCGTCACATGGCGCCCGCGGCCCTGTCGCAGCTGCTCACCCTGGCCACGCTCGATATCGGCCACATCATGCTGCATGTCTCCAGCCTGTCGTTCCTCGGCCTTGGCGTGGCGCCGCCGGCCGCCGAGTGGGGCGTGATGATCGCCGACGCCCGGCCCTACGTCTGGACCAGCCCGCTGCTCGTCCTGTGGCCGGGGCTTGCGCTGTGCCTCAGCGTCATGGCGCTCAACCTCACAGGCGACGCCCTGCGCGATCACCTTGATCCGCGCCTGCGCATGGAGCATGGACATTGAGCGCGGACGTGCTGGCCATCGAAGGTCTTTCCGTGGGTCTCGCCGGCCGCGGCCATGGTCGCGCGGCGCAGGCGCTGGTGGAGGACGTCAGCCTCCGGGTCAAGCGCGGGCGGGTGCTGGCCCTTGTGGGACCGAGCGGCGCGGGCAAGTCGCTCGCCTTCGGCGCGGCGCTGGACGTGCTGCCGGCCGGCGTGCGCCGCCTTTCCGGAACGGCGACCCTCGACGGCGCGCCAGTACCCTTCGGGACGCTGCGCGGCCGCCATGTGGCCGCGATCATGCAAAATCCGCGCACCGCCTTTAACCCCATGGCCACCATGGCCGGGCATGCCTTCGAAACATTGCGCGCCCTTGGCGTGCCGCGTGAGGAGCGGCGCGGGCGCATCCTCGCGGCCATGGCGGCGGCGGGGCTGGAGGGGGGCGAGCAGGCGCTGGGCCTGCACGCCTTCCGCATGAGCGGCGGCATGTTGCAGCGCATGATGATCGCCATCGCCCTGGCCAGCGGCAGCCCCTTCCTGTTCGCCGACGAGCCGACCACCGGCCTCGACCTGATCGTGCAGCGCGAGATCCTCGACCTGCTGGAACGGCTTTGCGCCGGGCGCGGTCTCGGCGTGCTGCTCATCACCCATGACATGAGCGTGGTCGCCCGCCTCGCCGACGAGGTGGCGGTGATGGACGGCGGCCGCATCGTCGAGACCGGCTCCGTCCACGGCGTGTTTCGCCGGCCGCAGTCTCCGGCCGGACGGCGGCTGCTGCAGGCCCATATGGCGCTCTATGGCGTCGCGGAGGTCTCATGACGGTTCTCAGGGCCAGCAATGTCTCGCGCGTCTTCCGCACCTATCCGCTGATTGGCCCGGCGCGGGCGCGCCGCGCCCTGCAGGGCGTCAGCCTCGCCATCGGCGCCGGCGAGACCGTAGGCCTGGTGGGACGCAGCGGCTGCGGCAAGAGCACCCTGGCGCGCCTGCTCACCGGGCTTGAGCCCCCGGACGACGGGGAGGTGTGGTTTCGCGGCCGGCCGCTGGGCGCCTTTCGCCGCGACGACTGGCTGGGCCTGCGCCGCGCCGTGCAGATGGTGTTCCAGGACGCGGCGGAGGCGGTGGATCCGCGCGCGACCGTCGGAGAGATCGTCGGCGAGCCGCTGCGCAATCTCCTCCGCCTCGGCCGCGCGGCGGCGCGCGAGCGCGTCGCCCGTCTGCTGGAGCTGGTGGGCCTGCAGGCGGCCGACGCCGGTCGCCGGCCGGGCCAGCTGAGCGGCGGCCAGCTGCAGCGCGTCTGCATCGCCCGGGCGCTGGCGCCGCAGCCGGAACTGGTGATCCTCGACGAAGCGGTGGCCAGTCTTGATCTTGGCCTGCAGCTGCAGATGCTGGAGCTGTTCGCGCGCATCCAGCGCGAGCAGGGCGTCAGCTGGCTGTTCATCACGCATGACCTGCGCCTCGCCGCGCGTTTCTGCTCGCGGGTGCTGGTGATGCAGGCCGGCCGCATCGTGGAGGAGGCGCCGGCGCGACCGCACCTGCGCCTGACCTCGCCCGAGGGCGCCGCCCTCGCCGCCGCGGTGCTGCCGCCCTTTCCGGCGCGGGCCATTGACCGGCCGACGTGAATGCGCCGCCCTGTCCGCCGGCCGCCGGCGCGCGCCGGCGATGGCGCGCCACGGAACGGCCGCCGCCAACGCAAGACGCGTCCGCCGGGGGGAAGGCGGACGCGCTGTTGCAGGGGAAACGACAGCTGACGCGGGGAGCGACGCCTCCCCTGAACCCCGGCGGCCTGCGCGGGCTCAGCACTTGCGGACCGGCCGCGCCGGTTTGCCGGCGATGGCCGGTCGCAGCGCGCGCCAGCAGGCGAAGACCGCTTCGTGACACGCCCACGCCTCGTCGGCGAGGATGCGGCAGGTGAGCAGCGGGCCGCTGCGGCTGGTGCCCGCCGCTCTTGCCGGCGCGGCGTCCAGCGCCTTCTCCACCTCCGCCTCGATCCCCTCCGGCAGGTCTTCCGCATAGGCGATCACCGTGGCGGAATGGCTGCAGCCGTCCCACAGGCGGCGCAGGGCGGCGACCTCGTCCCTGTCGAAGGCCATGACCCGGTCGATGGCCAGCGGTTCGCCCTCCAGGCTGACGCGGAATTCCGAATCCAGCATGTCAAAGGCGAAGGCTTCGCCGCGCAGGTGATGCACCCGGCCGGCGGCCAGCATGTCGGTGGCGAACAGGCGCGACGTTTTCTTCAGCCGGATATGGGTGCGCCGCTCCACCTTCGCGCGGGCGAAGGGAATGGACTCGTCGGGACAGTATTCGAGCGTGGCCCCGTCGCCCACGTCGAAGTCCGCCAGTTCGCGCGAGACCCCGCCGCCTTCACACTTGTAGAACTTGCTCGCGGCGGTCGTGGTGACGAGCGCGCGCGTCTGCGGCTCCAGCGTGACGTGCAGCTCGGCCACGTCGCCCTCCACGAAGCCGCCGCCGCTGTTGATCAGCAGCAGGAAAGGCTGGTCGTCATTGTCCTGGTAATGGCAGCCCTGCCACTGGTAGGGAATGCGCCAGGAGTGCGGGTCCATTTCGGTGCGCCCACGCCGGCGCACGGCGCGCACGTTCATCAGGGCGTGTTTGCCGATGATCCAGCGCGGATCGGGACGCACGATCGCGGCCATCACTCCGCCTCCCCGAACAGCACGTCCCGCTCGATCCAGGCCACGACGGCTTCAAGCCCGGCGCCGGTTTTCATGTTGGTGAAACAGAACGGGCGGCCGCGGCGCTGGCGGCGCGCGTCCTCCTCCATGACGGAAAGATCGGCGTCCACATGGGGCGCAAGATCGGTCTTGTTGATCACCAGCAGCGGCGACCGCGCGACGCCCGGTCCGCCCTTGCGCGGGATCTTCTCGCCGGCTCCCACGTCAATGACGTAAATATGGCTGTCCGCCAGCTCCGGGCTGAAGGTGGCCGCCAGATTGTCGCCGCCGCTCTCGATGAAGATGATGTCGAGATCCGGAAAGCGCCGCGTCAGGTCGCGCACCGCCACCAGGTTCATCGAGACGTCCTCGCGGATGGCTGTGTGCGGGCAGCCGCCGGTCTCCACGCCGACGATGCGCGCCGGGTCAAGGGTGCCTGAGGCCGCCATGGTCTCGGCGTCCTCGCGGGTGAAGATGTCATTGGTGATGACGCCGATGGAGCGCCGGCCGGCCATGGCCCGGCACAGCTGCGTCACCAGGCTCGTCTTGCCCGAGCCGACCGGACCGCCGACGCCAATGCGTACGGGTTTCCTCATGGATGCGCCTCCGGTGGACGCGGCCCCTGCGGACGCGCGTCGCCAGACAGGATTATGAGATGCACAGGCGGGACGGCATCCGCTCATGGCGCATGCCGGCGACGTCAAGCGCCGCAAACGCGGCGCTCATGCCGTGGAGCGGCCGGGTGCGGGCGATGTCGGCGCAGGCGTCGATCAGGTCGCCGGCCCGGGCGATGATGCGCTGCGCCTCCACCTGGCCGAAGGGCGTCAGCCGCTGGCAGATGGCCACCAGACTGGCCAGCGCGCTCCACAGGAAGGTCGTGGTCGCCTCGCCCTCGCCGAGCCCGAGCCCGGCGGCGGCCACCCCGTAGACCACGGCGTGATTGCCGGGACACCCGTCCCTGTCCACCATCTCGCCGTACAGCCGCGCCCCCTCGAGACCGAACACGTCGCGCACGGCGGCGACCAGCGCCCGCCCGGTCATGGTCGAAGCGGCGCGGGCCTCGCGTCCCAGCTTCAGCGCCGTGCACATGCCGTCCAGGAGGCGCAGCTGCGCCACGTCGCCGGCGCCGGCGGCGCGGTGGGCGTGGACCATGGCCACGGCGTCGCAGGTGGCGACGTTGAAGCGCAGCCAGTCGCGGCAACGCGCCTCCGCCGTCGCGGCGTCGGCGACGACGCCGTCATTGATCCAGGTCTCGAAGCCGTATGACTGGGTGAAAGCCCCGGTGGGGAAGGAGGCGCTGGCCAGCTGCAGCAGCGCCAGCAGCCGGTCGCCGCCATTGCCGGCGGCGGGCGGGCGGAAGGGGTTGCCGCCGCCGCCCCCGGAACCGGCGCCCGCGGCGGCGCGCAGGCCCATGGCGTGGCTCACCGGCGCGACCCTAGCCATGGGCCAGCCCGTGGGGTTGACGCGCGTGCGCATGGTCCTGCGACCGGGGATCATGGTGGTCGCCGTGCGCCTGGCCATGCCCGTGGCGCTGGTCATGCGCGTGACCATGGTCGTGCGCATGCGAATGGACGTGGCTGTGCGCGTGCGTATGTGTATGCGTGTGAACATGCGCATGGTCGCGCCCGTGCGCATGTCCGTGGCCGTCGTCATGGTCGTGATGATGGTGCGCCCCGGCGGCGCCGAAACGCCGGCCGGTGAACGGGCGCGTGGTCCGCTCCACGCGCACGGCGAGGCGCGCGAGAAACTGTTCGACCATGGGATCGCGCGGCGTCAGCACGCCGCCAGGCAGGAAACGCGCCGGCCGGTGCAGGTTGCCCAGCTGGTAGCAGGCGGCGTTCCATTCCACCGGGTCGGCGCCGGGGCGCAGCAGCAGCAGCTCCTCCGCCGCGGCGCGCACGATGATGGTGAGCGCGTCGTCCCGGTGCAGCACGTCGCCGTCCTGAAGTTCGGTCCCGCGCGGCAGCGACAGGCGCAGGCGGCGGCCGGCGCGCGTGTACGCGGTGAAGTGCGGGCTGGCGCGTTCTTCGGAGGTCAGCTCCAGCACGTCCGTCTCGCCTGTCGCGGCGGCCGCGTCGAACTGGCCGAGAACGCCGGTGATGATCGCGGGAATGGCGCTCATGGCGGGCTCACCGGAAGTAGAACAGCTGGGTGAGGGGCAGCGTGCGCGCCGGCTTCACCGTAGCGCGGCGGCCGTCGATGTAGACGTTGTAGGTCTCCGGATCGATCTCGACGTGCGGCATGGCGTTGTTCAGGTACATGTCGCGCTTGGAGATCGTGCGGGTGCCCTTCACCGGAACCAGCGTCTGGTGGGCGCGCAGGCGGTTGCCGAGACCGGCGTCGATGGCCGCCTGGGTGACGAAAGAATAGCTCAGCCGCGCCGGATTGGGGCCGTAGGAGCCGTACTGCGGCCGGTACTTCAGCGGCTGGCAGGTCATCAGCGAGCCGGCCGGATCGCCCATCACCGCATGGGAGATGAAGCCGCCCTTCACCGTGGTTTCCGGCTTGGCGATGAAAAATTTTGGCCGCCACAGCACCAGGTCCGCCAGCTTGCCGGGGGCGATGGAGCCCACATAGGAGTCGACGCCGAAGGCGATGGCCGGATTGATGGTGACCTTGGCGAGGTAACGGCGGATGCGGAAATTGTCGTTGCCCGGCGCGTCCTCCGGCAGCTTGCCGAAGCGGACCTTGTTGACCGCGGCGAGCTGGAAGGCGCGCTGGGCGCTCTCGGCGGCGCGGCCCACGCCCTGGCTGTCGGAGCCGATCATCGAAATGGCCCCGATGTCGTGCAGCACGTCTTCAGCGCGCATGGTTTCGGCGCGGGCGCGGCCCTGGATGAAGGCCATGTCAGTCGGCACCGACTTGTTCAGGTTGTGGCAGGTGATCAACATGTCGATCTCTTCATCGTACGTGTTGATCGAAAAGGGATTGGTGGGGTTGGTGGAGCTGGGCAGGCAGTTTGGCTCCATCACGCAGCGCATGATGTCCGGCGCGTTGCCGCCGCCGGCGCCTTCCGCGTGATAGATGTGCATCACGCGGCCGTTGATGGCGGCGAGCGTGTCCTCGTAGTATCCGGTCTCGTTCAGCGTGTCGGCGTGGATCTGCACCTGGAAGTCCAGCTCGTCCGCCAGGTCCATGCAGGCCTCGATCGCCGCCGGCGAGGACGACCAGTCCTCATGAATCTTCAGGCCGGTGGCGCCGCCGATGATGATCTGCTCCTCCAGCGCCCCTTTGGTCGCCGAGTTGCCCTTGCCGAAATTGCCGAAGTTGAGGGGAATGTCCGCCATCGCCTCCAGCATGCGGTGCAGGTTGTAGACGCCGGGGCATTCGATGCCCACCGTCTTGGGGCCGGAGCCGCCGCCGATCACCGTGGTGAAGCCGGCGCCCTGATATTCGGCCAGCTGCTGCACGCTGTCGAAGTGCGGGTGGATGTCGATGAAGCCGGGGGTGACGATCATGCCCTCCACCGACAGGATGTCGGTGTTCGGCGAGACCACGAGGCCGGGCGTGACGTTCATGGTGTCAGGGTTGCCCGCCTTGCCGACGCCGACGATGAGCCCGTCCTTGACGCCGATGTCGCCCTTCACCACCCCCAGCACCGGATCAATGATCACGGCGTTGGTGATGACGAGATCCAGCGCGCCGTCGCGGGCCTTCCATTTGGAGGCCTGTCCCATGCCGTCACGGATGGTCTTGCCGCCGCCGAACACCAGCTCGTCGCCATAGGCGGTGAAGTCGTGCTCGATCTCGGCCACGAGGCCGGTGTCGGCGAGATGGATCCTGTCGCCCGTAGTGGGCCCGTACTGCGCCGCATAGTCCGGGCGCGAAATCTTCATGCTCATGGATCGGTCCGTTTCGCCATGCCGGGCGCGAAGGGCGGGGCGGGCCGCCGGCGCCTGCGGCGCGGTTGCGTGGGCGTGCGTGAAGGAAGGAGCGCGGCCGGGCAGGGCCGCCGCGCCAGGCTCTAGCCGTCGCTGGCGGAGTCGCCGAAACGGCTGTCGGGCCGCTCGCGCACCTTGTAGCGCTCCCCTTCGAAGCAGTAGCCGTGGGCGCGCAGGCGCTGCATCGTCAGCTCCCGGATGATGTCCGAACGCACGGAGCCGTTGGTCATGTTGTTCATGCCGAACGCCACCTGGCGGCCCGCATAGGTGGTGAGACGCACCTTGCGGCTCTGGCCGGGCTCAAAGCGCACGGCGCTGCCCGAGGGAATGTCGAGGCGGTAGCCGAACGCCGCCTCCCGGTCGAAGGCCATGGCCTTGTTGCATTCGGCGATGTGGTAATGGGCGCCGATCTGGATCGGGCGGTCGCCGGTGTTGACCATCACCAGTTCGATGGTCGGGCGGCCGGCGTTGATCTCAATGTCGCCCTCGGCGAACGCGATGGCGCCGCACTTTTCGGGCTCACCGACCGGGAAGGCTTCTTCCGGAACGACGGACTGCGGGATCGGGGGTCGAACCCATCTGGCGGACATGGATCAGCTCCGTGGGGATGACACAGGTTTCCGGGCGTTTCACGCGGCCGGCCTGGCTGCCGGGCCGGCGGACGGAACAGGCGCCGCTGTTCCCCACGATTAAGCCGCGCGCCGCGGCCGCCCGCAGCTTCCCCAATCGGGTAGCGTGCCAGGCGGCGCCCCGCGCTTCTAGGCTCCATGCTGACGTCAACGATCCCTGTCCAGCGTTCGTGACCAAACAGGAGCCTAAGGTGAGCAAGTCCTTCTTGTACGGCGTCGCTACCTCCATGTTCGCCCTGGCGCTCACGGCAGGCGCCGTGCTGGCCCCCACCGCCGCGGAAGCGGCGAAGAAGAAAGACAGGATCGTGGTGTGCGCCATCGACGACCTGTCAGGCGACTTCTCGATCATGTCCACGCCGAAGACCTACGGCTACAAGCTGGCCGTAAAGGAGATCAATGACGCCGGCGGCATTGACGTCGACGGCGCCAGAAAGCTGGTCGAACTTGTCCAGTACGACGGACAGTCAGACGTGAAACGCTACCAGGAGCTGGCGCAGCGCTGCGTCTTCGACAATGAGGCTGACGTGGTGATGGCCGGCTACACCGGCGCAGAGCGCGAGGCCGCCCGCAAGGAGGTGACGCGCAACCGGACCATCTACTGGCACAACAACCAGGGCGAAGGCGGCATCGCCGACAAATACTCGTTTTTCTCCGGACCGACGCCCGAACAGCAGGTGCTGCCCGCGATCAAATACATGATCGAAAACATGGGCAGGCGCATGACCTTCATTGGCGCGGACTACAATTTCTGCCGCGCCATCGGCCAGTGGGTGCGCGTGGCCGCCGCCCTGAACGGCGGCGAACTGGTGATGGAGGAGTATTTCCCCTTCGGCGTGTCGCAGTGGCAGGCCACCATCGACAAGATCAAGAACGCGAAGCCTGACTTCCAGGTGCACTGCCTGGTGGGCGCCGATCACGTGCAGTTCTATCCCCAGGCCCAGGCGGCCGGCCTGAAAACGCCGGTATGGTCCAACGTCACCATCGCCGACGGCTATGAGCACAAGCGCTTCGCGCCGCCCTCGCTCGCCAACATGTATGTGCCCCCGGCCTATGTTGAGGACGTGCCGGGCGAGGCCAGCAAGGCCTTCGCGGCGAAGATCCGCGCCATGGCGCCGGACATCCCCTACGTCAACGAGCACGCCGCCTTCGGTTACGTCGCCGTGAAGGCCATGGCGGAGGCCTGGAAGAAGGCGGGAACCACCGAAACCGAACAGGTGATCAGGGCGCTGGAGTCGGGCGTCGAGCTTCCCGACGCGCCTGGCGGGCCGTGGAAGCTGGACGGCAGGCAGCATCACGCCGCCATGCACACCTACCTGTTCCGGGTGAAGGACGACCACACCCTCGAGCTGGTGAAAGATCTCGGCATGACCGGGCCGTCGTTTCTCTCACAAATCGGCGTCGACATGACGAAAAAATCGCCAGGCCGCGCCTTCCTGCCGGGCGACAACCCCGAGTGGAAAAAGTTGCTCGCCAACTGAGCTTCGCCTGACGGGCCCGCGCGCCGCCGGACGGTCCCTGCCTCCGCGCGGCGCGCCGGCTGGAGCGTGGCGCGACCTTGCGCGAGGCCGCGCCGGCGCGCCCCGGGCCGTCACGTGGAACGCTTCCTGCATCTCCCGGAGATGATGTCTGTCTGCGGCGGCGATGGCGCGCGGTCACGGATTGCGCCGTCCGCCGCCGGAAAAAGCGGAGAACCCCGACATGGACTGGGCCGGTCAGATCTTCAGCTGGATCTACCAGTACTTCGACAACATGGCCTTTCTGATGCTGGCGGCCGTCGGCCTCATCCTGATCTACGGGATGATGGGCGTCATCAACATGGCGCACGGCGAGCTGATGATGATCGGCGCCTATGTGGCCACCGCCACCTATCACGCCGGCGCGCCCATGCCGCTGTCGGTCATCGCCGCCGGCGTCGCCGCGGCCCTCGCCGGCGTGGTCATGGAACAGCTGGTCATCCGCCATTTCTATAACCAGCTCCTGTCCTCGCTCGTGGTGACATGGGGCCTGAGCATGATCCTGAGCCAGGGCGCGCTGCTGCTGCTCGGTCCGGCCACCATGAACATGCCCACGCCCTACGGCAGTTTCGACGTAGGCGCCCTGTCGTTTTCCGTTTACCGCATGGTGATGGCGGGCGTGGCGATCGGCCTGGTCATCCTCGTGTGGGCGCTGTTCCGCTTCACCCCCTTCGGCATAAACGCCCGCGCCGCCATGGAGAATCCGCGCATGACGGCGGCGCTGGGCGTCAACACCCG
Source organism: Camelimonas abortus (assembly GCF_042432745.1). Classification (NCBI taxonomy): domain Bacteria; kingdom Pseudomonadati; phylum Pseudomonadota; class Alphaproteobacteria; order Hyphomicrobiales; family Chelatococcaceae; genus Camelimonas; species Camelimonas abortus. The sequence goes on along the minus strand of NZ_JBHLWR010000004.1, from coordinate 256,122 downwards.
CCGCCTTTACACCGGCGTCTTCGCGCTGGGCGCGGCGCTGGGCGGCGTCGCCGGCGCCATGTTCGCCCAGACGGCGGCGGTGTCGCCGTTCTTCGGCCAGAGCTACACGCCGATGGCCTTCATCACCGTCGCGCTTGGCGGCGGCGCCAACGCCATCCTCGGTCTGGTCTACGCCACGCTCTATCTCGCCGGCGTACAGACCACTTTCGCCAACGTGTTCAACCAGTACGTCGGCTACATCTCCATCATGGCCGCGGCCTTTGTCTGCCTGCTCGCCATGCCGGAAGGCATCTCCGACTACGTGCAGAAGCGGCGCGCACGCGCCATGGCGCGATGACCGCCATGAAGAACTCTTTCCCCCTCCGTCTCCTCTCCGGGCTCAACGGGCCGCAGACCCTCGGCAACTCGCGGGCGTTCTGGACATGCTGGATCATCGTGGCGGCGGCGTTCGCGCTGCTGCCCGCGTTCGCCAGCCGCTACCAGGTGCTCACCGCCAGCAACTTCATGATCTCGGCCATCCTGGCGCTGAGCCTGTGCCTGATCTGGGGTTACGCCGGCATTCTCAGCCTTGGCCAAGCGGCGTTTTTCGGCATTGGCGGCTACGCCTATGGCGTGGCCGGCATCAACCTCATCGGGATCACCGGCGAAAGCCTCGCCGCCGTGCTGGCCGGCGCGCTCGCGCCGGCGATCCTCGCGGCGGTGGTCGGCGGGCTGATGTTTTACAGCCGGCTCAAGAGCGATTATGTCGCCATCCTGATGCTGGTGGTGTCGCTGCTGCTCGGCCTGTTCATGCGCCAGACCGCCGACCCCGGTTACGCCATCGGCGGCGCGCATCTGGGCGGCATGAACGGACTGGGCCCGGTCTCCGCCGATTTTCCCGGCATTCCGGGCCTCACCGTGGGCTGGGGCGAAAACGTCGTCGAGTTCGACGGGCGCAGCGCCAGCTTCTACTGGGTGGCGCTGGGCTGCCTGATCGCCGTCTATCTGGGCCTGCGCTGGCTGGTGAACTCCAGCTTCGGCTACCTGCTGGCGGCGGTGCGCGAGGATGAGCGGCGCACCGAGACCTTTGGCTATGACGTGCGCAAGATCAAGCTGGCGGCGTTCTGCCTCTCGGCGGCGATCGCCGGCTTCGCCGGCGCGCTCTACACGGCGTGGGGAACCTACATCCATCCGGACGGCTTCGGCGTAGGCCCCAACATTCTCGTGGTGATCTGGGTCGCCGTGGGCGGCCGCAAGGACCTGACCTCGGTGGTTCTTTCCACCGTCCTGCTGTCATGGATCTCGATCGAGCTGTCATCCTGGGGCGAGATCTCCATGCTCGTGCTCGGCTTCATCCTTGTCGGCGCCATGCTGGTCGCGCCCGAGGGCGTGTTCGCCACGCTGGGCGAAAGGATCGGGCGGCTCACCGCCCGTTCCGGCTCCGCACAGGGGGAGGCGGCGCGATGAGCAACTCCATTCTTGAAGTGCGCGACGTGGACAAGGTGTTCGGCGGCGTGCGCGCGCTCAGCGACCTCTCAATATCGATCGCCGAGGGCGAGGTGCACTGCGTCGTCGGCCCGAACGGCGCCGGCAAGAGCACCTTCTTCAAGATCCTGATCGGGGTGGAGCGTCCCACCCGCGGCCAGGTGTTCTTCAGGGGGCGCGACGTCACCCGGCTCAAGGCGTTCGAACGCGCGCGCCTCGGCCTTTCGGTGAAGTTCCAGAACATCAGCGCCTTCGGCGACCTCACCGCGGCCCAGAACCTGTTCGTGCCGTTGCGGCGCAACCATCCGAAGGCGGAGATCCGGGAGCGGGCCAGCGCCATCCTGCGGCGCATCGGCCTGCCGGGGGTCGAGGACGTTCCGGTGAAGCGCCTGTCGCACGGGCAGCAGCAGTGGCTCTCCATTGGCCTCGCCATCGCCGCCGAGCCGGAGCTGCTGCTGCTCGACGAGCCCGCCGCCGGCCTGTCCGCGGAGGAGACGGCGCGTACGGCCGGGCTGATCCGTGAGCTGAACCGCTCGGGCATGACCGTGGTGGTGATCGAGCACGACATGGGCTTCATCCGCAGCCTCAACGCCCGCACTTCGGTGCTGCACTACGGTTCGCTGTTCGCGCAGGGCTCGTTCGACGAGATCGCCGCCAACGAGGACGTGCGCCGGATCTATCTGGGAGCCGAATGATGACGACGCCGCAACTTGAGCTGGCCGGCGCGTGCTCGGGCTATGGCCGCGTGCGGATCATCAACGACGTGTCGCTGACGGTGGCGACGGGCGAGATCGTGGCGGTGATCGGCCGCAACGGCGTCGGCAAGACCACGCTGATGAAGACCATCATGGGCGAAATCCGCCCCATGGCGGGGCGGATCGTTTTCCGGGGAATCGACGTCACCGCCATGGACGCCACGCGGCGGGCCAGGCTGGGCGTCGGCTACGTGCCGCAGGGACGCGACGTTTTCGCCACCATGACCGTGGCCGAGAACCTCGCCATGGGCCGGGGCGTGGGCGAGGCCCGGGAGCTGGATCTGGAGCGCGTGTTCGGCTTTTTTCCGGTGCTGAAGAAGCGCCTGCACCAGAAGGCCGGCTCGATGAGCGGCGGCGAGCAGCAGCAGCTCGCCATCGGTCGTATTCTTGCCGGACGTCCCGACATCATCCTGCTCGACGAGCCATCTGAGGGCGTACAGCCCAATATCGTGCAGGACATTGGCCGCATCATCCGCCGCCTGCGCGACGAGGAGCGGCTGACCGTGGTGATCGTGGAGCAGAAGCTGTCGCTGATCCGCGCCGTCGCCGACCGTTGCGTGGTCATGGACAAGGGCGCGGTGGTCGACGAGATCCCGCCGGAAGCGCTGGACGATCCGGAAACCGCGGCGCGCTACCTGTCGATCTGACGGCGTCGCCACGACCTGACGGCGTCGCTCCGGCGCGCCGGGCGCGGCGCCGTTCGCGCGACCCCTGCCCGCGCCTGCAGGCGCTCGACGCCTGTCCGGCGCCGTCCGGGCGCGGCGCCGCCGGCGTCTGGCGGCGCGGCCTCTTACAGCAGGCCAAGCTGCGCCGCGGTGGCCACCGCCTGCACGCGGTTGCACGCGTCCAGCTTGCGCATGGCGTTCTTCAGGTGCAGCCGCACCGTCTCCACCGAACGGCCGATGATGATGGCCGTTTCATGCGACGTCTTGCCGGCGGAGGCCCACCGCAGGCATTCGATCTCTCGTGGCGTCAGCTGCACGTGGGTTTCCCGCTCGATCTGGTTTTCGAGGCCGCGCTCCAGCACCAGCTGGGTGAAGTCATGGGTGAGGGCGCGCAGCGGCTCCCACGCATTGTCGCGCACGTGCTCCCAGTTGCGGCAGCTGCTGTCGACGATGGCGCTCACGACGGCGAAACGGCCGAAGGGCAGGTGAACCGGCACGGTGACGCCGCGCCACAGGCCGAAATCTCCGAGATAGGCGCAGGCCTTGCGCTGCTTTTCAGTGAGCCATTCACTGGACTGCACCTCCGCCCACTCCAGCGGCATGATGCCCTGGAAGCATGCGCGATAGTAGGGATCGACGCGCATGTACTGTTTCCACTCGCCCTCCCAGTCCCGTGGAAAGTTGCGGACGTTCAGCTTCAGCGGCAGCCAGTCGCCATTGGGCAGGCGGGCCGGGGTTGGCAGGTAGGCGTACAGGACCTGCGTGAAGCCCATGTCGCTGGTGATGGCGAACAGCGTGTCCAGCGCGGAGCTGAAATCCTCGATCTTGCCGGCGCAGGCCGCAAAGTGTTTACGGATACTTTCCGGAGAATGGGAAATCATGACGATGCTCCCTGCTGCGGACGCCCGGACAATCGGGGAATATCCAGACTTCGCACGGGCTGTCCGTATCCACGCAAAAGCAAGTCGCGTGCCACGCCGAAAATCATGGTGTTCGCCATGAAAACCGGGGTCAGGACTGCGCTACAGGGTGATCTGCCTGAATGTTGCCCAGGTAAGCGGCGTGATTTCTGCTGAATTTGTCATCCGCTGTTCATGCGGCGCGCAGGGCGCCGGTCGTCAGGCAGGATGTCGCGGTCGGCTTACGTAGCGTTAATTGACGCGCGGCGCGCACCGGCGACTGCGCCGGCGCAGACGGGACGTAAGGCGCGGGACAGGGAGAACGGCGGGAGCGCGTGGGGAAGGGCGGCGCGCCGCGACGGCGCGCCGCCGGAGCGGTTCAGTCGCGGATGGGATTCATCACCGTGACCAGCTTGGTGCCGTCCGGAAACAGCGCCTCGACCTGAAGGATGGTGAGCATCTCCGGCACGCCTTCCATCACATGCTCGCGTTTCAGGATGGTCGCGCCGTACTCCATCATGTCCGTCAGCATGGGAATGGAGCCCTCGCGCGCGCGCTCCAGAATTTCGTCGCTGATAAGGGCGACCGCTTCGGGGTAGTTCAGCTTCACGCCCCGCTCGAGACGGCGGCGGGCCATTTCTGCGGCCGTCCAGATCTGCAGGCGTTCTTCCTCGCGAATGGTGAGATGCATGAGGCTGGGTCCCTGGTAAGTGGGGAGGGCGGGCTCTGGCCCTGTCCTCCGGATCGCTTGTGCGGTCCCCGTCCGGCGGGGACCGGGCCGGGGCGCGCTCCGCCCGGAGCGCGCGCCCGCGTTCCGGATCGCCCCGTCCGCCTGGCCCGGCCGGAGGCCGCCGCGGAACATGTCGGCGTGTCCGGAGCCGGCGCGGCGCCGCTCCGCCGGCGTGGCGGGCCTGGCGGCGCAGACCGATTAAGCATCCGGAAGGTCCGTCCGCGCATCCTCCCCGATCGGGTATAGCTTGCGGGCGCGGGGCGTCCCTCAGAACGACATGCGCAGGGCGAGCGTGACGGCGCGCGGCGGCCCCAGCCGCCACATGCTGGCGGCCGCAGAGTGATGCGCCGCGCCGGAGGAGGCGTAGATGGCGTCGAACAGGTTCTCCACCGTGAGGTCCAGCCTGGCGTATGGCGCCGGCCGCCAGCTGAGGCCGGCGTTGACCACCGTATAGGCCGGCCGGGTGACGGTGTTGGCGTCATTGGCGTAAGTCCTGCCGACATATTGCAGGCCGGCGGTGAGCCGCCAGTGCTCCATGAACCGCCAGGTCACCCACAGACTGGCGGTCTGCTGCGGCGTGTTGGCGGGGGTGGCGCCGGTGAAATCGCCGTCCGGCTGCACGAAACGGTCATAACGGGCGCGCAGCAGCGCCCCGCTGGCGTCGACGCGCAGCGTGTCCGTCACCGCAAGACCGAGCCGGGCCTCAACGCCGCGCGACGACTGCCGGCCGATCTGGCGCACCACGCTGTAGTCCGCCGGATCGCGCGACAGCATGTTCCTCCGGGTGATGTGATAGGCGGCCAGGGTGGCTTCGCCGCGTCCGCCAGGGAGCATGAATTTCACGCCGGTCTCAATCTGCTCGCCCACGGGCAGGCGCATGTCCTTCACCGCGTCGGAGAAGCCGAGCACGCTCGTCACCGGCTCGCTCGCCTTCGCGTACTGGGCGTAGACGGCGACGTCCGGGCGCGGGTTCCACACCGCGCCGAGACGCCAGTTGAGCGAATCCAGCGTGGCCGCCGCATGGGCCCCGGTCGCCGGGTTGTCGCGGTCAAGGCGCGGGGCGTCGAAACGCAGACCGCCGATGAGCGAGACCTTGTCGCTGACTTGCAGGCGGTTGTCCGCGAACAGCGCGTAACGCCATGTCCTTGCGTCCACGGTGGTCTGCATGGCGTAGGCGCCGAAGAAACCGGGCGCGCCGCCGAACAGCGGCGTCACCGACTCGCCCGGGTAAGGGGAGTTGTCGCGCTTGCGGAAACGGACGTGCTCCAGCTCGAGTCCCACGGACGTGGTGTTTTGCATGCCGGCCAGCGTGGCGCGGAGGGCGCCGTCGAGCCGCGTCCCGGTCTGCGCCACGCTGTGGCGGATGGCGATGTAGTCATTGCGCAGCACGTTCGCGGAGCCCGGCAGCCACGTGTAGTTTTCGGCGTTGCGCCAGTTGCGTTCGCCGGTCACATGCCAGGCGCGGGCGTTGATCTCCACCGTGTCTGACGGCGTCCAGCGGGCGTGAAGCTGGGTGATGCTGTCCTGAAACCGCAGGATGTTGTCGGCGATGTTGAAATTGCGCTTGCGCAGGCTGGACAACAGCGCCCCGTTGACCAGCGGCGTGGCGAAATAGCCGGACGGCTCGTCGTGACCGTAATCCTGCGACAGGGTGAGCTGCAGGTCGTCAGCGGGCTTCCAGGCCAGGGCGCCGGAGAGGGCGAGGGAGCGGGCGTCGCCGCGCTCCATCCAGCCGCGCGAACCGCGTCCGGCCACATCGACCGTATAGGCGGCGCTGGCGCCGACGGGGCCGGCGCTGCCGCCGGCGAGGCCGAACATGCCGAACGAGCCGGTCGTCGCCATGACTTCGTTGCGGCGCCCGTCGAACATCGGCTTGCGGGGGATGACGTTGATGGCGCCGCCGATGGCGCCCTCGCCATGCAGCGCGGACGCCGGGCCGTGCAGAACCTCTACCCGCTCCACGGTCCATGTGTCGAAGGGGAAGGTGATGGCGCCGCCGCCGGCGTAAAGACGCACGCCGTCGTAGAGGCGGGTGATGGCCTGGGCCCCGGTGAAGCCGCGCATGGACATGGCGGACGCGCCGTCGCCCGGCTCGCCGATGAAGGTGACGCCCGTGGCGTCGCGGGCGATGGCCTGCTGCAGGCTGGCCTGTCCGCGGTCGCGCATGGTCTCGCCGGAGATGACGTCGACGCTGGCGGGCGTTTCCATCACGGTCATGGGCAGGCGCGAACCCGCGCGCGTCACGGTCTGCAGGCCCGGGGGGGACTCCGGCGCGCCCTGCACGGAAATCTCGTCGAGCGTCACCGCGCCGCCGGCCGCCGCCGGAGTGGCGGCGTCAGGGGCGGGCGTGTCCCGGCCGCCTGCCTCGCGCGCCGGAGCCGGAGCGGCGGCGATGACGCCGGCGACAAGCAGACTGGAGACGGTAAGCGCGTGCGGACGCATGCGGGCCTCGTCTGGTATGACTTCCTGTTCAAAACGTCATACCGATCTTACGGGGCGGCCGCGGCCGGACATCCTCCCCGGTCGGGTAGTGGCGGCGCGCCGCACGGGCGTGGCGGACCGCCCGGCGGTCATCCGGCGGCTTCTCACCGTCATGCACGCTCGTCACCGAGGAGCTGCGCCAGCAGCTCAAACCCAGCGGAATGCTGAGCAGGCAACCGCTGCGCCGGTTGCGACGCCGGCTTGCGCGACTACGTTGCGCAAGTGTAATCGCATTTGCGCAATGAGGAGGGAGCCGTCATACGGATTGGCAGGACTGTCGCCGGCGCCATCGCCGGCCTGCTGGTTGTGGCGTCTGCGCACGCCGACATCATGTTTGGGGCCGCAGGCAAGGCGGAGCTTGCTTCGCTGAAGGGGGTGTATAACGACGAACAGCTGAAGCGGCTGGAAACAGCTTCGCTCCTGGTGACAGCTGACAGGTTGTGCGGCGAAACGCATGTAGACCCGGAGCGCGCTTTCAGAATCGTTGCCAGTATCGCAAAGACAAATGGCATTCCCGAAAACGTCTTTATGCGGCATGTTGTAAAAATCGCAGACCTGAACGTACGGGAGATAGGTTCAGACACCCGTCGCATTATTGAGGAATGCGAGCTGTTAAAAAAGCACGTTGGTCCAAGAGAGGACTGAGACAGGGTAGCCAATGGCGCTGCAGGCGTTCACGTCACCGTATCCGCCCAGCAAGTCCGTTGACCGGCCCGAGGTGAAGGTGCTGACGGCCGAGTTTGGCGACGGCTACACGCAGAGCGCGGGCGACGGGATGAACAACATCCGCCGCGTGCTGACGCTGACCTGGGACAACCTGACCCCGGCGCAGGCGGGCGCAATTGAAACCTTCCTGCGCAATCACAACGGGTAGATTCCGTTCGTCTAGACTCCGTCGGACGGGTCCGTGTCGCTGCGCTGGATCTGCGCCGAATGGTCGCGCGAAAAGGTACGCCGAACACCTTCGAGGCGATCTTCAGGCAGTCGTTTAACCTCATGAAATAAATCGCCACCGACTTATGATATAGCCATCGGTATGATGGTCTGATGGCTACGATTGAAAGTGTTGTTCAGACGCCCAATCCCGGCGACGGCGTCTCCCTTTACAGGCCGACCTGACGTCGGTTGGAGGGCTGGTGCTGTTCCTCTGCGAAGCAGCACACAACGCCGATACGGCCCCGACCGGCGTCAGCTTCGGTATATGCCCGTTGATGCTGGGTTTGCTGATTTCCGCAATGGCAGGCGGTTCGTCCTGCCGCCCTGGATGGCGCGCATGCGCGCCCGCGCCCCGGAGCCCGCCGGCTGAGCCGGGGCCGGGCCAGCCGCGCCGGCCATCGCCGGTCAGACGTTGTCGATCTTCAGCACGGCCGCCGTTTCGGCGCGGATGCTGGCGCAGGCGGCGGCGTCGGTCGTCAGGTCCACGCCCCAGGTGGGGATGACGCGCTTCAGCGCCGGCAGCCAGCCGTCTGGCGTCATCCGGGAGGCGAAACATGTCTGCAGCACCTCCAGGGCGATGGCCGCCGCCGTCGAGGCGCCGGGCGAAGCGCCCAGCAGCGCCGCCAGCGAGCCGTCCGCCGCCGGAACAAGCTCGGTGCCGAACTCCAGGAAGCCGCCGCCGTGGTGATTGGGCTTGATGATCTGCACGCGCTGGCCCGCCACGGCTTCCTTCCAGTCGCCGCGGACGGCCTCAGGATAAAACTGCTGCAGCATGCGGAACTGGTGGCTGGCGCTCTGCAGCACCTGGCCGATGAGATATTCGGTCAGCGCCGCATTGTCCTTCGCCACGTCCAGCAGCGGCAGAATGTTCCACGGCGTGATGGACTCAAACAGGTCGAGCAGCGAGCCGTGCCTGAGGAAACGCGTGGAGAAGCCGGCGTAGGGCCCGAACAGCAGCGAACGCCGGCCGCCGATAATGCGCGTGTCGAGATGCGGCACCGACATGGGCGGCGAACCGGTGGCGGCCTTGCCGTAAACCTTGGCGTGATGGCGGGCGCTCACCGCGTCCACGTCGCAGCGCAGCCAGACGCCGCTCACCGGAAAGCCGCCGTAACCGCGTCCTTCCGGGATTTTCGACATCTGCAGCAGGTTGAGCGAGTCGCCCCCGGCGCCGATGAACACGAACCGGGCCAGCACGTTCTCGCGGCTGCGGTCGGCAAGGTTCTCCACCGTCACCCGCCAGCGCCCGTCCGTCTCGCGCTCAAGACCGGCCACCTGGCGCCGGTAATGCACGGAAAAACCGGACTGCGCCGTCAGCTGGCCCACCAGCAGGCGGGTGAGCGCGCCATAGTCCACGTCGGTTCCGGTGATCATGCGCGTGGCGGCGATTTTTTCGCCTGGCGCGCGCCCTTCCATGACCAGCGGCGCCCATTCGGCGATCTGTTTCGGGTCCTCGCCGTACGCCATGCCCCGGTAGCAGTGATGCGCCGACATTTCCGCGTGCCGCGCCCGGAGAAAGGCGACGTTTTCGTCGCCCCAGACAAGGCTCATGTGCGGGCAGGGGTGAATGAAGGCGCGCGGGTCCGCAATGGCGCCCTTGCGCACAAGATGCGCCCACAGCTGGCGGGAAATGTCGAACTCGGCGTTGACCTTCAGCGCCTCTGAAATGTCGATGGAGCCGTCCGGCCGCTGCGGGGTGTAATTCATCTCGCAGTTGGCGGCGTGGCCGGTGCCTGCGTTGTTCCAGGAGTTGGAGCTTTCCAGGCCGCAGTCATCCAGCCGCTCGAACATCGCGACGGAAAGCGAGGGCTCCAGTTCTTTCAGCAGCGTTCCGAGCGTGGCGCTCATGACGCCGGCGCCGATGAGCGCGACGTCCAGGGTTTCTGGCGGGGACTGGGTCATGGCCGGACCTCCGACATTCAGCTGCGGGCGGGCGTGGGGACGAAGGCGGGAGCGGTCGCGGGGTCGTAGGCCACATAGACGCGCCGCCATGGCGCGTCATCGAGCAGGCGCCAGCGGTGTCCGGATCCGGCGCTGTCCTGGGCGATGAGGTGGTCTGCCCCCTGAAAAGTGGTCCTCCCTGAAGTAGGCTATTGAGCCGTAGGAGGACGTTTGAATGCCCCAGAAGAAGCATAGACCTGAAGAGATCGTGGCGAAGCTGCGCCAGGTTGATGTTCTGTTGTCACAAGGCCGGTCAGTTGGCGAAGCGGTTCGTTCGATCGGCGTGACACAGTTCACGTATTACCGATGGCGCAAGGAGTTCGGCGGCCTGAAGGGCGATCAGGTGAAGCGCCTGAAAGAGCTTGAGAAAGAGAACGACCGGTTGCGCAAGGCGGTGTCGGACCTGACGCTCGAGAAGCTGATCCTGAAGGAGGCTGCCTCGGGAAACTATTGAGCCCCGCTCGCCGCCGTCGCTGCGTCGATCATGTCATGGCGAAGTTCTCCGTCTCGGAGCGCTTTGCCTGCAAGGTTCTCGGCCAGCACCGTTCGACCCACCGCAAAAAGCCCAAAGGCCGGCCGGATGAAGAGGCATTGACCGCCGACATCATCCGCCTGGCCTCACGCTACGGCCGCTATGGCTATCGCCGGATCACGGCAATGCTGCGATCCGAAGGCTGGACGGTGAATGCCAAGCGTGTCGAGCGCATCTGGCGGCGGGAGGGGCTGAAGGTTCCCCAGAAGCAACCGAAGAGAGGACGTCTCTGGCTGAATGACGGATCATGCGTTCGGCTTCGGCCGGAGCACCCCAATCATGTCTGGTCCTATGACTTCGTCGAGGGCCGGACCCACGATGGCAGGAAGTTCCGCATGCTCAACATCATCGACGAGTTCACCCGGGAGTGCCTGGCGATCCGCATTGATCGCAAGCTCAACTCGACCGACGTCATCGACACCCTGTCGGACCTGTTCATCCTGCGCGGCGTGCCGGGCCATGTCCGTTCCGACAACGGCCCGGAGTTCATCGCCAAGGCTGTACGGGAGTGGATCGTAGCCGTCGGCGCAAAGACAGCGCAGCGTTCATCGAACCAGGAAGCCCTTGGGAGAACGGCTACTGCGAGAGCTTCAACTCGAAGCTCCGCGACGAACTGCTTGACGGTGAGATCTTCTACAGCCTCGCCGAGGCCAAGATCATCATCGAAGCCTGGCGGCGATACTACAACACCAAGAGGCCACACTCGTCGCTTGGATACAAGCCACCGGCACCCGAGGCCATCATCTGGCCTGCGCCAGCAAGCGGAGCAGCACCGTCATCTGCCCAGGCAATAGCCCCAAGGCCGATCATGAACTAAGATTGAAACCGGACCACCCTATGGGGTCAGGCCAGCGGGACTTTGCCGCCACAGCGGCCAGATCACTAAAGCGACGGCTGTTCCGGCTCCGCGTGAGCGCAACGGTGACGGTGAAATGAACGACATCCGGGAGGGGCATTACCCGAGAGCTGGAACGACCGGCCTGCAAAGCGTCGCCAGAAGGACCGCAATGCGCGCTGGAGCCTCAGATACGGCAGGGCGAAGGATGGCGCCGGTCCGGCGGACGTCAGGCCATTCGATCGGCCGTTCCCATGTCCGGTCACAGGAACCGCGCCGGCGTTGACCGGCCCCCAGTTTATCCGGACCCGGGACGCCAGCGCGGCCAACGCGTATGGTGGCGCGCGTCCTTCAGCCCTCGTCGCAAAGGCCAATACGGGGTCAGGCGTCAGGGCAGATACGGGGTATGGGCTTGACGTTGCCCCCTGCGCCTATTCCGGTTTGAAGTTTGATCTGGCCCCGCTGAGAGGACCAGACATGAAGCGCACGCGGTTTTCAGAAGAACAGATCATCGCCATCCTGAAGGAACACGAGGCGGGCATTCCGGTGGCGGAGCTCTGCCGGAAGCACGGCGTCAGTGACGCCAGCATCTACAAGTGGAAGGCGCGGTTTGGCGGCATGGAAGTGTCCGAGGCCAAACGGCTGCGGGCCCTTGAGGACGAGAACAGTCGCCTGAAGCGCATGCTGGCCGACGCAATGCTCGACAATGCGGCGCTGAAGGATCTTTTGGGAAAGAAGTGGTGACGCCCGCCACGAGGCGACAGGCCGTTCGCCATCTCATGCAGCAGCACGGGATGAGCGAACGTCGGGCGTGTAAAGCCACCGGCTTCAGCCGCATGAGCATGCGTTACCAGGCGCAGCGCCGGGACGATGGCGTCCTGCGCACACGGATGAAGGAACTGGCCCATGAACGCCGGCGCTTTGGCTACCGGCGTTTGCATGTGCTGCTGCGTCGTGAAGGCTTTGAGGTCAACCACAAGCGGCTCTTCCGGATATACAGGGAAGAGCGGCTCGGGGTGCGCCGTCGGGGCGGTCGCAAGCGGGCCATCGGAACACGGGCGCCAATTGAGCCGCCGCTGTCGCCAAACGAACGGTGGTCGCTGGACTTCGTGTCCGACCAACTGACGGATGGCAGGCGGTTCCGCGTGCTGACAGTCGTGGACGACTGTACCCGCGAGTGCCTCGCGCTTGTAGCGGATACGTCCCTCTCGGGGGCGAGGGTCGCGCGTGAACTGGATGCCCTGATTGTCGCCCGGGGCAAGCCAGCCATGATTGTCAGCGACAATGGCAGCGAATTCACGTCGAACGCCATTTTGACGTGGGCAGACAGGTCCAGGGTGCGCTGGCACTATATCGCGCCTGGCAAGCCCATGCAGAATGCGTTCATCGAGAGCTTCAATGGACGTCTGAGAGACGAGTTCCTGAATGAGACGCTCTTCTCCACGCTGACCCAGACGCGCTCCCAACTGGCCAGATGGCGAGCCGATTATAACGGCTCTCGCCCACATTCTGCACTGGCGTGGCAGACGCCAGCCGCCTTTTCGGCAACGTTTGCGCAGCGGCGGGATCTGCCGTTGCGCCAGGTCGCGGGCTCCACGACAGATCCCGCTTCAACCACCCGTTCCAAGGCAACCCAAAACCGTCAGGTCGAACTCAGGGCTGGATAGAACTTGGGGGCAACGTCAGGCTTGACGAGGAATGAAGTGCCTCTGGCGGAAGGCATGTTCCGCAGCCAGATCCGCCGCAAGAAGCTGAAGGGTCATCCGATGCCCGCCCACGTCGCACGGGCGAATGCGCGACGTCCCGGTGACAGGCGCTCCGGTGGAACATGTCGCTGCCGCCCCGAGGCGCCGTATGGGGCTGGTGACCCGGACCACTGGCATGGCAGGCCGGCTGGCGACCGGCATGGCCGGTCGGGCCTGCAGCTTCACCCGGCTGGCCTGGCTCGAAGGGGAGAAGTGCGACCGTATGATGCCTGCAGGCCGGCACTGACGGCCCAAGTGATGATAATACCTGGGCCGGCGCCAGTTGCAGCGTACTGGCGACATCCACCGCCTTAGCCCTAGCAGAAGCTCGCATTTTTGAAGCGACCAAATTTGGAACGTGGGCTCGCTGAATCCGCCTTGTCGGACGGCATCCTTGATCGGCAAGCGTGGCCGGCCCTGCTTCAAGAACCCGTTGATGCGCCACGCCGTGAATCGACTCTTCCCGTGTCTGTCATTCTCCAGGTTGACGGACCTCACTTTCATTCAGCTGGTACGGCTGTCAGGGCATGTTACAGGCGCAATATTATCTCATGGGCGTTAGCTCAGATCGGGCGGTGGGTTACGATGCCCGGCCCTGAATCTGATTGAATTTCTCAAGAAGAAAATGCAACGCGCTCTCCGGGGCATTGATATACGTTTCCGGGATAATTATACCATCCTGTGTCTGGGAAATGCGTTCAGCCTGCGCGCCAATATCAAAAGATGCAAGACGGACGCCGGCCGCGCGCGCAAGATCGATTACATAACAGTACGTCTCCGGGAAAACGCTAGAAATAAAGACATAATGTGGATCTAGCTGCTTCAATAACACAACAGCGTCGTGCTCGTTAGCATAACGGCCTGAGACATATATATTGTATTTTCTCAGATCATCATCAATATCGGTATATCCGACAACGAAAATGTCGACCGGCAGCTTCCGCCGCGCCACAATGTCAGCAATGCTCTTGAGGACCAGCGACCCCTTGACGACGCCTATGGCGCCAACAAACGCAAGCCGCAGCCGTTTGTCGGCGCTGCTTATTGGCTTAAGCGGCGCTGGCGGAAGGCTTGCCCGATGTGGCGTGACCTCAATCGTAATATCGGTCAAATCGCGTTTGATAATGTTCGCCGCAGCATGTGACGGCGCGATTACACGACGCGCTTTTTTCAGGAACAAGCGATAAGCTTCCAGGCGATCCTCGACGGGACAGATGTCCGCAACGCCGGTTCTCATGGCGGTCCAGGCATTCCGGTCTGCGATTGTCGGCAAACCACAGTAAAGACCATCCGGTCTGCGAAGGTCATAAATCGGTGAAATGCAGGAATAATCATGGCAAACGTATGTGAACGGCTTTCCGGAAGCCGAAATAATATCGAGCATTTTTTGGTGCGCTTGCCAGCTTGATCCAGCGAAGCTGTTTACAATTATCTCGCGTGCGCCAGCCTTCGCAAAAATTGTGCGGACGAGCTCGATATCGGTAGTAATATCCAGCTTCTGGAGATTTGGGAAATCAAAGAGCATTTCAAGCGGCGCATCTATGGACAGGAAGCGCTCATCATGGACGCGAATAACGCAATATTTCTGTTTATTTTTCCTATATTCGTTGCATAGATTCTGCACGTAGGTTTCCGTCCCTCCGCCGAGATCATGCGTTACCAGGATAAAGCCGTCCTCAATGAATTTTGTCAGCAGCGCAATATCAATTGATGCGCGATAATGACGGGCCGGATCGGCCTTGATGTGCAGTCGTACAAGGTCCTGGTACATTGGGTGGCGTTCCAGAAGCGTTCGTTCACCGCGCTTCATATTTTTTTCTTTTATTGCAGAAAATGAAATGGAGCCGACGTGATATACGAATACGTCCGCGGCGAGGATATTTTTGTAGCCAGCGGCCAGGGCGCGCATGCAGAAGTCGTTCTCCTCCCCATAGCCTATGGGGAATGCGTCGTGATCAAATGCGCCAAGCGCGTCGATGACAGAGCGGCGCATATAAAAACAGAAGCCGACGCCTGTCGGTAACTCGCATGATCTGCCGCGATTAAGCGTGCCTGCAAGCTGATCGATTTCCCAAGGGGCGACGCCAAAATATGTTAAATTTTCCCGGTCCACGGCCGGATAGCTGCAGATGGTCGCGTTATTGGAAAACGGCGTAATGGTCGCGACAGAAGGGTCCCGATCCGCATGGGCGATCATTCTTCTGAACCAGCCAGAAAATACATAAGCGTCTGAGTTCAGCAAAATAATGTCCATATGATCAGGAACAAATTTGATCGCTTTATTTACCGTCGCGACAAATCCAATGTTTTTGTCATTTTCAATATATATATATTTGTCCTTGGCCGCGAGATCACGCAACCGCGCGGTCAACTCGGGGTCGGGGCTTCCGTCGTTAATGACCAGAAGACTGTAAGGATCCCCATCGCGCCCTTGCAGGGCGTGGTAAATCGAGCACAGGGTCTCTTCCATCCCCTTATACACGGGAATCACGACCATGCACCGTGAGCTGTCAACGGACCGGGCCGGGGGCGCGGCCTGCCAGGCGGCGTCTGAGGGGAGATCAGGAACATACCACGTCCTGTCGGCTTGCGCGAGACCCGCCGCTTTCCGCTTTTTATGATAAACCGCCAAAGGAAATTCGCGTCCCGTCCCTCGCATATGCCTTTTCTGAAAATAAACAGGGTCAAAAACGGGCGACGGACGTCGCCCCTCCTTCCATCCATACAACAGGTAATGCAGCGCAGGATCAACATTAATATTTCTTATGTCTGGATTATTTAAGATCGTGTCCCGTGCCGTGGTGTAGTTGGATTTCATAGCCATCGGTGATTTCCGATAGGGTCGGGTTGCTTAGAACCAACCTGAAGGACACCACCGATGACCGACGATATGATGAACCTGCGCTCGCTCGTTGAGAAGAGTGCTGACGCCGATTTGCTGCGCGAGATGATCGGCTTTGCCGCCGAGAAGCTGATGGAATTGGAGGTCGGCGCGAAAACAGGCGCGGCCTATGGCGAGAAGAATGCCTTTCGGCTGGCCCAGCGCAACGGCTACCGCGACAGAGACTGGGAGACGCGGGCCGGAACAGTAGAACTTCGCATTCCGAAACTCCGCACCGGCAGCTACTTTCCGAGCTTCCTGGAGCCGCGTCGCATGGCCGAGAAAGCCCTGACCGCGGTGATCCAGGAAGCCTACATCCAGGGCGTTTCGACCCGCTCGGTTGACGACCTCGTTAAGGCCATGGGCATGTCGGGCATTTCCAAGAGCCAGGTCTCCCGGCTGTGCGAGGAGATCGACGAGAAGGTGAAGGCTTTTCTCGACCGGCCCATCGAAGGCGAATGGCCCTACCTCTGGATTGACGCGACCTATTTGAAGGTCCGGCGTGGCGGGCGCATCGTCTCTGTTGCAGTCATCATTGCCGTCGGCGTCAACACCGACGGCCGACGCGAAGTGCTCGGCATGGAGATCGGCACGTCCGAGGCCGAGGCGATCTGGACCGAGTTTCTTCGAAAGCTGACCAGGCGGGGTCTGCGTGGCGTCAAGCTCGCCGTCTCAGATGCGCATGAGGGCATCAAAGCCGCAGTATCGAAGGTGCTCTGCGCTACCTGGCAGAGGTGCCGGGTGCACTTCATGCGCAATGCTTTGGCCCATGCTGGAAAGAGCGGACGGCGTGTCGTCTCCGCCTTCATTGCCACGGCCTTCGCTCAGGACACGTCGGAGGCGGCAAGCACCCAGTGGCGCAACGTCGCCGACCAGATCAGGCCAAAGGTGCCGAAGCTCGCCAGTCTCATGGACAGCGCCGAGCAAGACGTGCTCGCCTACATGACCTTTCCCAAGCAGCATTGGGCCAAACTTCACTCGACCAACCCGATTGAGCGATTGAACGGCGAGATCAAGCGGCGGACAGAGGTCGTCGGCATCTTCCCCAACGACGACGCTATCGTGCGCCTGGTCGGTGCACTGCTGCTCGAACAGAACGATGAATGGGCCGTCCAGCGATCCCGCTATATGACCCTTGAGACAATCGCTACGATGAGCGATGATCCACTCATCAGCCTGCCAGCAACAAGCTGACACTCATCCGACCCTCTGGGATGAGCCGTGGCCGTCTAAGCTACACCACGTCCTGGGACATCATCTTATTTAATATATAATATTTCCTGTCAAAATGCACCGTCAGCGCCTCAAAAATATCGGCGAGATCGCTTTCAGATCCGATCAGTTTCTTTAAGCGATTAAGCGCATAAGCTGATTTATAGGTTTCAGCAAGCGCCTTATTAAATGAGAATTCATTATAACGATGCCCAATAAGGCGCCAGAAAACTGCAGCCGAATATGACCATGCGTTGCCAGCTGGAAATTTAAGTCTCATTACGCAATCCTTGACGGCAAGGCGGGCGATGTCCCCATTTCCGGGAGCATATACTTGATACCTGAGCGCCACCCAGTTCCCAAGCGCACAGCCTGTGCTACATAAGCACATCACAACTTGCCAGCAAGATACGGCTGGCGCATTATCTCCATCATGTCTTCCTGAACGACAGTTGTTTCGACATTTGGCGGCGCATATGGAGTCGGGCCCGGAGGCCAGATGGCGGGTCAATGTCGTCGTCGAGTGATTGCATGCAAACGATGTTCCGCTATTTGGCTCTACAACCGACGGGTGCGTCTGGGTGTTGACGATGGGCAGCGCGTAGCAGTCCATGCCGAAGAGGGGCGCCTCCGACGCTTCAGCGCCACCGCGAGAATGTCAAGGGTCGTCCGGGGGTGCGCCGGAGCAGGTTTTTGTCAGGTGGCGATCACAGCCTCCGTCTGTTCCATGGCAGCCTCCTTAAAGGCCATAAGCGTAGCTCGTACAGCCGCCGGATTGCGAGATCGTACGTCCCCAAACGCCACTGCATGCCGTTGATCACTCGCCGGTCATCCCCATGCGACGCCGCGCTGCTTGCTCGGCGATGGCGGCGCGATAACCGCCCATTTGTCGTTCGGCAGTTCGTGTAGACGCATGACACCCCTCCGTATCTGAAGGGATTGAGTCACGCCGCCTTCATCAATCCAAATTTATGGGGGCGCTTTCTGATACCGGCCTTGCTCCCGGGACCTCAGATAGCCAACTGGCCCTTACAGCGCATGTGAACGAATATCACACGCTCTTGCAATAGCCAGAGTACGGCGGGCTCCTGATCCAACCAACAGAGAACGATGGCCAGCGCCGGGTTAGATAACCGATTGCGCTCACCGGCGGTGTCCACGCCCGGCTTCTCCTGCCGATCGGCGCCGCAACAGGCGCGGGCGCGCAGGGCTTCGACCGACACTGTTCGCGCGGCCGATGGTCAGGGAAGGCTGGAGGAGCGGCGCTCTGTCTCGGAGCGCGGCGACAGGCATGGTCGCGCGGGCGGCGCGCGCGCCCCGGGCAGGGCGTGGCGCCTCGCCAGATGCCGCGCCTCAAGCGCCAATGGGGTACGCATGCATTTTCGCAGAAGAAACATTATGGAATTAAAATTCGCATCCGGTAACACCCGGGCATGGACGACGCGCGGTTTCGCGGCTTTTCAGCCCCCCCCCAGCCCGGCGCGCCCGCAATGATCCGGCCCGGGCGCTGAAAACGCGCATTTCCGCCGGGCGTGTGGCGACCGGCTTTAGCCCGCCGACTGGGCCGCACCTCGGAACGGCCGTACTGGCCGCCTCGCGGCGCCTGCGCCTCCTGTTCACGCCGCGGCGCCTATGACCACCCCAATAGAGTGGTCGCTTCCCAGCATCAGACATGCGGACACAAGCAACCACCGAACATACGGCCGATAGCTACATGAATCTCAATGGTGAATAAACGACTTGCGCAACGCATTGGCCAGCGGCGACAGCAGATAATCTGCAAACGTCCTTGCTCCCCTCAGCGCGAGGACTTCAACGCCCATGCCCGCCCGAATTTTATCCCGCAGTTCGGGCGGAATGTCGTTGGCGTCGAGCCTGATCACCGCCAGGTAATAGGGCTGCCCGGTGCTGGCGTCCACAAGGCGGTCGCGCGAAACGCTTTCCAGCTGTCCCGTAATGATCGGCGGCTTCAGCGCCTGCAGCGCCTCAAAGCGCAGCTCCGCTTTCTGACCTTCATGAATGCCGTCAATGTCCTGGGGCGCGAACCGCGCTTCCACCAGCAGACGGTCCTCGGCGGGCACAAGCTCCATCAGCTGTTCGCCAGGCCGGACGACCTGCCCGCTGCCATACACCTTGACCCCCTGAACCATGCCGCTTTCCGGCGCGATGACATTCAGACGGGAGAGCACGTCCCGTGCGACCGTTATTTTCTCGGCGACTTCTGCGAGGCGCTGGCCGTTTTCCATCAGCTGGGAGGCGACGTCCTCCCGAAATTTCTGCCTTATCTGGGAGATCTGCAGCTGCGTTTCGCCAATGGAGGCCTCGGTGCGGGCGATGTCCGCGGCGAGGCGCCCAATCTGCCCCTCCAGCCGCGTACGCTCCCGCTCCATCGCAAGGACACGCGTCACGGGAATGAGCTCGCGCTCGCGAAGATAGCGCAGCCCCGCCAGCTCCTGGTTGATAAACCGGATCTGCTCCTCGGACGAGGCCTTTTCAGTCCGCAGGCCGTCAATCTGGGAGCGCAACTGTTCGACGCGCGCTTCCAGAATGTTGAGCTGGCCGGTCAGCGAGGCCCGTCTTTCCTCAAACTGCGCCTGCTGGTCGGCCATTATGCGCGCAACCTGGCTGTTGTTCTTTTCGTCCAGCAGCGTTTTCGGCCATGCGATATGGTCGAGATCGCCCTGCTCCGACCGTAGCCGGGCGTCCAGCGCCAGCAGGGCCGCATGCTGGTTGCGCAGCATCTCCAGATTCGCCATCGGCTGGGTGGGATCAAGACGAACCAGCGTGTCGCCGGCGCGGACGATCTGTCCTTCCTTGACAAGCACGTCCTTGACGATGCCGCCTTCGAGGTGCTGCACCGCCTTGCGCTTGCTTTCGACAATGACGACGCCCTGACCAGCCGCAGCCTGGTCTACTTTCACCATAAACGCCCAGCCGCCGAGCACGCCAAAGGTCAGGAAAATGACAGCATACCCGATATATGCGTAAGTCCGCCAGTTTCCGCCGGTTGCGGTGTGATCTTCGTTCATTTTACGCCTTGAGAAGCGGCTGGCTGCTCCAGAGTCCGCGAAATACGCTGGGACCTGTCGCCGCCCTGTTCCAGTCGTGACGCCAGCGCGACGCCGCCGAACGGCCTGCTGACAGGAGGCTGCGCGAACGCAGGGCGCAGACCCGCGGGACGCTTCGGCGGAGCGCTCGCGGGCCGCAGGGCGGCGACGCCCGCCTCCATCGCGATGACGCAATCGGCCAGGTCAAGCAGCGCGCTCCGGTGGGTGACCATTATCACCGTTACGCCGCGCTCCTTCAGGGCGACAAGCGCCCGCCGCAACGCCTCGCAGCCGTCGGCGTCCAGGCTGGCGTCCGGCTCGTCCAGCGCGACAAGAACGGGCGAACCAAACAGGGCGCGGGCGAGCCCGACACGCTGGCGCTGCCCACCGGAAAGCGCATGTCCTCCCGGGCCAACCTGCGTGTCATAGCCATCGGGGAGCGACTGGATCATCTGTTCACAGGCGGCAAGGCCCGCCGCCTCGAGCACTTCAGCGCTGTGATCGCCATCAGCGAAACGCGAAATATTCTCCGCGATCGTACCGCGCAGCAGCTCGACTTCCTGCGGCAAATAGCCAAGGTGCTGGCCGAGCGCATGCTCCTGCCAGTGGCGGATGTCATGCCCGCCGAGCCGGATGGCGCCGCCTGCCAGCGGCGCGGCCCCGACAATCGCCCGCAGCAGCGTCGACTTTCCGCTGCCGCTCGGGCCGACGATCGCCGCCACCTTCCCGGGCGCAACGCGGAAGGTGGCGTTGCGGACAACAAGCCGGCGCGTCGCCGGGTCTCCGACGGCGACGCCTTCGACATCGAGCGCGCCCGTGGGGCGCGGCAGATTCAGCGTGACCGGCGCGACGTGCGTCGCGTCAAGCAGGAATGCAATTCGCCGCCACGCCATACGTGCGTTAACCAGCGCCTTCCACTGGCCCACCGCCTGCTCGACAGGTTGCAGGGCCCGGCCAATCAGCACCGAAGCGGCGATGATGGCGCCGCCAGACAGCTGCTGATGGATGACGAGATAGGCGCCCTCCCCCAGAATGAACGCCTGCAGGATCAGGCGAAACGCCTTGGTCGCGGCGTGAAAGAAATTGCCCCTCGCCGCCGACGTGACAAAGGCGCCGATCGCCTGCCGCTGCTCCCTGCCCCAGCGGGACAACAACGGCAACGTCATGCCCATCGCCTGCAGGGCGGAGGTGTTTTCCAGGGCGGCGTGGGCGGAGGTCATGGCCGCGCGCCCCCTCTCATTCGCCTCCTCGTTTAGCTTGCCCGTAAAACGCGCGTTCGCGAGGCTAAGCCCGAGAATGGCGGCGCCCCCGAAAATGGCGGTGAACCCAAACCACGGGTGGAGGATGAACGCGGCGAAAACGAACACCGGGTACCAGGGCAGATCCGCGAGGGTGACAAATCCGGCGCCGCCAATGAAATCACGAACCACTTCAACGTCACGCAAAAGCGCGGCGCTGGCGGAGTTGGGGCGCTGCACATTGGCGCGCTGCACCGCCTTGAACACCTCCGGACCGACGAGACCTGCGAAGATGGCGCCGGCCGACAGCAGCACCCGGGCGCGAATGGCTTCAAGGGCTCCGTAAACCAGCAGGAGAAACACGGCGATCAGGCTGATCGCCCACAGCGTCGCCTCGCTCCGGCTGGCGATCACCCGGTCGTAAATCTGCAGCATGTAAAGCGGACTTACGAACAGGAGCAGGTTGATAAACAGCGACAGCACAAGGACCGCTGCAAACGGCGCCCGCAATTTCCGGAGCGCACGCTTGACCATGTCCGTAGATGCGGTTTTCCGCGGTGTCTGCATCTACCCCTCCGGAGCGACGTGCCGTCAAAACAGGGCCTGGCGGGGCGACAACCCCGCCAGACCCGTTCCTCCTTCATGCGGAGGCTGAATGAATAGCCGCCTTAGAGGGAAGGAACTGGCTCGGCGTTGATAATAATGCCATTGGACAGGAACAGCGCTCCATTGTCGCCCGGGAGATAGGCCTCGAGGAGAACGTGGAACGTTCCTCCGTCATTGAAGTCGTAATCTTCAGGCAGGAACGACTCGATCCCCGTAAAGCCCCAGTTGACCGACTGCTGATAGACGTTCGACTGAACGGCGGGATTACCCGTCATGTCGTCACTAAGAACCACCGTGTCTTCGTACTTGAACACCCGGCCGTTCTCGCCAACTTCCATCACCAGGTCGATGTAATGGATCACCTCCGACGGATCAATGTCGATCTTAAGGACGTAGCGGTACTCGACGAGCTCATACGGCAGAGCGTAGTGGTCGTGCGTCTCGATTGACATGTTGAACGACCAGTTGCTCGGCACGCCCCAGCCCGCCGTCTGGGAGCCGCCCGGGACATTGTAGACGGCGAATCCGGAGTCAGGATCAACCCCAGCGAAGTGATTGTCGGCGGTGCCACGCTCAACCCCCTTCAGCGCCAGCATAAGGCCGTAGCCTTCATGCTCGACGGTGTAGAAGTCCGAGGCGGGGATGCCAGCGCCCGTGTACATATTACCGCCATCGTTAGCGACCCAGCCCTCTTCAATGCGCTGGATGTAATCGTCACGCTCGATATTGTGGGCGAAGTCCCAGGAACGCGCCTCAGCGGTCTGCTCGTTGCGGTCAAGGTAACCACCAATGTACGGACGGTCGCCGAACTCCTTCGCAGCGTCGGTCCGCGGATCATCATCTTCTTCACGGAACCGGTCATTGATCGCGATGTCCGTGATCTCGCCAAGGATATTGTCGTGCAGGCTCTGCTGACGCTTGTCGTAATCCGCCGTCCCGCCAACCCTAGTCTGAACGATATCCAGCACCGCCTCGCCGCCATTCGCAAGGTAGCCCACGTATGCGTTGGCGAGCATCACCTTGAGCGTGTTCAGGTTAATGTCGGCGTAGTGATTGTGGCCGTCGTAATACTCGTTGTCCAGCCCGACCCACAGCGCCTTGAAGGCGTCGGCGACGGAACCGTTAACCAGCAGGCGGCTCGACAGCAGGTACGGCGAACCTTCCAGCTCCTCAAAGACGAGGCCGGACAGGTCAGGACCGGCAAGCGGCCCTTCCGCGATGTCGCCGAAATCAACATTGGTGACATCAATGACGCCGTCGCCACTCACCTCGACCTCGAGACCGTTGGCCACGCTGCCGTCGATTTCCAGGCGAGCGCCCTCGCCAAGTTCGATGAACCTGAGAGCCTCGCGGCTGATCGTACCCTTTTCCTCATCCCCGACAAGAACAAGCAGTGAGTCGCCCTCGCCGGCGGCAAGCACAGCCAGCCCGGCCACGACGGTGATCTTGTCAGTTGTAATCTCAACAGGCTGCGGGTCCTCAGGCTGCGGGTCCTCAGGCTGCGGGTCCTCAGGCTGCGGGTCCTCAGGCTGCGGGTCCTCAGGCTGCGGGTCGCCACCGCCCGGCTGGTCGTCGCCCTCACCCGGCTGCTCGCCGTCGCCCGGCTGCTCGCCGTCACCCGGCTGCTCGGGAACCTCGGGAGTCACCGGCTCCTCCGGAACGACGAGGCTCTGGCCAGGCGGCGGCGTGAAGTCGGCCGGCGGCGCAAGATCCTCCGGAATCTCGAAATATGGCGGCGGCTCGTAGCCCGGAATGAAGGGAGCGACCTCCTCGACCCGCTCCAGCACAGCGCCGATGTCGCCGCGCTCAAGCGCAGCCTTGAAGGTCTCGTCGTAGGAGAAGAACGTCAGATCAATGCCGTTGCCCAGATTGCGCTGTTCAGCAACGCCGTACCTGATGAAGTGTTCATAGGCGCTGATCTCGCCCGCCTCCACGGCCGCCTTGACGTCCGGATTGGCTTCCAGATAGGCCGCGGCGTCAAAGACGGCGGAAACGACGCGCTGCTCGGCGGCGCCATACCGCATAAAGTGCTCAAGCGCGCTCATGCCCGCGGCGGCGACGTCCGGATTCAGGCGCAGATACGCGGCCGAGTCAAACAGGCTGCTCGGAGCGCGGTTCTCGTCAGCGCCATACAGCAGGAAATGCTCCAGACCGCTGGAGATGAGGCCAGCCTCAACCGCCGCAGCGACGTCCGGGTTCTGGGCGAGATAGTCCTGCTCGTTAAACAGATATGTCACCGCGCGCTGCTCGGCGACGCCATAAAGAAGATAGTGATCGATGGCGTTCAGCTCGCCACGGGCTACGGCCTCCGCAACGTCAGGATTTGAGCGGAGATAGTAGCCAACGTCAAACAGCACGTTCGGAACGCGCCCTTCGGCGGCTCCGTAGTTCACGAAATGGTCGTAAGCGGTAATAAGCCCGGCCTAGACCGCCTCGCGCACATCCGGATTTGCAGCCAGATAGAAATCAAGATCGATAAACGGCGACGGATTGCGTCCCTCGTATTTGCCGTAGAGCTGGAAATGCTCCTCGGCAGACGAAATGAGGCCAGCCTGAATCGCCGCCAGAACGTCGGGATTCTTTTTCAAATACCATTCTGGGTCAAAATAGCTCATTTCCCCCTCCCAAATGACTACGATCCGCCACGTGATGCATCAGAAGGCGGCATACGCCTCCAAACGTAGGGCCGGAAAGCAACTTATGCGCACGAGAGACGTCATGCAAGAGCAGTCTGGATCGCGCCCAGCCACACGCGACCCCTTCGTATGATCAATTGGTATAATCCGAAAATTGCCGTCGCATTTCCAGCCAACAATATTTGCGAATATGCCGTATGGGAAGGCGCGTACAACAGACAGACACTATGTTCAAAAATATATTTATTTTCTAAAGGAATATCACGGAGATGTGATAAATTTCACAAGGATACGCCTCATTTGCGCGAAATTCATCAACGTCATCGCGGCGGAACGTTTGTTTTGACGCCAGATACCGCTGCAGTCCGTCCCAATGCGCGGGGTTGTATATTTGCGACAGTGACGGCTCCAATGAACGAGGCGGCGCGATAGCCCGACGGCTGCAATCAGGGCGGCGCCATGTGGACATTCCGCCGGATGACGCCCTGGGACGGGGGCAGCCCCGCCCGTCCTGAATGTCGAGGGCCCCGGGGCAGGAAAATTCCCCGCCGCCGCGCACGAATCCGCCTCCAGGCCGCCTGACTCGGAATCATGTGCGCGCCGCGCGGACGCCATGAGCCTGGCAGGCGCCAGGACACGCAGGCGGGACGCTCCTGCATGCCTGAGAAATACGGGCCGCTGCATCGGCCAGAAAGACGCCGCCGCAGCCGTTGCGCCTGCATTACTGTTACGGCTGCGCGCGATTTCTGCATTTACCTTGGCAATAACCGGCGACAGCGGCAGCGCGCGGCAATTGTCATGATGCATGGCCATATATGTTGACATTAGCCCGGCATATCGAGATATAAATACTTGACGAAATAAGATATTTTCATATTCAATACGGGCTACAATTTCATGAACGATAATGCCGCCCGTACGGCTAGGGAGACCGCGCCTGCAGCGAGGCGGCGCGTCGTTGCCCGTCCACGATCAAACCGGCGCCGGCCGGGCCGCTATCCGGGGGAGCCCGTCATCACGGAGATGCGCCGGGCGTGACTGCTTTTGAACACGCCGCCGGGAACACGGGCGGCGGGCGCCGTCCGAGCGCGGAGCGGCCACGCCGGCGCGGCCATGCCGCAACCGTTTCAGGCGCCTAACAAATACGTTCGTATTTAATCCCGCGCCGCACGCCGGAGTTGCGCGCGGCGCGCCCGGTTCAGCCGGAGAGGTTCCGGCGGAGGCCGTCTCACGCCGTCGCCCGCACCTGCTGGCGCTGCTGGCCGAGGCCATCGGCGCCCAGTTCGATCACGTCGCCGGGCTTCAGGTAGCGCGGCGGCTTCATGCCCATGCCGACGCCCGCCGGCGTGCCCGTGGTGATCAGGTCGCCCGGCTCAAGCGCCATGAACTGCGACACGTAGGAGACAATGGCCGGAACCTTGAAGATCATGTTGGCGGTCGTGCCGTCCTGGACGCGCTGGCCGTTCACCGAGAGCCACAGGCGCAGGTCGCTGGCGTCGCCCAGCTCGTCCACCGTCACCAGCCAGGGGCCAATGGGGCCGAAGGTGGGCGAGCCCTTGCCCTTCATCCAGGTGCCGCCGCGCTCCATCTGGTATGCGCGCTCGGAGAGGTCGTTGCACAGGCAGTAACCGGCCACATGGTCCAGCGCGTCCGCCTCGCTGACATAGGAGCAGCGCTCGCCGATGACGATGGCCAGCTCCACCTCCCAGTCGGTTTTCTGCGAGCCGGGCGGGATGAGCACGTCGTCATCGGGACCGACGATGCAGGAGGGCGCCTTGCTGAACAGGATCGGCTCCGCCGGCGGCGCCATGCCGGTTTCGGCGGCGTGATCCGTGTAGTTGAGGCCGACGGCGACGAAATTGCGCGTGCCGGCCACGCAGGGACCCAGACGCACGCCGGCCGGAACCTCCGGCAGGGTCGCCGGATCAATGGCGCGCAGGCGCGCCAGGCTTTCCGCCCCCAGGGTCGCGCCGCTGATGTCGGGCACGACGCCGGAAAGGTCGCGGATCACGCCGCCGGCGTCGAGCAGGCCGGGCTTCTCCGCGCAAGGCGGACCATATCGCAGCAGCTTCATGTGCATCTCCCCCAGATCTTGCGCCAGCGTTCGCGGAACGCGCTGCGGCGGTCAATGTCCCGATCAGGCCCGACAGCCGGCGGCCCGCCGGAGCGCCAGCCCTCCGGCCGCGAAAAGGGTGACCGCCGCGCATTGCTGGAGCTCCCTGGCGTCACCGTCACGTCGTCCCGCTTTCCGCCAGAGAAGGCCATGCGCCGCGCCATGTCGTCCAGCACGAAACGCGTCTTTCCCGCAGTGTTTCCGGGGGGCGCGCCGGAAGGCGCGACGGGACCGGCGCCGTCATCACGGCCCCAACCCCGGGGCCAGCGACGCCGGACAAGGCCGGCGCAGCTGCATCCGCAACGGCGCCGCCTGGCGCTGCGTCACGCGGACGGCGCCGCGCGTCCCCCCCCCCCCCCCCCCCGCGCGTTCCAGACCGGGCGCCCCCGGGGCGCGCCCTTGACGCGGCGCCGGCGCGGGCCGCAGGTTCGCGCAGGGCGCGGCCGGCGGCCCGCCGCCGCGTCCCGGGAACAATGACAGACACGGAGGACAACGATGACCGGGGAGGTCCGCCGCGCCAGCGAAGGCGCGTTCCTGAATACAAGGCCTCGCGCCGCGGCGCCCGCCGCACGGGGCGCGACCGGAGCCGGGGGGCGCTGATCATGGCGGCGACATTCGCGGTTGATCCGCAGACCCTCACCGGTCACGTCTTCCCGCCGCAGCACGCTTTCGTCGAGCCGCGGCGGCTGCGTTTCTTCATTGAGACCATCGGCGAGACCAGTCCGGTCTATCACAGCGCCGAGGCGGCGCGCGCCGCCGGCTATCGCGACATTCCGGTTCCGCCCACCTATCTGTTCTGCCTGCAGGGCCTTGACAATCCCGGATCCATCAAGGTGCTGGACATGCTGGGGGTGGATATCGGCCGCATCCTCCATGGCGAGCAGAAATTCGTCTATCACCGGCCGGCCTGCGTCGGCGACTGGCTGACCTATGTGACGCGCATCGCCGCCATCACCGACAAGAAGGGCGGCGCGCTCACCATGGTGACGCAGGAAACGAGGGTGGAGAACGGCGAGGGCGCGCATGTGGCGGACCTCACCTCCACCATTGTCATTCGCAATCCGCAGCACGGGGGGAACGGGTGATGGGCGCGCAGCAGCTGAAACCAGGCGACGCGCCGGTGCGGCGGGCGTTCGGTCCGGTGACGCGTCACGAGCTGGCGCTGTATTGCGGCGCCTCCGGCGATCACAACCCCATTCACGTGGACATCGATTTCGCGCGGCGCTCCGGCTTTGACGACGTGTTCGCGCACGGCATGTTCATCATGGCGCGTCTTGGCATGGCGCTGAACGACGCCTTTCCGGCCGACCGCATCCGCGCGTTCGGGGTGCGTTTCGTCTCCATCACCCAGGTGGGGGCCGAGATCACCTGCGAGGGCGTGGTGACCGCGGTTGACGAGACGGACGGCGAGCGCCGCGCCCGTCTTGAGCTGACGGCGAAGGACCAGCACGGCGACGTCAAGCTGCGCGGCGAGGCGGTGGTGGCGCTGGATCCGGCGCCAGCAGGCTGAGCCGCCCCGGCGCGCGCCGCCTGTCCGCTTCGCGGGCTTTCGGCCGCCGGCGTTTTCGCCCGAGCCGCCCCAGCCCGGGCCTGAGCCGGGCGTCCGTGCCGGGCGGGCGGACGCCCCGTCCGGACACGAAAGGCGCGCGGCCGGCGTCGGGACGGCCGCGGCCGCCCCGCCTCGCGCGCCGGCAGGGCCGGTTCGGGCCGGAAAAGGCGCCGGAACGACGGGTCCGGTCCTGCGACGGGCGGCGACGACGACGACCGTCCGGCGCCCTTCCCGCCGCCTCAGCCGTCGAAGCTGGCGCGGCGGCCCGGATGGGTCGGGGCAAGACGCGGGCCGGCGCCGCCGTTGAGCTTCTCGCGCAGGGTGCCCTCCGCATAGGCGATCTTGTAACGGCCGCGCGACTGCAGCTCGGGCACCAGCAGGTCGACGATGCTGTTGAGCGTCGCCGGCACGGAGAGGCGGGCGCAGTTGAAGCCGTCCACGCCGGTGACGTCCGCCCACTCCAGCAGGGCGTCGGCCGCCTCCGCGGGCGTGCCGGTGATGAAGGGCGCGCGGGCCCCGACGGCGGTCAGCGCCACCAGATCCCGCACCCGGGCCGGCTTCGGCGCCTTCACCGTCATGTTCTCCAGCGTCGAGCGGATGGCGTTGGAGCGGGCGAAGGGCACCACGTCGTCCGGCGAGAGCTGCGACAGGTCGATGCCGGTCCAGCCGGAGACCAGCGCCAGCTGGCCGGCGGCGTCGAGGTGGCGGGCGTATTCGGCGTGCAGCTCGTCCGCCTCGGCCCGGGTCGGGGCGATGATCAGGTTGGCGGCGAGGAAGATGACGAGATCCTCCGGCGCGCGTCCCGCCCCGACCGCCAGCGCGCGCAGCTTCTTCACCGTCCGCGCCGCCGCCTCCATGGTCGGGCCGTTAATGAACACGCATTCGGCGTGGCGCGCGGCGAAGGCGAGGCCGCGCTCTGACGAGCCCGCCTGGAACAGCACCGGCGTGCGCTGCGGCGAGGGCTCGCACAGGTGGACGCCGTCGACGCGGAAGTGGGGCCCCTCATGCGTCACCCGGCGCACCCGCGCCAGATCGGTGAACACGCCGCGCGCGCGGTCGCGCACCGCCGCGCCGTCCTCCCAGGAATGCTCCCACAGCTTGTAGCAGGCGGCCATGAAGTCCTCGGCGACGTCATAGCGGGCGTCGTGCTCGGTCTGCGCCTCGCGCCCCATGCCGCGGGCGCCGCTCTGCAGGTAGCCGGTGACGATGTTCCAGCCGATGCGCCCGCCGGTGAGATGGTCCAGCGTCGAGAAGCGGCGGGCGAACTGGTAGGGATGCTCGTAGCTGAGATTGGCCGTGATTCCGAAGCCGAGGTGCTTCGTCACCTGCGCCATGGCGGAAACGGGAATCACCGGATCCAGGTCCGGCGTCTGGGCGCCGGCGCGCAGCGCCGCCTCCGGCGAGCCGCCGTAAACGTCGTACACGCCGAACACGTCGGCGATGAAAATGGCGTCGAGCAGCCCGCGCTCGGCCGTTTCGGCCATCCGCGTCCAGTAGGAGAGCTGGTTGTAGTTCACCGCCTCGTCGCCGGGCAGTCGCCACAGGCCAGCCCAGTTGTGCACGGGCGCGCACATCTGGAAGCTGTTCAGTCGGATCTGTTTCTGGGTCATGGAGTCACAGCGCGGGTAAAATATTCCAAAAGATGCGCAGGAAGGAGAAAATTTATCTCCATTTCCCGACGCGACGCCCGTGATTTTGTTTTCATCACGCCGGCGTTTACGGGCGTGTTGACACTACATTCCGCGCCCCGTAACGCCTTCCGGACATCTATCGGCCGCCGGCGCCGCGTGCAAGAACGCCAATGCCGCTACGGCGCCACCGGAGAATTCTGATGCTTCGCGCAATGTTCACCCGTCGCGCCATCGTCGGCGCGGCCATCGCTGCTGTCGCCGCGGGCGTCGCGCCCGCCGCCTACGCTACGGGCGCCGCGCCGGCGCCCATCAGGATCGGCCTGCTGGCGCCGTTCAGCGGCTCCGGCGGTCCCTACGGCAAGGAGGAGGAGGAGGCCGCCCGCGCGGCCGTCGCCCTGGTCAATGAGGCCGGCGGCGTGCTTGGCCGCAGGCTGGAGCTGGTGGTGGCCGACGACGAAACCCAGCCCACCGCCGGCGTCGCCGCCGCGCGCAAGCTCATCGACGTGGACCATGTGGCCGCCATCACCGGCGTGTGGTCCAGCGCCGTGGCCCTGGCGGTGAAGCCCATCGCCATCGAGAAGGGCGTGGTGCTCACCACCAACGGCTCCGCCGACGAGATCACCCAGGGCGACAACCGGAACCTGGTGTGGCGCTTCCAGACCAATGGCCGGGACTGGGGCGAGGCCTTCGCCAGGGCCATGCTGAAGGACGGCAGGAAGACCGCCTCCGTGCTGGTGCTGCAGACCCCGTTCACCCTGTCCACCATCAGGCCGTTCGTCGACGCCTTCACAGCCGGCGGCGGCAAGGTGCTGGCCGAGATTCCGTTCAATCCGGGCCAGCCGTCCTGCCGGGTCGAGGTGGACCGGGCGATCAGGGGCGAGCCGGACGCGATTTTCGTCGCCGCCTATGTCAACGAGCTGTCCGCGGTGGCGAAGGAAGCCTATCGCAACGGCTATGAGGGCGTGATTTACGCCTATGGCAACGCCGCCGGCTCCAACGGCCAGTTCGTGGCCAATGTCGGCAGGGAGGTGGCCGAGGGCGTGCATCACACCCAGCACGTGCCTGTCGACCGCTCGGAGGCGTACGACATCTATCTCGCCCGGATCGGCAGGCCGGCCGGCACGGTGATGAGCTTCGGCGCCCAGGTGTTTGACCAGATCGTCACCCTCGCCCTGGCGATGGAGCTGGCCGGCTCCACGGACGGCGCGGCCGTCGGCGCGGCCATGCCGCGGGTGGTCAACGCCGACGCCCCGTCCATCGGCGATCCGGCGAAGGCGCTGGCGGCGGCGCGGGCGAAGCAGCCGTTCCGCTACGCCGGCGCGGCCTCTGACTTCCGTTTCGCCCCCAACGGCGACCAGACCAACCTGGCCTACGGCCACTTCGTCATCCGCAATGGCGAAAGCGTGCTTGTGGACGTGATCCGCTGACATGCTGGAAGGGCGCAACCTGCGGGTTTCCTATGGCGGCTTCGTGGCGCTGGACGGCGTGTCCGTCCGCCTGGAGCAGGGCCGCGTCACGGGGCTGATCGGCCCCAATGGCGCGGGCAAGTCCACGCTGTTCTCGGTGCTCGCCGGCGCGGTGCGTCCGGCGGGCGGCGCGGTGCTGTTCCGCGGCGAGGACATCACCGCCCTCCCCCCGGCGGCGCGGGCGCGGCTGGGGCTGGGGCGTTCGTTCCAGCTGGCGCGGGCCTTCGCCGGGCTCACCGTGCTGGAGAGCATGCTGGTGGCCGCGCCCGTCCGGCGTCACGAGAGCGTGTGGGCGGCGCTGTTCGCCCGGCGCGCCCTGCGCCGGGAGCAGGAGGAGAACGTCGCCCGCGCCCGCGCCCTGCTGCAGCGCGTGGACCTGTGGCGGCTGGCCGACGCGCCGGCGGCGGCGCTCTCCGGCGGCCAGAAGAAACTGCTCGACCTGTGCCGGGCGCTGATGCTGGAGCCGGACTTCATCCTGCTCGACGAGCCCAGCGCCGGCGTCAATCCAACCCGCATCGGCGAGATCACCGGGTTCATCCGCGCCCTGCGCGACGAGGGCGTGTCGTTCGGCATGGTGGAGCACAACATGGGCATGATCCGCGCGCTCTGCGACCATGTGTACGCCCTCGCCGAGGGCAGGGTGGTGGCCGAGGGCGATTTCGAGACGGTGGCGGCCAGTGACGAGGTGGCCCGCGCCTATCTGGGAGCGCAGCCATGACCGGCGCTCCGACGACGGCCCGCGCCCTGGCGGTGGAGAACCTCACCGCCGGCTATGGCGGCCAGCCGGTGCTGCGCGACGTCAGCTTCACCGCCGAAGCCGGCCGGGTGCTCACCGTGGTCGGCCCCAACGGCTCGGGCAAGTCCACGCTGATGAAGACGGTGTGCGGCCTGGTGAAGCCCTCCGCCGGGCGCATCCTGCTTGGCGGCGAGGACATCACCAGACGCTCGGCCGCGGAGCGCGGCCGCGCCGGCCTCGGCTACGTGCCGCAGGAGGCGAATGTCTTTCCCAACATGAGCGTGCGGGAAAACCTGCAGCTCGGCCATGACTTCATTCCGGCGCGCCGGCCCCGGCCGTTCGCCCGCCGGCTGGAGGAGATCCTCGAGCTGTTTCCGGAGATCGCGCCGCGGCTGGGCGACCGCGCCGGCGTGCTCAGCGGCGGCCAGCGCCAGATGGTGGCGATGGCGGCGGCGCTGATGCCGGAGCCGGACGTGCTGGCGCTGGACGAGCCCTCCGCCGGCCTCTCGCCGCGCAACGCCGCGCTGCTGTTTGAGATCATCGGCCGCATCGCCCGCTCCGGGGTGACGCTGTTTCTGATCGAGCAGAACACCCGCCTTGGCCTCGGCGCCTCCGATCACGGCCTGGTGCTGGTGAACGGCGAAGTCCGCCTCTCCGGCCCGGCCCGCGCCATTCTCGACAATCCCGACATCCGGCGGCTGTATCTGGGAGGCGCGTGATGGGCCAGCT
The DNA here is from genome assembly GCF_042432745.1 of Camelimonas abortus. Lineage (NCBI taxonomy): Bacteria > Pseudomonadati > Pseudomonadota > Alphaproteobacteria > Hyphomicrobiales > Chelatococcaceae > Camelimonas > Camelimonas abortus. The sequence continues at coordinate 223,295 of NZ_JBHLWR010000004.1, read as the reverse complement.
CATCGTCAACGGCCTCACCACGGGGCTTGTCCTGGCGTTGCCGGCGCTGGCGCTGGCGCTGTCGTTCAGCGTGCTGCGCTTCGCCAATTACGCCATCGGCGCCTATGTCACCGCCGGCGCCTTCATCACATGGTGGGTCAACGTGCGGCTGGGAGCGCCGCTGTGGGCCGCGGCGGGCGCCGGCGCGGCGGGCGGGGCGCTCATCGCCATGGCGGTGGACTGGCTGGCCTACCGGCGCCTGCGCGGCCGCTCCGGCCTGACGCTGCTGGTGGCCTCCATGGGCGTGGCCATCGCCCTGGAGAACGTCATCCGCCTGCTGGCCGGCAACTCGCCGCGCAGTTTCGACGTGGCGGTGGCGCGGCCGCACCGTTTCTGGGGCGTGCGCGTCAATCACGAGCAGCTCGTCATCGCCGGCGTCGCGCTGGGGGCGCTGGCGCTGGTGTGGCTCACCTTCCGCTTCACGCGGCTGGGCCGGGCGATGCGGGCCATCGCCGACAACCCCTCGCTGGCGGCGGCGCGCGGCGTGGAGACGGAGCGGGTGATTCTGGCGGTGTGGGCGCTGTCGGGCGCGCTGGCGGCGCTGGCCGGCGTGCTGGTCGGCCTTGACTCCAGCATCGAGCCGCAGATGGGCTGGAACTACCTGCTGCCTGTCTTCACCGCCGCCATTCTCGGCGGCATCGCCAGTCCCATGGCGGCGGTGGCCGGGGCGCTGGCGCTGGGCATGGCGGAGGAAGCGGCCACGCTGTTCCTCGCGCCGCATTACCGGATGATCGTGGCCTTCGCCGTCATGGCGCTGCTGCTGATGCTGCGGCCATGGGGGCTGTTCGGCGCAAAATGGATGCAGCGATGACCGCCTATCTCGTCGCCACGCTCAGCGTCGTCGTCATTCTCACCCTCGCCGGCCTTGCGCTGAACGTGCAGTGGGGCATGGGCGGGCTGGTGAACTTCGGCCTGTTCGGCTTTTACATGCTGGGCGCCTATGTGTGCGCGCTGCTCACGGTGAACGGCGTCGCGCCGCTGGCGGCCATGGCGGCCGCCGTGGCGGCCACGGCGGCGCTGTCGGCGCTGGTCAGCCTGATTTCGGTGCGGCTGAGCGAAGACTATCTCGCCATCGTCACCCTCGGCTTCGCCGAATGCCTGCGGCTCGCCGTGATCTATGAGGACTGGCTGACGCGCGGCACGCTGGGCGTGGCCGGCATCGCCCGCCCCTTCGCCGGCATGGTTCCGGCGCAGTGGTCCGACGCGCTTTTCCTGGCCTTCGCCGTGGCGCTGCTGGTTCTGGTCTGTGGCGTCGTGGCGCTGGTCAGCGCCTCGCCCTTCGGCCGGCTGATGCGCGCGGTGCGGGACGATCCGGAGGTGGTGGCCTCGCTCGGCCGCTCGGTCACCAGCATCCGCCTGCGCGGCTTCGCCCTGGGCGGGGCCATCACCGGGCTGGCCGGCGCGCTGCACGCCTTTTATTACACCTATATCGACCCCACCCAGTTCACCACCATCATCACCGCCTGCGCCTTCATGGCCGTGGTGATTGGCGGGCGCGGCAGCAACCGGGGGGTGGTCGCCGCCGCCGTCGTGCTGGTGTTCCTGCTGGAGGGCAGCCGCTTTGCGGTTGATCTCTTCCCGGGGCTGGACAGCGCCACCCTCGCGGCGCTGCGGCTCATCGGCATGGGCGTGGCGCTGACCGCGCTGCTGATCATCCGCCCGGCCGGCTTCGGCCGCGAGCAGCCCACCGTGCGCGCCGCCGGCGCGCCCTGACCTTTCGCGCCCGTGCGCCGCGGGGCCGGTCGCCGCCCCGCGGCCCGTTAACTGCAGGAGACCGACCATGCCGCGCGTTCCGGTTCTTGGCCGCGACGCCCTTCCCGAAAACCTGCGTCCGCTGTGGGACAGGATGCGCGCCTACGGCCCGTTCGAGTCCCAGGCCGGGGTGATGGCCAACCGCCTTCCCGTATTCGCCCACATCTGGGGCCTGCTGACCCAGCTGGCCGACGAGGCGGTGCTGGACAGGCGGTCGCTGGAGCTGGCGATCATCGCCGTGTCGCTGGTCAACAGCTGCCCCTACTGCGTCGGCCAGCACGCGCCGAAGCTGGCGGTGGCGGGCCTCGCGCTCGACGGGGTGGAGACGCTGGACGACCTGCGCGCCCATCCCGCCCTCACCGCCCGCGACCGCCTGGTGGTGGACTATGCCGTCGCCGTGACAACGGACTGGCACCGCATCCGCGACCAGATGTTCGTGGAGCTGAAACAGCATTTCTCCGACGCGCAGCTGGTGGAGCTGACCTGGCGCATCGCCCTGTGCGGCGCCTTCAACCGCTTCAACGACGTGCTGCGGGTGGAGGAAGGGCTGGAGCACGACCAGGCGCAGGCCGCCAGCTGAGGCGCCTGCGCCAGCCGGCCGGTCACAGCCGGCGCGACCGGCCGGCCTGAACGGGCGCCGCGGAGCGTCAGGCAGGCGCCTGCCTGGCCGGCCAGGCGCACGACCGCCGGAGCGGCCCTCCGTCATATTGACCCGCGCGCCGCGAGCGGCGATGCAGCCCTGCACTCACGCAGGAGCAGAGGATGAGTCTGGCGAGCGTAAAGGCGTTTTTCGCCGAAAAGGCCCCCGATATCACGGTGATTGAAACCGGACAGCGCACCGCGACTGTGGCGGAGGCGGCCGCGGCGCTGGGCCTGCCGCCGGCGCGCATCGCCAAGACGCTGTCGCTGCGCCGCGGCGACGAGGTGTTTCTGGTGGTGACGCGCGGCGACGCCCGGCTGGACAACCGCAAGGCGCGGGAGGCGTTCGGCGGCAAGGTGCGCATGCTGGCCGCGGACGAGGTGGAGGCGCTGACCGGCCATCCCGTGGGCGGCGTGTGCCCGTTTGGCCTCGCCCGGCCGCTGCAGGTGTACTGCGACGTGTCGCTGCAGGCTTTTGACGACGTCGCGCCGGCGGCCGGCTCCATCGACAGCGCCGTGCGCATCAGCCCGGCGCGCCTCGCCGAACTCACCGGCGCCCGTTGGGTGGACGTGTGCCAGCAGGCGCCGGAGCCGCAGCCGGCCTGACGGACGGGCCGGCGGGTCCCGGTCACGCCGCCAGGGCCGCAAGGCCGGGCGGCCGGCGCGCCTCAGCGTTCGCGCAGCGCCTCGCGGGCGCGGTTCAGCGGCCGCAGCAGGTACTGCAGCACGGTCTTTTCTCCGGTGTGAATGTCGGCCGTGGCGATCATGCCGGGGAAGATCGGGAACTCCTTGCCCGCCCGGTTCACCAGCCGGTCGCTGCTGGTCTTGATGTACACGCGGTAGTAATAGACGTCCGGCTTGGCCTCGTCGCGGATGGTGTCGGGCGAGATGCTCGCCACCTTGCCCTCCAGGCCGCCGTAGATGGAGTAGTCGTAGGCGGAGATCTTCACCGTCGCCCGCTGCCCCTGGTGAATGAAGGCGATGTCGCGGGGCGAGATCCGCGCCTCGATCAGCAGCGTGTCGTCCAGCGGCACGATGTCCATCAGCTTGCCGTTGGGCGGAATGACGCCGCCCACCGTGGTCACCTCGATGTTCTTGACCACGCCGCGCACCGGCGAGCGGAACACCACGCGCGACAGCGTGTCCCTGCGGGCGCGCAGCTGCTGCTGCAGCGCCTTGACGTCCGCCTCGGCCTTCGCCAGCTCCTCCCGGGCGCGCACCACATATTGCGACTGCACCTCCGCCAGCTTCAGCTCCAGGTCGGCGATCTGGCGGTTGAGGCGGATCACCTCGATCTGGCTGGCGGCGCCGGCTTTCTGCAGCCGCTCGCTGATGGCGAGCTCGCTCTTCGCCAGCTCGAGCGACCGGCGCAGCCAGGCGGTGGATTCGTCCAGTGCCTTGCGGCGGGCATTGTAGAGCCGCGTCTCGGCCTCCACCAGCTCCTTCGCGCCGTCCAGCTCCGGCGGGAATTTCAGCGCGGTCATGTTGACCTCGGCGGTGAGGCGGGCGGCGCTTGCCTGGGCGGCGTGCAGCCGCACCTCGATCTCGCCGGCGCTGGATTCGGAACGCGTGGGGTCAAGCTGCGCCAGGATCTGGCCGGGTTGCACCACGTCGTCCTGGCGCACGTTGAGCGAGGCGAGAATGCCGCCTTCCAGCGACTGGATCACCTGCTCGCGCGATGACGGCGCCACCTTGCCCTGGCCGCTGGCCACCTCGTCCAGGGTGGCGAAGCTGGCCCAGACGAGAAACACGACCAGAAGCGCCGCCAGCAGCACGATGATGCGCGTGGCGCCGGAAAGGCGCACGTCGCCCCCCTCGGCGTCCAGATCGACGGCGGCCGGCGCCGGGGCAGGCTTCCGCCAGAAAAAGACGGACCTCATGCCGGCGCTCCCTTCGTCTGGCGCGCCGGCGCCGCGGCGCGCGGCCCCCGGCCAAGTTTCTGCAGGGCCTCCGCGCGCGGCGCGTCGAGCACGACGCGGCCCTCGTCCAGCACGATGACGCGGTCGGCGATTTCCAGCAGCCGCAGCCGGTGCGTGGTCATCACCAGCGTGCGCCCGCGCGCCCATTCGCCGAGGCGCGCCGCCAGCTCGCGCTCGGCGGCCTCGTCCAGGCTGGCGGTCGGCTCGTCCAGCAGCGCCACCTGCGGATTGCGCAGCAGCTGGCGGGTGAGCAGCAGCAGCTGGCGCTGGCCCTGGGAGAAACCGGCGCCGCCCTCGCCCACCACATGGTCAAGCCCGGCCGGCAGGCGGCGCACGAAGCCGAGCGCGCCGGTGAGCGCCAGCGCCTCCGTCAGCTCCTGGTGAGAGGCGTCGGGGGCGCCCATCAGCAGGTTGTCGCGCAGCGACCCGTGGAACAGCCGCGCGTCCTGGCCGACGAAGCCGATGTCGCGCCGCAGGTCAGCCGGATCAATATGGGCGAGCGCCACATTGTCCAGGGTGATTTCGCCCGCCGAGGGCTGCAGCAGCCCGGCGAGGGCGCGCAGCAGCGTGCTCTTGCCGGCGCCGTTGCGGCCAAGCACGGCGATGCGCTCGCCGGCCCGGATGTCGAGCGCCTTCACCGACAGCGCCACCGGCGAGTTCTCGTCGCCATGGCGCAGCGTCACGTCGCGCAGCTGGTAGTGGCCGGAAATCACCGGCAAGTGCACCCGGCTCTCGTCAGGCGCGTCGTCCACGGGCAGCGCCATGACGGCGTCGACGCTGCGCGCCGCCACCCGCGCCTGCTGCAGGCGGCCGAGCACCTGGGTGAGCTGGGCCATGGGCGCGATCATACGCGAGCCCAGCATGGACGCCGCCACCAGGCCGCCGGTGGTGATCTCGCCGGCGATGACCATGGGCGCGCCCATCGTCACCACGGCGGCGAACACCAGCATCTGCACCACGCCGCCCCAGGTGGTGAGACCGTTGGTGATGCGGCGCAGCTTCAGCTGCGCCATGGCGGTGACGGCGTTGTAGTGGTTCCACAGGCGCAGGAAGCGCTGCTCCGCCTGCAGGCTCTTGATGTCGTCCATGCCCTGCACCGCCTCGACCAGCATGGCGTTGCGCAGCGACGCCTCGCGCATGGAGGCGTTGGCGTATTCGCGCAGCCGCGGCTGCACGAGCACGCCCGGCAGCGCCATCAGCACGAGCCCGCCCAGCGGAACCAGCGCCAGCGGCCCGGCCAGGATCCACATCACCCCCAGAAACACGAAAAAGAACGGCAGGTCGGCGAGGGTCGCCACCGTGGTCGAGGTAAGCGCCTCGCGCACGTGCTCCAGATCGCGCAGCTGGGCGATTGGCCTGACCCCATAGGGTGGTCCGGTTTCAATCTTAGTTCATGATCGGCCTTGGGGCTATTGCCTGGGCAGATGACGGTGCTGCTCCGCTTGCTGGCGCAGGCCAGATGATGGCCTCGGGTGCCGGTGGCTTGTATCCAAGCGACGAGTGTGGCCTCTTGGTGTTGTAGTATCGCCGCCAGGCTTCGATGATGATCTTGGCCTCGGCGAGGCTGTAGAAGATCTCACCGTCGAGCAGTTCGTCGCGGAGCTTCGAGTTGAAGCTCTCGCAGTAGCCGTTCTCCCAAGGGCTTCCTGGTTCGATGAACGCTGCGCTGTCTTTGCGCCGACGGCTACGATCCACTCCCGTACAGCCTTGGCGATGAACTCCGGGCCGTTGTCGGAACGGACATGGCCCGGCACGCCGCGCAGGATGAACAGGTCCGACAGGGTGTCGATGACGTCGGTCGAGTTGAGCTTGCGATCAATGCGGATCGCCAGGCACTCCCGGGTGAACTCGTCGATGATGTTGAGCATGCGGAACTTCCTGCCATCGTGGGTCCGGCCCTCGACGAAGTCATAGGACCAGACATGATTGGGGTGCTCCGGCCGAAGCCGAACGCATGATCCGTCATTCAGCCAGAGACGTCCTCTCTTCGGTTGCTTCTGGGGAACCTTCAGCCCCTCCCGCCGCCAGATGCGCTCGACACGCTTGGCATTCACCGTCCAGCCTTCGGATCGCAGCATTGCCGTGATCCGGCGATAGCCATAGCGGCCGTAGCGTGAGGCCAGGCGGATGATGTCGGGATGATGTCCCAGGACGTGGTGTAGCTTAGACGGCCACGGCTCATCCCAGAGGGTCGGATGAGTGTCAGCTTGTTGCTGGCAGGCTGATGAGTGGATCATCGCTCATCGTAGCGATTGTCTCAAGGGTCATATAGCGGGATCGCTGGACGGCCCATTCATCGTTCTGTTCGAGCAGCAGTGCACCGACCAGGCGCACGATAGCGTCGTCGTTGGGGAAGATGCCGACGACCTCTGTCCGCCGCTTGATCTCGCCGTTCAATCGCTCAATCGGGTTGGTCGAGTGAAGTTTGGCCCAATGCTGCTTGGGAAAGGTCATGTAGGCGAGCACGTCTTGCTCGGCGCTGTCCATGAGACTGGCGAGCTTCGGCACCTTTGGCCTGATCTGGTCGGCGACGTTGCGCCACTGGGTGCTTGCCGCCTCCGACGTGTCCTGAGCGAAGGCCGTGGCAATGAAGGCGGAGACGACACGCCGTCCGCTCTTTCCAGCATGGGCCAAAGCATTGCGCATGAAGTGCACCCGGCACCTCTGCCAGGTAGCGCAGAGCACCTTCGATACTGCGGCTTTGATGCCCTCATGCGCATCTGAGACGGCGAGCTTGACGCCACGCAGACCCCGCCTGGTCAGCTTTCGAAGAAACTCGGTCCAGATCGCCTCGGCCTCGGACGTGCCGATCTCCATGCCGAGCACTTCGCGTCGGCCGTCGGTGTTGACGCCGACGGCAATGATGACTGCAACAGAGACGATGCGCCCGCCACGCCGGACCTTCAAATAGGTCGCGTCAATCCAGAGGTAGGGCCATTCGCCTTCGATGGGCCGGTCGAGAAAAGCCTTCACCTTCTCGTCGATCTCCTCGCACAGCCGGGAGACCTGGCTCTTGGAAATGCCCGACATGCCCATGGCCTTAACGAGGTCGTCAACCGAGCGGGTCGAAACGCCCTGGATGTAGGCTTCCTGGATCACCGCGGTCAGGGCTTTCTCGGCCATGCGACGCGGCTCCAGGAAGCTCGGAAAGTAGCTGCCGGTGCGGAGTTTCGGAATGCGAAGTTCTACTGTTCCGGCCCGCGTCTCCCAGTCTCTGTCGCGGTAGCCGTTGCGCTGGGCCAGCCGAAAGGCATTCTTCTCGCCATAGGCCGCGCCTGTTTTCGCGCCGACCTCCAATTCCATCAGCTTCTCGGCGGCAAAGCCGATCATCTCGCGCAGCAAATCGGCGTCAGCACTCTTCTCAACGAGCGAGCGCAGGTTCATCATATCGTCGGTCATCGGTGGTGTCCTTCAGGTTGGTTCTAAGCAACCCGACCCTATCGGAAATCACCGATGGCTATGAAATCCAACTACACCACGGCACGGGACACGATCAGTTGGGAGCGCGTCTGGGTCAGCGTGGAGAAGAGCGTCTCATTCAGGAACTCGTCTCTCAGACGTCCATTGAAGCTCTCGATGAACGCATTCTGCATGGGCTTGCCAGGCGCGATATAGTGCCAGCGCACCCTGGACCTGTCTGCCCACGTCAAAATGGCGTTCGACGTGAATTCGCTGCCATTGTCGCTGACAATCATGGCTGGCTTGCCCCGGGCGACAATCAGGGCATCCAGTTCACGCGCGACCCTCGCCCCCGAGAGGGACGTATCCGCTACAAGCGCGAGGCACTCGCGGGTACAGTCGTCCACGACTGTCAGCACGCGGAACCGCCTGCCATCCGTCAGTTGGTCGGACACGAAGTCCAGCGACCACCGTTCGTTTGGCGACAGCGGCGGCTCAATTGGCGCCCGTGTTCCGATGGCCCGCTTGCGACCGCCCCGACGGCGCACCCCGAGCCGCTCTTCCCTGTATATCCGGAAGAGCCGCTTGTGGTTGACCTCAAAGCCTTCACGACGCAGCAGCACATGCAAACGCCGGTAGCCAAAGCGCCGGCGTTCATGGGCCAGTTCCTTCATCCGTGTGCGCAGGACGCCATCGTCCCGGCGCTGCGCCTGGTAACGCATGCTCATGCGGCTGAAGCCGGTGGCTTTACACGCCCGACGTTCGCTCATCCCGTGCTGCTGCATGAGATGGCGAACGGCCTGTCGCCTCGTGGCGGGCGTCACCACTTCTTTCCCAAAAGATCCTTCAGCGCCGCATTGTCGAGCATTGCGTCGGCCAGCATGCGCTTCAGGCGACTGTTCTCGTCCTCAAGGGCCCGCAGCCGTTTGGCCTCGGACACTTCCATGCCGCCAAACCGCGCCTTCCACTTGTAGATGCTGGCGTCACTGACGCCGTGCTTCCGGCAGAGCTCCGCCACCGGAATGCCCGCCTCGTGTTCCTTCAGGATGGCGATGATCTGTTCTTCTGAAAACCGCGTGCGCTTCATGTCTGGTCCTCTCAGCGGGGCCAGATCAAACTTCAAACCGGAATAGGCGCAGGGGGCAACGTCAGCGCCGACCTCCAATTCCATCAGCTTCTCGGCGGCAAAGCCGATCATCTCGCGCAGCAAATCGGCGTCAGCACTCTTCTCAACGAGCGAGCGCAGGTTCATCATATCGTCGGTCATCGGTGGTGTCCTTCAGGTTGGTTCTAAGCAACCCGACCCTATCGGAAATCACCGATGGCTATGAAATCCAACTACACCACGGCACGGGACACGATCGATGTCGGCGATCAATGCCTCTTCATCCGGCCGGCCTTTGGGCTTTTTGCGGTGGGTCGAACGGTGCTGGCCGAGAACCTTGCAGGCAAAGCGCTCCGAGACGGAGAACTTCGCCATGACATGATCGACGCAGCGACGGCGGCGCGCGGGGCTCAATAGTTTCCCGAGGCAGCCTCCTTCAGGATCAGCTTCTCGAGCGTCAGGTCCGACACCGCCTTGCGCAACCGGTCGTTCTCTTTCTCAAGCTCTTTCAGGCGCTTCACCTGATCGCCCTTCAGGCCGCCGAACTCCTTGCGCCATCGGTAATACGTGAACTGTGTCACGCCGATCGAACGAACCGCTTCGCCAACTGACCGGCCTTGTGACAACAGAACATCAACCTGGCGCAGCTTCGCCACGATCTCTTCAGGTCTATGCTTCTTCTGGGGCATTCAAACGTCCTCCTACGGCTCAATAGCCTACTTCAGGGAGGACCACTTTTCAGGGGGCAGACCATCAACCGGACGCGCGACTTCAGCCGCAACCCCACCGCCGCCCACGAGATGTTCCATCTTTTCCAGTACGGCTACGGCATGTTCAAGACAGGCTGGCTGCTGGAAGGCATGGCGCGCTGGAGCGAGCGTTTTTTCACTTCCCGCACGCCGCCGCCGCCGGCGCCGGGCCGCTGCGAGGACGTGACCGGGCGCGCCTATGCGGCGGCGTCATGGTGGGCGGCGCGCTGGCCGCTGGCGGCGGCGGCGCCGTCCGTGCGCCCGCTCGCGGCGGCGCGCTACGCCGGCGGCGCTCCGGTGATCCCGCGGCTGGCGGGCGTGGCCGGGGGGCAGGTCCGCGCCGATCTGGAGCGGCTGGCGCGGCTGTCAGTCCAGGTCAGCCGCCGCCTCGGCCTGCCTGCGGACGCGTGGCCCGAGCAGCTGCAGCGCGCGTCCCGCCATGACCGTGAGCTGTGCGCGGCGCTGGAGCAGAACCGTCCGTCCGGCGCGCGGTGAGCGCGCGCCATGACGCGGCGGCCAGCATCCCGACAGGACAAGCGCCTGCATTACGCAGAAAGAACGCCTCACATCACGACGTGTTATGTTAAGCCCTGCCGACCATAACGCAGGGAATACTTGAATGGGACTGCCAGCGCCTTTATTCGCCGGAATTGTAAACAATACATTCACGCAAGGGTCCGCGTCCGTCATAACCGTCCTAGTCGTTCCCAACAAGGACCCTGAGCCGGATGACAGCATTGCGCTGTATATCAATGACCCCAACATGCAGATGGCGCCGGCCTACACGGTTGTCCGGGGGTACGCGTCCGGCGACATCCGGTTTGACACCGACGCGTCGCTGTACAGGCTCGGCGCCAATCAGGTTCGTTACCGCATCATCGACGCGACCGGAAACAGCGACGACACGTCCGTGTCCGACATCGCGACGCTGACCGTCGTGCAGCAGGCGCAGCCATCGCCGCCACCCCCTCCCCCGCCGCCGCCTCCTCCGCCGCCTCCTCCGCCGCCGCCTCCTCCGCCGGACGACGGCGACCCGCAGATATTCTCGGCGGCGTTTACCTGCCGGTATGTGGACGCATGTAACTGCCGTTGGGTCAGCCACTTCTCGGGACGGTTTTACGTCGGAGATCACCAGTTCAAGCCAGACATTCCGGTCAGGTTCAAATTCGTACGCACCCCGACCACGCCATATCGCATACTGATCGACATGCCGCGTCTTTTTACGCGACTGGACAATCTGACGACCATAATAACGACGGATGTGGACGGACGGATTGAATTTTACATGTACGATTCCATCCTCAGGAGCGACTGCGGCGTCCGGCCGGACCTTTACTGCCTGATCGGCCCCAGGCAGGTGCCGGTGAACGTGCCCTAGAGGCGTCCTTGCCGCGCCGGCGCCGCCGGCGCGTCATGCAGGCGACCGCCCCGCACGCCGCGTGGCGTGGGGCGGCGCCCCGTGCGCCCGCCGGCTTCCCCGCGGACTCAGGCGTTGCGGGCGCGGAACAGGCGGCCGCGCTCCACCGTCAGCACCACGGCCAGGGTGGCGAGGCCGCACAGCACGAAGCCGGCGGCCATCGGCACGGTGGTGCCGTCAAAATGCTGGCCGATGGCGAAGCCGATCAGCGCCCCGCCGACCGTGGTGCAGAAGCCCTGCACCGACGAGGCCGTGCCGGCGATGTGGCCCAGCGGCTGCATGGACATGGCGCCGAAGTTGCCGCTCATCACGCCGAAACAGAACATCACGCCGGACTGCAGCAGGAAGAAGCTGGGCAGTGTCTCCACGCCGCCCGCCGCCACCAGATAGTGGACCGCGGCGAAGGCGATGTAGCCCAGCAGCGCCGAATGGGAGAGCAGGCGCATGCCAAGGCGCTCCACCAGCCGCGCGTTGAGCAGCGAGGCCGCCGCCATGAACGCCGCCGTCAGCGCGAAAATGGTGGTGAACAGGTGTTCGGCGTGGAACACGTCGCTGAAAATCTGCTGCGTCGAGTTGATGTAGCCGAACAGCGCGCCGAGGGCGAGGGTGTTGGCCAGCATGTAGCCCAGCGCCTCGCGCGTGGTCAGGCACGCGCGCACCGCCGCCAGGATGGCGCCGGTCTCAATGGGCCGGCGGTCTTCCGGACGCAGCGTCTCCGGCAGGCGGGCGAGCATCCACGCCAGCACCACGGCGCCGAACACGCCGAGCAGGCCGAACACCCAGTGCCACGGGGCCACCAGCATGATGGCCTGGCCGAACGAGGGCGCGAGGATGGGGATGAGCATGAAAATGATCATCGCCATCGACATCACCCGCGCCATCTGGCGGCCGGCGTAGCAGTCGCGCACGATCGACACGGCCAGCACGCGCGTGGCGGCCGCGCCGACGCCCTGCAGCACGCGGGCGACCAGCATGGTTTCGAAGGTGTTGGCCAGCCCCGAAATGACGCTGCACCCCACATACACGACGAGGCCGAAGGCCAGCACCGGCCGGCGGCCGAAACGGTCGGCGATGGGGCCGTAAAACAGCTGCGACGCGCCGAAACCAAGCAGATAGGCGGTGATGATCCACTGCCGCTCGTTCTCGGTGGCCAGACCGAGGTCACGGCTGATCTCGCCCAGCGCGGGCAACATCGAGTCGATCGCCAGGGCGTTGGTCGCCATCAGCGCGGCGATGAAAACGACGAACTCCCGGTAGCTCATCCGGCCAACGGGATGATGGTCTTGCCTGACGTTCTGCATGTCCTGCCTGAAATGACTGGCGGCGCCCCCCGCCCGCGCGGTGAAGGGGGGTCTCATGGCGCCTCCCCCTGCGCCGGGCAAGTCCCGCCATCCCTAACCAGCCCGAGCAATGCACAAGATGCATGGCTTGCGGCGCGCGGCCGGCGCGGCGGCCGTCCGCGCGCGCGCAGGCTTTGCGCCCGCGTGGCGGCGGGTTATGCCGCGCCCGCGACGGGGCCGCCAGTCAGCAAGGAAAATATTCGGTATGCATTGGTTGCATGCGCAGCCATTCGCGCCGGCGGGCCAGCGGCGCGCGCCGGCGCGGCTTCGCCGGGAGGGGGAAGCGCCAGCCGGAGCCGGCGCGCGCCCGGCTCAGTCGGCCGGAATCGGCTCGCCGAACACCACCCAGCGGTCGCCGTTGAAGCGCTGCAGGTTGAGCGCGTTAACCGTGGTGTAATTGTCCGGGCTGACGTTCATGGTGATGCCGGGCAGGTAGAGGTCCAGCTTCAGGTCCCTGATGTTCGTCGCCTGGCGCAGGATGTTCTCGCGCGTGAGATTGTCGCCGGCCTGGCGCAGGATGTGCTCCACCGTCTGGGCGACGACATAGCCGAACACGTTGCCGCTGTTGCGCGGATCGCCCTCCGGATACCACTCGGCCATGAACGCCTTGTAGGCCTTCACGCCTTCGTCACTGGCCCAGGCGGGATCGTCCGGATCCTTGAGGGAGGTGGCGGTGATGACGCCCACGGCGTTCTGCAGGCCGGCCGGCTCCAGCGTCTGGGTGCGGGAGGAGGCCACCGACGACAGGTAGATGGTGGGCTTCCAGCCCATTTCGGCGATCTTGCGGATGGCCTGGGCGCCAAACTTCGGCGTGGCCATGATGAACAGCACCTCGGCCCCGGAGTTGCGCAGCTGCAGGATCTGCGAGTCGACGGTGGCGTCGGTGATCTCGTAGGTGGCCTCGCGAACCACGTTCTTCAGGCTGTCGCCGAGGCCGGCCCTGAAGCCGCGCACGTAATCGCGGCCCGCGTCGTCGTTCTGCCAGAGAATGCCGATTTTGGCGTCGGGCGCGGTGCGGCTGACGTGGCGGCCGTAGACCTTGCCCTCAAAGGTGTAGGAGACGAAGCCCGGCGTGGTCCAGGGATAGTTTTTGGGGTCGTTCCAGCGGTCCGCGCCGGAGGAGACCAGCAGCTGGGGTGCCTTCTTGCCGTTCAGGTATTTCTGTACGGCCGCCTGGGTGGCGGTGCCGATGGAGTTGACCAGCGCCAGCACCTCCTCCTGCTCCACCAGCTTGCGGGTCTGCTCCACGGTCTTGGGCGGGCTGTAGGCGTCGTCGAGGGAGATCAGCTGCACCTTCCGGCCGTTGACGCCGCCGCGGGCGTTGATCATGTTGAAATAGGCCACTTCGGCCCGGCCCTGGACGCCGTAGGCGGAGGCCGGTCCGCTATAGGGCATGGTCTGCCCCAGTTTAATCATCGTGTCGCTGGCGCCTGGACCGTATTTCTTTTCACCGGCGGCGGCGAAGCCGTGCGCGCCAAGCATGGCTACGGCGGCGACAAGCGTCAGATACGCTTTTTTCATGGCGTTTCCTTCCCGGCGCCGGCGTGCGCGCCGGCGCATGTGTTTCTTTCATCATTGTCGGTCCCCTCTTTTTCCACCGAGAGTGGCGCCGGCGCGGCGCGCCGGCAAGCGGTTTCGCCGCCGCGCCGGCGGGTCTGCCGCCTTGCCTCGCGCCCGCCGGTATGAAATCCAGCGGGCATGGCGCCCGCGCGGCGCCGCAACGACGCCCAGGAAGGATTCGCCTTGACCACCGCAAAGCTGTTCGCGCCCTGTGAGCTCAACGGGCTGACGCTCAACAACCGCATCGCCATGTCGCCGGTCACCCGGGCGCGCGCCACGGAAGACGGCCATGTCGGCGAGCTGCAGCAGATCTATTACGGCCAGCGCGGCGACGCCGGCCTGATCTTCACCGAGGCGGTGGCGGTGACGCCCGGCGGCCGCGGCGGCCCCTTCCTGCCGGGGCTGTGGGCCGACAGCCATGTGGCCGGCTGGCGGCAGGTGACCGGAGCAGTGCGCGCGCGCGGCGGCCGCATCTTCTGCCAGCTCTGGCACGCCGGCCGCATCAGCCATTCGTCGTTTTCGCAGAACGGGGAGCCGCCGCTGGCCGCCTCGCCCGTGCCGGGCGAGGGCAGGATCTTCACCCCGCAGGGCATGGTTCCCTACGAGACGCCCCGCGCCATGACCCTTGAGGAGGCGCCGGTGGTGAAGGGCTGGTACCGCGACGCCGCCCGCCGCGCCAGGGAGGCCGGCTTCGACGGCGTGGAGCTGCACGCCGCGCACAGCTACCTGATCGACAGCTTCCTGCGCGACATGACCAACAGGCGCGACGACATCTATGGCGGGCCGGTGGAGAACCGCGTGCGCTTCGTCATCGAGGTGCTGGAGACGCTGCTGGAGGTGTGGGAGCCGGAGCGGGTGGCGATCCGCATCGCCCCGGTCGGTCACGCCTACAACGCATGGGACAGCGATCCCGAGCCGCTGTTCACCCATCTGGTGGAGCGGCTGAACGGACTGCGCATCGGCTGGCTGGACCTGGTGGAGGGCGACACCGGCGTCTCGCGCGAGGCCGAGCCGTCGTTCGACCTGCAGAAGCTGCGCCGGCTGTTCCGGGGCGTCACCATCGTCAACAATCTCTATGACCGGCAGATGGCCATCGACGCGGTGGAGAGCGGCCGCGCCGACATGGTGGCGTTTGGCCGCGCCTTCATCGGCAACCCGGACCTGGTGCGGCGCCTTGAGGCCGGCGCGCCGCTCAACGAGGCCCCGCCGGCGGTGTATTACCAGGGCGGCGCGAAGGGATACGTCGACTTCCCGACGCTTGCGGAGCAGGCGGCCGCCGGCTGAGCCGGCGCTCCGGGCGGGCGCGCCGCAATCTGGCGCCGGGGCGCGTTTACATTCGCCGCCGGTTGCGCCACAGCCATCGCTTTCGCGGCCGCGCCCGCCGCTCCCGGACGGGCGCGTTGCGCGGCGCGCCGGGCGCTGTAGAAACAGGCGTGCGCCGCGGCCGGCGCAGGGAGACAGGAGCGATGACCGCAGCACGCGTACTGGTGACCGGCGGCGCAGGTTATATCGGCAGCCACACGGTGCTGGAGCTGCTCGCGCGCGGCCATGACGTGTGCGTCGTCGACAGCTTCGCCAACAGCTCCCCGGAAGCCATGCGCCGGGTGGCGGCGCTCGCCGGCCGCGCCGTCCGCGTCGAACGGGCGGACATGCGCGACCTGGCGGCGGTGACGCGCCTGTGCGCCCGCTACCGTCCCGACGTCGTGATCCATTTCGCCGGCCTCAAGGCGGTGGACGAGGCCGAGCGGGCGCCGCTGGACTATTACGACGTCAACGTCAGCGGCACCATCAACGTGCTGAAGGCGATGGCCGCGGCAGGCTGCCGGCGGATCATCTTCTCCTCCTCCGCCACCGTGTACGGCGAGCCCCGGTACCTGCCGCTGGACGAGGCCCATCCCTGCCTGCCTGCCGGCGTCTACGGCCGCACCAAGCTCGCGGCGGAAACGGTGCTCCGCGACTGGGCGCGGGTCACGCCGGAGTGCAGCTGCGTCATCCTGCGCTATTTCAATCCGGTGGGGGCCCACGCCAGCGGCCGCATCGGCGAGGCGCCGCGCGACGCGCCCAACAATCTCATGCCGATCATCGCCGAGGTGGCCGTGGGACGGCGGGCGGAGCTGTGCATCTACGGCGACGACTGGGACACCCGCGACGGCACCGGCCTGCGCGACTACATTCATGTGGTGGATCTGGCGGCGGCGCATGTGGCGGCGCTGGATTTCGCCCTCGCGGCGCCGCGCGGCGCGGAGACGTTCAACATCGGCAGCGGCGCCGGCGCCACCGTGCGCGAGGTGCTGGCCGCCTATGAACGGGCCTGCGGCCGGCGCCTGCCGTGCCGGGTGGCCGGCCGGCGCCCTGGCGACATCGCCGCCTATTACGCCAACCCCGGCAAGGCGGAGCGGACGCTCGGCTGGCGCGCCCGCCACAGCCTGGACGACATGTGCCGCAGCTCCTGGAACTGGCAGTCACGGAACCCGGACGGCTACGGCGCGTGACGCCGGGCCGGAGCGGGCCGCGCCCGCCCCGGGGCCTGCGCCTCAGGCGGGCTGCGGAACGCGGATGCGCATGGTCTCCAGCGCCGCGCGCAGCTGCGCCGGCATGGGCGTGGCGCCGGTCTTCTCGGCGTGGACGAACACCGTGGCGCACACGCCCTTGCACGAATCGCCGACGAACAGCGCCTGGCCGATCTCATAGGACGAGCCGCCGATGCGCAGGATGCCGGTGGCGATCTCCACCGGCTGCATGTGGAAGACTTCCGCAAGATAGGTCACGCGGCTGTCGGCGGTGACGATGCGGGTGCGCTCGCTGACGCCGGCCTGCGCGAACATCTCGCGCGTGAAGACCGACCGCGCCTCGTCGTAATATTCGGCGATGGCGATGTTGTTGATGTGATGGAGCCGGTCCTCATCCCGGTAGCGGGTCTGGATGCGGACGAAATGCGGGTAAACGGAACGCTCGAGGCGCCAGACAGGTGGCTTCATCTATGGTCCACGAAAAGCTCTGACAATGCGGGTTGAGGCGTCCTCTTAGCGGCCTCCGCGCCGCTTGTCACATGCGCGCGGCGAAAGCCCCTTCCCCCCGCCGCCGGAGCGGCGGGGGGCCGGGCGGCGGCGACGCTGTCCCCCCGGAAAACGCCGCCGCGGACGCCGTCAAACCTGCTGTCAGAACGTCACCGTCAGATGGGCGCGCACGTTGCGGCCGGGCATCAGCACTTCATCCTTGCGGAAGGAGACGCTGTTGCGGATGCGCGCGTCAAGCAGGTTATCGCCCAATACCCCCAGCGTCACTTCCTCAACGCCGGCGCCGCTGGCCGGCAGCTTCACGCGCCAGTTCAGCTCGGCCCGCAGGTTGTTGTAGCCGGGGGTGCGGGTTTCATGGGGGGCGGTGCTGTTGCGGGCGAAGGCGTGGGTGAGCAGCACGCGGGCGAAAACGTCGTCGCTGCGCCAGTAGACGCCGCCGCTCACCCGCTGCGGCGGCATGCGCGGCACGGGGGAGCCGTCGTCGAAGCGGGCGTGGACGACGTCATAGCGCGCCTCGACGCCGAACTTGCCGGCGCCGAGGCTGGCGAGGTCGAACTGCCCCATGAACTCGGCGCCGGTGAAGCGCGCGCCGCGCTGGTCGTAGACCACCTGGCGGAATTCGTCGTCGACGCCGCAGGTGGCGAAGCTGTGGCCGCAGCCGGCGCCGGTGTCGCGCCGGTAGATGAAGCCGGCGTAGCGGGTATGGTAAACGCTGCCCTCAAAGCGCGCCGGCCCGTCCGCCTTCTTCAGGCTGAACTCGATGGTGCGGGCGCGCTCGACCTTGAGGCCGGGATCGCCGATCTCGAAGGTTCCCGAGGCGTGGTGGGGCCCCTTCGAGAACAGCTCCGGCGCGGCGGGAGCGCGCTCCACATACTGGGCGTTGAGCGTGGCGACCACGCCATGCCACGGCAGGGCGTACTGGAGTCCGGCGCTGACGCTCTTCGGCGCGAAATTGCGGGTGCGCGGCGTCAGCGCCGGTTCGGTGAAACCGGGGACCGGCAGGTAGCCTGCAGGGAAGCGCGGCGCCGAGCCCTGCACCTCCACCGCGCCGGCGCGTCCGGCCAGCTGCGCCCGCCAGCGCTCGCTGATCTGCAGCTCCCCGAACACATAGGCGGCGACAGCGCGGGTTTCCGCCGGGGCGATCAGGCCGCCGCCCTCGCCGGCGGCGTCCAGCTTCTGGCGAAAGCCGTGCACGCCCAGCGCGCCGCTCCATGTTCCGGCGGCGGAAGCGAAGGGCGCGAACTGCGCCTCCACCCGCGCCTCCTGCCGGCGGTTGTAGAACACCGAATGCACCGTCTCGCCGGCCGGCGCGACGGCATGGTCATGGTGACCGTGAACATGGTCGCCCAGGCGGTCGTGGTGATCATGGTCATGGCCGGCGTGATCATGATCGTGGTCGTGGTCAGGCCCGCCGGCGTGATCGTGGGGCAGGCCCAGCTCGCGGTGACGGTAACTGGCGGCGCCGGCCCAGAAGCGGACCGCCTCCAGCCAGGACGCGCCCGGGCGGTGCTCGCCCCGCAGGGTCAGCCGGTCCTCCTGCATGTCGATGCGGCTGCGCAGCGCCGCCTCCTCGCCGCCAGGGATGCCGTAGCGGCTGCGCAGACGCGACCAGGACAGGCCGGCGAAGCCGCTGTCGGTGATGAAGGAGCCGCCAATGGCCGCCCCCCAGGCCTCCAGCGCCGAATTGGCCATGGGCCCGTCGGGCGTGTCGTAGTCGCCGGAGCGCTGGCGGAAGAAATCGGCGTGCACCGCCACGCCCCTGGCCCCGGCGGTGACCTCGCCGGCGGCGACAAAACCGCGGTTGCCGCTGGTGACGCCGGTGAGCAGCCGGCCTTCGCGCCCCTTTTCCGGAATTTTCTCGGGAATGCGCCGGTCGCTGAGGCTGACCACGCCGCCGATGGCGTGGCCGCCGTAACGCAGCGTCGCCGGACCGCGGATCACGTCGATGCGCTCCGCCGCCAGCGGGCTGGCCGGCGCGCCATGGTCCTCGCCGACCGCGGACACGCCGGAAGCGTCGACGCCGCCCTGCTGGATGCTCACCCGGTGGCTGTCCAGCCCCCGGATCACCGGCCGGCTGGCGCCGGGCGCGAAACCGGTGGCGGCGACGCCTGGCAGATCCGCCACCGCCTCGCCGACGCTCTGCGGCAGACGGTTCTCCAGATCGGCGCGCGTCACCACCGAGACGGGCGCGAAAGAGCGCGCGGGCACGACCATCATGCCCGGCGCGGCCGCGCCGTCGCTTTTGCCATGGCCGGCGACCGGCGTGTCGGCGGTGACCTCGATGGCGTCAAGCTCCAGCGTCTGCCCCGGCCGGGCGGCGGCGGCGCCCGCGCCCAGGGCGGCGGCGAGCGCGGCGATGCTGACGAAAGAAAGGCTGCGACGGAAACGGACTGCGGATGCGGCGGCGGAACCGGCCGGCGCCGGACGGCGGAGATGTAACGCGACCATGACGACCCCTGAAATGCAATGTTATTACATCTCGTGCATCCGGGAGGGTCAACCGGCTTATGCAATATTGTTACATTCTCCTGCCGCGTCACGCGGCGGGCTGTGGAAAAGATTGCGCCGCGGCCCCGGTCCGGGACCGCGCAAGGTGACGCCGGCGCCCGTGGCGCCGGGGGACGGCGATGGGGCGGGCGCCGGCCTGCCGTGAGCGCCGGGCAGGCCTGCGCGCAAATTAAGTCAGCATCATTGACACATCTGCGGGGCTGTGTTTGGTGACGGGCGCCAACAAGCCGAGGTCCACCCCCATGTTCAGCTGGGAACAGGCGTTCGCCACCCGCGCCGCGCGGATGAAGGCGTCTGAAATTCGCGAACTGCTCAAACTGCTTGAGCGACCGGACATCATCTCGTTTGCGGGCGGCATTCCGGATCCGGCGCTGTTCCCGCAGGAGGCGTTCGCCGGAGCCTACGCCGCCATCCTCGCCGGCGAGAGCGGCGCGGCGGGGCTGCAGTATTCGGTCAGCGAAGGCTACGCGCCGCTGCGCGAATGGCTTGTCGGAGAGATGGGCAAGCTCGGCGTTCCCTGCGGCGTCGACAACATTCTCATCGTCTCCGGCTCGCAGCAGGGGCTGGACTATCTCGGCAAGCTGTTCCTCTCGCCAGGCGACACGGCGCTGGTGCGCTGGCCCACCTATCTGGGCGCGCTGCAGGCGTTCAACGCCTATGAGCCGAACTATGACCAGCTGACCGTCAGCGGCAACCGGACGCCCGAATCCTACCGCGCGGCGGCGGCGGCGGCCGGCGGCGCGGTGAAGTTCGCCTATCTCTCGGCGGATTTCGCCAACCCCACCGGCGAGACGCTCGACCTCGCCGGCCGCCACGCGCTGCTTGACCTGGCGGAGGCGCTGGACATCGCCATCATCGAGGACGCCGCCTACCAGTCGCTGCGCTATGACGGCGAGGCGATTCCACCGGTCCTCGCCCTCGACGTGGCGCGCTCGGGCGGCGTCAACGCCACGCGCACCCTCTATTGCGGCAGCTTCTCCAAGACCCTGGCGCCGGGCCTGCGCGTCGGCTACATCGTCGCCGCCGAGCCGGTGATCCGCAAGCTGGTGCTGACCAAGCAGGCGGCGGACCTGCATTCCTCCACCATCAACCAGATGGCCATCGCCCATGTGGCGTCGCGCATCTTTGACGCGCAGGTGGAGAAGATCCGGGGCGTCTACCGCGGCCGGCGCGACGCCATGCTGGAGGCGCTCGCCCGCCACATGCCGGACAGCGTGACCTGGAGCCGCCCGGAAGGCGGCATGTTCATCTGGCTCAACCTGCCGGAGGGCATGGACGGGGCGCAGCTGCTGGCCCGGGCCGTGGAGACCGAGAAGGTGGCCTTCGTGCCGGGGCAGGCGTTCCACGCCGACGGAACCGGCGCCAACACGCTGCGGCTCAGCTTCTCCTGCGCCGATCCGGCGACGATCGCCGAGGGCATGCTGCGCCTCGGCCGCCTGCTGCGGGCCGCCGGCGCCTGACGCCGGCGGATCCGGCCAGGCGATGAAAAACGGCGGCCCGGGGGGGCCGCCGTTTGCGTCTGGAGGAGCGCGCCGGCCGCCGGCTCAGGCCGGGAACATCTCGCGCAGCCTGAGCTTGAAGAACTTGCCGGTGGAGGTGCGCGGAATGGCGTCCAGCACCTCATAGCGGTCCGGCAGCTGCCACCTGGCGAAGTGGCCCTCCAGCACCTTGTTGAGTTCTTCCGGCGTCGCCGACTGGCCGGGCTTGAACACCACGCAGGCCAGCGGGCGCTCGTTCCACTTCTCGTGCGGAATGGCGATCACCGCCGCCTCGGCCACCGCCGGGTGCGACATCAGCGCGTTCTCCATGTCCACCGAGCTGATCCACTCGCCGCCGCTCTTGATCAGGTCCTTGGTGCGGTCGGTGATGCGCATGTAGCCCAGCTCGTCGAACACGGCGACGTCGCCGGTGCGCAGCCAGCCGTCCGCGGTGTGCTTGTCCGGGTCATGGTCGAGACGGAAGTAGGAGCCGGTGATGTAGGGGCCGCGGATCTGCAGCTCGCCCGGGGTCTTGCCGTCCCACGGGCACTCCTCGCCCTCCTCGTTGACGATGCGGATCTCCACCAGCGGCGCCGGAATGCCGGCGCAGGCGGCGCGGCGGAACTTCTCGTCATCGCTGGCGTCGGCCAGCTCCGGCTTGATGAAGCTGACGGTGCCGAGCGGCGAGGTCTCGGTCATGCCCCAGCCCTGCAGCAGGGTGACGCCGCGCTCGGCGAAGGCGCGGATGAGGCTCTCCGGCGCGGCCGAGCCGCCGACAAGGCTGCGCATGCCCCTGGGCAGCTCCCAGCGGCCCGGATTGGCCTCCATGAACTGGATCAGCGACAGCCAGATGGTGGGCACGCCCAGCGACAGCGTCGGCTGGGTGGCGACGATCAGGTCGAGCAGGTCGTCGCCGTGCAGGTGCGGACCGGGCATGATCAGGCTGGCGCCGGTGAGCACCGCGGCGTAGGGCATGCCCCAGCAGTTGGCGTGGAACATCGGCGTCACCGCCAGCACGCGGTCGCGGCTGCTCAGGGCGCAGTGGTCCGGCAGGCTCATGGACAGCGAATGCAGCACCGTGGAGCGGTGGGAATAGGCCACGCCCTTGGGCCGGCCGGTGGTGCCGGAGGTGTAGCACAGGCCGATGGCGTCGTTCTCGTCATGGGGCGCCGGGGTGAAGGACTTGCCCCGGTGCGGCGCGATCAGCTTCTCGTAATCGTGCAGCCCCTCCGGAACCTCGCCGCCGCCGAAGGGGAAGACGATGACGTGGTCGAAGGCGTGGTGCTTCGCCACCTGCTGGTACAGCGGCAGCAGCACGTCGTCGACGATCAGCACCCGCGAGCCGGCGTGGCCGGCGATCCAGCCGATCTCCTCGCCGGACAGGCGCAGGTTGAGGGTGTGCATCACCGCCCCGACCAGGGGAATGCCGAAATAGGCCTCCAGATGGGCGTTGTGGTTCCAGCACAGCGTGGCGACGCGGTCGCCGGGCTTCACGCCGAGGCCCTGCAGCGCGTGTGCGAGGGCGCGGGTGCGATCGGCGATTTCAGCGTAAGTCTGGACGCGAAGCGACTTGTCCGGCAGGCGCGAGGTGATGGTCTGCTTGCCGAACAGCCGGTCGAGTCGCTCAAAGATGGTGTTGAGCGACAGCTGCGTCGACATCATCGTGGATTTCATCGTCCGTTGCCTCCCCAGATTATTGTCCTCGCCCGACAGGGCGACCGGATTTTTCGCTGTCCGAGGCATTAGCGGAAGGCGCCTCGCCCGCGCAATTGGAAAAAAGACGCCGTGGGCGCGTGGATTGACGCCGGCGGCGCCCATGCCGCGCGACGCCCTCCGCCCCGCCCTGCCCCGCCTCGCGGACGCAGGTGAAACATGCGGCATGCGGCTGGTTCCGGAGCAGGAGTTTTGCTAGCAAGGCGCAACCGTAACCGTCGGCTCCGCCGACCCGAAGCATCAGGGAAACGCCAATGTCCGAACCCGCCGCCTTTCCGCTCCCCTATGTGTCCCACGACCTTGCCGGCCAGGTCGCGCTGGTGACGGGCGCGTCCTCGGGTCTTGGCCTGCGGTTTGCGAAGGTGCTGGCCGCCTGCGGCGCCAGGGTCGCCATCACCGGCCGCCGCATCGAGCGTCTGGAGAAGGTGGCGGAGGAGATCCGCGCGGCCGGCGGCGAGGCGCTGCCGCTGCAGCTGGACGTGCGCGACGCCGACCAGCTGCTCGAGGTGGTGAAGAAGGCCGAGGAGGCCCTGGGCCTCGTCACCATCCTGGTCAACAACGCGGGCATTCCGGACGCCCAGCGCGCCGTGAAGATGCCGGTGCAGCTGATCGACGACGTGCTCGACACCAACGTGCGGGCGCCGTTCATCCTCTCCTGCGAGTTCGCCCGCCGGCTGATCGCCGCCGGCAAGCCAGGCCGCATCGTCAATATCGCCTCGGCCGCCGCCTATGAATACAACGGCAACGGCGCCGCCCTGTATTCGGTGTCCAAGGCTGCGGTGGTGCGCATCACCGAGACGCTGGCGGTGGAGTGGGCGAAGTTCAACATCAACGTCAACGCCATCGCCCCCGGCGCCTTCCGCTCGGAGATGCTGGAGGGCATGCTGCAGCGCGTCGGCGACATCTCGCAGCACTATCCGCGCAAGCGGCTCGGCGATCCGGCCCAGCTGGACAGCACCCTGCTCTATCTGGTGTCGCCGGCCTCCGAGTGCGTCACCGGCACGTGCATCCGCGTGGACGACGGCCAGCACAGCCGCTGAGGCCGGAACAGGAGAGGCGCCCCGCGGGGGGAGCCTTTTCCCTCCAGGGCGGCGTCGCCGGCGCGGCCCGCCCGGTCAGCGCGGCGACCACATGCGGCCGTTGCAGCGGCCGTCGGCGATCTTGAAGTTGATGGGATCGCACGGAAGGTTGTCCTGCGGGCACAGGCGCTCGCAGATGCGGCCGTCCGGCATGCGCACCGGGCCAGTGCGGACGTCATCAGGCCGGAAACGCGGCGGGGGCGGCTCGCTCCAGCCTGCCCCGGCCGGACCGGCGAACGCGGCCCCGCCTGACATCAGGCCGGCTGCAACTGCGGCGACCAGCATCGCCGGCGTGAATTTTCGCATGCCCATGGCTGCCTCCGTGACGTTTCCGGGCGGACAGCTGTCCGCCTGCGGCGGACGGGCGCTCCAGAAAAGGCCGCGCCGTCGCCGGATGATTCTCCTATATGGAGGGCGCGGGCGGGGGATTACAACCGGGCGCGGCGCCGCCCCGGCGCCGCGCCGGCTTGTGACCGCGCCGGCTCCTGGCGGCGGCGCCTCACGGGCGTCGCGCGGTTTTGCGCGGCGGCCGGTTGATGCTAGGACCACGGTCACGTTCCGGCGCCGGCCCCGGCCGGCGCGCGCTCCTGCGCAGTGGGGATCCGCCCGTCGCGCCAGTCATGTTCCGCATTTTCCGGCGCGCGGCCCCGGGCCGCCTTGCGCCGGGACATGCGCCCAGCCGTGAGTTGAGTCCATGTCGCCGTCGCGTCAGTACGTCCTGTCCCTCTCCTGCCCGAACCAGCCGGGCATTGTCGCGGCCGTCGCCAACACGCTGTTTGCGCTTGGCGGCAACATTCTCGACGCCAACCAGTTCGACGACACCGAAACCGGCGTCTTTTTCATGCGCGTGACCTTCAACGTGGTGGTGGGCGAGGCCGGGCTCGAGGAAGTGCGCAGCGCCTTCGCCGGGCCGGCGGCGCGCTTCGGCATGAAATGGTCGGTGCGCGACCGCGGCGTGCGCCGCAAGGTGCTGCTGCTGGCCTCGAAATTCGACCACTGCCTCACCGACCTCCTGTACCGCTGGCGCATCGGCGAGATTCCCATGGATGTGGTCGGGGTGATCTCCAACCACCCGCGCGAGACCTACGCCATCGCCGATTTCGGCGAGATCCCGTTCCACCACCTGCCGGTGACGCCCGAGACCAAGGCGGCGCAGGAGGACGCCATCCGCCAGATCATCGCCGACACCGGGGCCGAGCTGGTGGTGCTGGCGCGGTACATGCAGATCCTGTCGCCGGAGCTGGCGGACGAGCTGGCGGGCCGCTGCATCAACATCCACCATTCGTTCCTGCCCGGCTTCAAGGGCGCGCGGCCCTATCACCAGGCGCACGCCCGCGGCGTGAAGATCATCGGCGCCACGGCCCATTACGTGACGCGCGATCTCGACGAGGGGCCGATCATCGCCCAGGACGTGGAGCACATCACGCATCAGGACCGCCCGGAGGACCTGATCCGCAAGGGCCGCGACATCGAGCGCCGGGTGCTGGCGCGGGCGATCTCCTGGCACCTGGACGACCGGGTGTTCCTCAACGGCCGCAAGACGGTGGTGTTCCGCGACTGACAGGCGCGTCCGGCGCCGGGGCCCCGGCCCGGGAGGCGCGCGCCTGCCCGCGCCGGCGTCAATGCTCCTGCGCGCCTTCCACGGAGGCTCCGCCTTGCGCGTGAGAAACCCGTCCCCGGCCGCATGTCGCCCCAAACGGGCGCCAGCTCGGGTCATCCGGCGCGCGGGCCCCCTCGCAGCAAAGCGTCGCTTGATGGCGGCGAGCGTGATGTCACGGATGTCGAAGCCGCTGGCGCCCTGGTTACCGCCCGCCAGGCAATCGCCTGCCTGTCGGCGGCGCAGACAATGAATGCGACGCGGACAGTCTCCCCGGTCCGGCAGGTGAGCTCAAACCCGCCAGAACACCAGCACAGGTTCGCGCCCGTGACGATCAGCTTGCCATCGTAGGCATATTCGACAGTTCCCGTGACCTTCGCCGAAGGGGCGCCGGCCGCCTGCGGGCGCCGGAGCCGACAGTGACGGTCCGTTCAGCCGGCGGCGGCGGCAGGGGCCGGCTCCGCCGGATGCGCCTCCCCCTGCCCGCCGACATCACCGTCGCCAGCGTGGCAGGACATCACCCGGCGCCGGGCGCGCAGGGCGAGATAGCCCATGTCGCGCAGGGCCTCGGCTGAAGAAAGTTTCTCCTCCATCATGAAAATCGGCGTGCGGCCGCCCGCCGCTTCGGCCAGCAGCGTCTGTTTCAGCCGGTCGAAAGCGTCGTCCAGCCGCAGCCGCGCCACTGCGAGGCGCCCGGCCGCGTCCGTCGCCGGCCCAACGTCCGTGGACAGGCAGTCCAGCACCGCCGCCCCCAGCGCCGTCCAGCCGGGGCCGGCGTGGCGCACCGGCAGGGCGCCGCGGGCGTGCAGGCGCGCGCCCAGGCCGACGAAATCGTCGAGGTTCTGCGTGGCGCGGATCAGGTCCGGCAGCGCCGCGCTCACCTCCTGCGGCATCGGGGTTTCGCTCAGGTCGCCGATGAACTGGCGGATATGCCCGCCGAGCTGGCGCAACCCCTGGCTTGCGTCGCGGTCAAAACGCCCCTCGCACAGGGCGCGGCGCGCGTGCGCCAGCGCCTCCGCCAGATAGCGGCGCACCTCCAGCAGCAGGCCGCGCGCCGCCAGCGCCGGCACCGGCAGCAGCGTGTCGTCGAGATATTGCGGGGAGCCGACCGACTCGCCCGCCGAGCGGAAGCGGCCCTCCAGCCAGCGGACGAGAAAGTTTCCATAAATCACCAGCAGCGCCACGCCGGCGGCGCTGAACAGCGTGTGGAACGCGGCGAGGGCGAGCGGCGCCGGATCGCCCTCGCCGGCCAGGCTGGCGATCAGGCTGGCGATGCGGCCGCTCACCCACAGGTACGGTTCCAGAAAGACGAAAGCGACGACGGCGGCCACGACGTTGAAGATGACGTGGGAGGCGGCCACCCGGCGCGCCGGCGGCGTGGCGCCGATGGCCGCCATCGCCGCGGTGGAGGTGGTGCCGACGTTGACGCCGATGATCACCGCCGCCGCCGGAACGAGGCCAATGCTCCCCGTTGAGGCCGCCGACAGCACGATGGCGATCGACGCCGCCGACGACTGGGTGAGCAGCGTCAGCGCCAGCCCGCCCAGCGCCAGCAGGCCAAGCGCAGGCCATGAGGCGTCGACGGGGCCGAAGGTCGCCGCGCCTGGCGCCGCGTCGCGGAACGCCTCCTGCAACACGTCCAGCCCCATGAAAAACAGGCCGAAGCCGGCGAGCGCCCGGGCGAGGCCGGCGAGGCGCGGATAACGTTCCCGCGCCAGCAGCTGCGCCAGCGCGCCCACGCCCACCACGGGCAGCGCGGCCGCCGTGACGCTGACGCGCAGGCCGACCAGCGCCACGATCCAGCCGGTCAGCGTCGTGCCGAGATTGGCGCCGGCCACCACCCACACCGCCTGGCGCAGGGTGAGCAGGCCGGCGTTGACGATGCCGACCGTGGCCACCGTGGTGGCGGTCGACGACTGCACGACGCCGGTGACCAGGAAGCCGGCGGCGAAAGCACGCGGCGCGGAGCGCGTCCAGCGCTCGAGGATCACGCGCAGCGTTTCGCCGCCCGCGAACCGCAGCCCGTCCGTCATCTGCCCCATGCCAAGCAGAAACAGCCCCACGCCGCCCAGCAGCGGCGCCAGCGCGCCCAGTGCGTCAGTCATGTTCCCCCTGCGACACGCCGCCGGAGCGGCGCCTTGCCTGCATCGCCCCCGTCCCCGCAGGGGGACGCGACCACGGACGCATCGCCGGAACGGCGGCCCGCCGCCGTCACGCCGTGGGGTGGCGGGCGAGAATGGCCTTCTCGTCCACGCCCTTCGGCAACGTGCCGAAAGTGCGCCCGGCCTGGTCGCGCACGCGCGTTACGACGAAGGCGTCCGCCACGGCGTTCGGAGCGCCGGTCATCAGCAGCGCCGCCTGCAGCAGCAGCGCCATGCGCTCGGCCATGATGCGGGCGTCGCGCTCCGGATAGCCGGCGCGCAGGTCGGCCAGCAGGGCGTCGGCGGCGGCGTCGAAGGCGCCGTCGGCGCCGCGCGCCCGGGCCAGCTCGCTGGCGAAGGCGTCCAGCGCGAGCGGTTCGCGCGCCAGTGTGCGCATGATGTCCAGGGCGATGACGTTGCCCGAGCCCTCCCAGATGGCGTTGAGCGGCGCCTCGCGGAACAGGCGCGGCATGATGCTCTCCTCCACATAGCCGGCGCCGCCGTGACACTCCATGCACTCATAGACGAAATTGGAGTTCCGCTTGGTCAGCCAGTATTTGGCCACCGCCACGGCGAGGCGCGCGAAGGCCCTCTCCTCCCCTTCCGTTGCGTCAAAGGCGCGGGCCACGCGCATGGTCAGCGCCACGGCCGCCTCATACTCCAGGGCGAGATCGGCCAGCACCGTGGCCATCACCGGCTGGTCGGCCAGGTTTTTCTGGAAGGCGCGGCGGTTGCGGGTGTGGTGCAGGGCATGGGCCAGCGCCATGTGCATCATGCCGGTGGTGCCGGCGATGGTGCCGAGGCGGGTGTGGTGCACCATGTCGATGATGACGTTGACGCCGCGCCCCTCCTCGCCGAGCAGCCAGGCGAAGGCGTCGTGATACTCGATCTCGCTGGAGGCGTTGGACCTGTTGCCCAGCTTGTCTTTCAGCCGCATCACATGGATGGCGTTGCGCTCGCCGTTCTCGGTGATGCGCGGAACCAGGAAACAGGAGAGGCCACGGTCCGTATAGGCGAGGGTGAGGAAGCCGTCGCACATCGGCGCCGAGCAGAACCACTTGTGGCCGACGAGGCGGAAGGAGCGGCGCCCGCCGTCCAGCGGAAAGGCGCGGGTGGCGTTGGCGCGCACGTCCGAGCCGCCCTGCTTTTCGGTCATGGCCATGCCCATGGTGACGCCGCGCTTGTCGCGGACCGGACGCAGCTTCGGGTCATAGGTTCCGCCGATGATGCGCTCGAGCCAGGGCCGGGTCAGCGCCTCGTCGCGGCGCAGCGCCGGCACCACGGCGTAGGTCATGTTCATGGGGCACATCACCCCGGCCTCCGCCTGGGTGAACAGCGCCAGCATGGCGGCGTGGGCCACGTGCCGGCCGCGCCCGTCCGCCCGCCACGCCAGGTCGTGCACGCCGTGATCCATGGCCAGCGCCATCAGCTCGTGATAGGCGGGATGAAAGCGCGCCTCGTCGATGCGGCGGCCGAACCGGTCGAACTGGACCAGCTCCGGCGGATAGCGGTTGGCCTGGGCGCCCAGCTCCAGCACCCGCTCGGAACCGGCGTCGGCGCCGAGCCGCATCAGCGGTTCGTGCAGCCAGTCGCCCGCCTCGCGCGCCACGGCCTCGCGCAGCGGCGTGTCGATGGCGTAGAGATTGACGTCGACGAATTCGCCGGGCTGGTTCGTCACCTCATGGGTGGCCAGCACGTTGCGGGGAGCGAAGGCGGGCATGTAATCCTCCCTGAACCTGCGCCAGCGTGGTCGCGGCGCCGCAGGCGCCGCCCGCGTCCGCCGGCGTCATTGCTTGGTCGCGGCGGCGCCGCGACCGGAACATGGGAAAGTTGCTGGAATTGTCCGATATTGTCAATTATGGCAACAAGGCGGCCATCTCCGCGCGCGTGCTGTTGCTGGACCTGTTCACCACGGGCGAGCATGACACGCTGACCTCGCGGCAGCTTAACGCGGTGGGCGCCGCCTTCGGCCTGAGCAGGGAGGCGATGCGCACCGCCCTCGCCCGTCTGCGCGCCGAGGGGCGGCTGCGGGCGGTGGCGCGCGGCGTTTACGCCGCCGGCGCGCAGGGCGACCCGATCCGCGCCCGCGCCGCGGTGTGGCGCCGCCATGTGGAGCGCCGCGTGGCCTGGGACGGCGGCTGGATCGGGGCTGCGATCCGCCCGACGCGGGTGGCGCGCACGCGCTGGCGGCGCACGCAGTGGGCGCTGGAGTTTCTGGGCTTCCGCCAGGACGAGACCGGCCTGTGGCTGCGGCCGGACAACCTGGACGGCGGCGCGCCGGCCGTGGCGGCGGAGCTGGCGGCGTTCGGCGCGGCGCCGTCCATGGCGGTGTTCCGGATGGATCACGTGGCGCCGGCCCATGCGGCGCGCTTCGCGACGCTGTGGGACGTGCAGGCGCTGGCGGCGGGCCATGCGGCCATGACCGCGGCCCTGCGCCGCTCGCGGGCGCAGCTGGGGGAAGGCGCGCCGGCGGCGGTGGAGACGCTGCTGACCGGGCGCCGGGCCATCCGCGAGATCCTGCGCGATCCGCTGCTGCCGCTGGAGCTGGCGGGCCCTGCGACGCCTGACGCCCTGGCCCGGGAAATGGCCGCCTATGACGCCTGCGGCAAGGCGATCTGGCGACGCTTTCTGGCGGAGCTGGCCTGAACGGGGCGTCCGCCCGCCGGCGGCCGTCCGGCGCTCAGCCGCGCCAGCCCAGCGCCCCCATGATGTCGTCGGCGATGACCTGCTCCTCGTCCGTGGGAATGACCATGGCGGTCACGGCGCTGCCGGGGGAGCTGATCACCGGCGCGTTGGCGGCGTTGGCGGCGGCGTCCAGCTTCAGCCCCAGCCATTCCAGCCGGGCGGCGATCATGGCGCGCACCTGGGGCTGGTGCTCGCCGACGCCGGCGGTGAACACGAAGCCGTCCAGCCCGCCGAGGGTGGCGGCGATGCGCGCCGCCTCCCCGGCGATGCGCAGCGCGTACAGCTCCAGCGCCTCGCGCGCTTCCGGCCGGTCGCTGCGCAGCAGCTCGCGCGTGTCGCCGCTGAGGCCGGAGACGCCGAGCAGGCCGGAGCGGTGGTAGAGCAGGTCCGCCAGCGTGTCCGCGGACATGCCTTTCTGCTGGAGCAGGTGCAGCAGAACGCCCGGGTCGAGCGCGCCGCAGCGGGTGGCCATGGGCGCGCCGTCCAGCGTGGAGAAACCCATGCTGACGTCGCGGCTCAGCCCGCCCTCCATGCCGCACAGGCTCACGCCCGAGCCCATGTGCGCCACGATCACCCGTCCGGCCGCCAGCCGCGGCGCCCGCCGCGCCAGCTCCGAGGCGATGGAGGCGCAGGACAGGCCATGGAAGCCGTAACGCTTGACGCCCGCGTCATGCAGCGCCCGCGGCAGGGCGAAGCGCCGGACCAGATCCGCATTGGAGCGGTGGAAGGCGGTGTCGAAGGATGCGGTCTGCGGCAGCTGCGGCCGCATGCGGGCGATGGCCTCCACCAGCCGCAGCGCCTGGGGCTGGTGCAGCGGCGCCAGCGCCGCAAGGGCGCGCATCTTCCCCAGGGTGTCATCATTGATGACCGCCGGCCCGTCGAACAGGTCGCCGCCATGCACCACCCGGTGGCCGACGGCGGCGACGGCCTCAAGGTCGAAATGCCAGGAAAGGCGGCCGAAAGCCTCGGCCAGCACGTCGTCCAGCGCCTCGCCCGGCTCCGCCGCCAGAGCGATGTCGAAATGGTCCGGCCCTTCCGTCAGCTCAAGGCGCAGCGGCCGGTCGCGGAAGTCGATCATGCCCTTGCCGATGCGCCGCGCCGTTCCTCCCTCGCGCGCGAACAGGCCGATCTTCACCGTAGACGACCCGGCGTTGAAGGTCACAAGCAGACGTTCCGGCTCCATGTCCGCCCTCCCCTGGTCCTGCGTTCCGCCGGCCGTTCCGCAGCCTGCGGCGACGCACACACAATCACCGGCCCGGCGGGCCGGCGCAACCGCGCCTTGCGCCGCGCGAAATGGCCATGCCCGCGTCGCGGGCCGGCGCGGCGGGGCGCCTGCGCGCATTTCCCGGAAAGTTTATGTGGACTGTCATGGCGAATATGATCCAGATCAGGCCTGATGGCGTCGTGTCGTGATCACTTTGGGGGGCGGCGCAACGTTCCGCGCCGGACGCGGGGGTCAACACGGTCTCAGGGCGCGGTTCGCGCGCGCCGGCGCGCGGGACCATGGACAGGCCGGGGCTTGCGCTGCAGGATCGCGTTTGGGGCAACATTTGGCGCCTGACGTAAGGGCGCCCGGGAGACGGCCCGGCCAGGGCGGCGCGGCGCCGGCTCCTGCCGGTCCGGGGAAGATTTATGTCTCAGTCATCAGGACGCTGGATTGTGGCGGCGCTGGCGGCGCTCGTCATCGTGGGCGGCGTCGCGCTGTACAGGCGCCTCAACGCTGACGGCCTGCCGGATGGCTTCGCCAGCGGCAACGGGCGCATTGAGGCGGTGGAGATCGACATCTCCGCCAGGTCGCCGGGACGCATTCGCGAGATCCTCGTCGATGAGGGCGATTTCGTCGAAGCCGGCCAGGTGCTGGCGCGTATGGACACCGACGAGCTGGAGGCGCGGCGCAGGCAGGCCGAGGCCGGGCTGCAGCGCGCCGTCATCGCCGTGGAGACCGCACGCAACGTGCTGAAGCAGCGCGAGGCCGAGCGCGAGGCGGCCCAGGCGGTGGTGGCCCAGCGCGAGGCCCAGCTCGACGTGGCCGCCCGCAAGCTGGAGCGCTCCGAGCGTCTGATCCGCACCAACGCCACCAGCCAGCAGACCGTGGACGACGACCGGGCGGCCGAGCGCGGCGCCCGCGCGGCCCTGGGCGCGGCGAAGGCCCAGCTCGCCGCGGTGGAGGCCGGCATCGGCGCGGCGAAGGCGCAGATCGTCGACGCCGAGGCGGCGGTGGAGGCGGCGAAGGCGGCCATCGCCGTCATCACCACCGAAATCAACGACAGCACCCTGCGTTCGCCACGCGCCGGCCGCATCCAGTACCGCGTCGCCCAGCCAGGCGAGGTGGTGGCCGCCGGCGGCCGCGTGCTCAACCTGGTGGACGTGGGCGACGTTTACATGACCTTCTTCCTGCCCACCGCCAAGGCCGGAAAGCTGGCCGTGGGCGCCGACGCGCGCATCGTGCTCGACGCCGCGCCCGATTATGTGATCCCGGCGAAGGTGAGCTTCGTTTCGGACGTGGCCCAGTTCACGCCCAAGACCGTGGAGACCGCCGACGAGCGCGAGAAGCTGATGTTCCGCGTCAAGGCGCGCATCTCGCCGGAGCTGCTGCAGAAATACGTTCGCCACGTGAAAACCGGCGTGCCCGGCGTGGCCTATGTGCGCATTGACCCCGGAGCCAGCTGGCCTGGGCATCTGGCGCATACGGTGAACTGACCATGACGGCGACGCCCGCAGCGGGGGCGCCCGTGGCGCGCCTCAGGGGGGTCAGTCTCAGCTACGGCGCGGTGCGCGCCCTGAAGGGGATTGACCTCGACATTCCCGCCGGCTGCATGGCCGGCGTCATCGGTCCTGACGGCGTCGGCAAGTCGAGCCTGCTGTCGCTCATCGCCGGCGCCCGCGCCATCCAGGCCGGAACCATCGAGACGCTGGGCGGCGACATGGCGCAGAAAGCGCATCGCGAACGGGTCTGCCCGGACATCGCCTTCATGCCCCAGGGGCTGGGCAGGAATCTCTATCCCACCCTGTCGGTGTTCGAGAACATCGACTTCTTCGGCCGGCTGTTCGGCCACGACCGGGCCGAGCGCGAGCGGCGCATCGCCCGGCTGCTGGCCCGCACCGGCATGAGCCGCTTCGCCGGCCGGCCGGCGGGAAAGCTCTCCGGCGGCATGAAGCAGAAGACGTCGCTGTGCTGTTCGCTGATCCATGACCCGGCGCTGCTGATCCTCGACGAGCCGACCACCGGCGTCGATCCGCTGTCGCGCCGCCAGTTCTGGGAGCTGATCGACGACATCCGCGCCGAGCGCCCGAGCATGAGCGTCATCGTCTCCACCGCCTATATGGAGGAGGCGGAGCGCTTCGACTGGCTGGTGGCCATGAACGACGGAACCGTGCTGGCCGCCGGAACGCCGCAGGAGCTGCTGGCGCGCGCCGGCGCCCCCTCCCTCGACGCCGCCTTCATCGCCCTGCTGCCGCCGGAGAAGCGCCAGGGCCACCAGACGGTGGTCATCCCGCCGCGCCAGCCTGGCGCCGGCGCGGAGGAGATCGCCATCGAGGCCGAGAACGTCTCGGTGCGTTTCGGCAGTTTCACCGCCGTCGACAACGTCAGCTTCCGCATCCCGCGCGGCGAGATTTTCGGCTTCCTCGGCTCCAACGGCTGCGGCAAGTCCACCACCATGAAGGTGCTCACCGGCCTGCTGCCGGCCAGCGAGGGCGTGGCCCGCCTGTTCGGCGCCGAGGTGGCCCCCGATGACATCGGGGTGCGCCGGCGCGTCGGCTACATGAGCCAGTCGTTTTCGCTCTACGCCGAGCTGACGGTGCGGCAGAACCTCCAGCTGCACGCCCGTCTGTTCGCCATGCCGGCGGCGGAGATCGACGGGCGCATCGACGAGCTATCCCGCCGCTTCAACCTCACCGGGGTGATGGACGCCCTGCCGGACGCCCTGCCGCTGGGCGTCCGCCAGCGCCTGTCGCTGGCGGTGGCGGTGATCCACCGGCCGGAAATCCTCATTCTCGACGAGCCGACGTCAGGCGTCGATCCGGTGGCGCGCGACGTGTTCTGGCAGCTGCTGTCGGACCTGTCGCGCAGGGACAACGTCACCATTTTCGTCTCCACCCATTTCATGAACGAGGCCGGGCTGTGCGACCGCATTTCACTGATGCACGCCGGCAAGGTGCTGGTGACGGACACGCCCGCGGCCATCACCCGGCGCTGGAACGGCGCCACCCTGGAGGACGCCTTCGTCGCCTGCCTTGAGGAGGCCATCCGGACCGGCGGCGACGGCCAGGGCGCGCCCGCGCCGGAGAAAACCGGCGCCGGGAAGGCCCAGCCGCCAGAAACGGCGGCGCCGTCGCCGCGCCGGCGGCTGTTCAACCTGCGGCGCATGCTGGCCTATACGGCGCGCGAGGCGCTGGAGCTGCGCCGCGACCCCATCCGCGCCACCCTCGCCATCATAGGCAGTGTGCTGCTGATGTTCGTCATCGGCTACGGCATCAATCTCGACGTCGAGAACCTGACCTTCGCGGTGCTGGACCAGGACGACACCACCCTCAGCCGCGAATATGCGCAGCAGATCGCCGGCTCACGCTATTTTGACGAGCGTCCGCCCCTGACCAGCCACGCCGACATGGACCGGCGCATGCGCGCCGGCGAGATCTCGCTGGCCATCGAGATCCCGCCCGGCTTCGCCCGCGACCTGGCGCGCGGCCGGCCGGTTGAGATCGGCGCCTGGATCGACGGCGCCATGCCCACCCGGGCGGAGACGGCGCAGGGCTACGTGCAGGGCGTGCACGCCGGCTGGCTGCAGCAGAAAACCCGCGAGCTGGCGGGCGACGCCGCCACGAAGGGCGCCTTCGACGTCGCCATCCGCTACCGTTACAATCCGGCGGTGGAGAGCCTCACCGCCATGGCCCCGGCGGTGATCCCGCTGCTGTTGCTGATGATCCCGGCCATGCTGGCGGCGCTGTCGGTGGTGCGCGAGAAGGAGCTGGGCTCGATCATCAATTTCTACGTGACGCCGGTGAGCCGGCTGGAGTTCCTCGTCGGCAAGCAGTTGCCATACGTCGCTCTCGCCTTCCTCAACTTCCTGATGCTCACGGCCTTCGCGGTGTTCGTGTTCCGGACGCCGTTCACCGGCAGCTTCCCGGCCTTCGCCCTGGCGGCGCTGGTCTATGTGACGGTGACGACGGCGCTGGGCCTGGTGATCTCCAGCTTCATCCGCAGCCAGATCGCCGCCATCTTCGCCACGGCGCTGCTGACGCTGGTCCCGGCGGTGCAGTTCTCGGGCATCATCGATCCGGTGTCGTCCCTGCAGGGGGCGGGGCGGGTGATCGGCGAGATATACCCGTCCACGTACTTCGTCACCATCGCCCGCGGCGCCTTCTCCAAGGCGCTCGGCTTCAGCGAGCTGGCGCCGCTGATCCTGCCGATGGCGGCGATGGCGCCAGCGCTGCTGGCCGCCGGCGTGCTGCTGCTGCGCAAGCAGGAGAGCTGAGATGAACGTCGCCAACATCGCAAGTCTCGGCGTCAAGGAGCTGCGCGGCCTGCTGCGCGACCCCATGCTGCTGCTGCTGATCGTCTGGGCGTTCTCGGCGTCGATCTACACGGCCTCGCGCGCGCTGCCGGAGACGCTGAACAAGGCGCCCATCGCCATCGTCGACGAGGACGTCTCGCCGGTGTCGGCGCGCATCGGCGGCGCCTTCTACCCACCCTATTTCCTGCCGCCGCGACACATCTCCGCCCGCGAGATGGACGCGCGCATGGACGCCGGCCTCGACACCTTCGCCATCGGCGTCCCGCCCAATTTCCAGCGCGACCTGCTGGCCGGGCGCGCGCCCACCATCCAGCTCAACGTCGACGCCACGCGCATCTCCCAGGCGTTCGCCGGGGCGGGCTACATCCAGTCGATCCTGAACAGGGAGATCAGCGCCTTTCTCAGCCGCGCCGGCGGGACGGCGCCGCCGCCGGTGGAGCTCACCCTGCGCGCCCGCTTCAACCCGGCGCTGGACAAGGCGTGGTTCGGCTCCATCACCAACATGATCTCCTCGGTGACCATGCTGTCGATCATCCTCACCGGCGCGGCGCTGATCCGGGAGCGCGAGCACGGCACCATCGAGCACCTGCTGGTGATGCCTGTGCGGCCGGTGGAGATCATGATCAGCAAGATCTGGTCGATGGGGCTGGTGGTGTGGCTGGCGACGCTGTTCGCCCTGCTGGCGGTGGTGCGCGGGGCGCTGGGCGTGCCGACCCAGGGGTCGCTGGCGCTGTTCATGGCCTGCGTGGCGCTGATGCTGTTCGCAACCACCAGCCTTGGCATATTCCTCGCCACCATCGCCGGCTCCATGCCGCAGTTCGGCATGCTGCTCATTCTCGTCCTGATCCCGCTGCAGGTGCTCTCCGGCGGCATGACCCCGCGCGAGAGCATGCCGGAGATCGTGCAGACGATCATGCTGGCGGCGCCGAACACGCACTTTATCATCATGTCCCAGGCCATCCTGTTCCGGGGGGCCGGGCTTTCGGTCATCTGGCCGCAGGCGCTGGCGCTGCTGGGCGTCGGCCTCGCCCTGTTCTGGCTGGCGCTGCGGCAGTTTCGCCGCTTCCTGAAATGAACGGGCGGCGCGTCCCTGAACCGCACGAGCAACGGAGTCCGTCATGAGCAGCGAACCGCTTCGCGTCAGCGCAAAACCCCTTACGGCGGACGAGCTTTCGCTGGTCGACCGCTACTGGCGGGCGGCCAACTATCTCTCCGTCGGGCAGATTTACCTGATGGACAACCCGCTGCTGCGCGAGCCGCTGAAGCCGGAGCACATCAAGCCGCGGCTGCTCGGCCACTGGGGCACCACGCCGGGGCTCAACTTCATCTATGTCCATCTCAACCGCGTGATCCGCGCCCGCGACGCCAACGTCATCTACATCTGCGGTCCCGGCCACGGCGGTCCGGGCATGGTGGCCAACACCTGGCTGGAGGGAACCTATTCCGAAATCTATCCGGAGGTTCCGCTCAACGAGGCCGGCATGCGCCGGCTGTTCCGCCAGTTCTCTTTTCCCGGCGGCGTGCCCAGCCACGCGGCGCCGGAGACGCCCGGCTCCATCCATGAAGGCGGCGAGCTGGGCTACGCCCTGGCGCACGCCTTTGGCGCCGCCTTCGACAATCCGGACCTGGTGGTCGCCTGCGTGGTGGGCGACGGCGAGGCCGAGACCGGGCCGCTGGCCGCCGCCTGGCACTCCAACAAGTTCCTCAATCCGGTCCGCGACGGGGCGGTGCTGCCGGTCCTGCATCTCAACGGCTACAAGATCGCCAATCCCACGGTGCTGGCGCGCCTGACCGACGGCGAGCTGGACAGCCTGTTCCGCGGCTATGGCTACGAGCCGGTGTTCGTGGAGGGCGACGTGCCGGCGGACATGCACCAGCAGATGGCCGCGGCGCTGGACCTGTGTTTCGACCGGATCGCCGCCATCAAGGCGGCGGCGGCGCTGACCTCGCCGGAGCGGCCGCGCTGGCCGATGATCATCCTGCGCAGCCCCAAGGGCTGGACCGGCCCCAGGGAGGTGGACGGCCTGCCGGTGGAGAACACCTGGCGCTCGCACCAGGTGCCGGTGGCCAACTGCCGCGCCGACCCCGCCCACCGCCAGATCCTGGAGGCGTGGCTGCGCAGCTATGACCCCGACGACCTGTTCGACGCCAGCGGCGCGCCGAAACCGGAGCTGCGGGCGCTGGCGCCGCAGGGCGCGCGGCGCATGGGCGCCAATCCCCACGCCAACGGCGGCCTCCTGCGCCAGGAGCTGAAGACGCCGGACATCCGCGCATACGCCGTCGCCGTGGCGGCGCCGGGAGCTGGCGACGCCGAAGCCACCCGCGTGCTCGGAACATGGCTGCGCGACGTGGTGCGGATGAACGCCGACGCCGCCAGCTTCCGCGTTTTCGGTCCGGACGAGACCGCCTCAAACCGCCTTTCGGCCGTGTTTGAGGCGACGGACCGGGTCTGGATGGCGCGGACCCTGCCCGGCGACGACCATCTCGCCGCCGACGGCCGGGTGATGGAGGTGCTGAGCGAGCACCTGTGCCAGGGCTGGCTGGAGGGCTACCTGCTCACCGGCCGCCACGGCTTCTTCTCCTGCTATGAGGCGTTCATCCACATCGTCGACTCGATGTTCAACCAGCACGCCAAGTGGCTGAAGACGTCGCGCGGGCTGCCGTGGCGCAGGCCGGTGTCCTCGCTCAACTACCTGCTCACCTCCCATGTCTGGCGGCAGGATCACAACGGCTTCTCGCACCAGGATCCGGGCTTCGTCGATCTGGCGGCCAACAAGGGCGCCGACATCGTGCGCATCTACTTCCCGCCGGACGCCAACACCCTGCTGTGGGTGGCCCGTCACTGCCTGCACACCGTGAACCGGGTGAACGTGATCGTCGCCGGCAAGCAGCCGGAGCCCCAGTGGCTGGACATGGACGCGGCCATCGCCCACTGCGAGGCCGGCATGGGGGCGTGGGACTGGGCCGGCACGGAGGACGGGCTGGAGCCGGACCTGGTGATGGCCTGCGCCGGCGACGTGCCGACCATGGAGACGCTGGCGGCGGTGACGCTGCTGCGCGAGGCGCTGCCGCAGCTGCGCATCCGCGTGGTCAATGTGGTGGACCTGATGGCGCTGCAGTCGCCGGAGCAGCATCCGCACGGCGCGCCGCACGGGACCTTCGACGCCCTGTTCACCCGCGACCGGCCGGTGATTTTCGCCTTCCACGGCTATCCGACCCTCATTCACCGGCTGGTGTACCGGCGGGCCAATCACGACAACTTCCACGTGCACGGCTTCATTGAGGAAGGCACGACGACCACGCCGTTCGACATGGCGGTGATGAACCGCATCGACCGCTACCATCTCGCCATCAACGCCATCCGGCGGCTGCCGCTGCGCGGCGACGCGGGCGCGAAGGCGATCGCGGCGTTTGAGGCGAAGCTCGCCGCCCATCACGCCTACGTGCGCGAGCATGGCGAGGACATGCCGGAGATCCGCGAGTGGCGCTGGAGCCCGGCCCGCCGCTGACGGGCGGGCGCGGGGCCTCACGTCAGTTCGACGCGCACCGGCTGGCCGCCGGCGCGCAGCATCTGGGTTTTCCAGCGAAAGCGCGGCGCTTCGTCCGAGGTCAGGGTAAAGCGGGCGCTGGCCAGGAAGGCGACCAGCACCGCCGTCAGCTCCAGCATGGCGAACTGTTTGCCGCCGCACACCCGGGGCCCGAGGCCAAAGGCGACGTCGCCCTGGACCGGCCGTCCGCCAGCGGCCTCCAGATCCGGCGCCCAGGGATCGGCGGGCGACCGCCCGGCGTGACTGACGCCGATGAGCGAGACCAGCACGTTCTGGCCGGCGGCGACCGGCTGTCCGCCGATGACGTCATCGGCCAGCGGCAGCCGCGCCAAGATCGGCGTCACCGGGAAAAGCCGCAGCGTTTCGCTGATGAACCGCCCGAAGCGGGGCCATTGCGCCAGCTTCGCCAATGCGCCCGCCGCAGCGCCGCCCCCGGCCGGACAGCCGCGCGCCAGAAGGCGGCGCCTCCTCCCGCAGCGACTCCTGCAGCTGCGGATAGCGCGCCAGCAGCCATGTCGCCCAGCCGATGGTCGCGGCGGAAGCCTCGGAGCCGGCGGCGAGAAAGGTGATCATCTCATGCTCGAGCACCATGCCGGCGCGGCGCTCCCGGTCCGCCTCGCGCAGGCGCTCCGCCAGCGGCTGGCCGTCCAGCGCCGGGCTGCGGAAAAACCGCATCATCTCCAGCACCTGGCGGCGGCTGCGCAGCAGCTCCGGCAGCCGGTCGCGGAACTGGCGGCCGGTTTCGCCCTCGGGGATGAAGGAATATTCCGAGGCGAAGGTCATGGCCTCGGCCAGCAGGCGCATGTCGACGCCGCTCTCCGCGAGGGAGCGGCCGAAAAAACTGCGCAGCAGGATGTCGGCGGTGAGGTCGCGCAGGGCGTCGTCGCTGAGCCGCTGCGCGCCGCGCGCGCCCGCCTCCGCCAGCGCCCGCAGCGTGACCAGCGCCCGCCCGGTCGCCACGGCGAACGCGTGCTCCCGGTCAAAGCGGTTGAACGCCGGCTGGGTCAGCGCCCGCCGCGCCTCCCACGCCTCGCCGTCCTCGGAAAAGCGCGAGGCGCCCAGGGTGCGGCGGAACCAGGCCATGTTCTTCACGTAATTGCGGGCGTTGCGCCGCAACACGTGGTCGGCGCCGGCCGGCGACTGGACCAGAAACACCTCCACGCCGTTCAGCGTTATGAAGCAGTTCTGGCCGTTGCGCGCGCGCGCCAGATCGTAAAGCAGGCCGCAGACCTGTTCACTGTCCTGCATCCGCGCGCTCCAGCAGGGCCGCGAGGTCGCGCAGGGTCTCCACCTCCATGACGCGCACCGGATCGATCTCGCGGCCGGAATGCCGCTCGATCTCGAGGGTGATCAGCTCAAAGGTCAGGCTGTCCAGCGCGCCGATGGAGCTGAAACGGGCGTCCAGGTCCACATGCTCGCGCGGCAGGAACAGCGCGCCGGCGACAATGTCCCGGAGCGTCTCCAGGGTTTGGGGCGAAACCTCCGGCGTCATTCATAAACTCCTTCCAGCCAGACGCGCCGCGCCTGCGCGCGCGCCACTTTTCCCGATGAGGTGACCGGCAGGCCGCGCGGCGGCGCCAGCGCCACCCGCGCGGCGATCCCCAGGGCGGACGCCAGCGCCGCCGCTACGGCGACGCGGATGGCGTCGCGCTGCGCCGGGTCGCGGACGCCGGTTTCGATCACCGTCACCACGTCGTCGTCCACGCCGTTGGGCGCGCCGAACGCCGCCACGTCGCCCGGGCGGACGCCGGCGGCGCGCTCGGCCAGCAGTTCGATGTCCCGCGGCCACAGGTTGCGGCCGCGCTGGATGATCACCTCGCGGGCGCGGCCGGTGACGCGCAGCCCGTCGGCGTCCATGCGGCCGATGTCGCCGGTGTCGAGAAAGCCCTCCGCGTCCTGCAACGCCAGCGCCTGGCC
Organism: Camelimonas abortus; assembly: GCF_042432745.1. Taxonomy (NCBI): domain Bacteria; kingdom Pseudomonadati; phylum Pseudomonadota; class Alphaproteobacteria; order Hyphomicrobiales; family Chelatococcaceae; genus Camelimonas; species Camelimonas abortus. The sequence goes on along the minus strand of NZ_JBHLWR010000004.1, from coordinate 182,177 downwards.
CGGACCGGCCAGAACATGGCGGGCGACGCTCGGCCCGCGGACCAGGATCCGCCCCTCCGCTCCCGCGCCCACCGGCCGGCCGGCGGCGTCCGCGACGCGCAGTTCGTGCCCCGGCAGCGGAAAGCCGCAGCTCACGGCCTGCCCGTCGCCGGTCAGCGGACCGGCGTCCAGCGGCGCGAAGGTCACGGCGAGCACGCTCTCGGCGAGGCCGTAGCTGGGCACGAAGGCGCTGCGGCGGAAGCCGGCCGGCGCCAGGGCCGCGGCGAAGGCGTCCAGCAGGTCGATCCGCACCATGTCGCCGCCCACGCCGGCCACCCGCAGCCGGTCAAGGCGCAGCTCCCCGGCGCGGTCACGCAGGCGGCCGGCGGCGAGCCCCCAGGCGAAAGGCGGCCCGTAAGTGATGGTGGAGCCGCATGCCCCCATCAGCGCCGGCCACAACTCGGGCCGGCGGGCGAAGGCCGCCGGCGCCAGACAGTCGACGCTGCACGGCGCGAACATGGGCGCGATGGAAAAGCCGACCATGCCCATGTCGTGATACAGCGGCAGCCACGAGAAGGCGCGGTCGCCGGGCTGCAGGCGCAGGCCGTGGCGGACGATGGCGGCGGCGTTGGCGCAGACGGCGGACTGCAGGTTCAGCACCCCCTTCGGCTCCGCCGTGGAGCCGGAGGAAAACTGCACGTAGGCCAGGTCGTCGGGCCCGGCCGGCTGCGGCGCGCCGGCGGCCGGCAGGGCGTCGATCTCGTCCCAGGAGAATGCGCGCCAGGCGGCGGCCTGCCCTGAGTGGTCGCCGATACCGGCCGCCCTGAGGGCGGCGGGCATGATCACCGCGCGCGCCGACGCCGCCCTGGCCAGGGCGTCGATGCGCGCGGCGCAGGCGGCGCGCCCCCCCGGAAACATGCTGTAAGGCAGCGGACACGGAACCAGACCCGCATACTGGCAGGCATAAAAGAAGCGGATGAAATCCGGCGAGGTTTCTGCGACCAGACCGACGAAATCTCCCCGCTGCAGCCCTGCGGCGGCGAAACGCGGCGCAAGACGCAGCGCCGCCTCCCGCAGCTCCCGGTAAGACAGGAGGGCGGCCTCCTGGCCGCGGGCGTCAAAAAAACGCAGGCCTTCAGACGAGCGCGCCGCCTGTTCAAGCGCTTCCACGAGCGTGGCGGGCATGGCGGTCATGGCGGAAATGCTCCCGGAGGCACGCCGCGGAAGGCGGAGAAAACGAGAATGTCGACCCGCCGGCCATCCGGCGCGCGGCATTCCTGGCGCAGGCGCGCCTCGAGAATGAAGCGCGGCGTGTCCTTGAAGTTGAACAGCATGCGGAAATTGCGCGCCACGATCCGCGCCGACATCTTGTCGAGCCCGCGCCGGTCAAAGAAATCGTCGAGCAGCACGTCGATCGTCGCCCACAGCACGCCGCGACCCCGGTATTCGTCGCGACCGATGCCCGTGGTGATCTGGCCGACATTGTGCGCGGGATCGACGTCGATGGTGTAAAAGCCGATCAGCTGGCCTGACGCGCGTTCAAAAATGCCGGTGATGAAATGGCGCCAGTTGTCGAAACGGGCGACCATCTGGCGCAGGCTGTCGACGGTGAAGGCGAGCCCCCCCAGGTTGAGCCCGCGCGTCATGACGTCGTCGTTGAACCAGGAGACCATGTCGTCCGTCACGTCGGCGGGGGTGAGGCTGCGCAGGTCAAACGGCCCGGAGACGAGCGACACGGGGCCGCCGGTGAAACCGCGCGGCGCCGGCGGCGGAGCGGCCGCGGGGGGCGCGGGGCGGGCGCTGACGGGAACGACGACCGGACGGCGGGTCATCAGGCGGCCTCCCCCTGCGCCGCCCGCCCGACGCGGGCGAGCAGCAGCTCCCCCAGCAGCGGCCAGCACTGCTGCGACAGGGTCTGCATGAGCGCGGCGTCCAGCAGGCCGCTACGGAACCAGCGCGTCGCCACGGCGTCCGGCAGCCGGCGCAGGGCGGCGGCGTCGATGGTGAGAAATCCGTCCACCGTGCGCGTCGCGCCGCCGGGGAACGCGTATTCCCTGCGGCCGGGAACCAGCAGCTTCTCCTCCTGCAGCGCCTGGACGAAGGCCAGCGTGCGCTGCTCCTCGTCATGCGCGCCGGCGCACATCGCCGCCGCCTCGCGCGCCAGCGCGGCGGCCTCGCCGCTGTCGTCAAACAGGCGCTGGCGGGCGGGCGCGCTGTCGCTGATGCGGCTGCAGGCCATGTCGACGGCCAGCACCGGATCGGCGCCGGCGCCGTCCGGCCAGGCCAGCAGGAACGGATAGCGCCGCAGCCAGCCGGGAACGTGAACGCCGCCCAGCCAGCGCCCGGCTCCATCCACCAGAAGGTTCTCTCCCGGACGCAGGCCGGTGATGACCACCGGGCTCAGGACGCCGGAGCCGGCGAAGACAATCGGCAGATGCCGGCCGATGGCGGCGAACTCGCTGACGCCGACGGGAATCGCCGTCGCCTCGCGCGCGAACGCGACGTCGCTGGCGGGCAGCAGCCCGAGTTGCCGGTGCTGGTCGGCGCACAGCGGTGTCAGCTGGTGATAGAGCGGCGGCGACATGATCTTCCCCGTGTCCTTTCTGACCGCCGGAAGCGGTTTTGCGGCGGCGGACCGTCCGCCGCCGCTCCCTGGCGACATTGACCCGGGCGAGATGGCCCGTGGCGACACGGCCCTGCGCCGGCGAAACGCGCGGCGGGGCCCCGCGTTCCGCGCCGCGCCGGCGGCGCCTCACCAGCTGACGCGCAGCCCGGCGCGACCGCCGTAACGCTGCGACCTGCGTCCGTCGAAAGACTTCTCATAGTCGAGCGAGGCGAAGACAGCGGCGTTGGCGGTGATGACGGTATTGAAGCCAACCGAGACCTGGCCCCATGTGGCGCCGGCCCCGGGCGAGAGCCGCACGCCGGCCGCCTGGTCATAGGCGCGGAACTCCACGTCGCCGCCATCGCCAAACTGCCGCAAGAGACTGGCGCGCGCCCACAGCTGCGTGCGCCGCCCCCACCCGTCCGTCCATTCATTGGCGAGGCGCGCGCCGATGCGGCCGATGCCGACGTTGACGCTGGCGTAATGCGCCCAGCCGTAGCGGTCCGCCACGTCGTCGACCTGGATGTTGTGATAGATCAGCTGCGCCTGCGGCTCGATGCTCCAGCCGCCGCCAAGGGCGAAGGGATAGCCGCCCTCCAGCGAGGCGCTCAGCGTCCGGCTGCCGGCCCCGTAGCTGACGCCGTACACGGAGACCGCCCTTTCGTTCGCGGACCAGGAGACCTGGGCGACCGCGTCCACATACCAGCCGCTGGCGCCGATGAGCGTTCCATAAGCGCCGACGGCGTAGAAGTCGCTGTCACTGCGGCCGGCGCGCGGCAGATAGACGCCGCCGACGTCGCCGCGCACGCGGCCGGCGCCGATGAAGGTGCCGAAACGCGCCGTCGCGCCGTGCGGGGCCGCGATCCTCAGAAGGTCCACGCCCGCCTGGACGCCGCCCAGATCGACGCCCACGGCCGGACCATGGCTGAGGAAGCGCGCCAGACTCCGGCCGGGCGTCCCGGCGCGGTCGCCCTTGTCGCCGGAGAAGCCGAACACGCGCGCCCAGGCGCCGCCGTCGGCGCCGGACGGCGTGACCAGCCGGCCGCCAGCCCGGTCGTGATAGGAGCCCAGCATGCTGGTGGCGAACTGGCTGGCGAGGACTGGCGCGGCCATGGCCAGCGCCGCTTCGGCGCGATAGTTCGGCAGCGGAACAGGCGCAGGGTCGTCTCCGCCGCCGCCACCGTCACCACCGCCGCCGCCACCACCACCGTCACCACCACCGCCGCCGCCACCGCCGCCACCGCCCTCATAGACGGAGCGCAGGTACCAGGATCCGTCGTCCGTGGTCGTCCCGCCCTGGTAAAGCGCATATTCATAGGCGCCTGCGGCGAGCCTCTGCGCCAGGGCGAACGTACCGGCCGAGGCGCCCCTGACCTCGATCACCTGGATGCCGTCGCCGGTGGTCAGCGCGCCTGACCCGCCGACATTGGTGACGGAGAGAAGCGAGAAGCCGCTGGTGGCGCCTTCAACCACCATCCGGTCGGTCGCCGAGCTGGAGTCGCCCAGCACGGTGTTGATGTGGAGCGCGCCGCCAAGGCCGGCGTAATCGCCCGCCACGGTGAGCGTCGCCCCCGGCGCGCCGCCAAAGAGGACGGAGCCGGCGTTGGAGAGGGCGCCGACGGTCTGGTCAAAGCCGGCGAGGTCGAGCGCGCCGCCGCTGGCGACCTGATGATGCGAGGCGGGGCTGAAGGCGCCGGCGGCCGCCGCCCGCAGCGTCGCGCCCGGGCCTGTCACCGTGTCGCCGGCGTAGCTGTTGGCGCCTCCGAAGGTCTGGACGCCGCCGGTGACGCTGACGCCGCCCGCGCCGCGGATTTCGCCGTCGAAACGGTCGGCCGCCGCGGTGATCTCAAGGCGCTGGTCGCCAAGGGTGACCAGGCCGAAGGGCCGCCCGCGAGACTGCGGATCGCCGCGCCCGCGGCCGTCGCCGAGATGTCGAAACCGGCGCTGGCGACGACGCGCGCCGCGCTGGCCAGCGCGCCGTCGCTGGCGAGCGCCAGCACGCCTTCCGCGATGCGCGCCTCGCCGGTGAGCCCGTTCGGACCGGTCAGGGTCAGCGCGCCGGCGCCGCGCTTCTCGATCGCGCCGGCGCCGCTGACGGCGCCCGCCTGCGTGGCGCTGGCCCCGGCGGCCACGCCAAGGCCAAGCGTGACGCCCTCCGCCACGGCGACCTCATTGACGATGCGCACGCCCGCGCCATAGAGCAGGGCGCTGTCGCCCAGGGCTTCGACGGACGCGGCGCCGATCGCGCCATCGTGGCCAAGGCCCAGCGCGCCGCCAAACAGCCGCGCCTGGCCGCTGAAGCCCGGATAGGGACCGTCGGCCTCGTCGTCAAAGCTAAATGTGTCGCGATCGAAAACCCGCTTCGTCCGGGTGAACGGCAGGCGGTTGTCGACATTGATCCAGGTTTCGCCGGCATAAACCTCGATGGCGCCTTCGCCGCTGAGGCGCAGGTCGAAATCCAGACCGGTATCGGTGTGACTGAACACGACGCGTCCGTCGCCGGCGCCAAAGGCGACGCCCGCCGCCTTAATGACGCCCGGCGCCGCGGGCGTTTCGCCGGCGCGCGCGCCGATGACCACCGCGCCGGAGGCGCCGATGCCGTCGGCGATGAAAATCATGCCGCTGGGGGTCACCGACGCGCTCGCCATGCCGGGTTGCGAGAAGTCGAAATCAACCGACACCTGGCCGACCTCCAGGGAGCCCCCGTCGCTGACGACGACGAGGCCGTCGCCGCCGCGTCCGACATGGAGATCTCCGGTCGAGCCGTCCGCCCGTTCATCAGGCTCGACAGCGTATGGCGCGCTCACGCCGCCGACCAGCAGGCGGGAGTCCTGGCCGGAAATGGTGATCTCGCCGGAGCCGCCGTCATAGCCGACCACCGTCTCGCGCGGAACGTCGCTGCCGAGCAGCAGCGAATAGGAAAGCCCCTTGCCGCCCGAAAGGATGTTGAGCCGCCCGGCGCTGCCAGCGCCGGCGCCAGCCACGAGCCCGCCAGCGAAGGACACGCCGCTCCCATCCGTCACGCGCACCGTTCCGTCGCCGCCGTCGGCGCCAATGACCGTCGTTGCGGGCACAGGCGGCAGGAAAGGATCCGCAAGCGAGACGCCGACGCCGGACGCAACCTTTCCGCCGGACAGCACGTTCACCACGCCGCGGGAGCCAGGACCGTCGCCGACGGCGACGGCGTAACCGTCGACGCCCGGGACGCCGTAAGCCGCCGCGACAAACGCGCCGTCGACATTGATCTCGCCGTCGCCGCCCTCGCCGCCGACGGTCAGCCGGGAGGTGAAGACGCCGGTCCCCGGAAACGTCAGGAGCCCGGGATTTTTGCCCGCCTGAAAGATATTGACGACACCGGTGGAGCCGGCGCCATGTCCGACGGACACGCGGCTGTTTTCGTCGCCGGTCGTGGTGAGGAAGAGAACGGCGTACATGTCCTCCTGCTGTGTCGGCAGGTATATGTTCATGACGCCGGCGCCGCCGTCCTGGCCGACGACTACCCTGTCGTTGCCCAGACTGCTCCAGACGCCATCGCCGCTCTGCGCCGTCAACGTAACGTCGATCCGGCCGCCGGCGCCGGAAGGGCCAACAATGATCTGCGACGCCTCCGGTACAGACGCCGCGCCCGGCCCGAAGTTCAGCGCCGGAAAGCTGGCGTCGCCGGCTCCGATAATGGCGGTGTCGTCGTATCCGGGGACCTGGGCGGGATTCCAGTTCGCCGCATTTTCCCACTCGCTGTCGAGACCGTTTCCGGTCCAGCGCACCTCCTGCGCTCCGGCGACGCCGGCAAGGCCGCACAATGCGGAGGATGCGAGCAGGACCCGTTTCATGGGGGCGCTCGCCGTCCATAAGTGACGCAACATTCTCTTGCCCCCTGGTGCGCGGCCATGCGTGACGCGGAGCCCGTTTCCACCCGGCTCCCGCATTCGCTCCGCCGCAAATGTCATCGACATGATTGTCGCAAGACGTCCGTCAACCTAGGCGGAAACACCTGAAAAACGATCATCACGTTTCTGTCATGACCGGTATTTTTCGCGGAATATGCCAATATGAACCGAAATTTTTACGTATTTTTTCGGTTGTTTGGCTGCGAAAATCTGGCATCTCCTTAGAGGTAAAATACAGAAAAGTCATGTTGCGCCAACGACCTGGGCGGCGGGCCAGCGGTCCCCGCCGGCGCGGACCGGCGGTCACGCCGTCCCCGGTACGGGCCAAGGGGCCTGGCGGCGCGGAGGCGTTATGGAAACGTTGCGTGTCGCAGGACGTTCGGCGCGCGGCCGCGACCGCCGGCCAGCGCCGTGGGCGGCCAGGCCGCGCGGACGGTTGCGGCCGTGACGGCGCGCGGCGCTCTGGACGGATGATGCGGCGCGCGCGGCCGTGGCAGGGCGCAGGATGGGCGGCGCAGGGGGCGCCCGCGTGGCGCCGGCGTCACGCCGGCTGGCGGGCGTGGTCGAGGAACCGGTCTGCGGTCAGGGCGGCGGCGGTGCGGTTGTCGACGCCGAGCTTCACCAGCACCTGCTCCAGATGCTTGTCCACGGTGCGGCGGGACATGCCAAGAATCTCGGCGATCTCCTGGTTGGTCTTGCCGGCGGTGAGCCACAGCAGCGTCTCCGCCTCCCGGACGGTGAGGCCGAACCGCGACTGCAGCCGCGCAACCGCGTCGCCTTCATGCTCGACCTCCACCTGCACGATGATCTCGCCGCCGCCGCCGCGGCCAAGGCAGGTGAAGCGCCGGTCGCGGTGGCGCAGCGCCGGCGCTTCCGACACCGGCCGCCCGGCCACCGTGGCCAGCCAGGCCAGCGGCGCCCCCTGCAGGCGCCGCCGCTCGCCCTGGCCGCAGGCGTCGTCCGCCAGCAGCCGCGCCGCCTCATGGGTGGCCCACACCACCTCCCCGTCCGCGCGGGCGGCGAACACCGGCCGGCCGGCCCGGTCCAACGCGCCGGCGGCCAGCCGCATGCGCCGCGCGTTCAGCGCATGAATGGTGATGCGCGCCAGCAGCACGTCGTGATTGACCGGCTTGACCACATAGTCGACCCCGCCGGCGGCGAGGCCCCGCACCACGTCGGCCGGATCGCCGAGACCCGTCATGAAGATCACCGGCGCGTCGGCGCCGGCCTGCCGCTCGCGCAGGCGCCGGCATGTTTCGAATCCGTCGATGCCGGGCATCACCGCGTCCAGCAGGATGATGTCCGGCGTCACCCGCGCGGCGATGTCGAGGGCGCCGTAGCCGTCACGCGCGACTACCGTCGAGCAGCCGGCCTGCTCGAGCGTGGCGCAGATGGCCGCCAGCGCCCCCGGATCGTCGTCAACGACGAGAACGGTCAGGTCCTGCGGATTCATGTCGGCGTTCCCTGAGAAGGCGCGCGATTGCGGGCAGGTCGAACACGTCCAGCGCCGCATGGATGCGGTCGAGGCTCGCCCGGTCCAGCCAGGCCGGCGGATGGGCGAGCGCCCGGCGCAGCGCCGTGGCCCGCCCTTCTTCGGCGAGCCGCAGCAGCTCCCGGACGGAGGCGGCGCCGCCCCGCCCTGCGCCACGGCGCGCGCCCGTCCGGTCCTGGCCGGCGGCTTCCGGCCCCGGGGCGGGCGCCGGCGTGGCGTGCGCATCGTGACGCTCGCCCGTCTCTTCCGGCGAGAGCAGGCGGGCGATGCGGGCGGTGAGGTCGTCGAGGCGGAACGGCTTCACCAGGAACCCCTCCGGCGCGTGGCCGTCGCCCTCGCGGTCCGGATCAGCCTCGCGCGCGTGGCCGGTGATGAACAGCACCGGCGCGCCGGCGTAGCCGAGGCCGCGCAGGCGCCGGGCCATTTCGAAGCCGTCCATGCCGGGCAGGTCGATGTCGAGCAGGAACAGTCGCGGCTGCGCCCCGGCCAGCAGCGCCAGCCCCTCCTCGGCGCTGCCGGCGGTGAGCACGCGAAAGCCGAGCGGCTCCAGATGCGAGCGCATCAGGGCGAGCTGGGCGGGATCGTCGTCCACCGCCAGCACCTCCACCGGCGCGCCCTCCGCCGGCGCGCCCGGCTGGACGGCGGCGGCCGCGACCGTGGTCTCGTCGCGGGCGGCGCTCGCCTCCGCCGGCAGCATCAGCCGCACGACGAAGCGCGATCCCCTGCCCGGCGCGCTGTCCAGGGTGATTTCGCCGCCCATCACGTCGACGAGCAGGCGGGTGATGGTGAGGCCAAGGCCGGAGCCGGGATGGCGCGCCCGCGCGGCGACGCCGCGGTGGAACGGGTCCCAGATCTTCGCCTGCTCCGCCAGCGGAATGCCCGGGCCGGTGTCCGCCACCTCAAAGCGCGCCACCTCATTGCGGTAGCGCACGGAGAGCGTCACCGAGCCCTCGCTGGTGTAGGCCACGGCGTTGGAGCACAGGTTGATGAGGATCTGGCGCAGGCGCTTTTCGTCAGTGCGCGCCAGCTGCGGCAGCGGCGTCTCCGTCACGACGGCGAAGCGGATGCCCTTCTCCGCGGCGCTGGCGGTGAAGATGCGGCGGATCTGGTCAAGGAAGGCGTTGATGTCCACCAGATCGACGTTCAGCGTCAGCTTGCCGGCCTCGATCTTGGAGATGTCCAGCAGGCCCTCGATCAGCCCGGCCAGATGCTCGGAGGAGGAGCGGATGGCGCGCACCGCCGCCTGGCTGTCCGGCGGCAGCTGGCTGCTGCGCTCCAGCACCTGGGCGAAGCCGTAGATGGCGTTGAGCGGCGTGCGCAGCTCGTGCGACATGCCGGCCATGTAACGCGACTTGGCCTGGCTGGCGGCCTCGGCGCGCTCCCTGGCCTCGCGCAGCGCCGCGTCGGTGCGGCGGTGGGCGCGGATCTCGCGCAGCAGCCGCGCGCTCTGGCTGCGCATCTCCGCCACCGCCTTCATGTGGTTGTCGTTGGTGAGCAGCAGCAGCCAGATGCCGACGCCGGCGCAGATCAGCGCCAGGCAGAAGGCCATCACCGCCACGCGGCTGAAGTCGGGCGAGCCGGCCGCCTCCACCAGCGCCGCGGTGAGCGCCGCCATCACCGCCGCGGCGATGGCCGTGAAGATGAGGAAGCGCCCGACCAGCGAGCGCGCCATCTGGAACGCCGGCGCCGGCAGCAGGCGGCGCAGCAGCCGCTCGGTCTGGGCGCCGACGCGGGCCCCGCGACGGCAGCTGTCATGGCAGGCGGCGTCCAGCGAGCAGCACAGGCTGCACACCGGCCCGCGATAGAACGGGCAGTGCACCAGGTCTTCGCGGTCAAAGACATAGTCGCAGACGAAGCAGGCGGCTTCCGCCGCGGACTCCGGCTCAGGCCGGCGCACCAGATAGAAGCGCCCGCGCGTCGCCCAGGCGATCAGCGGCGCGGCGATGATGGCGGCGCCGAGCGTGATGAATGACGAAAACGCCCGGGCCATTTCGCCCGCAAGGCCGCTGGCGGCGACCAGCGCCGCGACCCCGGCCGCCGCCATGGCCCCGACGCCCACCGGATTGACGTCATAGAGATAGCCGCGCCGGAACTCGATGCCGGGCGGCGCCAGCTTCAGCGGCCGGTTGACGGCCAGGTCCGCGAACACCGCCCCGATCCAGGCGAGGGCGAAATGGGCGTAGATGAGCAGCGCCCGCTCCAGCGTCTCCTGCACCCCGGCCCACATCAGGATGAAGGCGATGGCCACGTTGAACACCAGCCACACCACCCGCCCCGGATGGCTGCGCGTGAGCCGGGCGAAGAAATTGGACCAGGTGATGGAGCCGGCGTAGGCGTTGGTGACGTTGATGCGGATCTGGGACAGCGCCACGAAACTGACGGTGAGCAGCGCCACCGCCCCCGCCGGCGCCGGCAGCGCCATGAACGCCACGTGATACAGCGCCGAGGGGTCGGCGGTGGCCACGCCGGTCATGCGCACGGTCATCACCGCCAGCAGCGAGCCCAGCAGCAGCTTGACCGCGCCGGGAATGATCCAGCCGGGCCCGGCGCCCAGCAGCGCCGCCCACCAGCGGCGCCGCTCGCAGGCGTTCCGCGGTTCCGGCAGGAAGCGCAGATAGTCCACCTGCTCGCCGATCTGCCCGACGAGGGCGAACAGCACGCCGCAGGCGGCGCCGAACAGGGCGACGGGCGACGCCCCCTGGTCGCGCGCCGGCCAGCCCAGCCATTCGGCCCTGTCCGGCTGCAGCCCGGCCCACAGCACGGCCGCGAACGGCGCCAGATGCAGGATGAGCCACGGCCACAGCGTTCTGGCCTGGAAGGCGGAGATGCGGCTGACGCCGCCGGCGACGATGGGGAAAATGACCAGCACCCCGGCGAGAAAGCCGGCCCAGACCGGCACGCCGAAGAACAGCCGCAGCGCCTCCGCCAGGATCGCCGACTCAAGCATGAAGAAAATGAAGGTGAAGCCGGCGTAGACCAGCGAGGTCATCGTGGAGCCGAGATAGCCGCAGCCGGCCCCGCGGGTGAGCAGGTCCACGTCGACGCCGGCGCGCGCCGCGGCGCGGCACACCGGCAGGCCGAGCACGAACAGGATGACGCTCACCGTCAGGATGGCGCTCACCGCCACCATCGCGCCGCAGGCCAGGGTGAGCGCCGCGCCGATCGCCTCCAGCGCCAGGAAGCTCACCGAGCCGAAGGCCGTCACCGCCACGCGCCGCGCGCTCCAGCGCCGCGCCCGCCGCGCCGTGAAGCGCAGCGCGAAATCCTCCATGGTTTCGTCGGCGACCCAGCGGTTGTAGCGGCGCCGCTCGCGGGTGGCGCTGGAATAGCGCAGCCGGGCCTGGCGGCCGGCGGAGGGGCCGGCGACATGGCGCCCCGGCGCGGAAACGGCGGACCCGGCCGCCGCGCCCGCCGGCGACAGGCCCGTCATGTCCGCAATCTGCGTCGCCCGGGCGGCCCCCGCGCCGCCACCGTCCTGAAGCATGTCGTGTTGTGTCTTTCCGGTCGTGGCGCCGCCGCGCAGGCGCGCGCGCGCCGGCGCGCGCTTTTCCGCACGCGCGGCCCGGGGCCGCGGCCGGCGGGCCCGATTCCGTTCCGAGGGTAACTGTTGCGCATGGCACGCCAGCGCCGAACATTTGCGCACGGCGCCGCAAGGATGGCGCGCGCCGGCGCGATGCGGCCCCCGGCGCCGGCCGCCGCGCCAGTTTCTGTAACGCGTTCAGCGCAGCCACGGCCGCCTGCATTTCAGGCGCCGGCGACCAGGCCGGCCGAGCTGGCCCGGCCTGCTACGCAATTTCACGTATGCCGCCGCGCCGCGGACTTCTGCAGCATCGGGACATTCCAGCCGAAGGGCCATGCGGCCCGTGGCGGGGAGCAGCCTTTCCCCGGAGCGCGGCGGCCTATGCCGGCGTCTCCTGAACCAGCGTAGCAGGAGCCACCATGTCCGACGAAACCAGGTACAGCCGCTTCAGCCTGTCGCGCCGCGCGCTCATGCTCGGCGGCGCAGCTGTCGGCGCCTCGCTGTTCATGCCGAAGAACCTCAGGGCGGAGGACTATCCCACCGCGAAGGTCAACACCACCGGCCTCAACGTCACCGACAGGGACGTCACCATCGGCATCCTTCACTCGGTCACCGGCACCATGGCGATCTCCGAGATCGGCTCGGTGCAGGCCGAGAAGCTGGCGATCGAGCAGATCAACGCCCAGGGCGGCGTGCTCGGCCGCAAGATCAGGTACATACAGGAAGACGGCGCGTCGGACTGGCCGACCTTCGCCGAGAAGGCACGCAAGCTGCTGGTCAACGACAAGGTGCCGGCGGTGATGGGCTGCTGGACCTCCGCCTCGCGCAAGGCGGTGCTGCCGGTGTTCGAGCAGAACAACGGCATGCTCTACTACCCCACCTTCTATGAAGGTCTCGAACAGTCTCCCAACGTCATCTACACCGGCCAGGAGGCGACGCAGCAGATCATCGCCGGCATCGACTGGGTGACGAAGACCAAGGGCGCCAAGACCTTCTACCTGCTCGGCTCGGACTACATCTGGCCGCGCACGTCCAACAAGATCGCCCGCAAGCACATTGAGGACAAGCTCGGCCTGAAGGTGGTGGGCGAGGAGTACTATCCGCTCGGACACACCCAGTTCAACAGCGTGATCAACAAGATCAAGCTGCGCAAGCCGGACGTCATCTACGCGGTGGTCGTCGGCGGCTCCAACGTCTCCTTCTACAAGCAGCTGATCGCCGCCGGCATCGACCCGTCGAAGGAGAAGCCCGTCATCCTGACCATTTCCGTGACGGAGGACGAGATCCGCGGCATCGGCGGCGAGAACGTCAGGGGCGTCTACGCCTGCATGAAGTATTTCCAGAGCCTGGACAACCCGGCCAACAAGAAGTTCGTCGCCGCCTTCAAGAAGATGTGGGGCGACGACATGGTGATCGGCGACGTCACCCAGGCGGCCTATCTCGGTCCGTGGCTGTGGAAAATGGCGGTGGAGAAGGCCGGCTCCTTCGACGTCGACAAGGTGCGGGCCGCCTCGCCGGGCCTGGAGATGACCAACGCGCCCGAGGGCGTCATCCGGGTGCACAAGAACCATCACCTGTGGTCGCGCACCCGCGTCGGCCGCGCCCTCGACAACGGCCAGTACGAGGTCGTGTACGAGACGCCCGACCTGATCGAGCCCAACCCCTTCCCGGAAGGCTACCAGTAAGACGCCGCCCGCGCTCCGGCGCAGGCCGGACGCCGGGGCTGCGGAACGCGACGCCCGCCGCGCCCCGCCGGCGCGGCGCGGCCCGCCTGGCCCGGCGGCGCCGGACCGCTTTCATCCGTTTCACGCAGCGCGTCGTCCCGGCCGCCGGCCGGGGCCGTTCGCGGGACGCGCCGCCAGAGCCCGTACTGGAGACGGACAATGTTTGGCGAATACAGCATTACCGAACTGGCGTCGATTTTCGCCATGCAGGGTATTTCTGGCCTGATCCTGTTCTCGGTGTTCGTGCTGATGGCTCTGGGACTGGCCATCATTTACGGCCAGATGGGCGTCATCAACATGGCGCACGGCGAATTCATGATTCTCGGCGCCTATGTCACCTATCTTGTCTCGAACTGGGCCGCGAACGCCTCGCCGACGCTGTTCAACCTTTACTTCCCCATCGCCATGGTCTGCGCCTTCGCCGTCACCGGGGCGCTGGGGGCCGCGGTTGAATGGGCGCTGATACGCCACCTGTACCGGCGGCCGCTGGACACGCTGCTGGCCACCTGGGGCCTGTCGCTGATCCTGCAGCAGGTTTACCGCTCGGTGTTCGGCGCGCGCGAGGTCGGCGTCACCATGCCCGAGTGGATGATGGGCTCGGTGCGCCTGTCCGACAGCATCGAGGCGCCGCTCAACGGCCTGCTGGTGATGGGCATCGCCGTGGCCATCTCCATCCTGGTGGGCGTGATGATGTTCCGCTCCTCCTGGGGCCGGCAGGTGCGCGCCGTGGTGCAGAACCGCGTCATGGCCGGCGCCGTCGGCATCGACACCGAACGCACCGACCGCCTCACCTTCGCGCTGGGCTGCGGCATCGCCGGCGTCGCCGGGTCGGCCTTCACCATGATCGGCTCGACCGGGCCGAGCTCGGGCCAGCTCTACATCGTCGACACCTTCCTCGTGGTGGTGTTCGGCGGCGCGGCCAGCCTGCTCGGCGCCATCGCCAGCGCCTTCACCATCAGCCAGGCGCAGTCGATCCTCGAGTTCTTCCTCTCCGGCTCGATGGCCAAGGTGATCACCCTGCTGGCGGTGGTCGCGATCCTGATGATGCGCCCGCAGGGCCTGTTCTCCCTCAGGCTGCGCAAGTGATCCCGGCCGCGGGGCGGGCCCGGCGCCCGCCCCGCGCCCCAGAAGCTGACGCAACGCCCGTCGCCCGGAAATTTGCAGGAGACCGTCATGAGCCCGCCCATCTCCACCGCCGTCGCAGCTGGCGCCGCTTCTCCTGACGCCGCCGTCAGGCGCCAGGTCTGGGGCTTCGCCATTCTCGCGGCGCTGCTGCTCGTCGTGCTGCCGCTGGGCCTCGACACCTTCCGTCTCAACCTGTTCGGCAAGTATCTCTCCTTCGCCTTCGTCGCCGTGGGCCTCGTGCTGTGCTGGGGCATGGGCGGCATTCTCTCGCTCGGCCAGGGCGTGTTCTTCGGCCTTGGCGGCTACGCCATGGCCATGTTCCTGAAGCTGGAGGCCTCCACGCCCGAGGCGACGAAGATCCAGTCCACCCCCGGCATTCCGGACTTCATGGACTGGAACCAGGTCACCGCCCTGCCCTTCTGGTGGGAGCCGTTCCACTCGCTCGCCTTCACCCTCGTCGCCATCGTGGCGCTGCCGGCGCTGTTCGCCTTCGTCATCGGCACGGCCATGTTCCGGCGGCGCGTGGGCGGCGTGTATTTCGCCATCATCACCCAGGCCATCGCCGCCATCGCCACCATCCTGATCATCGGCCAGCAGGGCTACACCGGCGGCGTCAACGGCATCACCGACCTGCGCACCCTCGCCGGCTGGGACATCCGTCCGGACAGCGCCAGGACCATTCTCTACTTCGTCTGCGCCGGCCTGCTGCTGCTGTGCGTGGTCGCCGCCCTGCTGGTGCAGCACAGCAAGCTCGGCCGCATCCTCATCGCCATGCGCGACCAGGAAGACCGGGTGCGCTTCTCCGGTTACGACGTCGCCGCCTTCAAGACCTTCGTCTTCTGCCTCGCCGCCGCTTTCGCCGGCGTCGGCGGCGCGCTGTTCACCCTGCAGGTGGGCTTCATGTCGCCGAGCATGGTGGGCATCGTGCCCTCCATCGAGATGGTGATCTTCTGCGCCGTGGGCGGGCGCCTGTCGGTGATCGGCGCGGTCTATGGCGCTCTGCTGGTGAACCTCGCCAAGACCACGTTCTCGGAGAGCTTCCCGGAGCTGTGGCTGTTCGGCCTCGGCGCGCTGTTCATCGCCGTGGTCATGGCCTTCCCGTCCGGCCTGGCCGGCCTGTGGGTGGAGCGCGTGGAGCCGCTGTTCCGCCGCAGGGCGAAGCCCGCGACCCCTGAAGCCGGCGCCCCGCCCTCCGGCGGCGCGCCCGCCCCGGTGCCGCGCGGAGCCGCGCCCGCCGCTCCGGACAGCGCCGAAAACGTCGCCGCCGGCATGCCGGCGATCGCCACCCCAGCCCGCTAACCGGAGGAGCGCGCCATGTCCGAAGCCAACGGGCACTTCATCCTGACGGTCGAGAACCTCACGGTCTCATTCGACGGCTTCAGGGCGGTGGACGGGCTGAACCTGTACATCGAGCCCAATGAGTGCCGGGTGATCATCGGCCCCAACGGCGCCGGCAAGACCACGGTGCTGGACCTGATCTGCGGCCGCACCAGGGCCACCGGCGGCTCCATCATGTTCCGCGGCATGGAGCTGCGGCGGATGCGGGAGGACCAGATCGTCCACGCCGGCGTGGGGCGCAAGTTCCAGACGCCGAGCGTGTACGAGGACCTCACCGTCTTCGAGAACCTGGAGATCAGCTATCCGAAAGGGCATGGCGTGTTCGGCGCCCTCGCCTTCCGCCGCGACCAGAAGGTGAAGGACCGCATCCACGAGATCGCGGAGCAGATCTTCCTGGAGAACGACCTGGAGAAGAAGGCGGGCCTGCTCTCCCACGGCCAGAAGCAGTGGCTCGAGATCGGCATGCTGCTGATCCAGGACCCGCAGCTGCTGATGCTGGACGAGCCGGTGGCCGGAATGTCCGTGGCCGAGCGGCGCAAGACGGCGGAGCTGCTCAACCGCATCATCCAGGACCGCAGCGTCATCGTCATCGAGCACGACATGAGCTTCGTGGAGGACATCGCCACCCGCGTCACCGTCCTGCACCAGGGCAAGCTCCTGTCGGAGGGCTCTCTGGCCCACGTCAAGGCCGATCCAAAGGTGGCGGAGGTCTATCTCGGGCACTGATCCCGCCCCGGCCAACTGTCTGGTTTTTCAGGATTCGCCTCGCATCGACGCCGGAATTGCGTCTGCAGGCCGGTCGGGCGCCGCAGGGACGGCGCCCGCCAGAAAGGAGCCTTCGCGATGCTGAAGATCTCGCAACTCAGATCCGGCTACGGCGCCTCGGAGGTGTTGCACGGCCTCGACCTGGAGCTGGCGCCCGGCGAAATCGTCGCCGTGATGGGCCGCAACGGCATGGGCAAGTCCACGCTGATGAAGACCCTGATGGGCATCATCCCGGCCATGTCGGGCGAGATGATGGTGGGGGAGACCAGGCTCAACGGCCTGAAGTCGCACCAGCGGGTGGCGGCGGGCGTCGCCTACGTGCCCCAGGGGCGCATGATCTTCTCCGCCCTCACGGTGCAGGAAAACATTGAGACCGGCCTCACCGTCACCGGCCAGCGCGAGGCGCCGCAGGATCTCTACAGCATGTTTCCGGTGCTGTGGGAGATGCGCGGCCGGCGCGGCGGCAACCTCTCCGGCGGCCAGCAGCAGCAGCTCGCCATCGCGCGGGCGCTCGCGTCCAACCCGAAGACGCTGCTGCTGGACGAGCCCACCGAGGGCATCCAGCCCTCCATCATCAAGGACATGGCCCGCACGCTGAAGCAGCTGCGCGACGCGCGCGGGCTCTCCATCCTGGTTTCCGAACAGGTGCTGTCGTTCGCGCTCGACGTGGCTGACCGCATCGTCGTGATCGACAACGGCCGCTTCGTGCACGAGGCGCCGCGCGCAAGCGTCGACGCCGCGGCGGTCGAACGCTTCCTGTCGGTGTGACCCCCCTGTTTTCGACCGCAAACTTGAGAGGACGCCATGGTCGACACCCTCATCTCCGTAGATCTCTCGGCCAGCCCGCACACCAACGAGAACGTGCACAACCGCTGGCACCCGGACATTCCGATCAACGTCTGGGTCGAGCCCGGCGCCGACTTCAAGGTCGAGTGCTATGACTGGACCGGCGGCCAGATCAGGAACAATGACGACGCCTCCGACGTGCGCGACGTGGAGCTGCCGCAGGTTCACTATCTCTCCGGCCCCATCGGCGTGAAGGGCGCCGAGCCGGGCGACCTGCTGGTGGTCGAGATTCTCGACATCGGCGCCAAGGAAGAGATGATGTGGGGCTTCAACGGCTTCTTCTCGAAGAAGAACGGCGGCGGCTTCCTCACCGACTACTTCCCTGAGGCGCAGAAGTCGATCTGGGACTTCGAGGGCCTGTTCACGAAGTCCCGCCACGTGCCGGGGGTGCACTACGCCGGGCTCATCCACCCCGGGCTGATCGGCTGTCTGCCCGACCGCAAGATGCTGGAGGCGTGGAACGCCCGCGAGAAGGCGCTCCATGACACCGACCCGGACCGCGTGCCGGGGCTGGTCAACCTGCCGGACGGCGGCCCCACCGCCCACATGGGCGCGCTGAAGGGCGAGGCGCGCGACAAGGCCGCGGCCGAGGCGGCGCGCACCGTGCCGCCGCGCGAGCATGGCGGCAACTGCGACATCAAGGACCTGTCGCGCGGCTCGAAGATCTACTTCCCGGTCTATGTGCCGGGCGCCGGCCTCTCCATGGGCGACCTGCACTTCTCCCAGGGCGACGGCGAGATCACCTTCTGCGGCGCCATTGAAATGGCCGGCTGGCTGCACATCCGCGTGTCGCTCATCAAGGAGGGCATGAGCAGGTACGGCATCCGCAATCCGGTCTTCCGCCCCTCGCCGATCACGCCGAAGTACGACGACTTCCTGATCTTTGAGGGCATTTCGGTGGATGACGCCGGCAGGCAGTATTACCTCGACGTCACCGTGGCCTACCGCCAGGCCTGCCTCAACGCCATCGAATACCTGAAGAAGTTCGGCTACTCGGGCGCCCAGGCTTACGCCATTCTCGGCACCGCGCCGGTCCAGGGCCACATCTCCGGCGTGGTCGACGTGCCCAACGCCTGCGCCACGCTGTGGCTGCCCACGGACATTTTCGAGGGCGACCTGACGCCCGGTCCGGACGGCCCGACCAGGCTGGTGGACGGCTCGGTGGACGTGCCGGTCGCGCCTGACCTGTAAGCCGCGCCTCCCGGTCGCGGCCAGGGCCGCGACCGGCGCCCCCAATGTCAGCCCCTGGCCGTGGCGGACGGACCTGCCGGCCCGCAACAGCCAGGGAGGCGACCGGAAACACGCCCTGTCCCGGGCGCCGCAACGCGCGGCGCCCGGGGGAGCGGCAGAACCCGTTTCACCGCCGGCCGTGATCCGGCCTGCCGGCAGTCACGCCACGCGCCCACACGCCGTCACGTCACACAGAACCAGCCGGGAAGGAGCCCGCCATGCCGACCTATGATTATGAATGCGCCGGGTGCGGCCCGTTCGTCGCCTTCGCCAGCATGGCCCGTTACGCCGATCCCTGTCCGTGTCCGGAATGCGGAGCCGAGAGCCCGCGGGCGTTCATCCATACGCCCATGCTGTCGTCCATGAGCGCCGGGCGGCGTTTCGCCTGCGAGACCAACGAGCGCAGCGCCAACGCCCCGCGCCGGCTGTCGAAGGACGGTCCGCCCCAGGCCGGCGGACGGCACGGCGCCAACTGCTCCTGCTGCTCGGGCAGGAGCCTGAAGGCGCCGCGCAAGACGCTCTACCGGCCGGACGGCACGAAGAGCTTCCCAACGGCGCGACCCTGGATGATCTCGCACTGACGCGCGCACGCATCGCGCGCACGTATCGCGCACATGTATAAAGCGTCGCAGCGCTGTCCCTGAAACGGCGGCCGGCCGGGCGAGAAATCCCGGCCGGTCCGTCGCGGCGCCGGCTTACCGCGCCAGCAGGCCGCGACGGCTCACTCCGCCGCCGCGGCGCCTCCGGCCGCGAGCTGCTCCTGCACCTGCCGCCAGTCAATCTTGTGCGAGGCCGTGCGCGGCAGCGTCTCCACGAACGTCACCCGCCGCGGAACCTTGAACGCCGCCAGCCGCTCGCGGCACCAGGCGACCAGATCCGCCGCCGTCGTGCGCCCGCGCGCATGCGGATGCAGGATCACCGCCGCCGCCACCGTCTCGCCGCGATAGGGATCCGGCGCCGCCACGACGCAGCACTGCTCCACGTCCGGATGGGCGAAGAGAACCTCCTCCACCTCCGCCGGCCACACCTTGAAGCCGCTGGCGTTGATCATGCGCTTCAGGCGGTCCACGACGTAATAGTAGCCGCGCGCGTCCCGGTAGCCGAGATCGCCGGTGCGCAGCATGCGCACGCCGTCGATCTCCACGAAACTGCCGGCGCTGCGGTCGCCCCAGTAACGGGCGATGACCTGCGGCCCGGCCACCAGTATTTCGCCGGTCTCCCCGTCCGGCAGCGGCGCCAGCGTCTCCGGATCGACGATGAGCGCCAGCGTCTCCTGCACCGGCACGCCGATGCTGCCGGGAACCGGCGCCGCAAGCGGATTGAGATGGGTGGGCGACATGGTCTCGCTCATGCCGTAGCCCTCCACATAGGTGAGGCCGAAGCGCTGGCGCAGACGCTCCGCCACCGCCACCGGCATGGCCGAGCCGCCGCCGGTGATCACCTCCAGCCGCCGGAAGGCCGCGTCGGTGAAATCGGCGTGGGAGAGCAGGTCGATGATCATGGTCGGCGGGCCGTTGAAGAAGGTGGGCCCGTAGTCCGCGAACAGCCGCGCGGCCGCCGCCGCGTCCCAGCGCGTCATCACCAGCAGCGCGCCTCCGGCGAGGATGCCGGCGTTCATCGAACCCTGCATGCCGGCCACATGGAACAGCGGCTGCACCGCCGTGATCACGCTGGCCTGCGTCATGCGGTACCACTCCACCTGCAGCGCCGCCGTGTGCATGGCCGCCGCATGGGTGTGCGGGCAGCCCTTGGGCGTTCCGGTGCTGCCGGAGGTGTAGGGCATCACGCACAGGGCGGCGGCGGGGTCGAAGTCCGCCGGCGGCGCGGGCGCCGGCAGCCCGGCGCCAGCGGCCAGCGCCGCGTCCCACGGCAGAACCCGCGCATCCGCCTCCACCGGCGCCGGTTCCAGCGCCACCGCCGGCGGCGGCCCCACCGGGGCGTCCGGCAGCGCGTCGGCGTAACGGGCGACGACCAGCGCCAGCTCCTCCGCTCCCTCCCAGCCGGTGAATCGGTCGAGCAGCTCGCTGGCGAGAATGGCGACGCGCGCGCCGGCGTCCTTCATCATGCGCGCCACTTCCGCCGGGCGGTACATGGGGTTGAGCGGCACGACCACCCCCCCGGCGACGAGGATGGCGTAATAGGCGGCGATGAACTGCGGGCAGTTCTGCATGTCCAGCGCCACGCGATCGCCCGGGCGCACGCCGAGCCGGCCGGCCAGCGTCGCGGCGAGGCGCTCCGCGTCACGCCACAGCTCACCGTAAGTGACTGTCTTTCCGTAATAAATGATCGCCGTGCGTTCAGGGTCGCGCAAGGCGTGGAAACGCAGGTTCTCCTGCAGGGGGCGGGAGGGCGGCGTGTGTTCCGGGCTGAAAGACAACATGGGCGCGTTCCGGGTTGAAGCGCCGGCGTGAGCCGCCTGGCACCGACACCTGCAGGTTAGCCATGCCCTGCGGCGGCGTGTAGCGTTTTTCGAAAAAAGATTGCAAAAAACGGAAGCACGTGATTTTTCTGGATGCAGCCGCGCCGCAACCAGGCGCGCCAGACCAGACCCACGACCAAGGCCAAAGACCGGACGCAAGACTGGCGCCAGTCCGCCGCCGCGCCGGACACATCCAGGGATCAGCGCTGTGACAGCGAACCAGGACGCCCTCATCTGTGACGCAATCCGGACGCCGCGCGGACGCGGCCGTCCCGGCGGCGCCCTCGCCACGGTCACGCCCGTGGCGCTGGTCGCCGGGCTGATGCAGGCGCTGCAGCGCCGCGCCGGCCTCGACACGGCGCTGGTGGACGACATCGTGCTTGGCTGCGTCTCGCCGGTGGGGGAGCAGGGCGGGCCCGTCGGCCGCGTGGCGGCGCTGCTCGCCGGCTGGAGCGAGAACGCCGCCGGCCAGCAGACCAACCGTTTCTGCGCCTCGGGCCTGGAGGCGGTGAACCTCGCGGCGCAGAAGATCCGCTGCGGCTGGGAGCAGCTGGTGGTGGCGGGCGGCGTTGAGTCCATGTCGCGCACGCCCATGTTCTCGGACGGCGGCGCCTGGCAGTTCGATCCCGCGGTGAGCGTCCCTTCCGATTACGTGCCCCAGGGCGTCAGCGCCGATCTCATCGCCACCCTCGGCGGCTGGACGCGCGCCGATCTCGACGCGCTGGCGGCGCGCTCGCACCGGCTGGCGGCCCGGGCCTGGCGCGAGGGGCGGTTCAGCAATTCGGTGATCCCGGTTCACGACGCCCACGGCGCGCTGCTGCTGGCCGAGGACGAGAACATCCGGCCGGACACGACCGTGGCGACCCTCGCGAGGCTCGCCCCGGCGTTCGCCGGCATCGGCGCGGCGGGCTATGACTTCGTCGCCCAAGGGCGCTATCCGGACGTGGCGCGCATCCGCCACGACCACACGGCGGGCAATTCCTCCGCCATCATTGACGGCGCCGCCCTGGTGCTGGTGGCCTCGCCGGCCATGGCGGCGCGGCTCGGGCTGCGGCCGCGCGCGCGCATCGTCGCCGCCGCCGTGTGCGGCTCCGAGCCCACCATCATGCTCACCGGCCCCGCCCCGGCGGCGCGCAAGGCGCTCGCCCTGGCCGGGCTCGGCTTCGACGACATCGACCTTTTCGAGATCAACGAGGCCTTCGCCGCCGTGCCGCTGCGCTTCGCCGCCGACACCGGCGTTCCCATGGAGCGCATCAACGTCAACGGCGGAGCCATCGCCATGGGTCACCCGCTGGGCGCCACCGGCGCCATGCTGGTCGGAACCCTGCTCGACGAACTCGAACGCACCGGCGGCCGCTACGGCCTCGCCGCCATGTGCATCGGCGCCGGCATGGGCGTCGCCACCATCATCGAACGGCTGTGAGGCGCGGGCCGATGACGCAGTATCTCTCCACCCGCCGGCTGCCGGACGGCTGCCTGGCCATCACCCTCAACGACCCCTTCGCCGCCGTCAACCGCACCACGGCGCAGTTCAAGCAGGAGCTGGACGCCCTGCTCGCCGCCCTTGAGGCGCCGGGGGCGGAGCTGCCGAAGGGCCTGGTGTTCCTCGCGGCCAAAAACAGTTTCTGCGTCGGCGGCGACGTGGACGAGATCGCGGCGCTGGCCGCGGCCGGGGCGCGCCACAGCGCCGCGGACTCGGCCGCCATCAAGGCGCTGTTCCGCCGCATCGAGCGCCTGCCGGTTCCCTCCGTGGCCTGCATCGCCGGCACGGCCGCGGGCGGCGGGCTGGAGCTGGCGCTGGCCTGCCACGCCCGCTTCTGCCTCGACGATCCGGCGATCCGCCTCGGCTTTCCGGAGGTCACGCTGGGCCTCATTCCCGGCGCCGGCGGCATGGTGCGCGCGGTGCACATGCTGGGCGTCGCCGCGGCCATCCCGCTGCTGGCCGGCGGGGAGCTCATCGCGCCGCGGGAGGCGCAACGGCTGGGCCTGCTCACCGGGCTCGCCGCCACGCCGGAGGCGCTGCTGCAGGCGGCCTGCGCGTGGATCGCCGCCAATCCGGAACCGGCGCAGCCCTGGGACCGCAAGGGTCACGCCATTCCCGGCGGATCCTGGTTCAGCCAGCCGTCGCGTTACGTCGCCTGGCAGCCGCTCACCGTCTCGGCGGTGCAGGACGGCGCGGGGCGCCTGCAGGCGCGCGTCACGGCGCTGGGCTGCATCGCCGCCATCTCCGCCAGCAGCTTCGCCGACGGCGAGAAGCTGGAGAGCGCGGCCTTCGCCAGGCAGGCGACCAGCCAGGAGGCGGCCGCCCTCACCGGCCTGCGCATGCACGACCGGCGGGCCCTGCGCCGCGAACCGGCGACGGCGCCGGCAGGCTTCGCGCCCGCCCTGCGCGCGGCGCTGCAGGCGGAGGCGGCGCGCCTTGCGGCGGAAGGCGCTTCCGCCGCCCGCATCCGCAACGGCGCCCGTCACGCCGGTTACGATCCGGAGGCCGTCGGCCTCGCCGCGCCGGAAGCGGACGTGACGCCCTCGGCGCCGGACGCGCCGGACCTCGCCACGACCGGCGAACGCCTGCTGCTGGCGCAGCTGGCCGCCGCGCTGCCGTGGCTGCCGGGCGCCGCCGGCGGCGCCCGCGCCGCCCTCGCCCTGGCGGCGGTGACGGAGGGCGGCTTTCCGGCGTGGACCGGCGGGCCGCTGCGCCTGCTGCAATGGCGCGGCGCGGAGGCGGTCGCGCGCAGTTTCCGGGACCTTGGCGTGGGCGACGGCGCGGCGACCGCCGAAACCCTGGCCGCAATCGCCGCGGCGTGAGCGCGGCGGCGCAACTGACGGGGAGCCAACATGAAGCGTCTACTCAGCACCGGCCTCAACGCCGGCAAGGACAGCGCCGTCAGCGTGACCGGCGGCAAGGGATCGTGGTTCGAGCTGGCCGACGGCCGCCGGGTGCTGGACGGCAGCAACTCCGCCGGCGCCCTCGGCCACGGCCATCCGGACATCGTGGAGGCGGTGCGCAGGGCCGCCGGGGAGCCCGCCGTCAGCGAAGGCTGGCATTACGCACGGCGCGAGCAGGCGGCGGAGGATCTCATCAACATCGCCTTCGCCGGCGAGCACGACTGGGTGGGCGCGGTGCGCTTCGCCCTCAGCGGCAGCGAGGTGAACGACCTGGCCCTGTCGCTCGGCCAGGCGCTCACCGGCCGCACGCCCGTCGCCACCCGCGAGCGGGCCTATCACGGCCTCACCGGCCTGTCGCGCGACGTCACCGTGCAGCCGCACTGGCACGGCGGCCTGTCGCACCGCGCCGGGGGCGTGGCCATGGCGCCGCGCGGCGCCGAGGTGCGCATCCTTTCCGGTCCGCCCGGCTCGCTCTACGGCGAGCGCGTCGCCTCCATGCCGCCGGACGACCTGGAGGCCATGACCCGCAAGCTCGCCGGCGTCTCCTCGGTCATCATCGATTACAGCCAGGGCGGCATGTATCACGACGGCGCCTACCAGGACCAGGTGGCCGCCGCCGCCCGCGCCGCCGGGGCGCTGTGGATCGCCGACGAGGTCATCACCGGCGCCGGCCGCAGCGGCCGCTGGTTCGCCTTCCAGGGCGGACAAAGCAGGCCTGACATGGTCACCATGGGCAAGTCGCTGGCGGGCGGCGGCGCGCCCATCGGCGCCGTCATTCTCTCGAAGGAGCTGGTGGAGCGCCTCAACGACAGCAGCTGGCAGGCCTACAGCACCTTCCGCGGCCATCCGGTGGCCATGGCCTGCGTCAGCGCCTACCTGCGCGTCATCGTCCGGGACCGGGTGCTGGAGCGCGTCGACCGCCTCGGCAGGGTCATCGGCCAGCGACTCGTGGAGATCGCGCGGAAGCACCCATCGGTGGCGCGCGTGGACGGGCGCGGCTTCCACTGGACAGTGGAGCTGCACGGCCCGCACTGGAAGGACTGGAAGGCCGACGGCGACGCCGCGCCGGTGGCCAGCCGGGTGGCGGCCCGCGCCCTCGCCAACAATGTGGTGATCGGCACCAGCGGCGAGGAAACCTCGCTGTTCCTCGCCCCCTCGCTGCTGATGAGCGAGGACGAGCTGAAGCTGCTGCTCGACGTGCTGGATGACGCCCTGGCCGTCGCCGACGCCGAAGGGCTGCAGCCGGCCTGATCCCCCGTTTCGCCGCGCCGCTCCCCCCTCCCGCGCGACGCGGCGGCCCCCCGGAGCGCCTCCCTGCGTGAATCCTCCCCCCACGGCGCGCAGGGGGGCGCTCCGCCCCTTCCCCCACGCGAAACGGCGCCGCGCCAGGGCGGCCCGGCGCCCCGCCCCCCGGATCCGGAAGCCACCCGGGAGTCACGACAGGAGCAACGCCATGAGCAACGTCACGGGCGCCGACGCCAGCGGCGACGTCGCGGCCGAAGCCGCGGAAAGCGCCGTGCGCGCCGTCATCCAGCAGTATTTCGACGCCCTCTATCACGGCGACGTCGCCGCCTTCCGCGAGGTGTTCCACCCCTCCTGCCGGCTGTTCACCGTTGTCGACGGCGAGGCGCAGACCTTCGACTACGAGCCCTACATGGCGCGCGTGGCCGGGCGGCCTTCCTCCGCCTCGCGCGGCGACGCCCGCGCCGACGCCATCATCAGCGTGCGCGTCTCCAGTCCCACCACGGCCAGCGCCACGGTGCGCGACTGCTACCTGCCGCGTCACTTCATCAACGAGCTGGGCTTCGTGTTCACGGGCGGGCGCTGGCGCATCGCCTCCAAGATCTGGCACGCCTTCGATCCGGCCTGAAGCCGGGGACGGCGCCGCGGCGGGGCGCGCCGTCCCGCCCGTTCCCCTTTCACAGGCCGGCCCGCGCGGACCGCCTGGCCGCCGGAGTCCCGAATCTGTTATGTCGCACGACAGCCGCCGGCCGCCGGCCGGGCGAACGGGCGCGAACTCCCGGAGACGCTGCATGAGCGAGACCGATGACTCCCCGCTCGGCCGGTCCTTCCGGATTCTCGAGCTGCTGGCCGGCGCTCCGGATGGCCTCAGCCTCTCCGAAATCGCCGCCGCGACCGGCCTTGTTGCCGCCACCGTCCACCGCCAGCTCGGCACGCTGGTGGGGGTGGGCGCGGTGCAGAAGCTGAACGCCCGCGTCTTCACCCTTGGCGAGCGCATGTGGCGAATCGCGGCGCTGATGACCGGCGACGCCGACGTGGCCACCACGGCCGCCCCGGTGCTGAAGGAGCTGGTGGACGCCTTCGGCGAAACCGCCTTCCTCGCCCGTCTCGTCAACGCGCAGGTCGAGATCCTGGCCACACGCACGCCGGAAGGGCGCGGCCAGTCCTACGTCCAGCCCGGCAACGGCATGCCGCTGCACGCCGCGGCCTCCGGCAAGATCCTGCTCTCCATGCAGAGCGACGAGTTCGTCAGCCGCTACCTGCAGCTGCCGCGCCAGGCCTATACGCCCAACACCCGCATCGCCGAGGACGACATCCGCAGGGACATCGCCAGCGCCCGGGCGCGGAAGATCGCCATCTGCGACAATGAATTCGATCCCGGCATCCTCAGCTACGCCACCGCGGTGCAGGACCCGCGCACCGGACTGTGCTACGCGCTGACCGTGTTCGGACTCGCCGACCGCTTCTCCCAGATCCCCGCCGAAACGGTTGAAACAGTGCTGCTGGCGGCGGGCGACCGTCTGGCGCGCAGCCTGCGCGACCGCCGCCCCAGCCCCGCCCGCGGCTGAGCGCGGCGACGCTCCCCGTTTCCCTTCTCCATCATCCCCGTCCGCCAACCGGCGCGGCCGGCCGTGACGTCGGCGCCGTCCTGCTGGCGGCGCGGCGCCTGGACCTTCGCCAGGCCCGCGCCGGCACCCGCCGCAGGAAAAGGCCGGCCATTCCGCAGTGGTCCGCCGCCTGCGGGGGATCCGGCCCGCCGGCTGCGGCCGGCGTCTGCCAAAAATTTGACCAGCCTGCCTGTCGCCTGGCCGCCATTGCCCCCTTCCGTGCGTTGACAGGGACTGCGCCAGCCGAAATATTCGAATTTAAGAAAACTTTTTTCGTTTTACAGAAAACGGAGATCACCGTGGCAGGCTGGCGTTTGGGGATTGATATCGGCGGGACGTTCACCGACGTGATCGCCGTGGCGCCCGACGGAACCCGCCGCTCGGCCAAGGCGCCGAGCAATCCGCAGGAACCGGTCCGCGCCATCGTGGACGGCATCGCCGCCGTCGGGCTCGCCTGGGACGACGTCGCCGAGATCGTCCACGGCACCACGATCGTCACCAATGACATCGTGGAGCAGCGGTTCCGGCCCTGCGCCCTCATCGCCACCCGCGGCTTCAGCGACACCATCGAGATCGGCCGCGGCGCGCGCCGCCACCTGTACCGGCTGGACCTGCCGCCGCGCCCGGCCCCGCTGGTGCCGCCCGAACACCGCTTCGAGGTGAACGAACGCCTGCGCCACGACGGCTGCGTGGTCACGCCGCTGACCGACGGGGAAATCGACCGGGTGATCGCCGAAATCCAGGCGGCCGGCCTCGACACGGTGGCGGTGTGCCTGCTGCATTCCTTCACCAATCCGGAGCATGAGGCGCGTCTGGGGGCCCGCCTGCGCGCGGTTTTCCCGAACGTGAGCCTGTCGCACGAGCTGAGCCCGGAGTTCCGCGAGTTCGAGCGCATGAGCACCACGGTGCTCAACGCCATGATGATGGCGAAGATCAAGGCGCACCTGGCGCGGATTGACGCAACGAAGCCGGCCGCCACCCGGCTTCACTTGATGCATTCCGCCAGCGGCATGGCCGCGCCGTCGGTCATTTCCGAGCGGCCGCTGATGCTGGCCATGTCCGGACCGGCCGCTGGCGTAACGGCGAGCTGCCGGACCGCCCGCGAACTTGGCATGGAATATGCTGTCACCTTCGACATGGGCGGCACGACGACGGACATTTGCCTGATCATCAACGGCAAGGCGGAGATCAGCTCCAACAGGGACCTCGGGGGCCAGCGCATCCGCCTGCCCATGGTGGCGGTGGACTCCATCGGCGCCGGCGGCGGCTCCATCGCCCGCCTCGTCAGCGGCTCCCTGGTGGTCGGCCCGCAGAGCGCCGGCGCCAGCCCCGGCCCGGCCTGCTACGACAAGGGCGGAACCGCCCCCACGGTCTCGGACGCCGCCATCCTGCTCGGCTACCTCAATCCTGCACGGACATTGGGCAAGTCCGTGCGCCTGTCGCCGCAGCTGGCCGAAGCGGCGCTGAAGCCCCTCGCCGACGGCATGGGCTTCACCGTCATGGAGGCGGCGGTGGGCGTGGCCCGCATCGTCAGCGCCAACATGGCCCGCGCCATCCGCCGGGCCACGGTGGAGCGCGGCCTCGACGTGCGCGCCTTCGACATGATCGCCTTCGGCGGCGCCGGGCCCATGCACGCCGCCGAGGTGGCGCGGCTGTGCGGCGTGAGGCGGGTGGTCATCCCGCATTTCTCCAGCGGCTTTTCGGCGCTGGGCTGCGTCGACGCGCCCATGAGCTATTCGCGGCAGATGACGGTCAACATGAAGTCGCTGGCCTGGGACCAGGCGCGGCTGGACGCCATGCTCGCCCGCCAGACCGCCGACCTCACCGCCGCCCTCGTCGAGGCCGGGGCCGACCCGCAGACGCTGCGCGTCGCCCATGTGGCCGGCGTGCGCTACAGCGGCCAGAGCTATGAAACGCCCGTGAGCGCCCCCGCCCTCGATGATCCGCAGGAGCTGGGCCGCCAGTTCGACGCCGCCCACCGCGCCCTCTACGGCTACGCCACCGGCGAGCCCTGGGAGCTGGTGTCGGTGCGCACCGAGGTCGCGGCCCCGGAGCCGGATCAGGCCGCGCCGGAGCACGGCGGCGACTTCGCCGCCGACCTCTCCGGCGCCCGCGCCGGCGCGCGTCTCCTCACCTTCGAAAACGGCGAAAGCGCCATGACCCCGGTGCTCGACCGCGCCCGCCTTCCTGTCGGCGTGGTCATGCAGGGCCCGCTCGTCATCGAGGACGAGTGGTCGACCATCGTCGTGCCGCCCCGCGACCATGCCGTTCTCGACCGTCGCGGCGACATCATCCTGAACGTGAGCGTATCGTGATGCAGATCGATCCCGTCTCCCTTGAAGTCATCCGCAATGCGCTGACGGCGATCGCGGAAGAAATGTCCATGGTGGTGATGCGCGCGGCGCGTTCGCCGCTGCTGCGCGAGGCCGGCGACCATTCCTCGGCCGTCACCGACCGCAACGGCTTCCTCGTCGCCCAGGGCCAGGACGTGCCGGTGCACCTCGGCGTGCTGAGCTTCACGGTGCGCGAGTTCCTGAAGGTGACGCCGGCGGAGAAGCTGCGCCCCGGCGACGTGTGGATCGTCAACACGCCGGAAGTGGGCGGCAACCACCTGCCGGACGTGAAGCTGATCCGCCCGGTGTTCGCCGGCGACGTGCTCTACGCCTTCTCCATCTCCCTCGCCCACTGGGCGGATGTGGGCGGCGCCATGCCGGGCAGCTATTTCGCCGACGCCCGCGACGCCTGGCAGGAGGGCCTGCGCATTCCGCCGGTGCGCCTGTTCGTCAATGACGAGCCGGACGAGGAGAAGCTGGGCTTCATTCTCGCCAACGTGCGCGGGCCGGACGAACGGCGCGGCGACATTCTCGCCCAGGCCGCCGCCACGCGCGTCGCCGCCCGGCGCCTGGAGGAGCTGAACCGCCAGTATGGCGTGGACTTCCTGCTCGCCGCCTTCGAGGCCATCCATGACCGCGCCGAGCGGCAGATGCGCGAGGCCATCCGCGCCATTCCCGACGGCGTCTACGAAGGCGTGGACCATATGGACGACGACTGCGCCGGCGGCCCGCCCGCGCCGGTCCGCGTCAGGGTGACCATCAGCGGCGACGAGGCGACGTTCGACTTCACCGAAAGCGCCGACGCCGTGCCCGGCCCGCTCAACACCACGCCGTTCATCGCCGGCGCCGCCGTGTTCTACGTGATGCGCGCCCTCTACGGCCAGGACATCCAGCCCAGCGCCGGCTGCTACCGGCCGCTGAAGGTCATCACCCGGCCGGGCTCCATCCTCGACGCCGGCGGAACCGCCCCGGTGGTCGGCGGCAACCATGAAACCTGCCAGCGGGTCGCCGACGCGGTGTTCCAGGCGCTCATTCCGGTGGCGCTGGACAGGATGAGCGCCGGCGGCCCCACCACCGCCGGCCTGCTGATCTTCGCCGCCCGGCGCGAGGACGGCGCATGGAGCACCTTCTATGAGGTGCACTCTGGCGGCGAAGGCGCGCGCATCGATCGCGACGGCATGGCCGCCACCCGCGTGCATCTGGCCAACGTCATGAACACGCCGGCGGAGGTCATCGAGATGGAGTACCCCATCACGGTGGAGTTCCAGCAGATCCGGCGCGGCTCTGGCGGCGCCGGGGCCCACCGCGGGGGCGACGGCGTGCGCCGCGCCTATCGCATGCGCGTCGACGACGTGTCGCTCACCACCATGTTCGAGCGCGCCGTGGTGCCGCCCTATGGCCTCGCCGGCGGCGAGCCGGGCGCGCCGTTCCGCGTCACCCACATCCGCGCCGACGGAACGACCGCCGTGCTCGGCGGCAAGCAGAACATCCGCATCAACGCCGGCGACGTGGTGCTGGCGGAGACCTGCGGCGGCGGCGGCTACGGCGCGCCCTGATCCACCGCCTGCGGGCGGACGCCGTCCGCAGGATCGCCAACCCGAGGGAAACGAACAGACCTCCGGCCAGCGCCGGCCGCAGCCGGCCCCAGCCCCCGGAACCAGGAGCGGACGATGAAGAGGCGTGACTTTCTTTGCGGCGGACTCGCCATCGGCGCCGGCCTTGCGGCCGCGCCTTTCCTGACCGGCGACGCGCGCGCCCAGAAGGGGCGCGCCAGCGTGATCCGCATTCTGTCCGAGGACACCCCGAACACCTTTGACCCGGCCGGAACCGGCTACAACACCGCCGCGGTCAACATCACCTGGAACGTCTATGACCGGCTGGTGACCTTCGGCCGCAAGCCCATTCCGGGCGAGCCCGGCGCCTTCATCTATGACTACCACAACATCACCGGCCAGGCGGCCGAGCGCTATGAAGTGTCGCCGGACGGCCGGTCCATCACCTTCTACATGCGCAAGGGCGCGACCTTCCACGACGGCTCGCCGGTGACCGCCCATGACGTGAAGTGGTCGCTGGACCGCGCCGTAAACGTGCCCACCGCCCGCGCCCAGCTCGCCTCCGGCTCGCTGCGCAGCCCCGACCAGTTCGTGGTGATCGACGACATGACCATCCGCGTCGACACGCCCCGGCTGGACCGCTTCACCCTGCCCAACCTCGCCATCGTGTTCCCGGCGATCATCAACTCGAAGCTGGCGAAGCAGCACGCCACCGACAGCGACCCCTGGGCCCAGGAATGGCTGAAGACCAACACCGCCGGCGGCGGCCCCTTCCGCCTCGCCCGCTACCAGTCCGGCCAGCAGTACGTGCTGGAGCGCAACATGGACTGGAAGAACGGCGAGATCGTCAGCGAGTCGCCAGTTATGCTGCAGGTCGTGCCGGTGGCCTCCAGCCGCCGCGCCTCGGCGCAGCGCGGCGAGGCCGACATCGTGCGCTCGCTCTCAGGGCGCGACATCGAGAGCCTCCTCGCCGGCGGCAAGACCCGCGTGCTCGGCGTGCCGAACCCCAACGGCGTCACCTTCATCGCCATGAACAGCCAGGTCGCTCCCTTCGACAATCCGAAGGTGCGCCAGGCCATCGCCTGGGCCACGCCTTACAGGGCGCTGTTCGAGGCGGTGCTCTACAAGCGCGGCCGGCCGCTGTTCGGCGGCAAGGCCGAAACCGACTCCATCGAGTGGCCGACGCCCTTCCCCTACGACACTGACCTCGGGAAGGCGAAGGCCCTGCTGGCGGAGGCCGGCTATCCTGACGGCTTCGAGACGGTGTTCTCGGTGGACAGCGGCGACGCCACCCTGTCCGAGCCCATCGCCATCCTGATGCAGGAGTCGCTGGGCAAGATCGGCGTGCGCGTGCGCATCGACAAGGTGCCGGCCGGCCAGATGGGCTCGCTGCAGGCCAACAAGAAGCTGGCCATGTTCATCGGCCTCGGCAACGCCTGGCTGGGCGATCCGGACTACTACTTCCGCACCTTCTACCAGGGTCCGTCGCGCTGGAACTACGGCAACTTCATGAATCCGGAAATGGAGCGGCTCGCCGCCGAGACCCGCTTCGAGACCGACCGGGCGGCCTATGAGGCCAGGGTGAAGCGGATGATCGAGATCGCCAAGGCCGAGGCGCCGATGATCCCGCTGTGGTCGCCGTTCCAGGACAGCGTGCTGGGGCCAAAGCTCACCGGCTACACCTACATGTTCCATAACGCGACGGAAATGCGCCACCTGCGCAAGGAGTAACGCGGCCGGGCCGGGGCGGCGCGCGCCGGCCCCCGCCACCGCCGTGACGCGCCGCAGGCGCGCCACGGCTCCGTCCGACCCAGGTCAGGCCTCGGGTCTGGCCCGGGCTCCGGCCCCGCAGGCCGGCCCGGGATCCGATCCAAGCGAGTGGATGATCCAATGCGGCTCAAGGGGCGCACCATTCTTTCCCGCCTCACCGCGACCGCGCTGATCCTGTTCGGCGTGATCGTGACGACCTTTTTCCTCGTCCGCGCCCTGCCCGGGGACCCGGCCGCCTATTACGCCAGCGGCCCCGGCGCGGGCCCGGAGGAAATCGCCGCCGTCCGCGAACAGCTCGGACTGGACCGCAGCCTGCCGGAGCAGTTCTGGCGCTACCTGCGCCAGATCGCGGCCGGCAATTTCGGCGTCTCGATGCTCACCGGCCAGCCGGTGCTGACGGACTTCGCCGAGCGGGTGCCGGCGACGGTGGAGCTGGCCGTCTTCGCCTTCATTCTCGGCGTGGGCGTGTCGCTGCCGTTGGG
The DNA here is from genome assembly GCF_042432745.1 of Camelimonas abortus. Classification (NCBI taxonomy): domain Bacteria; kingdom Pseudomonadati; phylum Pseudomonadota; class Alphaproteobacteria; order Hyphomicrobiales; family Chelatococcaceae; genus Camelimonas; species Camelimonas abortus. Next base: position 149,374 of record NZ_JBHLWR010000004.1, on the reverse strand, counting down.
CGTGCTGGCCGCCGTCTACCGGGGCGGGTTCATCGACCAGGCCTGCCGGGTGATTTCGTCGGTGGCCGCGGCCATGCCGGGCTTCTTCTTCGGGCTGCTGCTGATTTACTGGCTCTACTTCCTGGCCGGCGTCGCGCCGGAGCCCATCGGCCGGCTGCCCGGCTGGGCGGTTCCGCCGCCGCGGGTCACCGGTTTCATGACCATCGACAGCCTGCTGGCCGGGGACTGCGAGCTGTTCTGGATCGCGCTGCGGCAGATGATGCTGCCGGCCGCCTCCATGGCCATTTTCGCCGTCGCCCCGCTGATGCGCATGATGCGCAGCGGCATGATCGACGCCCTGGACAGCGACTGGATGATGGCTGCGCGCGCCTTCGGCATGTCGCGGGCGCGCATGCTGCTGGTCTACGCGCTGCCCAACGCCATGCTGCCGGTGCTGGCCACCATGGGCATGGTGCTCTCCACCATGCTGGGCGCGAACATCATGATCGAGAAGCTGTTCGCCTGGCCCGGCATCGGCGCCTACGCCATCAACGCGCTCATCGGCCTCGATTACGCGCCGGTGCAGGCCTTCGTTCTCATCGTCGCGGTGATGTTCGTGCTGCTGACGCTGGTCATCGACCTGGCGTCGGCCGCCATTGACCCGCGCTACGGCAGGGGGTGAGCCATGCAGGCGTTTACCTGGCTCCTGCGCCGCAACGTCGTGACGTTCATCGCCTTCGTGCTGGTGCTGCTGCTGGCCTTCCTGGCGGCGTTCGCGCCCTGGCTCGCGCCCTATGACCCGCTGGCCACGGACGTGCTCGCCGTGCTGGAGCCGCCCTCGGCGAAGCACTGGTTCGGCACCGACAGCCTCGGGCGCGACATCTTCAGCCGGGTGATCGTGGCCACGCGCCTCGACATCGCCATCGCGCTGTCGGCGGTGGCGCTGTCGGCGGCGGCGGGCGTCGCCGCCGGTGCCGCCAGCGGTTACGCCGGCGGGTGGATCGACAACGTCTGCTGCCGTTTCATCGACGTGCTGATGGCCTTTCCGCTGTTCGTGGCGGCCATGGCGCTGGTGGCGGTGCTGGGCAATTCGGTGAAGAGCATCGTGCTCGCCACCGCCATCATCAACTTTCCCTTCTATTTCCGCCTGATCCGCGCCGAGATCATGGCCCGCCGGTCGATCGGCTATGTGGAGGCGGCGACCATCACCGGCAACGGGCCGGCGGGAGTGGTGTTCCGCTTCCTCATTCCCAACTCGCTGCCGCCGGTGATCGTGCAGATGTCGCTCAACCTGGGCTGGGCCATTCTCAACACCGCCGGCCTCGCCTTCATCGGCCTTGGCGTGGCGCCGCCCACGCCGGAGTGGGGCATCATGATCCAGGAGGGCGCCGGCCTGATGATGTCCGGCGAGTGGTGGGTGGTGACCTTCCCCGGCCTCGCCCTTGTGATCTCGGTGTTCGCCTTCAGCCTGCTCGGCGACGGCGTGCGTGACCTGGTTGACCCGAGGAGGCGCAACGCATGACCACCCCCCTGCTCTCGGTGGAAGGCCTGACCCTCGACTTCGACTCCAGCGCCGGCCCGCTCCACGCCCTCGACGACGTCAGCTTCGCCATCGCGCCGGGCGAATGCGTGGCCCTGGTGGGCGAAAGCGGCTCGGGCAAGTCGGTCACCGGCCTCGCCGTCATGCGGCTTCTGGCGAAGCGGGCGGTGATCCGCTCCGGACGCATCATGTTCGGCGGCCAGGACCTGCTGCGGCTGGGCGAGCGGGAGATGCGCGCGGCGCGCGGCCGGCGCATCGCCATGATCTTCCAGAACGCCAAGAACAGCCTGAACCCGATCCGCAGCATCGGCGACATTCTCGTGGACCTTCTGCGCACCCACACGCCCGGCCTGTCGCGGCGCGAGGCGCACGGGCGCATCGTGGAGCTGCTCGGCGCCATCGGCATCGCGGCGCCGGAGAAGCGCATGCGCGCCTATCCCTCGGAGCTCTCCGGCGGCATGTGCCAGCGCATCATGATCGCCGCCGCCTTCGCCTGCAATCCGGAGCTGATCATCGCCGACGAGCCGACCAGCGCCCTCGACGTCACCACCCAGCAGCTGGTGATGGAGCTGCTGATGAAGCTCTGCCGCGAGCGCGGCGTGGCCACCGTTTTCATCACCCACGACCTGGCGCTGGCCAGCGAATGGTGTGACCGCGCCATCGTCATGCACGCCGGCCAGATTCTCGAGACCGGCCCCGTGGCCGGAGTGCTGGAGGCGCCGCGCCATCCCTACACGCGCATGCTGCTGGACTCCCTGCCCTACGGCAAGGAGAGCGTGACGGAGCTGCGGCCCATGGGCGGCGCGCTGCCCAACCTGCGGCGCGCCGACCTGCCGCGCTGCCGCTTCGCCGGGCGCTGTCCGCGCGTGAGCGACGTCTGCGTCCGTTCGGCCCTGCCCGACCGCGTGGTCGGCCCCGGCCACGTCGTGCGCTGCCACCACGCGCTGGCGGCGGGCGAGACCCTCGCCACACAAGCCAGGGGAGAGGCGTAATGGCGGAGAAGATCCTGGAAGTCTGCGCCCTGTCGCGCCATTTCGATCTCGGCGGCGGCGCGGTGCTCAGGGCGGTCGACGGCGTCACCTTCGACGTCTATCCGGGCGAAATCCTGGGCGTGGTCGGCGAGTCCGGCAGCGGCAAGTCCACCCTGTCGCGGATGATCGCGCGGCTGCTGCCGCAGACCGACGGCGACGTGATTTTCCGCAACCGCAACCTGAACGGTCTGGCCGGCGGGCGCTTCAGCAGGGCGCCGGAGCGGCGGATGATCCAGATGGTGTTTCAGGATCCGCTGGCCAGTCTGAACCCGCGCTTCACCGCCCGCGCCTCCATCGCCGATCCGGTGCGGCGGCTGGGAACGCCGGACGAGCGCCGGCGCGCCAGCGAGCTGGTGGAGCTGGCGGCCAGCCGCGCCGGCCTGCCGCCGCAGCTGCTGGACCGCTATCCGCATGAGCTTTCCGGCGGCCAGCGCGCCCGCGTCGACATCGCCCGCGCCATCGTGCTGGAGCCGCAGCTGCTGATCCTGGACGAGCCGACCTCGGCGCTGGACGCCTCGCTGCAGGCGCATGTGGTGCAGACGCTGGTGCAGCTGCGGGCGGCGCTGAACCTCACCTACATTTTCGTGACGCACGACCTGAACCTGATCCGGCTGCTCAGCGACCGCATCCTGGTGATGCTGCACGGCAAGGTGGTGGAGGAAGGCCACACCGCCGACATTTTCGCGCGGCCGCAGCACGACTACACCCGCCGGCTGATCGGCGCGATTCCGCGCGGCCGCCGCGCCGGGTCCGCCCCGGCCGGCGCTCACGGCGGCTGAGGCCGCGCGCCGGGTCATGACGGCGCGCGGCGCCGCCGCGTTTCGCCCTGGCCCGGCGTCTGCCCGGCGACGCCTGCGCCCGGAGAGACGCCGCCTGGGTATGTGGGTATGACGGTCCACAAATTGACGCCAGACGCTACGGATTCCGCAGATGTCATAACAGATAGCAACGCCCTGTGATCCAGAAACGGGGATTTAATCTGGAGAACGTAGCGGAATCCTGACGCATACCCCCCATGTCCCGTCCGCATGGCCGTTATTGACTTACGTAACGTCATTTTTGCATCGCCCGCCACCTCCGCCATATTCGGGCGCGCGTTCTCACGTCTGCCGGCGCGTTCTGCGCGCAATTTCAGAAATGTCCGGCGCCATGTTCCTGTTTTCTGTCGAAACGCAGGTGAAACAGCCAGAAGAATCGTCCTGTCCTGTATCAGCGACCTGTGCGACAGCGAAACAGGCGGCGTCGCCAGTCCTGAATCGCGCGGGAAAATTTAAGCTGACCCAGTTGTGCTCACATTGCAGGCACATCTGGTTATATGCGTTGTTCCGCTACGGATTGACGTAACAACATTCCCGTCATTATTGACAAAATCAGGATGCCGTAACGTGCGGGAGGGGCACGCCGGCGCCACCGGTCATGGCGTGCGAGCCAAAGGGGGCGGATCATGCGACATACAGTTACGGCCAGCGAAGCAGCGCAGCGCGGGCGGACGACGCCCCCGCCAGACCGCAGGCGCACGGGGCTCAGGAACGGGGCGTCGCTGCGCGCGCTGGCGGCGGCGTGCGCGCTGGGCGCGGCGATCGCCGCGACGCAGCCGGTCATCGCCGCGGACGATGTTTTCAGCGATCCCGCCGCGTTCCAGGACCGTCTCACGGACATCGTCGTCAATGGCGACGGCGACAGCACGCTGACCTATGACGGCCCCGTCGGCGAACTGCGGATCGTCGCCGATACGGCGACCCCCGGGCAGAACGCCTCGCTGACCATCAATCTCGCCCCGAGCGAAATTTACATCGACCAGGCGGAATTCATCATTGGCCCGAATACGGTCGTCAACGTCGCTCCGGGCGGCGGCGTCGGCGACATTCTTGTCGGCGACAGCAAGTCGTGGGGCGTGCTGACCGTCGACGGCGGCGTCCTCAATGTTTCGGAACCGGCGCGACCGCAGACAAGTCGCCCAACGCCCTGGCCATTGGCTATCTGGGGGGGAGCCAGGGAACCCTGAACGTCAGGAACGGCGGCCGGATCAACCTCGGCCTGGAGCCGGGCGCGAACCAGTATGCGCAGCTGTTTGCCGGTTACGGCGGCGGCGGCTCTGAAATCAATCTCGACAACGGCTCCATCAATTTGGGGACGCACGGCGCCTCGATCCGCATCGGCCTCGGCAACGGGGCGGTCCTCAACATGTCCAACGGCGCGGTGATCGACAGTTCGCAGGGCGCCAGCCATTTCTGGCTGGGCGAATGGACCGGCCGGAAAGCCGTCGCCAACGTCGACAATTCAGCCATCATCATCCGCGGCGGCGGCACGAACACCGCAAAGGATGAGCGCCTGTTCGTCATCGGCTATGACGGCGGCGCCGGCGAGTTCAACCAGTCCGGCGACAACTCTTACGTGCACGTCTCCGGAATCCATCGCGTCGGCATCGGCAACGGCAACGGCGCCAGCGGCGTCTACAATCTCAATGGCGGCCTGCTCGAAGTCGGCCGGGAGGAGACCCGGGACTCGTTCTGGATCGGCGCGGTCTATGGCGAAGGAAAACGGAACGCCGCCACCGCCGTGTTCAACGTCAACGGCGGCGCGGCGCACATCCATGGCAATCTGGAAATCGGCAGCGCCGGCGTCGCCGGCTATATGCCGGATGCGACCGTAAATATTAATGGCGGCCGCGTCACGGTCGGCGGCAGGGTCAATTTCGGCCCGGACAACGGCCGGCTGAACCTGTACGGCGGCGCCCTCGAGCTGGCGGGCTCCAACGCCATTACCGGCTCGGGCGAACTGACGCTGGCGGGCGGCGTCATCCGCGCGACCGGCGACCTCGGCGTCGCCCATGCTGCGACGCTCGCCGGGACGGGCGCGACGTTTGACAGCAACGGCCACGCCATCACCTGGAGCGGCGCCATCTCCGGCGACGGCGGGCTGGTGAAACAGGGCGAGGGCGCGCTCATTCTCTCCGGCGCCAACGCCTACACTGGCGGCACGACCATCAGCGGCGGACAGGTTGTGGCGCAGCACGCGACGGCGCTCGGTTCCGGTCCGGTGCGGCTGGAGAACGGAACGCTGCGGCTGGCCGCAGAGAACGTGGCGCCCGGCGAGATCGTCGCCGCCGGCGCCGGCGGGATCGACCTGAACGGCTACGACCTCACCCTCGCCAATGGCGGTTCCGGCTCCGGCGCCGTCAGCTTCGTCAACAACGGCGCCACGCCGGCCACGGTCACGCTGGCGAGCAGTCTGTCATGGTCTGGCGTCACCTCTCTGTCCGGCGACCTGACGCTCGCAACCACGGCGAGCAACCAGCTCTCTGCCCGCTCCGTCCTGGACGTCGGCGCCGCCAGCCGGGTTGAGATCGCGCATGACCAGACCGTCGCCGGACTGACCGGCGCCGGCGCCGTGGCGCTGGCCGCCGGCGCCGTGTTCTCCGTGGCTGCCGGCGAGGCCAGCCTGACGTTCGACGGCGTCATCTCCGGCGCGGGCGGCCTGCGCAAGGCGGGCGAAGGCCAGGTGACCCTGACCGCAGCCCAGACCTACGCCGGCGACACCACTGTCGAAAGCGGCGTGCTGGCCCTTTCGGGCGACGGGCGGCTGGGCGCTGGCCGGCTGGCGCTGCGCGGCGGCGTCGTGGAGCTGGAGCAGAGCGCGGCCTTCGCGAGCATTACCGGCATCCTTGCCGACGGCGGCGCCATCCGGGCCGCCGGCGACATCAGCCTTGGCCAGGACATCGCCATCGCCAGCGCCGGACATTTTGACAGCAACGGCCGCGCGATCACCCTTTCCGGCGCCATCTCCGGCGATGGCGGGCTGGTGAAACAGGGCGATGGCGCGCTCATTCTCTCCGGCGCCAACGCCTACGCCGGCGGCACGACCATCAGCGGCGGCCAGGTTGTGGCGCAGCACGCGGCGGCGCTCGGCTCCGGTCCGGTGCGGCTGGAGCGCGGAACGCTGCAGCTGGCCGCAGAGAACGTGACGCCCGGCGAGATCGTCGCCGCCGGCGCCGGCGGGATCGACCTGAACGGCTACGACCTCACCCTCGCCGGCGGCGGCTCCGGCTCCGGCGCCGTCAGCTTCGTCAACAGCGGCGCAGCGCCGGCCACGGTCACGCTGGCCAGCGCGATCGGCTGGCAGGGAACGACCGGCGTCGGCGCGGGCGTGACGCTGCACGCCACTGGCGCCGGCCAGCTGCCGGCGGCCTCCACGGTCAGCATCGACGCCGGCGGCGCGCTGCGCGCTGACGCCAGCCAGACGCTGGGCGGTCTGGCGGGCGCGGGCGACGTGACCCTCGGAGGCGCCGGCGACGTCGAGCTCGCCGTGGGCGCCAATAACGCCGACACCACGTTCGGCGGCGTCATTTCCGGCGCGGGCAGCCTGCGCAAGGTGGGCGCCGGCCAGCTGACCCTGACCGCGGCCCAGACCTTCAGGGGCAGCGCGGTCGTCGACAGCGGCGTGCTGGCGCTCGCGGGCGCCGGCGGCTTCGACGACGCAACCGCGTTCGTGCTGAACGGCGGCGTGCTGGATCTGGGCGGCCGCACGCAAAAGGCTTCGGCAGTGCAGCTGTCCGGCGGCGCGCTGCGCAACGGCGCGCTGGACAGCGGCCTGTTTGAGGCGTCGGAAGGCGTGGTCGCGGTGGACCTCGTCGGCGACGGCGCGTTCGTGAAGACCGGACCCGGCCTCACCGTGCTCACCGGCGACAACAGCGCCTTCTCGGGTACGGTCACCGTCGCCGCGGGCGAGCTCGCCGGCCCGGTCGCCGCTTTCGGCGCGGGCGGCCTGATCACCGTCAACGCCGGGGCCACCGTCACCTTCAGCCAGCCGGGCGCGGGCGTGTGGAGCGGCGCGATCGTCGGCGACGGCGACCTGAAGGTCACCGGGGGCGGCGAGATTGAAATCACCGGCGCCGGCAACACCTTCACCGGCTCCGCCACGGTGGAGGGCGCGACGCTGCGCGTTAACGGCGCGCTGCCCAATGCGACGGTGATCGTCGCGACGGACGGGCGCGTCTCCGGCAGCGGCGTGGTGGGCGGCCTTGTGGTGGCCGGCGTCGCGGCGCCGGGCAATTCGCCCGGAACGCTGGTCGTGAGCGGCGACGCGCGCTTCGTCTCCGGCTCCGCTTACGAGGTCGAGGTCAACGCCGCCGGCGTGAGCGACCGCATCGCCGTCTCGGGCGTGGCCACGATCGAGGGCGGCGTGGTGGCGGTGCTCGCTGACCAGGGGAACTACGCCCGCCGCACCCGCTACGTCATCCTTTCGGCGGACGGCGGCGTCGCCGGCCAGTTCGACGGCGTCACGTCCAACATGGCCTTCCTCACGCCGTCGCTGCAGTACGACTCCGCCAGCGTCACCCTGCAGCTCGACCGCAACGACCTGGCCTTCGGCCAGACCGCGTGGACGGCCAGCCAGTTCGCCGTGGCGACGGCGGTGGAGCGGCTGGGCTACGGCAATCCGCTGTATGACGCCATCCTGTTCACCTCCGCCGGGCAGGCGCGCGCCGGCTTCGACATGATGTCCGGCGAGATCCACGCGGCGTGGACGACGACGGCGTTCACCGAGGCGGGCCTGGTGCGCGACGCGCTGCTCGGGCGGCTGCGCGCGGCCCATGGCGAAGGCGCCGCCGCCGCCGGCCAGGCGACCGTTCCGGCCGGGAAGACCGGCTCCGGCGCGACCTTCTGGGGCCAGGGCGTCGGCAGCTGGGGCGAGGCTCGCGCCAGCCACGGCCTCGCCTCCGTGGACCGTCGCAGCGGCGGCTTCATCCTTGGCGCCGACGCGGATCTGGGCGGCGTCACCGCCGGCGTCGCCGGCGGCTATCTGGACGGCCGCTTCGACATGGACGCGCGCCTCTCCCGCGCCTCATCGCAGACCGTGTTCGGCGCGCTCTACGCCGGCGCAAGCCTTGGCCAGATGCAGCTCTCGGCGGGCGCAAGCTACGCCGGCGCGCGGGTGTCCACCCAGCGCGGCGTCGCTTTCGCCGGATACGCGGACTACGCCACGGCGAAATATGACGCGCGCGTCTTCCAGGCGTTCGGCGAGATCGCTTACCGCCTGCCGCTGTCGGAGACGGCCGCCGCCTCGCCGTTCGTCAATGTGGCGGGCCTGCGCGTCAGCACGGACGGCTTCCTTGAGCACGGCGGCGCCGCGGCGCTTGGCGGGCGCAGCCGCACGGACAGCATCGGCGTGACCACGGCCGGCGTGCGCTTCGACCTGCGCGCGGGCGGGGCGACGCTTAACGGCATGATCGGCTGGCGCGGCGCCTTCGGCGACGTGCGGCCGACGGCGCTGAACGCCTTCCGCGGCAATCTGGCGGCGCCGTTTGCGGTCAGCAGCGCGCCGGTCGACCGGTCGGCGCTGGCGGTGGCTGCGGGCGTTGACTGGGCCGTCGCCGCCGGCGTGAAGCTTGGCGTGTCGTACAACGGCCAGTACGGCGCGCATAACGCCGACCAGCAGTTCCGCGCCCACGCCGAAATCCGGTTCTGACCGGAGCGAACCAGACATCACAAGGGGGGGCGTCGCGCAGGCGGCGCCCCCCTTGTTCTTTCTGATCCTCGCGCGGTGGCCGCGGGAAAGCCGCAGCCCATCCTCCGGCCGTTCCCGCGACAACCGTCGAAGCATCCCCGCTGACGCATGCGCCCCTGACAGGCGCGTCCCGCCATGGCGGCGCCGCCCTCGCCCCGCCTTCCAGCCTCGCCCAGCCCCGCAGACCCCCCTCCCCGTCCGTGTGACCGCCACGGCCCACGCCCCGCGCCGGGCTGGCCCACGCCAGGCGCAGGCGGCCCGGCTGCAGGCGCCCGGCTTCCGGGCGCCGCGGGGGCGTTGCGCCATCCGCCTCAAGAACAGATCGAAAAATATAACTGGTGTCCAGGACACCAAATGTAGAACATTACGCTGCCGCAAATGTGAATACGCGCGCTTCATTATGAATTGACCAAACATATTCGAGATAATTACCAGCATGTGCGCAGAACGGCTGCCGGACGTCCGCGTCAGAAAGCCCATGAACTGGAGAACGTATGAGCGACAAGACAATGCTGTCCGGGGTGTCCGTCGATCCCGCCGGTCCGGGACAAGCGACCGGGCGAGCTGGTCCGCGCCGGACGCATGGCGGCGCACGGCCCGTGGTCGCGCTGCTGCCGGCCTGCACGCTTGCTGCGGCCGTCGCCGCCGCGCCCGCGCCAGCGGCCGCCGCATGGACGCCCTGGCGCCAGACCAGGGTCGAAGACCCCGCCGATTTTCCCCGGCGCCTCAACGAGATCGTCACTGGCGGCAAGGGTGGGGCCGCGCTGCGCTACACTGGTCCGTTCGACGACATCCACATCGCCGACTCGGTGATCGCGGCGCCGGGAACGAACGCTTCGCTGCTCATCAAGCTCAAGCAGGGCCGGCTTTTCCTCGACCAGTCCACGCTTGTCCTTGGCAAGAACGCCACCTTCCACCTGGGCAGCGCCAGGAAGCATGACGGCGCCGAACTATCCGTCGGCGGCCATGACGTGCAAGGCGTGCTCACGCTCGACGGCGGCGCTCTCGGCGTCAGGCGATCGGAGAACCACGCCAACACGCTCTGGATTGGCCGTGGGGCCGGCTCCCAGGGGGCGCTCAACATCCTGGGCGGCGCGCTCACCCTGGGCAATGGCGACGACCCGGCCGGCGGAACGGCCCGCCTCGCCGCCGGCCACGACGGCGGCCAGGCGGACGTCGTCATGGACGGGGGAGTCATCCGTCTGCCTGCGCAGGGCGGCTCGGTCATTCTCGGCGACGGCGGCTCCGCCGTCCTCACCATGAAAAACGGCGCGCTGATCGACGGCGCGGCGGGCGCCGCCCATGTCCTGCTGGGCGGGCGCAACGGCGGTCGCGCCGTGGCCAATATCGACAGTTCAGCCGTCACCATCGCCGGTCCCGCCGCCGGCCCGAACCGGGGCGCGTTCCTCATTGGCCACGCCGGCGGCTCCGGCGAGGTCAGCCAGAACGGCGACCGCTCCCGCGTCGACGTCTCCGGACTTGACGCCATCCGGATTGGCGACGGCCCCGGGGCCACTGGCGTCTATAACCTGAACGGCGGCTCGCTCATCATCGGCCGGCCGGACAGCCCGGACACCCTCCATGTCGGCTCTGGCGCGGACCCGGCCGGCGGCCCCACAACCGCGCGGCTCAACGTCAATGGCGGCGTGGCGCAGGTTTACGGCGACCTTGCCGTCGGCGCCGGCGCGTCCGGGCGCCTGGCCGACGCCGCCGTCACCATCAACGGCGGCGCCGTCCGCGTCGGGGGCGTGGTTCGCTTCGGGCAAGGCGCGGGCCGGCTCGACCTGAACGGCGGCCAGCTCGAACTGGCCGGAGGCGACGCCATCGCCGGCGACGGCGCGCTGACCCTTGCTGGCGGCGCCATCCGCGCCTGTGGTCCCCTCAGCGTCGCCCATCCCGCCGTGGTCACGGGGAGTGGCGGCGTCATAAACTCGAATGGCCATCCGGTCACGTGGAGCGGCGCGCTCTCCGGCGACGGCCCGCTGGTCAAAACCGGCGACGGAACGCTGACGCTGGCGGGGACCAACGACCACGCCGGCGGAATCGCCGTCCGTGGCGGCGTGGTCGAGCTCGCGCGTGCGGATGCGGCCGGCGCGGGCCCCGTCTCCATCGACGGCGGCCTCCTCGTGACGCCGGCGGCCGGAACGCGTCTGGGCCCGCTCGTCCTGACCATCCGGAACGGAACGATCGACCTGGCCGGCGCCGACCAGACGCTGGCCGCCGGCGGCTACGGCCCCGGCGGCGTCTCGTTCGTCAACAGCGGCGCCCACCCGGTCACGCTGACGCTGGAAAGCGCGGTCACGTGGGCCGGCCGGACCGTGATCGGCGCGGGCATCAGGATCGGGACCACCGCACCCGGCCAGCTGTCGGAGCGGTCGACGCTTGAGCTGGACAAGCGCAGCCAGCTCACGGTGATCCACGACCAGACCGCCGGCGGCCTGGAGGGCGACGGAACCGTAACGCTGGCGCGCGGCGCCGTGCTGACGGTGGGCGCCAACCACGCCCGGGCCATGTTTGACGGCGCCATCGACGGCGAAGGCGCGCTGCGCAAGACCGGCGACGGCGTGCTGGAGCTGGCGGCGCCGGCGCGGCACGTCGGCGGCGTGGAGGTCGCGGGGGGCGTGGTCGCGGTCGCCCATCCCGAGGCGACGGGCCCCGGACCGGTCACGCTTGACGGCGGCGTGCTGAGGCTCGCCGTCGCCGGCGCGCGGCCGGGCCGGATCATCGCCGCCCGCGGCGGCGCGATCGACCTTGCCGGCCAGGACCTCACCCTGTCCGCCGGCGGCGAAGGCGACGCGCCGGGCGGCGAGGTCTCCTTCATCAACTCCGCCGGCGCGCCTGCCACGCTCACGCTGGACAGCGCCATCGTCTGGCGGGCGGACACCCGCGTCGGGCCGGGGGTGACGCTGGCGACCACGGCGCCCGGCCAGCTGCCGGAGCAGGCGACGCTGTCGCTCCATGCGGAAGGCCGGCTTGTCGCCAGCGATGACCAGGTCATCGGCGGCCTCGCGGGCGCCGGCGCGGCGCGGCTCGACGGCGGCGCCATGCTGGCCGTGGGCGCCAATGGCGCGGACACGACCTATGCGGGCGTCATCTCCGGCGACGGCGGCCTGCTCAAGACGGGAGCCGGCCGGCTGACGCTGGCCGCGCCCCAGGCCTATGGCGGCCCGACGGTGATCGGCAGCGGCGTGCTGGCGCTCGCGGACGGCGGCGCCCTCGCCGAAAGCAGCCGTCTGCTGGTTGACGGAGGCGCCCTGGACCTTGGCGGCCGGACGCAGAAAAGCGCGGAGGTGGAGCTGCGCGGCGGCCGCATCAGCAACGGCGTTCTGGAGGCGGGCGCGCTCGCCCTGGCGGGCGGCGTGATCGAGGCGCGTCTGGCGGGCGCCGGCGCGCTGGTGAAAACAGGCCCTGACACGGCGCTGCTCGCCGGCGACAACAGCGCCTTCACCGGCGCCGTGAACGTTACGGCCGGCGCGCTGGAGGGGCCGGTGGCGGCGTTCGGCGCGGGCGGGCGGCTTGCCGTCGCCGCCGGAGCTGGCGTCGTCTTCCGCGAGGCGGACCGCGCCGTATGGACGGGCGAGATCGCCGGCGCGGGCCGTCTTGCGGTCACCGGCGGCGGCGAGGTGGAGATCGCGGGCGACAGCGGCGCGTTCAGCGGCGTCGCCGAGGTGACGGGCGCCACGCTGCGGGTCAACGGCGCGCTGCCGCAGGCGCTGGTGGAAGTGCGGCCGGACGGCCGTGTCGCCGGCGAGGGCGTGGTGGGCGCCCTTGCCGTGGCCGGCGTCGCCGCCCCGGGCAATTCCCCGGGCGTGCTGCGCGTGAACGGCGACGTGCGATTCATGCGCGGTTCGGTGTTTGAGGTGGAGGTCACGCCGGACGGCGCCAGCGGCGGTATCGTCGCTGGCGGCGTGGCGACCATCGAAGGCGGAGCGGTGGTGGTGCGGGCCGGCCAGGGGAACTAGGCCCGCGACACGCGCTACGTCATCCTCTCGGCCGCGGGCGGCGTCAGCGGCCGCTTCGACGGCGTCAGCTCCGACCTGGCCTATCTGGACCCGACGCTGGAATATGACGACGCCGCGGTGACGCTGCGCCTCGAGCGCAACGGGCAGCCGCTCGCGCAGGCCGCCTTGACGGAGGTTCAGGCGGCGACGGCGGAAGCGGTGGAGCGTCTTGGCGACGGCCATCCGGTGCATGAGGCGGTGCTGCTGGCCTCCGCCAGCCAGGCCCGCGCCGGCTTCGACATGATGTCCGGCGAAATCCACGCCGCATGGACGGCCGCGGCGTTCACGGAGGCCGGCATGACCCGCGACGTCATTCTCGACCGGCTGCACGGCGCGCATGAGGCGGCGGCCGCCGCCGGAACGGCGCTGACGCGCCCCGGCCCGGGCGCGACGTTCTGGGGCAAGGGCCTTGGCGGCTGGGGCGCCGGCAGGGGCGGCCATGGCGCGGCGGCGACGGGGCGGCGCAGCGGCGGCTTCATCCTCGGCGCCGACGTGGCCTTTGGCCCGGTGACGGCCGGCGTCGCCGGCGGTCATGTGACCGGCTGCCTGGACGTTGATGCGCGTCATTCCCGCGGGCTGTCGCAGACGACCGGCGGCGCGCTCTACGCCGGCGCGCAGCTGGGGGCGCTGTCGCTGGCCGGCGGCGTGAGCCATGCCGTCACGCAGGCGTCGACCCGGCGCGTCGTCATCCTCCCCGGCTACTCCGGCATGGCCGCGGCGGCGTACGGCGTGCGGACGTTCCAGGCGTTCGGCGAGGCGGCGTACCGGCTGCCGATGGCCGGCGCGGGCACGTTCTCGCCCTTCGTCAGCCTCGCGGGCGTCCGCGTGAACGCCGACGGCTTCACGGAGCGCGGCGGCGCCGCGGCGCTCACCGGACGCGGCCGCTCCAGCGCCATCGGCGTGCTGACGGTGGGGACGCGTGTTGACGCGGAGATCGGGGGCGCGCGGCTGAACGGCATGATCGGCTGGCGCCGCGCCTGCGGCGACCTGCGGCCGGCGACGCTGCTCGCCTTCCGCGACGATCCCGCGGCGCTGCCGCTGGCGGTCCGGAGCGTTCCGCTGGACCGCTCCGCGCTGGCGGTGGCGGCGGGCGTGGACTGGACCATCGCGACGGGCGCGCGGATCGGCGTCGCCTACAACGGCCTGTATGGCGCGCGCAACGCGGACCAGCAGTTCCGGGGCCAGATGGAGCTCCTTTTCTGAGCCCGCGGCCGCCCTGCCTGCAAACCCGGAGGGGCGCCGCCCGGCGCCCCTGACCGGATGCAGGCGCAGGGAGCCTTTCATCCCCTTGGGCGGCCGCCCCCATCAGGGGCGGCGCCGGCGCTGTTCCGGCTCCGCGCGCGGGCGCGCCTTCAGATATTCCTGCGTGTCGGGCCGGCCCCTGGGCGGGGCGCGGCCGGTTTCGTCAGCCACTTCCGGATCCACTGGCCGCGCCCGCCGGCGCGTCGCATGGGTTCCTGTCGCCGGCCTGGTTTCATGGTCATGTCTGTCGCGCGTCATGACGTCCGCCTCCTGTCGCATGGGCAACACCGGGCGGCGGTTGTGGGTTCCCGCCTTCCGCGCCGGTGCGGCGCGGCAGGAAACGCAGCGCCCGGGCGCGGGTGCGCCAGACGATGGGGCGCCATGCGTCCGGCGCATCTTGCGCGGCGGGGCCATGATACTGATGCTTGGCGCGAAACAGCCGGGGGGAACGCATGTCGCAGGAAGGCGCATCGGGCGTCGCAACAGTGGCCGTGGGAACGTCGCGGGAAAGCGGACGCCATCTCGCGGGAATCGGGCTCGTCACCCTGCTTTCCGGCGCCTTTCTGTCGGTGATGAGCGGCATCATCGTCTCCATCGCCATCCCCAGCATCCAGGCGGAGTTCGGGGCCACTCCGACCGTTTCCTCCATCATCGCCTATTACGGCCTCGCCTATGGCCTTGCGCTGGTCACAGGCGGGCGCCTCGGCGACCTGTTCGGCCGCCGGCGCGTTTTCGTCGCCGGCATGGCCGGCTTCACCGCCGCCTCGCTGGCGTGCGCCCTCGCCAGCTCGCTCACCATGATCATCCTCGCACGCGTGGCGGCCGGCCTGTCGGCGGCGCTGCTGTTTCCGCAGGTGCTGTCGATCATCCGCGTCTCCTCCGGGGACGACGCGGCGCGGGCGCGCAATCTCTCCGCCTTCGGCATCACCCTCGGCCTCTCCGGCACGCTGGCGCAGCTGCTCGGCGGCCTGCTGATCACCGCCAACATCCATGGCCTCGCGTGGCGCTGGGTGTTCATCCTGTGCCTGCCCATCGGCCTCGTCGCCTGCCTGCTCGGACCGCGGGTCATTCCGGAAAGCCGCGCGCCTGGCCGTCCGCAGCTGGATTTCGCCGGCGTCGCGCTGTGCGCGGTCGCCTTCGCCCTGGTGCTGTTTCCGCTGGTGGAAGGGCGGGCGCTGGGCTGGCCGGCGTGGCTGCTGGCGCTGCCCCTGCTGGCCATTCCGGCGTTCTGGCTGTTCGCCCGCCACCAGCTGGCGCGCGCGCGGCGGGGCGTCGAGCCGCTCATCGATCTCGCCCTGTTCTCCCGCGGGCCGGTGGCCAGCGGCGTCACCGTGGCGTTTTTCCTCCACTCCACCATTGTCTCCATGCCCTTCATCCAGGCCATGTTCCTGCAGGTGGGGCTTGGCTATCCGGCGCTCGGCGCGGCGCTGATCATCGCGCCGGCGGGGCTGGCGTTCATCGGCGCCTCCATGGCGTGCGACCGCCTTGCGGCGCGCCACGGCGCCAGGGCGGTGATGGCCGCGGGGGCCGTTTTCGCCATCACCGGCTATCTGGCCTGCATCGCCATCGCCCGCACCGCGCCGCCGGACGCCGCCTGGCGGCTGACCTTCGGCCTCGCCGTCGTCAGCGGCGGCCAGGGCCTGTTCATGCCGCTGATGCTCAACGCCGTGCTGGCGCATGTGCCGCCGGAGAAAGCTGGCTCGGCCTCGGGCGTCATCTCCACGGCGCAGCAGGTGGGCGGCGCCTTCGGGGTCGCGCTGGCCGGCCTGCTCTATTTCAGCGCGCTGCTGCGCCACGGCGACGAGCCGGGCGGCCCGGCCGACGCCTTCTCCCACGCCACGGCGTGGCCGGCGGTCGCCATGACGGTCTGCCTCCTGCTGCTGCCGGCGCTGTTTCCGCGCCGCTGCCCGTGAGTCGCGGGCGCGACGGCCGGACGCGCGTCAGCGGCGCGGCCGCAGGTCGAACCAGGGGCTGGTCTGGCTGAGATTGGGATTGAGAAACGGATCGCGCCCGCGGAACTGCGGATGGAGCGTGTAGAGTTTCTCGCGCTCGCCGGCAAGGCGCGCCATGCGGGCGGCGTCGGCGGCGTCATGGCCGCGCGAGGCCGACTCGTGATGCAGCAGCCGCACCGCCGGCAGCGACACGTTGAAATAGCCGGCCTCATACAGGCGCATGCACAGGTCGATGTCGTTGTAGCCCACCGGCAGCGCCTCGTTGAAGCCGCCCACCTGCGCGAAGCGGTCGCGCGCCACCATGAGGCAGGCTCCGGTCACCGCCAGCCAGTTGCGCTCCAGCGTCTGGCGCAGGAATGGGACCGGCCGCCCGGGATCGCCGTGCAGGAAAGCGTGCAGGGGCCCCAGCGCCGTGTTGACCACGCCCACATGCTGGATGGCTGGACGGCCCGGATACAGCAGCAGCGCGCCCACCGCGCCCACATGCGGGGCCTGGGCGTAACCGGCGAGCCGCTCCAGCCAGTCGGGGGTGATGACCTCGGTGTCGTCGTTGAGAAACAGCAGCAGTTCGCCGCGGGCCCGGCGCGCGCCGATGTTGTTGAGCCCGGAATAGTTGAACGGCGCGTCATGGCGGATCACCGTCGCCCCCCGGGCGGCGAGGCGCTCAAAAACCGCCAGCGTCTCCGGTTCGGTCGAGCCGTTGTCGAGCAGCACCAGCTCATGGCGCCGCCAGGTGGATCTTGCGCGGATGGAGTCGGCGCAGGCCTGCAGCACCCGGCCGTTGTTCCGGCTGGGAATGATTATGGAGACCAGCGGCTCGCCGCTGACATGGCGGCGCAGGCGCAGATGCCCGGGCGCGGAGGGCGCCGGCTCCAGCGCGCCGGGCTCGCCGCGGCGCGCCAGCGCGTCCAGCCGCGCCTGCCGGCCGGCCGCCACGGCGCGCGCGTCGCCCGCGCCCTCGCGCGGCCCGGGCTGGCGGTGATACAGCGCCTGCGGCAGGTGAACGATGCGCCGCGTCCGTTCGGCGACGCGCAGCAGCAGGTCCCAGATCTCCGCGCCTTCCAGCTCCGGCCGCAGCAGGCCCGTCTGCGCCAGCAGGTCGCGGCGGAGGCACGCCACATGGGCCGCATAGGGCAGGCTCATCAGCAGGTCCGGCGACCAGTCCGGCTTGAACCACGGATTGCGGTAACGGCCGGGGCCGGCGATCTCGTCCTCGTCGCTGTAGAGGAAATCGGCGTCCTGCGCGGCGATGGCGGCGCCCAGGGCATGGACGCAGTCCGCCGCCAGTTCGTCGCCCGGGGCGACCAGCGCCACGAAATCGCCGGAGGCGGCGGCGAGCGCCGCGTTGAGGGCGCAGACGCGCCCGGGCTGCGCCGCGCCGGTCAGGCGCAGGGTCCCACCGGCGCGCTGCTGCTCCTGGGCCAGCAGCGTCCGGCTTCCAGCCGGCGCGTCGGGGCCGAGGCCGACGACGATTTCCGCCGGCGCGCGCCATTGCCGGCTGATGGAGCGCAAGGTCCGCCGCAGCTGCTCCGGCGTCGCCGCCCCCGCCGCCATGACCAGCGAGATGCGGACGCCGGCGGACGCGCCCAGGTCGGCGGGCATGGAGGGCGCCGCATAAACGTAGCGCCAGGCGGCGCGGCCGAGCAGACGCCGCGCCAGGGCGCTGCGCATGGCCACGGGCGCGATGCGGCCGCGCAGCCAGCCGCGCAGGGAGGCGAGTCCCGGCAGGCGCCGCAGGCTCTGGCTCTTGTGTTCCATCCGGCCGCCCCGACTGTTGGCCCGCCGGCCGCGCCGGCGCGCGCCAGCGCACGCATGCGGACGCCGGCGAGAGCCGGCTTACTACAGCCCCGCCCGTGGCGGAACCTGCCCCGCGGTCGCGGCCGTCACAGGCTTTTCAGGAAGGCGAGCAGATGGTCGTTCACCTCCTGCGGCCTCTCCTGCTGCACCCAGTGGCCGGCGCCGGGTATGACCACCTTGCCGCGCAGGTCGGGCACGTATTTCTCCAGGTTCTCCTCGCCGGAGCCGGCGAAACCGCGCACCGGATCCTTCTCGCCCGTGATGAACAGCGCCGGAATGCGGACGCCGGCGCCGAGCCATGGGGCGCAGCGCTCCCAGTTGTCGTCGATGTTGCGGTACCAGTGGATGGGGCGGCGGAAGCCCTTCTTTTCAAAGGCGCTGACGAAAGGCGCGAACTCCTCCTCGCTGATCCAGGCGGGCAGCGGACGCGGACTGTGCAGCTGCAGCAGCCGGCCCTGTTCGTCGGCGAACAGCTGCCAGCGGTCGGCCTTTACGTCCTTGCCGGCGATGCCGCCGAAGATGGCCAGCATGGAGCGGCGCACGTCCGCCTCCAGCTCGCGCTCGGCGCGGCCTTCGTCGGTGAACGCCACCCAGTAGAAGTCGCCGAGGCCCTTTGAGGCGCTGACGGCGCGGTAAACCTCGGTCGGCCGCTTGCCCGGGCGCCGGACCTGGAACGGCACGCTCATGGCGCAGACGCCGCGGAACATGTCCGGCCGGAACAGGGCGGCGTGCCAGACGACGCTGGCGCCCCAGTCATGGCCGACAAGAATGGCCTCTTTCTCGCCCATCGCCTCCGTCAGGGCGACCACGTCGCCGGTGAGGTGGAAGATGGAATAGGCCTCCCGTTCGTCCGGCCCGCCGGTGTCGCCATAGCCGCGCATGTCCGGCGCCACCACGCGGAAGCCCGCGGCGGCCACCGCGGGAATCTGGCGGCGCCACGACCACGCCAGCTCCGGAAAGCCGTGGCACATGATGACCAGCGGCCCGCTCCCGCCAGCGACGAGGGCGGAGAACTTCAGGCCGTTGGCTTCGATGGTCGTACGTTTCATGTCCGTCACGACGCTTCCTTCCGCGCGGCTTCGCGCCGCGGCGCCCCGTGCGGGCGCCGGCGCGGCCGTCTGTTGCGCGCCAGTCATGCATGGCTTGTCATGTCCGCCCGCAGGGCGCGGGCCGGCGCGAGCATAGGGCGGAAAACGCGGCGCCGGCAACCGCGCCGCGGCCCGTCACTGCTGCTTCTTCAGGCGCTCCGCCATGGCGGCGAAGGCCGGCAGCGTCAGCGGATCGTTGAAGGTGTTGCTCGCCACCGGATGGGAGGCGAAACGGACGATCACCATTTTCGCCGCCGGATCGACGTAGAGCGACTGGCCGTGGATGCCGCGGGCCATGAAGGCGCCGTCGGCGTTGCCGGTGACCCACCACATGTCGCGGTAGGACCAGCCCGGCAGCGTCTTGTAGCCGGCGGCGGCGAAGGCGGCCCTGTCGCCGCCCTTGCGGATGTCCGCCACGACGCTCGCCGGGATCACCTGGCGGTCGCCCACCCGGCCGTCGTTGCGCATCAGCTCGCCGAAGCGGGCGAGATCGCGCAGCGTGGCGTTGAAGCCGCCGCCGCCTGACTCCTGGCCGGCCGGATCGATGAGGAAATAGGCGTCGCTCCCGGCGCCGATGGGCTCCCAGATGCGCTCGCGCACCAGCTCGGCGATGCTCTTGCCGGCGGCGCGGCGCACGATCCAGGTGAGCGCCTCGGCGTTGGCGGTCTTGTAGGAGAAACTGGCGCCGTGCTGCCCCTGCTTCTTCAGCCGCTGCAGGAACGCGGCGAAATCATCCGGCCCCGTATAGCCTGGCGGGCGCGGAATGAGGCCGCCGGCGCGGGCGTAATCCCAGACGCTGGACTGGGGATCCTGATAGTTTTCCGTGTAGTCGACGCCAACGCGCATGTCCATGACGTCGCGCACGGTGGCGTCGCCATAGGCGGAGTCCTTCAGCTCCGGCACGTATTTCGTCACCGGCGCCTGCGGGTCGAGCCTGCCCTCCGCGGCCAGCACGGCCGCCAGCGTGCCGATGACCGACTTGGTGACCGACATGGCCTGGTGCGGCAGCTCCGGCTTCGCCGCGCCAAAGTATTTCTCATAGACCACCTTGCCGTCGTGCAGCACGATGATGCTGTCGGCGTAGGTGTTGGCCAGCATGTCCTTCCAGGTCATTTCGCGCCCGTCCATGGCGCGGAAGGCCAGGCTGTCCAGATCGTCGCGCAGGGCGACGGGCAGCTCCCGCGGCGTGCTGGCGTGGGGCACGTTGCGGGTGGGCAGCAGCTCGCGCATGTGGCTGAACGACCAGCGGATCTGCGGGAAGCGGAGCATGGAGCCGTCGGACATGCGGATGATGCGGTCCTTCGGCGGCGGCGATCCCTGCATCCAGCCCATTTTCACCGGATCAGTCGCCGCCGGGGCGGCGGCCTGCTCCTTCGCCAGCGCAGCGCCGCCGCTCATGACGGCGAAGGCCGCGCCCGCCGCCAGAACCAGAGGCGCAAGGCCCCGCTGGCGCTCCGGGCGATGAAAGCGTGAGCTGCTCATGGGTATTCCTCTCCCGTCCTTGTGATGCGCCCCCCGGGGCCATGCTGCCCCCGCCCCGACGGACGATCCAGAAAAAAATCGCCCCGGGAACGCGTCAACATGTTGATTTGTCTTGATTCCGGCCGGCGCCGGCGCCGGCGACTCAGCCAGGCGGCGCGGCGCGGGCGAGACGCTCGCGCTGGCGGCCCTCGGCGTCGAAATTTCCGGGCGCCAGCCAGGCCTCGATGGCGGCGCGCCGGCGCGGCCATTCGCCGTCCAGCATGGCGTACCAGGCGGTGTCGCGATTGCGGCCCTTGCGCACCATGTGCTGGCGGAACAGCCCCTCATGAACGAAGCCGTAACGCACGGCGGCGCGGCGGGAGGCGGCGTTGGCCGCGTCGCACTTCCACTCAACGCGGCGGTAGCCGGCGTCAAACAGCAGTTTCAGCAGCAGATAGACCGCCTCGGTCGCAGCCGGCGTGCGCTGCAGCAGCGGCGAATAGCTGACGTTGCCGATTTCGGCGACGCCATGGGCGGGTCGGATGTCGAGCAGGCACAGGAAACCGGCGGCGACGCCGCGCCGCAGGTCGCGCACGGCCCAGGCGCGGGAGTTGGGAAAGGCCAGGGCCGCGGCGATGACGGCCAGCCAGTCGTCGCGGCTGCGCGGCGGACTGGGGCCGAGATAGGTCCAGACCTCGTCGGCGCCGGCGAAGGCCTGCTCCAGCTCGGCCACATGGCGCTGCGCGTCCAGCGGCTCCAGGCGGGCCCAGCGGCCCTCCAGCACGGAATGGGGCGGAAAGGCCGGCGCGCGCCAGCCGGAAAGGTCGCTCGTCATGGGTCGTGCCCGTCATGGCTGGCCGCCAGGGCGCGCGGCCCCGCGCCAGGGGATCAGCTGTCCCTGTCCGGCGCCGCGAGGGCGGCGCGCACGTCGTCTTCCGTCACCTCGGCCATGGGTCTGGCGATTTTCACCGCGCGCGTCGCCACGCCCGGCTCCATGACGAGAATGACGGTCTCCACGCCCGGACAGGCGGGATCGCGGCATGAAATCTCGTTCACCGAGAAGCGCGCCTCGCCGCCGTGGGCGGCGCTGGCCCAGGCGCTGACGCGCTCGCGCAGTTCACGCCCCGGGGCGGATTTCCGGCCGAACCACAATGGCGTCACGGCAGGGTGAGCAGGCCGGCGGCGCCGTCCCGGGTTCCGAACACGAGGCGGCGGCCCTGAGCGTCCCAGGCCATGGCGGTGACGGGGCCGCCCTCGCCCGGCATGCGCGCCATCAGCTCGGAATCATCGGTGATGCGGACCAGCAGCACGGCGCCGTCGTCATAGCCGATGGCCAGCACCGGCGCCTTGGGATGGAACGCCACCTGGGTGACCTTCGCCGGGCGCACGCCGCATTCCTTCGGCGCCTTGCCCATGGGGCCGTCCTTGGCCTCGAACGGCCAGATGATGGCGGCGTCGGCGCCGGAGGTGGCCATCCACAGCCCGTCCGGCGACCAGGAGATGGAGCGCGGCTTGGCCGGATAGCCGGACATGCGCAGGTCTTTCCTGTCAGCGAGGCGCCAGCCGTGCAGCATGTTCTCCTGCATGGACGTGAGGAAGAAGCGCCCGTCCGGGGAGAAGGTGGCGTCGAGGTGCGAGCCCTTCCAGTGCAGCTGCTCCGGGGCGGCGCCGGTGTTGGGGAACCACAGGGTGGCGCCGTTATAGTGGGCGAGGCCGACGCGGTAGCCCTTCGGCGCGAAGGCGATGCCCCGCACGCTGGAAGGCGCCTCGATGCGCCGCAGGTTGCCCCTGGCGTCGCGCGCCGCCACCTGTTTGCCGCAGCTCCACGCCACGGCGCCGTTGCTGGCGGCCACTGCGTCGATCCAGCGGCCCTTCTCGTCGCTCACCAGCTCCGTCGCGCCCGAGGCCAGGGTGGCGACCACCCGGCCGTCGTCGCCGCCCGTGATGATGCGGTCGCCGGCGCCCGCGGCCACCAGCACGGCGCCGCCGGGATGGGCCTCCACCCGCCGCGCGCCGCCGGCGTCCAGCAGCAGCACGCAGCCGTCGCCCAGCGCCAGCGCCGCCGCCTCGCCGGCGAAGGCGGCGCCGCTGACATGGGCTCCGGCGTCGACCGGATGCACGTGCTCCAGAAGCGAAACGCCGCCGGCGGAAGAAGTCGAAGCGGAGGAAGCGGAAGACATCGGTTCACCTGGGTCGTGGCGTGGGGCGTATTGCGCAGGCGGCGGCCGCCGCCTGCGGGAGCGCCCGTGATGGCGTTGTCTGCCTGGGCGGCGGCGGGCTGCGGCCCGTCGCGCGCCTGCGGGGGCGCCGGATCAGACGGCGCAGGCCTTCACCGCCCGCTCGATGGCGTCGCGGTCGAGACCGCGACCGATAAACACCACCTTCGAGGCGCGTTTTTCATCGTCGCGCCATTCGCGCTGCAGGTCGCCGTCCAGCATCATGTGCACGCCCTGGAAGACGAAGCGCCGCGGCTCGCCCGGGAAGGCGAGAATGCCCTTCGAGCGCAGCAGGTCGGCGCCGGCGCGCTGGGCGAAATCATTGAGCCAGGGCAGGAAGCGGTCCGGGTTCACGGCGCCCTCGATGGTCACCGCCACCGACTGGATGTCGTCATTGTGGTGGTGATGGTGGCCCTCCTCGAGGAAATCCGGCTCGATGTCGAGGATGCGGTCAAGGTCGAAGGCGTTGCGGTCCAGCACTTCGGCGACCGGCACGTTGGCGTTCTGCGCCCGGTGCAGCTTCGCGTAAGGATTGATGGCGCGGATGCGGCGCTCCACCTCCTCCAGCTCCCCAG
The DNA here is from genome assembly GCF_042432745.1 of Camelimonas abortus. Lineage (NCBI taxonomy): Bacteria > Pseudomonadati > Pseudomonadota > Alphaproteobacteria > Hyphomicrobiales > Chelatococcaceae > Camelimonas > Camelimonas abortus. The sequence continues at coordinate 125,988 of NZ_JBHLWR010000004.1, read as the reverse complement.
GCGTCACCAGGTCGGTCTTGTTGAGCACCAGCACGTCGGCGAAGGCGATCTGGTTGCGGGCCTCGGGCGCGTCCTGCAGGCGCAGGGCGAGCCACCTGGCGTCCACCACGGTGACCACGGCGTCGAGGCGGGTGCGCTCCTGCACGTCCTGGTCCATGAAGAAGGTCTGCGCCACCGGGGCCGGATCGGCCAGACCGGTGGTCTCGACGATGATGCCGTCAAAGCCGCCCTTGCGCTTCATCAGCCCGTCGATGATGCGGATGAGGTCGCCGCGCACCGTGCAGCAGACGCAGCCGTTGTTCATCTCGAACACTTCCTCGTCGGCGCCGACCACCAGGTCGTTGTCGATGCCGACTTCGCCGAACTCATTGACGATGACGGCGAATTTCTTGCCGTGCGGCTCGCTGAGGATGCGGTTCAGCAAGGTGGTCTTGCCGGCGCCGAGATAACCGGTGAGGACGGTGACGGGAATCTTGCCGGACATGTGGGGCTCCGAACTCTCCTGCGGCCGCGGGGCGGGGATGCTCCCGGCGGCGAAGCGGCGGAGACGGGCGCGCGCCCTCCCCGCCTTGCATGACTGGTTCATATATTGGGAGCGCGCCGGCGAGGGGAAGCCCCGCCGGCGCGTTTCACGCCTCAAGATGGCGCCGGGGCGCCGCCTTCCAGATCACCCCGCCCACCGGCCCGGCCAGCAGCGAGGCCACGTAAAAGCCGCCGGTGACGAGGATGATGGCCGGCCCGGCCGGCAGGCCGAAATGATAGGAAAGCGCCAGCCCCAGCCAGCCGGACAGCGCCGCGATGACCACCGCGCCCAGCGCCATTCCGGTGAGCTCGCGCGCCCAGAACCGGGCCGAGACCGCCGGCGTCACCACCATGCCGACCGCCAGCAGGGTGCCGAGGGCGTGGAAGCCGGCCACCAGGTTCAGCACCAGCAGCACGAGAAAGGCCAGATGCGTCGGCGCGCCCGCCCGGCTCACCGAGCGCAGGAAGCCGGGATCGACGCACTCCATCACCAGCGGCCGCCACAGGACGGCGAGGGCGAACAGGGTGACGGTTGCCACGGAGCCCAGCAGCAGCAGCATGGCGTCGTCCAGCGCCAGCACCGAGCCGAACAGCACGTGCAGCAGGTCCACGTTGGAGCCGCGCACCGACACGATGGTGACGCCCAGCGCCAGCGACAGCAGGTAGAAGGCCGCCATGGAGGCGTCTTCCCGCAGCTGGGTGAAGCGCGCCACCAGCCCGGCCAGCAGCGCCACCACGAAGCCGGCGGCGAGCCCGCCCACGGTCATGGCCGGCAGGGAGAGGCCGTAGATGAGATAGCCCACCGCCGCGCCGGGCAGGATGGCGTGGGCCATGGCGTCGCCTGTGAGGCTCATGCGCCGCAGCATCAGGAACACCCCCACCGGCGCGCCGGAAAAGGACAGCGCCAGCGCCCCCGCCAGCGCCCGCCGCAGGAAGTCAAACTCAACGAAAGGGGCGATCAGCCAGTCATACAGGGCGTGCATGCGGGGTCAGTCCAGGGCGGGACGGCGGGCGGCGGCCTCAGGCGGCGCGGGAACAGGCGTGGGCGTGCGGATCGGCCGCCTCCACCATGCGCCGGCACCGGGCGAGGTTCTGTTCGGTGAGCGCCGCCGCGGTCGGCCCGTGGGCGACCAGCTCGCGCGCCAGCACCAGCGTCTCCGGAAAAACGGCGCGCACCAGCTCCAGGTCGTGCAGGGCGGCCAGCACCGTGCGGCCTTCCGCATGCCAGCGCCGCACGAGGGCGACGAGATCGGCGATGGTGGCGGCGTCAAGGGCGTTGAACGGCTCGTCCAGCAGGATCAGCCGCGCGTCCTGCAGCAGCAGCCGGGCGAACAGGGCGCGCTGCAGCTGGCCGCCTGAAAGATCGCTGACCGGCCGGCGCTCGAATCCGGTGAGCCCCACCGCGGCCAGCGCTCCGGCGATGCGCGCCTCATGGCGGCGGCCGATGCGGCCGAACAGGCCGCAGCGCTCCCACAGCCCCATGGAGACGAGGTCATAGACGGTGAGCGGGAAGCTCTGGTCGAGCGTCGCCGCCTGGGGCAGCCAGGCGACCTCCGCCGCCGGCGCGTTGCGGCGGATGACGCCCTCCAGCGGCCGCAGCAGCCCCGCCGCCGCCTTCAGCAGCGTGGACTTGCCGGCGCCGTTGGGGCCGACGATGGCGGTGAGCGTTCCGCGCCGCACCGCCAGATGCAGGTGATGCACCGCCGGGTGACGGTCATAGCCCAGGGTGACGTTGCGGAACTCAAGAACGGGATCGGCGTCGCGGCTGGTCATGTCCACAGCGCTCCGGCGATGGCGGCCCAGATGAGGGCGCAGAACAGGGCGGCGACCAGCAGCCGGCCGGCGAGCGAGGCGCGCAGCAGAGAAAAACCGGGCGGCTGCGGCTGCGGCAACGCCCGCGCCGGCGCCGGACGCAGCGCCGGCGGCATGCGCTCCCGGCCCGCGCGGACATCGGCGCGCCCGCCATGGACGCGCCCGTCGTGGGCGTCGTGCTCCCCGGCGTGATGACGGTGACCGTGGCCGTCGCGTCCGTGGTCATGATCGTGGTCATGGCCACGGACAGGCGGCGCGGCGCCCGCGCCCCCGATCCGCCCTGATGTCTGCGCCACTGCGTTCACGCCCGTTGCTCCGCCCGTCGCCCGCGGCGCGCCGCAGGCCGGCGCGTTTCCGCAGGGGGCGGCAGCATAGCGGGTTTAATGTAACGTTCCAATATTACATTTTGGGCGGGGGCCGGCGCTGTCCGCCGCCGCGATGGCGCGGGGCGCGCCCGCGCCCCGCCTCGCCGGCCGGCGGCGGCCGGCCAGGGCCTATCCCTGCTGCGGGAAGTACTGGTACAGCCAGGTTTCAGTCAGCACCCGGTCGCCGAGGCGCAGGTAGCAGCGCATGTCCACCGGCGCGGCGCCCTCCACCGTGAAATCGAACTGGGCGCGCCAGTGGCCGGGCACGTCGTCCGGCACCGGCTCGGCGAACACATAGGAGAAGCTGCCGCGGCTGGCGCTGAGCACCACCTCCGGCTTCTCGCCGAACTTCAGGTCTTTCAGCGGGCCGCCGGAGAACTCCACCATGAACTTGCGCACGCCCTTCGGCCGCGGCTGGCCGGGAACGCCGCCGTTGCCCATGCGCGTGGCGACGCAGCGCGCCAGGCTGTCCGGGAAATAGGGATCGCCGTTCACCCACAGCAGCCGGTAGCGCAGCTCATGGCTCTGGCCCGGCCGGGCCGGCTGCGCCGGAACCCACATGGCGACGATGTTGTCGTGAATCTCGTCGTCGGTGGGCAGCTCCACCAGCTGCACCGAGCCCTTGCCCCACTGGCCCACGGGCTCCACCCAGGCGCTGGGGCGGCGCTCGTAGTGCACGCCGTCCTGATAGTGGTCGAAGTTGCGGTCGCGCTGCATCAGGCCGAAGCCGCGCGGATTGTCGTCCAGGAAGGCGGAGGCGGTGATGTAGGGCGGATTGTTGAGCGGACGCCAGATGCGCTCGCCGGCGCCGGTCCACATGGCGAGACCGTCGGAATCGTGCACCTCCGGGCGCCAGTCCACCATGGTCGGCTTGGCCCGCTCCGAGAACCAGTACATCGAGGTGAGCGGCGCGAGGCCCAGCCGGTCCACCGCCTGGCGCACGTACAGGGCCGCGGTGATGTCCATGGTGACGTCGTCCGACCCGCGGGTCATGTCGAAGCGGTAGGCGCCGGTGACGGACGGCCCCTCCAGCAGGGCGTAGACGGTGACCGTCGGCCCGTCATTGGTCGGGGTCTCGAAACAGAATTCGGTGAAGTCCGGAAATTCCTCGCCCTTTCCGGCCACGGCGGTGTCGATGGCGACGCCGCGGGCCGAAAGCCCGTACTGGTACAGCCCGCCGATGGCGCGGAAATAGGAGGCCCCGAGAAAGGCCACCCAGTCGTTGGTCTGCCAGGGCTTTTTCGTCTGGTCGCCGAAACGGCTCTCCTGGTAGCGGAAGCCGGCGAAGCCCGCGTTCTGGCGCAGTTTCTGCGCCGGCGAGTCGGCCGGCATGTCGAAATAGCGCGTCTCGTAGATGATCTCGCGCGCTTCGCCGTCCTTCGCCACCATCATGCGCACCGGCTTCTGGAAGAAGCGGCCGAGGTGGAAGAACGTCACCGGATAGGCGCCCGGACCGTTAGCGAACAGCGCGTCCTGCGGGCGGAAGCGGATCTTGCCGTGGGCGTCGTAATCGATGGCCTCGAGAATGGCGCGGTCGGGCGACGGACGCGGCTCATGGGGCCGGGCGGCGAGGGCCCTGGCCCGCGCTTTCAGGGCCTCGAAGGAAAACGGCGAAGGCGCGCCGAGCTTCAGGCCGGCCGCGGCCAGCGCCTGGGGTGAAAAGCCTGCGGCGGCGAGCGTCGCCGTCGCGGCGGCGGCGGTCAGAAATGATCGACGATCCAGCATGGGGCGGGTGTGCTCCTGACGGCGGAACCGGCCTCGCGGACGCAGACGCCCGCCCGGCCGGCGCCCGATTGATTACGCCATTGCGTCATCAGCGTGGCGGCGCAACCGGAAAGCGACCGCGCCACAAGAAAAACGGCGGAGAAAATCCCTCCGCCGCAGGGACGCGGGCGGCGGAGGCCAGGCCGGCGACATGAGGCGCCGAAGGCCCTGAGGCGGCGGGGCCGCGGAGCCGCTTCAGGCCCGCGCGCTGGCGGCCGCGGCGTCGAGATGGGCCACCAGCTCCGGATCGAGCCCCAGCGCCGTGGCCAGCTGTTTCAGGAAGTCCTGCTCCGCCGGCGTGTCGGGATCGATGGCGAGGCGCGCGGCCTCATAGATCTCCGCCGCATGCTCGGGCCCCGAGGCCAGCGCCGCCAGTCCGGAGGGCGTGAGCGGCTTCGCGAAGGCGTTCTCCAGGAACGCAACGGCGGCCGGCGGCAGCGCGCCGCCGAGGGCGCCGGTGATGCGGGCGCGCTCGTCGTCGTCCACCTGGCCGTCGGCGCAGGCGGCGGCGATCATCGCCTGCACGAGCGCCGCGGCCTCGTCATGGGTGAGGCTGTCGGCCGTCAGGCCGGCGGCGCCCACAGGGGCGGGCGCGGGCGGCGCGGCGGCGGTTTCGGCCGGCGACGCGCCCTGCCGCCAGCCTTCCAGCGCCTTGTAGACCAGTCCGCCGATCAGCGCCGCGCCGCCAAGGCGCGCCGCCGGGCTGGCGATCCTGCGGCCGCCGCGGTTGAGCATCAGCCCGGCGAGACCGGCGAGGATCGCCGCGCCTTTCGGCGTTCTGGCGAAATCCATCGCCTGGCGGAGCAGATCTCCGGCCTGGGGCCCGGCCATGCGGGTCACCGCCTGCTGCAGCTGGTCGGCGAGGCCGCCGCCGCTGTCGCCGGCGGACGCCCCGGCGCCCCCCTGCCCCGCGCCGCCGAACAGCCCGCCCAGCAACTCGCCGAGCCCGCCGCCGGACGCCGCGCCGGCTCCGTCCTGGCCGCCTTTCAGGATCTGGTCGAGAACCGCGCCGACGCCGCCAGAGGCGCCGCCAGCCTCCGGCGCCGGCTGCCCGGCGCCCTGCTGGACGCGCTGCGGCGGATCGATCGCCGCCGCGCCGACCAGCGCATCGAGAATCTGCCTCGCGTCAAACATGCGGATCGCCCCTTTTCTCCAGGCGCCGGAAGCCCGCCCGGGCCGGCGCCGACCGGAAACGCCACAACTGCAGGCGCGGACCTGCGGAACGGCGCCGCATGCCCGCCCTGCCGCCCTCCCGGCCGCGTCAGGCCGGGGGATGACGGCGACGGGAAAACCGGCGGCCCCGAGGGGCGACGCGGCGGCCGCGCCGCAGTCATGCGGACAGCATGCCGGCGATTGATTGCAGGCGCAACCAGTCGCGCCAGCGGTTGACCGCGGCCGCCGGCGCCGCCAAACCGGAGCCGGAGATGATTGCGGGGCGCCGCCAGCCGGCGCCCGCCTGACTGCGACGGCCCTGCGGTGAAACTGACCTTTCTCGACGGAACCATCGACGGCGTCGCGCTGCGCCGGCCGGCCTCCCGCTGGCTGCCGGCCCATTATGACGCCATCGACGTCATCGATCCTGACGGCGTCACCCACACGCTGCGCGGCGTGCGGGCGGAGCCGGCCGTGGCCGGACGCATCGCCGTCGGCGCCGCCGGGCGGTTTTATCTCCATGACGTGGCGGGTTTTCGCGGGGTGCACGGCTTCCGTCCGCCGCGCGGCGCGCCGGTGTTCGCCTTTCCGCGCCTGCCGGCGGCGGCCTGTCTGGCCGTGGCGCTCGTCAACCTTGCATGGATCGCGTGGCGGACGCTGGCCGGAGCGCAGCCGCCGGCGTTCGCCATGGCGCCGTTCATGCTCGCCTGCCTGCTCTACGCCCTGGCGCGCCGCGCCGCCGTGGAGGCCCGTCACGCAGTGTTGAACGACGCGCGGCCGGTGCTCATTCCAGGCCAGCCCCCGCCCGGGGCCTGACGCCGCGTCCGCCGCAGGCGCCGTCGCCGCATGCCTGTGGCGCGCCGGCGAAACCAGGCGCAAAATCATGCGCGCGGCGAACAGCTTGCGGCTTTTCATCAACATATTGACATTTTTAGCCGCAAATGGAACTTTTTCCGGGACGGCGCGCGGTTCATGCGCCATTGCGAGACCAGCCGCAGGCGGCCGCAGGCAGGTTCGCGCGCGGCGGGAAAACCGGCGGCCACATGCCGGCGCCGCCAGTCACGCCACAAGGGCGACGCATGCGCGAGGCGTGCGCGCCAACAGAGAGGGGCGAGATGAAAACAGTCATTCGCGGAGCGCTGCGCGGGCTTATGGCCGCAAGCGCGCTTGCGGCGCTGGCCGGACCGTCGCTGGCCGGCCAGGGGCCCGTGAAAATCGGCGTGCTCAACGACCGTGCGTCCGTTTACTCCACCATCACCGGCGAGGGCTCGGCGGTGGCGGCCCGCATGGCGGTCGAGGACTTCGGCGGCGAGCTGTTCGGCAAGCCGGTCGAGGTGCTGGTGGCCGACCACATGCACAAGCCGGACGTGGGCTCGGCCATCGCCCGGCGCTGGTTCGACGTGGACGGCGTGGGCGCCATTTTCGACATCTATTCGTCGGGCGTGGCGCTGGCGGTGCAGAAACTGGCCGAGGAGAAGGACAGGATCCTCGTGGTCTCCATGGCCTCCAGCCGCGACATTTCCGGCAAGAACTGCTCGCCCAACGGCATGCAGTGGGCCAATGACGGCTACGCCGTGGCCAACCTGACGGTGAAGGGCAGCACCACGCCCGAGCGCAACACCTGGTATTCGCTTACCGTGGATTACGCCGCCGGCCATTCCATCGAGGCCGACGCGAAACGGCTGATCGAGAAGAACGGCGGCAAGTTCCTCGGGGCGGTGCGCTTCCCGCTCAACACCGCGGATTTCAGCTCCTTCCTGCTGCAGGCGCAGAACTCTGGGGCGAAGAACATCGCCCACATCGGCGGCGGCGCCGACCTGATCAACGGCATCAAGCAGGCGGACGAATTCGGCCTCGCCGCCGGCGGCCAGCAGTTCGTGCCGTTCTCGCTCACCACGGTGGACGTGTACGGCCTCGGCAACAAGGCCACCGCCAACATGCCGGCGGTGCTCAGCTACTACTGGGGCGAGAACGAGGAGACGCAGAAGTTCGCCGACCGCTTCAAGGCGCGGTTCGGCAAGATGCCCACCGATCCGCAGGCCAACGTCTACAGCGCCGTGCTGCATTACCTGAAGGCGGTGAAGGCCGCCGGCACGACCGAAACGAAGGCCGTGCTCCGGCAGATGAAGGAGACGCCGGTCAACGACTTCTTCACGAAGAACGCGACGATCCGGGCCGACGGGCGGCTGATGCGCGACATGTACTACGCCGTGGTCAAGAAGCCCGAGGAAATGCAGCACCCGGACGACCTGCTGACGCTGGTGAAGAAATATCCGGCCGTGGAGGTGTTCATCCCGGCCGAGGAGAGCGAATGCCCGCTGCTCAACCCGAAGGCCGCCGCTGCGGGGCAGTGACAGGCGGCCAGGCGCGCGCAGCGTCCAAGGGACTGACGCGTCGCAAAGGCGCCCTGCCCCCCACCAGGGCGTGACGCGTCACAGGGAAAAGCCGCCGCCCCTCCGGCGGCTTTTCCTTTGTCCGAAGCAGGCGGAGCGCCCGGTCCGGCGCCGGGCGGAACAGGCCGTGCGCCGGCGCGCGCATGCGGCGCCGGGGCCGGTGATGACGGCCGGATCCGCCCGGGGCGACCCGCGGCGGAGCTGGCGCGGCCGGGCGGGCGGCCGGCGCCCGGTCCGGCGCGGCGCGCGAACCCCGGCCGGGCCGCCGGCGGGGCGCAGTCTTGGCCTGGCCGCGCGCCCTCGCCTCCCCCATGCGAACAGCAAAAGCCCCGGAAGACCGGGGCTTTTTCTGTCGCGCGCCGTCCAGCGGCCGGCGCCGGGGCCCGGCCGGCCTCGCGCTAGCCGTGGCCGGGCTTCGCGACGTCTCCGCCAGACGCGCCGCCGGCCGGCGCGGGCCGCTTCGGCCGGAATATGCCCAGCACCGCCACGAAGAACACCGGAACGAAGATCACCGCCAGCACCGTGGCCGAGATCATGCCGCCCACCACGCCGGTGCCGATGGCGTTCTGGCTCGCCGCCGAAGGGCCGGTGGCGATGGCCAGCGGCACCACGCCGAGGGTGAAGGCCAGCGAGGTCATCAGGATCGGCCGGAAGCGCAGGCGCGCCGCCTCCGTGGCCGCCTCGCGCAGCCCCATGCCCTGGGCGTGCAGGTCCTTGGCGAACTCGATGATCAGGATGGCGTTCTTGGCCGAAAGGCCGATGATCGCCAGCAGGCCCACCTTGAAATAGAGATCGTTGGGCAGCCCGCGCAGCATCACCGCCAGGATGCAGCCAATGACGCCGAGCGGCACCACCAGCATCACCGACAGCGGGATCGACCAGCTCTCGTAGAGCGCCGCCAGCAGCAGGAACACGAACAGGATGCTCAGCGCGAACAGGATCGGCGCCTGGGCGCCGGAGGCGATCTCCTCCAGCGTCTGGCCGGTCCACTCATAGCCGATGCCCTGCTGCAGCGTGGCGGCGATGCGCTCGATCTCGGCGATGGCGTCGCCGGAGGAGTAGCCCGGCGCCGCGGCGCCGGAGATGCGCACCGACGGATAGCCGTTGTAGCCGATGATCTGCTGCGGGCCCTTCTGCCACTGGGCGCGCGCGAAGGCGGAGAGCGGCACCATGCCGCCGCTGGCGTTGCGCACGTTCAGCTTCATCAGGTCCTCGGCCTGCATGCGGCCGGCGGCATCCGACTGGATGATCACCCGCTGCATCCGGCCGTTGTTCGGGAAGTCGTTGATGTAGGACGACCCGAGCGCCGTGGTGATGGTGTTGTTGATGGCCGCGAAGCTCACGCCGAAGGTGTTGGCCTTCTCGCGGTCGATGATGATGGTCAGCTGGGCCGCGTCCGGCAGGCCCTCCATGCGCATGCCGGTGAGCACCGGGCTCTTGCGCGCCTCGGCCATCAGCTGCTGCGCCGCGGCGGCGAGCGCCTGCTGGCCAAGGCCGGCGCGGTCCTGCAGGCGGAAGGAGAAGCCCGCCGAGGTGCCGAAGCCCTGGATCGGCGGCGGCGACAGGGCGAAGGCCATGACGTCGCTGATGCCGAACATCTTCACGTTCATGCGGTTGGCGATGTCCTGGGCGGCCTCGCCGGCGCCGCGCCTGCTCCAGTCCTTCAGCGAGATGAACATGATGGCCGCGTTCTGGCCGGCGCCGGAGAAGCTGAAGCCGCGCACGGCGACGATGTCGCTCACCGCCGCCTCGGCCCGGGCGATCGCCTCGATCTGCCGGATGGCCTGCAGCGTCCGGTTGGAGCTGGCCTCCGGCGGGGTCTGGATGTCCACGATGATGAAGCCCTGGTCCTCGTTCGGGATGAACGCGGTGGGCAGGCGCATGAACAGCCAGCCGGAGCCGATGGCGATGGCGAGGAAGATCACCATCAGCCGCCCGACGCGCGAGGTGGCGCCGGTCACCATGGCCGCATAGCGGCGCGTGGTGCGGTCAAAGAAGCGGTTGAAGGCGCCGAAGAAGCCGCCCTGCCGGGCGTGATCCGCCGGCGGCTTCAGGAAGGTGGCGCACAGCGCCGGCGTCAGGGACAGGGCGAGGAAGGCCGAGAACAGGATCGACACCACCATCGTCAGCGAGAACTGGCGATAGATGACGCCGGTCGCGCCCGGGAAGAACGCCATGGGCACGAACACCGCCGCCAGCACCAGGGTGATGCCGACGATGGCGCCGGAGATCTGGCCCATGGCCTTCTGCGTGGCCCGCAGGGGCGGCAGCCCCTCCTCCGCCATGATGCGCTCGACGTTCTCCACCACCACGATGGCGTCGTCCACCAGGATGCCGATGGCCAGCACCATGGCGAACATGGTGAGCACGTTGATGGAGAAGCCGGCGGCCAGCATCACCGCCAGAGTGCCCAGCAGCGCCACCGGCACCACCAGCGCCGGGATCACCGTGTACCGGAAGTTCTGCAGGAACAGGAACATCACCAGGAACACGAGGATCACCGCCTCGACGAGGGTGTGCACCACCTTCTCGATGGAGGCCTCGACGAACGGGCTGGTGTCATAGGGCACCGAATATTCGATGCCCTTCGGGAAGAACTTCGACAGCTCCTTCATCCGCTCGCGCACGGCCGTGGAGGTGGCCACGGCGTTGCCGCTCTCGGAGAGCTGCACGGCGATGGCGGCGCTCGGCTTGCCGTTCAGGCGGGTGGCGAAATTGTAGGACTCGCTGCCCACCTCCACCCGGGCCACGTCGCGCAGCCGCACGGTGGAGCCGTCCGGATTGGCGCGCAGCACGATGTCGCCGAACTCCTCCGGCGTGGTGAGCTGGCCTTTCACCAGCACCGTGGCGGTGATCTGCTGGGTGATGGGATTGGGGTCGGCGCCGATCTTGCCGGCCGCCACCTGGGCGTTCTGGGCGCGGATGGCCGCGGCGATGTCGTCGGTGGTGATGTTGAGGCCGAGCATCTTGCCCGGGTCGATCCAGATGCGCATCGACCGGGGCGAGGCGAACAGCTGGGCGCGGCCCACGCCGGGAATGCGGCGGATCTCGCCCAGCACGTTGCGGTTCAGGTAGTCGCCCAGCGCCACGTCGTCGAACTTGCCGTCCGTGGAGGTCAGCGAGACGATCATCAGGAAGCCGGCGCCGCTCTCCTCGGTGTTGATGCCCTGCTGCACCACCGTGGCGGGCAGGCGCGGCTGCACGCGGCGGATGGCGTTCTGGGCGTTCACCGAGGCGATGTCGATGTTGACGCCGGTGCGGAAGGTGGCGGTGATCTCCACCTGGCCGGTGGCGTCCGAGGTGGACTCGAAATACGCCATGCCCTTCACGCCGTTGAGCTCGTCCTCAATCTGGCGCGTGACGCCCTGGTAGATCTCGGCGGGCGCGGCGCCCGGATATGCCGTGGAGATGCTCAGCTGCGGCGGCGCCACCTTCGGGTACTGCGCCACCGGCAGGAACGGCAGGGCGATGAGCCCGGCGATGGAGATGAAGAAGGCGACGACCCATGCGAACACGGGCCGCACGATGAAAAACTGCGCCATGGCCCGGTCTCATTCCTTTGCTTCGGCAGGCTTCGCGGCGGCCGCGCCGGCGGGAGCGGCCGCAGCCGCCCCGGCTGGGGCCGCAGGGGCCGCGCCGGCGGCGGCGTTCCACGGCTGCGGAACCACCTTGCCGCCGGGGACGATCTTCTGGAATCCGGCGACGACCACGCGGTCGCCGGCGGCCAGGCCGCTGCGCACGATCCAGCGGTCGCCCACCGCCGGCCCGAGCTCGATCTGGCGGATCATGGCCACGTCGCCCTCGCCGATCACATAGACCTGGGCGGCGCCGGAGGCGTCGCGCATCACCGCCTGCTGGGGAATGGCGATGGCGTTGTCGAGCCGCGCCTGCTCGATGCGCACGCGCACGTAAAGGCCCGGCAGCAGCTCGTGCTGCGGATTGGGGAATTCGGCGCGCAGGGTGATCTGGCCGGTGAGCTGGTCCACCGACGCCTCGGAGAACAGCAGCCGGCCCTTGTGGCCGTAAACCTCGCCGTCGTCGAACAGCAGCTCCACCTGGGCCTCGTCCTTCGACACGCCGGCCACGGCGCCCGACTCCAGCTCCTTGCGCAGGGCGCGCACTTCCGTGGAGGACTGGGTGAAGTCGGCGTAGACCGGATCAAGCTGCTGGATGATGGCCAGCGGCTGGCCGCTGCCGGCGTTCACCAGCGCGCCCTCGGTGACGAGGGCGCGGCCGATGCGGCCGGTGATGGGGGCGCGCACTTCCGTGTAGTCCAGGTTCACCTGGGCCTGGTCGAGGCCGGCCTGGGCGGCTGCGACCTCGGCCTCCGCCTGGGCCAGGTTGGCCATGGCCACGTCATATTCCTGGGCGGAGGAGACGTTGCGCTTCTGGAGCTCCTTCTGGCGCTCGGCCTTCTGCCGCGCCAGCACCAGCGCCGCCTTCGCCCGCTCCAGATTGGCCCTGGCGCTCGCCACCGCCACGCGGAACAGCGTGGGGTCGATGCGATAGAGCACGTCGCCTTCCTTCACGATGCTGCCCTGGCGGAAGACGCGCTCCTGGATGATGCCGCTGACGCGCGGCCGCACCTCGGCGGTGCGCACGGCGGCGATGCGCCCCGGCAGGTCGCGGGTGATGGGCACTTCGGCCGGCTGCACGGTGATGAACTGCACGAGGGCTGGCGGCATCGCCGGCTGGGCGTGGGCGACGCCGGCCATGCCGGGCGCGCCGCCCGGCGCGGCGAACAGGAACGCCGGCACCGCAACCAGAATGGCCAGCCAGGCACGATGTATTGCAGGGACTTTTCGCATAGCCGCCATGTCCGTCACTGTCCGTCACAGGTTGTGCGTTGCGTCCGGGCCATCTGCGCGACAGAGGCGAAAATCACGTCCCGGACCTCGGGGGGAAAGGTGTAGAGATCGAAATATTTGAGCGACAGATAACCGTGAAGCGCCAGAAAAGCCATGAGCGGCGCCGGATCGCCGGCGCAGCCAGGCGCGAACGCCGCAAGGTCCCGCCGTATGAATTCACGGATCCGCCCGCGCACCGCGTCGTCCGAGGCCATGGCCACGCACAGCGTCAGGGCCGCGGCCAGATCCTGTTCCTCCGGCTGGGTCGCCGCGAACCGCAGCCGGCCGGCCAGCTCGGGATTGGCCACCGACGGATCGGCCGCCGCCTCGGCGATGCAGGCGCGCAGCCGCGCCTCGTCGGCGGCGAGGCGGCGCGCCACCACGGCGGCGATCAGCGCCTGCTTCGTACGGAAGTCATACAGCACCGTCGCCTTGCTGACCCCAGCCTCGGCCGCGACGGCGCTGATGGTGAGATTGACGGCGCCTTCGCGCCGCACCACCCGCTCGGCCGCGTCCAGCAGCGCCTCCGGGTCTATGATGCGCCTGCGCCCCATGATCGCCCGCATTCCGGTTTCCGACCGTGCGGTCAGTAAAGACCCTCCGCGCTCCGGTCAACCGCAATCGCGCGAGTACGCCCGGCGACGCCGGAACCCGGACCACGGGCGAAGCCGCCGGCGCGGCGGGCCGGGCGGGCGGCCGCTGCGACAAATCACGCGCGCCGCCGGCGGTTGCCGCCGAGACCGGACGCGCCCATGCTCGCGGCGACGCGCCGGGCGGCCCGGCCGCCGCGGCGCGCCGTCCCCGCCCCTGACGTTCCTGACGCCCAAAGCCCCCGGACCGCCCATGCCCGCCCGACTGCGCCTGTTCCGGCCGATCATCGCCGGCGCCACCCTGAGAGAGCGGCTGCTGGCCTGTCTCGGCGCCTGCGTCGCCATGGGCCTCGCCAGCCTGGTCACCCGTCATGTCTTTGGCGGCGACCTGCTGCGACCGCTGGTGGCGGGGCCGGTGGCGGCCTCGGCGGTGCTCGCCTTTGCGGTGCCGTCCAGTCCGCTGGCGCAGCCGTGGCCGGTGTTCGGCGGCAATCTGGTCGGCGGCGCCGCGGGGCTGCTGCTGGCCATGGCGCTGGCGCCGCTGGAGTGGTCGGCGCCGCTGGTGGCCGCCCTCGCCGTGCCGGCTGGCATCGTCGCCATGAGCCTGCTGCGCTGCCTGCATCCGCCCGGCGGGGCCATGGCGCTCACCATGGGTCTGGCGCCGGGAGCCGGCGACGGCGCGGCGCTGCTCACGACGCTTGCGCCGGCGGCGCTCAACATCGTGGTGCTGCTCGCCTGCGCCGCGGCGTTCCACCGGTTGTGCGGGCGCAGCTATCCGCACCGTCCGGCGGCGGCGCCGCCCAATCCGGTGGGCTCGGCCGACGCGCCGGCGGCGGCGCGCGGCGCCCCGGAGCCGGCCGACATCGACGCGGCGCTCGCCAGCCTGGGCGAGAGCTTCGACATCAACCGCGACGACCTGCTGCGCATCTTCCGCCAGGCGCAGACCACGGCGCTGGCGCGCAATGACGCCGGCGCGCGCTGCGCCGACATCATGTCCCGCGACCTGATCAGCGTCAGCCGCGACACGCCGCTCGCCGAAGCGAGGCGCCTGCTGCTGGCCCACAACGTGCGGGCGCTGCCGGTGCTGGAGCCGGCGCAGCGCGTGGCCGGGGTGATCGGCCTGCGCGAGATCGCCGCCGCCCCGGACGACGCCGGCAGCGTCGGCGCCGCCATGACGGGAGCCGCCACCGCCCGCGAGGACACGCCGGTGAACGCGCTGCTGCCGGCGCTCACCGACGGGCGCGCCCACGCGGTGATCATCGTGGACGACAACGGCCGGGCGACGGGCCTCGTCACCCAGACCGACCTGCTGTGGGCCATGGCGCGCGCCGCGGCGCGCTGAGCCGGGCGCTCAGCCGGGCGGGGGCAGCTCGCCCTCCAGCACGCAGCGCAGGCCTTCCGGCGGAAACGCCACCCGCACCTGCACCCGCGGCGCGCCGGAAAGCCCGGCCTGCACCAGCCGCAGGCCGGAGCCGCGCCGCTGCGGCTCCCGCACCGGCGGGCCGCCGCGCTCCTCCCACAACAGGCGCAGGCGCTGCATGGCGCCCGGCTCCGGGGCCCGCGCCTCCCAGCTGATGTCGACCCGCCCTTCGCCGGCCGACAGCGCGCCGTGCTTGACGGCGTTGGTGAGCAGCTCGTGCAGGATCAGCGCCAGGGAGAGCGCCGGCCTGGCGGCGATGGCCACGTCCGGCCCGGTCATGCCGATGCGGGCGGCGTCGTGCCACTCCACCGCGGCGCGGATCAGGCTGCGCAGGCCGACGCCGTTTTCCTGGCCGGCGAACGCCGCCTCATGGGCGCGGGCCAGCACGGCGATGCGCTCGGTGAGCGCCGCGTGCGCCCCCGCCAGGTCGCTGGCGCCGCGGAACGACTGGTTGATGATGGCCTGCACCACCGCCAGCTGGTTCTTGAGACGGTGGGCCAGCTCGCGGTTGAGCAGGTGGCTGTCGGTGACGTCGAGGATCTGGACGAACACGCCTTCGGTGGCGCCGTCGCGGGCGAACACCGGGTGGCAGAGGATGTCGACGACGCGCTCCAGCGGCGGTGAGTCGGGATCGGCCTGCAGAATGGCGGGCATGGCCCGGCCGGTCTGCGGCCCGCCTTCGGCGAACACCCGGTCCAGCATTTCGAAATAGCCCTGGCCGGCGACGTCGGGAAAGGCCTCGCGCACCGTCTTGCCGAGGGCGTTGCGGTAGCCGGAGATGGCCTCAAACTCCTCGTTCACATAGGTGATGTAATGGTTCGGGCCGGAGGTGACGGCGACGGCGCCGAGCGCCGTCTCGAAGATGCTGCGCAGCAGCCCCTGCTCGCGCTCGCGCTCGCGCTCCACGGCGACGCGGCTGGTGGTTTCATGGAAGACGCAGAACATGCCGGCGACGTCGCCGCCTGCCATGCGCACCGGCGAACAGCAGAACGACACGTGGGTGCGCTCCGGATAGCCGGCCCGCCACATCGTGAACGGCGCGTCGACGCCGCTGCTGGCCTGCCCCTGGTAAGCCCGCGCGACCAGCGGCCCGACCTGCTCCCACAGCGGCCCCAGGGTGTCGCGAAAGCGCCGGCCCATGGCGGCGGGGTGGGCGGGGCCGTACACGCCGGCGCAGGCGTCGTTGTAGAGCACGTACTGCTCCGGCCCCCAGACGACGAACATCGGAAACTGCGCCCCGAGCACCATCTGCGTGACCGTGCGCAGCTCCACGGGCCACGCCTGGAGCGGCCCAAGGGGATGGCGGTCCCAGTCGAAAGACCGGAGCAGCTCCCCGCATTCGCCGCCTGACGCGAAAATATCCTGAGGCATTGACCGCCGATCCGCCGGGTTCACCCGCCTATACTTGAACAGCCGTGCGGCAAGACGCAACAGAGCCCGTCATCACCTGCGCCGCGGATGCGACAGACCTGCAACACGTCCTGAAAAACACCCCGGCTTACGCTGAAAGTCACGCAGAAGCGACCGGGAGACGCACGAACGCAAGTTACAACCCTTATAGCCTGAAAATTGATAAAAAACATCACAATAATTCTTTCCCTGAGAAGGACGCCGGCAGTAAACTGAAAGCGGGAAAAACAGGCGGCGTCTGGTGAACGTCCATGCCATTTGCGGAAAACAACATGGCGAGCGCCGCGCCGGCGCGCCGCGACGGGGCTGGCGGACGCCGGCGCCGGGCGGGCGGCGTCGTGGTGGGCGACGTCCTGGCGGGCGACGTCCTGGCGGCGCCGGGGCAGATCTCGCCCGTGATTCTCAGCGGCGGGGCGGGCGCGCGGCTGTGGCCCACCTCGCGCGAGAGCCTGCCCAAACAGTTCATTCCGCTGTTCGGCGGCGAAACCACGTTCCAGCGCATCGCCCGGCTCACCGCCGGCGATCCGATGTTCGGCCCGGCCGTTGTCCTCACCAGCCGCGCCCACGCCTTCCTCGCGCAGGAGCAGTTGCGGGCGGCGGGCGTGCGCGCCCGGCTGGCGCTTGAACCGGTCCGGCGCGACACCGCCGCCGCGGTCGCCGTGGCGGTGGAGCTGGCCATGGCCGAACATCCGGCGCCGGTGCTCGGCGTGTTCGCCTCCGACCATGCCATCGGCGACGCGGCGGCGTTCCGCGCCGCCTGCGCCCTGGCGGCCCCGGCGGCGGCCGCCGGCCAGATCGTGACGTTCGGCGTTCCGCCCGCCGCGCCCTCCGTCGCGTATGGCTACATACTGCCTGGCGCGGAGATCGCGCCGGGCGTGCGCCGCGCGCTGGCCTTCACCGAAAAGCCGGGGCCGGATCTGGCCGCCCGCCTGGTCGCAGAAGGCCGGCTGTGGAATTCCGGCAATTTCATTTTCCGCGCCGACGTCATGCGCGAAGAGCTGGCGCGTTTCGCCCCGGACATTCTCGCCGCCGCGCAGGCGGCGGTGGCCGCGGCGCGCGCGGAGCCGGCCGGACTGGCGCTGGGCGAGGCCCTCGCCGCCGCGCCCGCGCGCTCCATCGACGTCGCGGTGATGGAGCGCACCCGGCGCGCCGCCGTGGTCGAGGCGCGCTACGGCTGGCGCGACCTCGGCGGATGGCGCGCGGTGTGGGAGCTGGCGGAGAAAGATGACTCCGGCAACGCCGTTCACGGCGACGCCATCGTGCTCGACGGCCGGAACAATCTGGTCCGGTGCGAGGAGCCGGGCGGGCTTGCGTGTCTCATCGGCGTCGAGGGGCTGGTGGTGGTGACCGCCGGCGACGTCACCCTGGTGGCCCCGCATGAACGGGCCGGCGAAACGCGCGAGCTGGTGCGCCGCCTGCAGGCCATGGGCGCGCCGGCGGCGCGCCGCCACCGCACCACGCTGCGCCCCTGGGGCGCGTTCACGGTGCTCGACGCCGGCGCGGGGCATGTGGTGAAGCGCATGTCCGTCCGTCCCGGCGGCGTGCTGTCCCTGCAGAAACACCTGCGCCGCGCCGAACACTGGGTGGTGACGCGCGGCGTCGGCGAGGCGTGGCGCGACGGCGAACGCTTCATCCTGCGCGCAAACGACTGGTTTCACGTCCCGGCCGGGGCGGTGCACCGGCTCGCCAACCGCGGCGCGGAGCCGCTTGAGCTCGTTGAAGTGCAGGTCGGGGCATGGTGCAGCGAAGACGACATCGTGCGGCTCGACGACGTTTACGGCCGCGTCCATGAGACCGCCCCCGCGGACTGACCTGCTCCGGCGGCCACCGGGAAAGCGGAAGGGACCGGGAGAAGGCGGAAGGGAAGCGGCCCAGGCGCAGGGGCGCGGGAGCAGCGGTTGTGGCGAGGGCCGGCTCCGCAGCGGAACAGCGCCCCGCGGAGCCGGGAAGGGGCCGGGAAGGCGCCGGAGCGCCCTTGGCGATGCGCGTGTCAGGGCTGCGTACGGCGCAGGCGGCTCACGTCATAGCCCAGCCCGGCGGCGCGGCCGACGAGCTGCCGGTAGACGCGTTCCGGAACGTCCGCCCGGCGGGAGAGGATCCAGAGATAGCGCCCGGACGGCTCGCCGACGATCGCCCAGGAATAGTCGTCCGCCCGGTCGAGCACCCAGTAGTCGCCCTCGAAAGGAGGGAAGAAGGAGACTTTCAGCCGGTTGCCGGGCGCGCCCGGAACCAGCCGCGCCGTCGCGGTCGCCACGCGCCGCGGTCCCTGCGGTCCGCCCGTGCGGCAGGCGTTGACCACGCTCACCCGGCCGTCGGGGCGCAGGGCGTAGTCGGCGGTGACGCCGTCGCAGCCCGTCTGGAAGCTGTTGTCATAACGGGCCAGCTCGTGCCAGCGGCCCATGTAGCGCTCCAGCGACACAGGTTTCGCCGGCTCCGGGACCGGCCGCGAGCGCGCCCCCGGGTCGCCGGCGACGCAACCCGCCGCAAGCATGAGTGAAGCGGCGAGCGCAAGGCGCGGGCCGGTGAGCAAGGTCATCCTGACATCTCCTGGAAGAGGGCGCGCGGCGCAGGTCCGCGCTCCGGGAGCTAACCCGCGAAGCGCCGCGCGGTTCCGCCGCGGCCGCCGCGCCCTTGCATGCGCTGGCGCCGCCCCCATATGCGGCGAACGCCGTTTTGCGCGCTTTCGCGGCGCGCCGCCTCCCGACGGGCGGCGCGCGACGGCTCCCGTCCAGCCCCCGCCGCGCCGCAGGCGCGCCATGATGGCGCTGGCGCCGCGGCGCTTATCCGCGTATGGAAGGCGCCTTCTGACAGTTTCCGGCGGCCCCATGGCGGCGCCGGACGGATTTTTTGATACAGGCGGAAACCTCCCTTGCCCTTTTCTTCAGTTCACCCGGCGCTCGCCCGTTCACTCGCCGGACGGGCGTATACCGAACCCACGCCGGTGCAACGCGCCGTGATCGCGCCGCAGGCCCGGGGACGCGACCTGCTGGTTTCCGCCCGCACCGGCTCCGGCAAGACGGTGGCCTTCGGCCTCGCCCTCGCCGAAACGCTGCTCGGCGAGGCGGAGCGGCTTGCGCCGGCCGGCGCGCCGCTGGCGCTGGTGATCGCCCCCACGCGCGAGCTGGCGCTGCAGGTGCAGCGCGAATTCGGCTGGCTGTACGGCGAGACCGGAGCGCGCGTGGTCTCCTGCGTCGGCGGCATGGATCCGCGCCAGGAGCAGCGGCAGCTGGCTTTCGGCGCCCATGTGGTGGTCGGCACGCCCGGTCGCCTGCGCGACCATCTGGAGCGCGGCCGGCTTGACCTGTCCCAGCTGCAGGCGGTGGTGCTCGACGAGGCCGACGAGATGCTCGACCTCGGCTTCCGCGAGGATCTTGAGACGATCCTCGACGCGACCCCGGAGGAGCGGCGCAGCCTGCTGTTCTCCGCCACCCTGCCGCCCGGCATCGTCGCCCTGGCGCGGCGTTACCAGCGCGGGGCGCTGCGCATCGAGGCCGACGCCGGCGAGAGCGGCCACGCCGACATCGCCTATCAGGCGCTGCGCGTGCGGCCGGCGGAGACCGCGCAGGCCGTGGTCAACGTGCTGCGCTTCCATGACGCGCCCTCGGCCATCGTGTTCTGCAACACCCGCGAGGCGGTGCGCCGCCTGCACGCCAGCCTGGCTGAGCGCGGCTTCGCCGCCGTGGCCCTTTCCGGCGAAATGACCCAGAACGAGCGCAACCAGGCGCTGCAGGCGCTGCGTGACGGCCGCGCCCGGGTGTGCGTGGCCACGGACGTGGCGGCGCGCGGCATCGACCTGCCGGGCCTGGGCCTGGTCATTCACGCCGAGCTTCCGTCCACTCCGGAGAGCCTGCAGCACCGGTCCGGGCGCACCGGCCGGGCCGGACGCAAGGGCCTGAGCGTGCTGCTGACGCCGCCGCACCGGCGCCGCCGCGTCGCCGACATGCTGCGCGCCCTTGGCGTCACGCCCGAATGGGCCGCGCCGCCGGCCGCCGACGAGATCCGCCGGCGGGACGACGAACGCATGCTGCAGGATCCGGCCATCGCCGGCGAGGCCGGCGAGGCCGATCTCGCGGCCGGCGCGGCGCTGCTGGAGCGCTTCTCACCCGCGCATCTGGCGGCGGCGCTGGCGCGCCTCTACCGCGCCGGACGCCCGGCGCCAGAGGAGGTGACCGATCCGGGCGAGCCCCCGGCGGCGCGCGGCCGCGCGCGCGGCGCGGCCGGCCCCGCCGACCCCTCCGCGGACGGCGGCTGGTTCCGCATCAATGTCGGCCGGCGCCAGAACGCCGACCCGAAATGGCTGCTGCCGATGATCTGCCGCCGCGGCGACGTGACCCGCCGCGACATCGGCGCCATCCGCATCTCCGACAATGAGACCGTGTTTGAGGTGGCGGCGCCGGCGCTGGAGCATTTCCGCGCGGCGGTGCGCAGGCCTGACGCGGAGGGCATCCGCTTTACGCCCCTTGCGGACGGGCCCGGCGCCGCGCCCGGCGCGCGCGACAGGGGCCGGCCGGTCAAGGCCCGCCCGCGCCCGCCGCGTGATGGCCATGACGGCGGCTTCCCTCCGGGCGAGGCCCGCGGCGAGGCGAAAACCGGGGCGCGCGGCCGCACGGCCCGCCCCGCCGCGGCCGAGGCCACGGCCGGCCGCAAGCCCAGGCTCCGGGCGGCGGCCCGCGCCGGCGAACCGGCGCGCCCGCGCAAGCCCCAGGGTGGATCCCGGGGCGGCTCCCATGGCGGGCGCCCGGGGCGCGCCCACGCCTGAGACTCAGGCCTGCGGCGCGTCCTGCGCGAACCGCGGGCCGCCCGTCTCCAGCTCCTGCAGCAGCGCCGCAAACGCCCGCCGGGCGCGGGCGAACAGGGCCGCGTCGCCGCTGGCGACGGCCTGATTGGCGGCCATCTGCAGGGCGGCGATCTCGAACGCCGCCTGTTCCGGATCCACGTCCGCCGCATAACGGCCCGCAGCCACGCCGTCGCGCGTCGCCTGCGCCAGCAGGCCGCGCCAGGCGCGCCACTGCTCCGCCACCGCCCCGGCCAGCGGCCCCGTCGCGCCGCGCAGCTCGATGACCGAAGCGGTGACCAGGCAGCCGCCCGGCAGCGTCCGCGCCCCGACGAAATCCAGCCACGCCCCGGTCAGGAAGCGCAGCCGCTCCGCCGGGCGCGCATGCGCCAGCCGCGCCTCCAGCATGCGCCGGAACATGTCCGCGCCCGCCTCGAAGACGGCGCGCTGCAGCCCGGCGCGCTCGCCGAACATCGTCTGCACGGTGCTCTTGGGCAGGCCGGCGGCCTCCGCCACCCGGCCGAAGCTGAGGGCGTTGAGCCCTTCCAGCGAGGCGATGCGCAACGCCGCCGCCAGCGCGGCCTCGCGGTGACCGGAGGCGGCCGTGCGCCGCCGGCGCGGCGACCGCGCCGGTCCCCCGCCGTCCTGTCCCCCTTCCCTGCGCCGCATCATCGCCTCCCCTCATGCCTGCGGGCGCATCATGGCCTGGCCGGCCGCAACGGGCCAGACGCGTCCGGCCGGGCGCATGCTCTGGACAAGCGCGCGACACGCGTTAACGTACGATCATACGTAAATGCACGGAGGCATTGCATGTCCATGATTCTTTACGATTTTCCGCTGTCGGCCAATTGCTGGCGCGTGCGTCTGGTCCTGTCGGTTTATGGAGCGGCGTATGAGCGGCGGACTGTCGACCTGACCCGGGGCGCGCATCTGTCGCGCGAATACCGGGCGGTCAATCCGCTGGGCCAGACGCCGGCGCTGGTCGCGGACGGCGAGGTGATCCGCGACAGCCACGTCATCTGCCTGTACCTGGGCGAACGGTTCGGCGCGCCGTACTGGCCCGCCGATCCGCAGCTGCGGCGCGCCATCGCCGCATGGATGTTCTTTGACGCCAGCGACCTGCACGGCGGGGTGGGCCTCGCCCGCAACCATTACCTTTTCGGCGTCGGCGCGGACGGCGACGGCCCCCGGGCCCGCGGCGAGCGGGCGCTTGGCGCGATGGAGCGTACGTTGCGGGCGCAGCCGTGGCTGTGCGGGGAGAATCCGACGCTGGCGGACCTGGCCTGTTACCCGTTCGCGGCGTTGATGGATCGTGTCCCGTGCCGTGGTGTAGTTGGATTTCATAGCCATCGGTGATTTCCGATAGGGTCGGGTTGCTTAGAACCAACCTGAAGGACACCACCGATGACCGACGATATGATGAACCTGCGCTCGCTCGTTGAGAAGAGTGCTGACGCCGATTTGCTGCGCGAGATGATCGGCTTTGCCGCCGAGAAGCTGATGGAATTGGAGGTCGGCGCGAAAACAGGCGCGGCCTATGGCGAGAAGAATGCCTTTCGGCTGGCCCAGCGCAACGGCTACCGCGACAGAGACTGGGAGACGCGGGCCGGAACAGTAGAACTTCGCATTCCGAAACTCCGCACCGGCAGCTACTTTCCGAGCTTCCTGGAGCCGCGTCGCATGGCCGAGAAAGCCCTGACCGCGGTGATCCAGGAAGCCTACATCCAGGGCGTTTCGACCCGCTCGGTTGACGACCTCGTTAAGGCCATGGGCATGTCGGGCATTTCCAAGAGCCAGGTCTCCCGGCTGTGCGAGGAGATCGACGAGAAGGTGAAGGCTTTTCTCGACCGGCCCATCGAAGGCGAATGGCCCTACCTCTGGATTGACGCGACCTATTTGAAGGTCCGGCGTGGCGGGCGCATCGTCTCTGTTGCAGTCATCATTGCCGTCGGCGTCAACACCGACGGCCGACGCGAAGTGCTCGGCATGGAGATCGGCACGTCCGAGGCCGAGGCGATCTGGACCGAGTTTCTTCGAAAGCTGACCAGGCGGGGTCTGCGTGGCGTCAAGCTCGCCGTCTCAGATGCGCATGAGGGCATCAAAGCCGCAGTATCGAAGGTGCTCTGCGCTACCTGGCAGAGGTGCCGGGTGCACTTCATGCGCAATGCTTTGGCCCATGCTGGAAAGAGCGGACGGCGTGTCGTCTCCGCCTTCATTGCCACGGCCTTCGCTCAGGACACGTCGGAGGCGGCAAGCACCCAGTGGCGCAACGTCGCCGACCAGATCAGGCCAAAGGTGCCGAAGCTCGCCAGTCTCATGGACAGCGCCGAGCAAGACGTGCTCGCCTACATGACCTTTCCCAAGCAGCATTGGGCCAAACTTCACTCGACCAACCCGATTGAGCGATTGAACGGCGAGATCAAGCGGCGGACAGAGGTCGTCGGCATCTTCCCCAACGACGACGCTATCGTGCGCCTGGTCGGTGCACTGCTGCTCGAACAGAACGATGAATGGGCCGTCCAGCGATCCCGCTATATGACCCTTGAGACAATCGCTACGATGAGCGATGATCCACTCATCAGCCTGCCAGCAACAAGCTGACACTCATCCGACCCTCTGGGATGAGCCGTGGCCGTCTAAGCTACACCACGTCCTGGGACATCATCCGTTGATGCACGAGGCGCGGATTGATCCGGCCGGCTTTCCACATGTGGCGGCCTGGCGGGAGCGGATCGCGGCTCTCCCCGGCTACGCGCCGATGACATGACGCGCCGCCCCCGCGCGGGCGCGGCGGCCGGGCGGGGCGCCGCTTCCTTTCAACGCGACGCAAGCTGGACGTTAATAACGTAACGGCGTCAAAATATTACGAGATGGCGACTGCGCGCTGACGACGATGGAGCCGTGCGATTCGGCAATATGTCGGCGGCATACGGGAAGGAAAATGCAATCGCAAGCGCAGCCATATGCCCCTGGCTGGTTCAATCACATTTTAGTTACACAACGTCATCCGGATTTTCAGTCAGTGACATCACAAATAATTTCATTTGCATCTGTTTCGGCTCAGAGACCAACCGATGCATCCCAGCACCTCTTCCCGAGCGGTCGCCATGCGACCCGGCATGGCGACACGCAAGGCCGCCTTTCTGTCTTCCGCAGCCGCGCTGACCTTCCTGCCCTTCATCGCTACGACTCCGGCCCACGCAGACAATGAATGCGGCGCCGCGGCGCCGGAGGTCACCTGCACCGACGCTGGCCTCAATCCCTACGCCGGCGGCATCACCTACGACGCGCCGGCGGGCGGCATGACGCTGAACATCGGCCCGGACATCTTTGTGAACCGTACGCCAGGCAGCGACAGTGACGGCGTGCAGCTTCACGGCGCCGGCGCCGATCTGCTCACCATCAACATCGCCAGCGGCGCCGTCATCCGGACGGAAGGCACGCTGGCGGACAGCGTTGAGGCCTACACCACCGCCAACGACAGTCTCTACATTTCGTCCGCGGGCCAGATCTCCGTCACAGTGCCGCCCCCCGGCGGGCTCAACCCCGGTCGCGGCACCAGCGGACTGTTCGCTTGGGCGGACTCCGCCACGGGAACCGGCGACATCACTGTCCGCCAGCTCGAGACCGGCTCGACGCTCGCCAGTGGTTTCGAGGCGACTGGCCTCTATGGCCTGCACAAAGGCCTTGGCTCCGTAACCGTCATCAACGATGGCGTGGCGACCACAAACGGCCTGCGCGGTTATGGCCTGGTCGCCTTTGTCACGGGCGACAACCCCGATGCGGCTGGCCACGCCCACACACATGTGACGCAGACCGGCTTCGTATCTACGTCCGGCGAAGAGGGCGTCGGCGCATACAGTCTCAACGGGGGCCTGGGCGCGGCCTCCGTCCTGGTCGAGGGCCACATCAGAACCGCGAACAGTTATGGCGACGCCACGCTGGCGTACGTGAACAACACGGCGAGCGCCGCAGCCGCATCAATCCGCTACGCCAGCACGGCGAGCATCCTGACAGGTGGTTTCATGGCGTCCGGCGGCTGGGCGCTCCAGCGCGGTCTCGGCGAAGTCTCGATCAGCAGCGAAGGCGACATCAGAACCGAAGGCGACCAAGCTCCGGGACTTTATTCCAGCATCACCAACGCGCTCAACACGGCCAGCAACAGCATCGTCCTCGCGGGCGACGCCACGGTGACGACCGGAGGCGACCAGTCGACCGGCGTGGAGGCCGTCCACAGCGGCGGCGGACCGACCGTCATCTCCCTTCAGGACCGCGCGCGCATCGTGACCGCCGGCGCTCTCGCTCATGGCGCCGTGGGCCGCGGCGAGGGAGGCCCCGTGACGCTCGCCGTCGGGCCAGACGCCTCCGTCAGCGTCGCCGGCGCCGAGGCGCACGCCGTGCGCGGTCTCTCCGCCAGCCAGGACGTCGCCGTCAGCGTCGCCGGCGCGGCGACCTCGTCCGGCGAATTCGGCGTGGGCGTCACGGCGTTCGCCGGCGCCATGGCGGCCGTCGATGTCGCCGCCGGCGCTTCGGTCACGGGCGGCTGACAGGCCGACCCGACTGGCGCTGGCGCCACGACCGAAGCTCCCGCCGCCGGCGTGCTGATCCGGTCGGCCGGCGCCCAGGGCTCGGTGATCAACGCAGGCGTTATCGCCGCCGCCTCAGACCGCGCCATCGCCGACATGGCGGTCTGGAGCGCAGCCGCCTCCGCCGGCGTCGACATCCGCAACGCCGGCCTCGTCACCGGCTTCGTCAACCTTGCCGGCAGCGGCGTCAGCCAGTTCGTCAACGCCGCCAGCGGCGTGTTCGACATCCGCCATTTCGCCGACACGGACGGCGACGGCGTCCGCGACGCCAAGCGCGTGGCCATCTCCACCCTCGGCGACGGCGCCGCCTCGCGCTTCGACAACCAGGGTCTGGTGCGCCTCGCCGCCGTCACCGGCGCGGCGGTCACCGACGCCACCGGCTATTACGCCCCGACCACCGGCGCCGACAGCCGCACGCTCGATTCCGGCTTTTACAACCTGAACCGTGAGGGCGTCGTGCAGGGCCAGCTCACTGGCCTCGCCGAGTTCAGTCACAGCGGCGTCATCGACCTGCGCGGTCCGGCCATCGGCAACACCCTGGTGATGACCAGCAACGCCAGCGTCGCCGACGGTCCCGGCACGGGCATGTTCGTGGCCAATGGCGGCCAGCTTTACCTCAACGTCGTGCTGAACGACGGCGTGCCGCCGGGCGGAGCCGGCAACAGCTACGCCGACGTGCTGGTGGTGGACGGCGCGCGGCTCGGCTCGGCCCCGACCGCCATCATGGTCGGCTATGACCCGTCCGCCATGGGCGCCCCGACCCCCGGCAACGGCATCGAGGTGGTCGAGGTGCGCAACAAGGCGCTCTCCGGCGAAGGCGTGTTCGTGCTGGGCGCCCGCGTCGCCGGCGGCGCTTATGAGTATACGCTGCGCCACAATGGCGTCGGCCCTGACGCCGCCGACGGCAACTGGTACCTGCGCGCCTCCATCACGCCGCCCGTTCCGCCGGCGCCCCCGGCTCCGCCCACGCCCGAACCGGAACCGGCGCCCGGACCAGGGCCCGCCCCTGCCCCGGCTCCGACGCCGCCGGCTATCGAACTGCCCCACTACCGCGCCGAAACGCCGGTCTACATGACGCCCCCGGCGCTCGCGGGCAGGCTCGGCCTCGCCATGCTCGGCGCCTATCATGACCGCCGCGGCGAGGACGGGCCGGACGGCCCCGCCATGGCGGCCGCCGCGCCGGCCGAGCCGCAGGTGGAGACGTTCTGGTGCAAGAATCCGGAAAAGAACTTCCGCTGCACCCGTTACGTCGCCCCGCTGACGCCGCCGCTGGAGGCGATCGGCGGCGACCGCGGCATGGCCGCCTGGGCGCGCGTCTACGGCGCCACCGGCTCCGCCGGCTCCAGTGGCGGCGGCCTGTACGGCCAGTTCCGGCGCTTCCGCCAGCACGGCCCGTCGTATGACTTCGACATGGGCCTCGTCCAGGCCGGTCTCGACGTGTACCGCCGCACCAGCCAGGACGGCTCCCGGAACGTGGCCGGCTTCTATGTCGGCGTCGGCCGCATCGGGAGCACGGTCAGCGCCGTCTACGGCGGCCGCGCGGGCCGCGCCAATCTGGACGGCTACAGCGTCGGCGCCTACTGGACCCATCGCGGCGCCGGCGGCTGGTACGTCGACGCGGTGATCCAGGGCACGAACTACCAGAGCAGGGCCCATTCCTGGCTGGGCGAAGGCATCTCCACCAGCGGCTGGGGCTTCGCCGCCTCGCTGGAGGCCGGCGCGCCGCTGCAGCTCGGCCATGGATGGCTGATCGAACCCCAGGCCCAGCTGGTCTACCAGCACATCTCGCTGAACGGCGATTTCGACCGCTTCGGTCGCGTCGACTACGGCGGCAGCGACGCGGCGTACGGCCGGCTTGGGCTGCGTCTCGCCCGCAACTGGACCACGGAAGCCGGCGGACGCTTCCTGACCTGGGCGCGCGTCAACGTCTGGCATGACTTTGGCGCCCAGGCCAGCACCCGCTTCAGCAACCTCTACGGCCTCAACCCCGTGACGCTGAAAACCGACCTCGGCGGCAGCTGGGCCCAGCTGCAGCTCGGCCTCTCGGCGAAAGTCGCCGACGGCCTCACCGCCTTCGCCTCCGGCGACTACAACGTCTCGCTGGCGGAGCAGGGCCATGCCTGGGGCGGCCGCGTCGGCCTGCGCCTGGTCTGGTAACGGCGTGACGCCGTCGGGGAGACGTCTCCCGGACGGCGGTCCGCCCCCGCATGTCTGCCAGTACGGACGCGCCGCCCTCCCGGGGGCGGCGCGATGCGTTCGGGGCCGCAGAACGGCGGCGACCGCCCTATTCCGCGGCGGCGCGGCGGACGTCTTCCGGCCCGTCCGGGTCGCCGGGGCCGGTTTCGCAGCCAAGGTCCGGAAAGGCGATGATCCGCCGGCCGTGGAAATCGGTGCGGCTCACCAGCAGGTCGCGCTCCTCGAAATAGGCGAGCAGGCGGCGTGCGCGCCGCGGCGAATGGCTGCCGTAGGCGCGCGCGAGCGTGGCGTCCGAGGGACAGGGCTCGCCGCTCACCGCCGCCTTCGCCAGCAGCAGGAAAATGCCCTGCAGGTCGTCCGGCAGGCTTTCCGACAGGCGCAGCGCCGCCTCCCATTTTTCGCCGCCCGCGTGGCTGTCGACGCCCGCCCGGGCCACCGCCAGCCGGCGCCGGAACGCCGGCAGCGGCAGCGGCTCGCCGCGGATGCGGCGGATGCGGCTGCGCACGAGGAAATCCTGGTAGAGCTCCGCGTCCGGCCGGAAAGCGGCGTCTGGATCGTCAAGCATCTCGCGCAGCACCGCGTCGATGGCGGCGTCGCGCTCGGCCTCGTCGATCACGGGGAACACCGGCTCGGCTGGCGGCGGCCCGGGCTGCGGCAGCGACTGCGGCCGGGTCTGGGCGAGACGGGCGAGAATGTCGGCGGTGGGCGTGGGGCGCGGCGGCGGCGGGCGGCGCGGCGGCGTGACCTCGTCCGGACCGGGGGTAAAGATCAGTTCGCGGGCGTCCGCGACTGTCTCCGGCAGCGGCGTCAGCTTCGGGCTGGAGGAGCGCGCGGCGGTCTCCACCGGGCCGATGGCGATGGGGACCGGGCGCCGCGACAGCGCCGGCCCGAGGGCGATGAAGTGACCGCGCTGCAGATCGCGGAACATCTCCGCCTGACGGCGCTCCATGCCGAGCAGGTCGGCGGCGCGGGCCATGTCGATGTCGAGGAAGGTGCGGCCCATCAGGAAGTTGGAGGCTTCGGCCGCGACGTTCTTGGCCAGCTTGGCGAGGCGCTGGGTGGCGATGACGCCGGCGAGACCGCGCTTGCGGCCCCGGCACATCAGGTTGGTCATGGCGGCCAGCGACAGGCGCCGCGCCTCGTCGGAGACTTCGCCGCCGGCGGCGGGCGCAAACAGCTGCGCTTCGTCCACCACGACGAGCACCGGGTACCAGTAGTCGCGGTCGGCGTCGAACAGGCCGTTGAGGAAAGCGGCGGCGGCGCGCATCTGCTGGTCGACGTCCAGCCCTTCGAGGTTGAGCACGACGGAGACGCGATGCTGGCGCACGCGGCCGGCGATGCGGGCCAGCTCCGCCTCGGTGCGGGCGGCGTCGATGACCTGGTGGCCGAAACGGCCGGCGAGGGTGACAAAATCGCCTTCGGGATCGATGACGCACTGCTGCACCCAGGCGGCGCTCTGCTCGAGCAGGCGGCGCAGCAGGTGCGACTTTCCGGACCCGGAATTGCCCTGCACCAGCAGGCGGGTCGCGAGCAGTTCCTCCAGATCGAGTTCGGCCACGGCGCCGCGCGGGGCGACGCCCATGTCGATGTTGACCTTCATCCCACACCCTTCCGGGCCCATCCCTAGCACCCGGCCCCGCGCGCGGCGAAGCGCGCGCGGGGCGTTTCCCACAGCATGGGCGCCGCAGGACAGCGCGCCAGGACGGACGCCCGCTCAGGAAAAGCGGACGTAGGCGCGGTCGCTGGCCCGCAGGAGCGCTCCGGAGGAATCATAGACAGAATAGGAAACCACGAGCACTGGCAGCGTCGTCTTGGTGTCGCCGCCATGGAGCGCCGTCAGCTGCTGCACGAGGTCGGAGACATAATAGAGCGGCGCGACGATGGGGTTGCCAAGATGCGCGCTTGTCACCGGAAAGGCCACCGAGCCGAGCGGCTTGACCGCCGTGGCGATCGTGAGCTCCATTTTCAGGATGATGAGATCCTGCTCCGACATGCCGGCGTAGGGCGGAATGACGGCGTAGGGCCGGGAGTGCGTCCCCAGATGGGCCGGCACCGCCGCCGCGCCGGTCGCCACAATGTGTTTCCAGGCCTGGTGCAGCAGGTCGACCCCATCGATCGCCGGCGCCGGCAGCGGCGACGTCGCCGTGGACGTCACCACGTAAGGCGTGGCGAACATCGGCGTCCGGGCCGCGTCGTCCGGGCCGGTGTTCAGGCTGAACGACACGCTGATGTTTCTGATTGGCGCACCGCCGATTTTCGCCACGAGTTCATCCGTTGGAACGACGTAGCGCAGCTGCGGCGCGGCCGAGCCGGCGGCGCTGGCAAGCGTCGTCAGGTTCGGCGCCGAGGTGCGCGTCGCGGCGACCCATTCGCCGTCGTTCACCGTGATCATCAGGTAGACGCGATCCTGCGTGGTCACGCCGTCCAGCAGGTTCAGGATCACGTAGTTGGCGCGTCCGTCGAGCGAGTAGACCTCGCCGGTGTCGGTGATGCGGATATCGGTGTCGGCGATCGTCAGGGTGGCGTCGACGTCTCCCGTGACCCGGATGGACGCCGCGATCGACACGTTGTCGCCTCCATCATATGCGGGGCTGGTCACGATGTAGCTGACGGATATGGCGTTGCCGTCAGCCAGCGTGTCGCCGTCTGTC
This sequence comes from Camelimonas abortus, assembly GCF_042432745.1. Taxonomy (NCBI): domain Bacteria; kingdom Pseudomonadati; phylum Pseudomonadota; class Alphaproteobacteria; order Hyphomicrobiales; family Chelatococcaceae; genus Camelimonas; species Camelimonas abortus. The sequence goes on along the minus strand of NZ_JBHLWR010000004.1, from coordinate 95,506 downwards.
AGCACGTCGAGCGGCAGCACGAACTGCAGGACCTGGCCCGCTTCATCCGCCGTGACGACGTGGGGCGTGGTCTCGGCGCCGCCAATGAGGAGCGTCACCCTGTCATTCTCCGCCATGCCCGGATACGGTGGAATCCGGATGATGAACTGCACGCCAGCCTGGTTCGCGCCGACAACGGCCGGAAAAATCTCCGGCGCCTTGAGATCAGGGTTGGGCGTCGCGTTCAGCTGGGACGAGGTCCGCTTCAGATCTGAGAAAATTTTTGACGTTTTCATATATCATATCCCTGTAAAACTGGCTGCCCCACCTGTCGGCGACAGCATAAAGACTGATAATATCCTGAAGATAACCTGATCTCTTCTTCCGCAATTGCGCGTCCAGCTCCCTAGATCGTCCCACGGCGCCATCCAGCTCCGCCAGCAGCGCCGCCGCGCCCGCAAGTCCGTGCGCCAGGGCGTTCAGGATGCCGTGCGCGGACAGCGGATCGAAGGTCGCCGCGGCGTCGCCGACCGCCAGCCAGCGCTCGCCATGGTTCATGTCCAGCGCGGAGCCGCTCGCGTCCGTGGCGCGCGGCGCCGTCCACGCCGCGTCCGGCGGGCAGTAGCGTTGCAGATGCAGGGTTTCCCGCAGCGCCGCCGGAAAGGCGCCCGGCCGACGCAACAGGTCGCGGGCTGCGGCCGGCGCCACGTGTTTCACGCACACCCTGCGTCCGCCGGGAACCGGGGCGGAGTACCACCAGCCGTCAGCGACAGCCTCCACCACGGTGCGCGCATCCCCCGTCTGGTCGGGCCCCCAGCAGAAAACCGCCGCCAGCGGGGCGTCCCGCATTCGCCGCGCGCCAAGCCTTCGCGCCGCCGCGCTGCGCCGGCCTGTGGCGTCGAGCAGCCCCCGGGCGCGCCATACGCCCGCGTCCGTCTCCACCTCCCACATGCCGCCGCACGCGCGCACGGCGCGAAAACGCTCCCTGCGGATGACGGCGCCCGTCGCATGGGCGGCCTCCCTCAAGGCGGCGTCAAACGACGCCCGGTCCAGATGCCAGCCCCGGCCATGACGGCTGAAGATAAAATCTTTGGCCACCAGGCTTTCACTGTCCCAGCAACTCAGGTCGCCCGGATTTTCCAGGGGAGCGCTGCGCCGGGCGTGGTCCAGCACGCCCATGCGACGAAGCAGCGTGACGCCCTGTCCGCACAGGCTTTCACCAATCACGGGCCCCGGCGTGGCGGCGTCAAGCGCCACCACGCGGGCCCCCGCCCTGGCCGCCGTGAGGGCCGCCGCCGCGCCCGCGACGCCGCACCCCGCGACCAGAACGTCATATGGGGCGGCGCTCATGACGACGGCGTCCATTCCACGTAGACCGTCTCCGGCACGGAGGGCAGGTCCGCCGGTCCCTGCATGCGCAGCACGGTGCCCATCGCGCTGAAGCTCTCCACCATGTTCTGCGCCTGCGTTTCCTGATCCCGCACGTCGGTGCTGTCGGCGTTCTCCGACAGCCGGCGCCACCACTTTTGGCGCACGGTGAACTTTTCGGTCCGGTTCGCCGTGGACAGGCTCGTGTCCATGATGTCGCGGTAGTCCGCCATGCCGAGAACCTGATTGGGGACCCGCGCCGGCCAGTACGCCGGAGCGTAGACGCCGTAGGCGCCGTTTTTGTAGTTTGCGTCATACCCTGCGCGGCACCGGCCCGTGTCTGTTTGCCAGGGCAGCGCCATCCAGCGCGTGAGGCCGCCGGGCGGCTGGGCTCCCAGAAACTTCCTGGCGTCCGCGGCCGCCGCCAGCTCGTCCTGCACGGTCTGGTAGCTGATCGTGGCGTCAGCGTCCGGCACGTAGACGGCCTGACCGGCGGCGAGCTCGGCGATGCGCCACGGCGCGCGGTAAAGCGAGACATGGCGTATGGGCCAGGTGACCTCGCAACCGGGATGGAAAGCGTCCGCGATGCAGAAATGCAGCGCGGCCTTGTCCAGCATCGCCGGCTGCTCCGCCACCGGCACGTCGTCGATGCGGCGGGGGGGCGCCGGCGCGGTCGCAGGATCATAGTCGGCGTCAAAGTCGCCGTTCGCCCAGCTCTTGAACTGCCTGTACCGCCGCTGCGACAGCGGAATCATGTCATGCAGCTGGGTCGTATTGAGCACCGGATCGTTGATGCCGTCGCCCGAGCCGACGTAATCTTCATCAAAGGTGTCGCCGTAAAGCATTGGCCAGGCGTCGGGGCGGCATCCCTGTTCATCCGGTTTCAGAAGGCTGTCGAGCACCTTCTGCCGCAGGTCCCTGTACGGATCGCCGCTGGCCGTCGGCTTCGCGCCCAGCCGGACGATCAGGTCCGGATCCGTAAAATCCCAGTCTTTCCTGTAGCCAAACTGCTGGTAGAATCCTTTGTTGACCCAGGAAAGCATTGACAGGCGCTGCAGGACCGGCAGGATGTCCCTTCTGAAGGAGACCGTGGCGGGCGGCTGCAGCCAGCCGGCTTCCTCATAGACATCTTCCAGCAGATCATACAGCGTCCGGAATCCGACCATGTCCGGCGCATAGTTCGGCGGCCCTACGATCACCCACGCCGGATCCGCCGTCCAGGTCTTGCCGTCCATCACGACCGTCGCGTGCACGGGTCCATCTGAAATGTCGTCATACCAGCTGTCGGCGTTGTTGAAGCTGCCGGAATTTTCGGTGAGCAGCGTCTTGTTGGGGCCGTCATCCACGCTCGCCGACTTGCCCTGACCGCCGAGCACCAGCAACCGCCCGCTTGCATCGGTCCGCAGTTCGCCCAGACTGACCGTAACTCCAAGAAACGAACCGTTCATTGGACCGGACCGGGACCGTGCGCCGGTGATGGTGGCGGCGGGCGGCGTGATCGCAAGCGACGCCCGGTCCCGCACCGCGCCATTCCGGGCCACGGACGCGGGCTTGTTCCTGAACGTCGGTTCGTCCCAGGCGCGATCAAACCTGAACCACTGCGCCTTGCGATTGGCCAGGGTGACGCTCCACGTCACCGATACGCCAGGGTCGGTCGGCAAGATTTCCCTGACGACGTTGTTGTTTTCGTCGTAGGCGTAAATCCGGAAACGCGCGGCCTGACGCTTGATGGCCCCCGACGCGTCCCGGACCCTGTCCTGGTTGGCGGGAGGCGGCGTGTCGACTTCAGGCCCAACGTAACAGTCCACATAACTGCCGTCGTCCTCGCCGTTCCCGGACCACCAGTCCACGCCGTCCGGCAGCACGCTGTCGCCGACGCGGGCCACGCCGATGCCGGGATGGATGGCGAAGCGAACAATGTCGCCGCTCCCCGAGCCGCCGCCGGAGCCGCCACCTCCTGATCCTCCGCCGCCTGAGCCGCCTCCACCCGATCCTCCGCCGCCGGAGCCACCGTCTCCTGATCCTCCGCCGGAGCCACCGTCTCCTCCCGGGTCATCAGGCCCGTCGTCTCCGGGAAAGACGTCGTTCCATGGCTCCTTGTTCTGGTCCGTGTCCGGGATCACGCCGGTGTCAGGACCGTTCGGCGTCATCTGGAACTTGCCCTTGTAGAACTTGGCGGGACGCGGCTGCTTGGGTTCGCCGTAGGTCTGGCCGTTCAGGTCCAGCCGGTTTTTGGCCGAGACTTCGTAGGCGATGCGACGGGCGAGGGCGATCTCCCCGACCGGCACATTGTCCGGCAGGGTCCGCCACGGGTTAAACACCAGCTGCTCGATATAATCGGGCTGTCCGCGCTGTGAAATGTCCTGCTTTGGCAAGGTAAGCACGCCGATCTTGTATATATTTCCAAGACCATTTGTGGCGAATCTGGGATCTTCATCGGAACCATCGCTCGCCGTCCAGTTATCGGAGGCATCCTCGATGGACTGGCTCGGATCCGACCTGTAGTGAATATAAAAATTGAAGACGAAAGACGATTTTTTCAGGTTGTCTGTCAGATTCTTGCGAATGTAGTCCCTGTCATCCTTGTCCGTCGCCGGCTCCACCGTCTGGCCGTCAGCAGGCGCCAGGATGTACTTGCAGTAATGTGCGAGCGTGGCGCCGGGCGCGCCAAGGTAGAACGGCACGCAGCTCCAGTAGGATTCGCTGAGCGCGCTGTCCGGATCTTTCGCGCCCATCTGGTCCTGAATGTAGACCAGCTTCTGGTTGTCCGGATCATTGAGGAAATCCTGCTCGGCCTGCCCGCCCTGAAGGCGCGCTTTGGTGTACGCCGCCATCTGCCTGCAATCCCGGGCGAAGAACACCGGATAGTTCTGGAACACAAAATCAACCGTTGCGGCCTGGGAGGACGGATCCGCCGTTGGACCGGCGTCCAGCACGTTCAGCCCCGGGACCCTGAACAGCTTCAGGCCGACGCCAATCGTCGTGTTCCGGTCGGGCGAGCCCGCCGGCGTGTCGCTGCCGAACCGCACCCAGGCGTCATATGTCGCGTTGGTTGCGAAAATACCCTTGCGAAGCTTGGCCTCAACGCTCGACGGCGCCGCTTCCCCCGTGACGGTCGTGGGAGAAATGATCCTGAATTTTCCGTAAGCGCCGCCGTGGGTCTTGGTGAAGGCGCCGCGAAGCCCCGGTTTCTGCCCCTTGTGAAAATTTACGATTTGTCTGTTATAGACAAAATAATCAACGATATTCTGCAGATCGTCCCGCATGTCATCCTGGACTTTGTACGTCTGCGTCGTTGGATCATATGTGTATCGCAACATCGTATGGACGCCCTCTGCAATTATTAAATGAATAAACGCCTGCAATCCGGAGCATGCGGGCACGCCCTGTCCGCGTTCGCGCCCGCGCTGGCCCGCCCGGCTCCGGCGCGACTGCCGCCCCGGAACGGCGCGTCCTGAAATCGCAACGCTGGATGGAAAATTTATATGCGCCGTCCCGGGCTGGACAGGCGAATGAAAGGACATCCGTCCTGCGCGAACGGCCCGTTCCGGCCAGAGAGAGTTCCCAATCTCGCGCGGCCGTGCTGAACTGCGCCGGCGAAAATGACGGACGCGCCGGCTCGGCGCGGGGAGGAGAAACGTTCATGTCGGCGGAAAAACGGCTTGCGCTACTGTCCAGGCTGCTCGCCCACGTGCGGGAGCGGCTGCAGTTCGCGCCAGGGTTCATCCTGTGGGACGGGTCACGAATCCCCGCCGGTTATCCCGACGACGGCCTCGCCATCGCCATCGCCGACGAGGGAGCGGTCGCCGCCCTGATCCGCTCGCCGCGCATCCCCACCCTCGCCAATCTCTGGGCGGCGGGACGCATCGACATTCGCAATGGCGACGTGTTCGACCTCGTGGCGGCGAAGCCGCCTGTGCGCACCCGGGCGTTCCGGCGCATGCTGGACCGCAGGCTGGCGCTGCGCACGCTGGCGCAGTTCCTGTTCGTGCCCCGCGGCGGCCCCTGGCCGCTGGAGAAAGTGGACCGGTCGGCGCCGTCTGACGGCGACCCCGACGCGAACCGCCGCAACATCAGCTACCACTACGACGTCTCCAACGCGTTCTACCGTCTCTTCCTCGACGAGGAGATGGTTTACACCTGCGCCTATTTCCGGAACCCGGGCGCCACTCTCGAGCAGGCGCAGTTCGACAAGCTGGAGATGACCTGCCGGCGGCTGCGCCTGAAACCGGGCGAGCATTTTCTGGACATCGGCTGCGGCTGGGGCGCGCTGATGGCGCATGCGGTGACGCGCTTCGGCGTCATCGCCCACGGCGTCACGCTGTCCACGCGGCAGGCGGAGCTGGCGCAGGAACGCTTCAGGCGGCTCGGCATCGCCGACCGCTGCACGGTGGAGCTGTGCGATTACAGCCAGCTGGACGGGGCCGAACGCTTCGACAAGATCGCCTCGCTGGGCATGATCGAGCACGTCGGCATCGCCAACTACCCGACCTATTTCGGAACGGTCAGCCGGCTGCTGAAGCCGGGCGGGCTGCTGCTGAACCACGGCATCACGCGCCCGGGCAAAACCGCCACGAAAAAGCGCAAGCGCGCCGACTTCGCGGCCCTCACCCGTTACATCTTCCCGGGCGGCGAACTTGACAGCCTGAGCGGCACGCTCACGGCGATGGAACGCGGCGGCTTCGAGATCCGCGACGTGGAGTGCTGGCGCGAGCACTACATGCGCACCTGCCGGGAATGGCACGACCGGCTGAAGGCGAACCGGGAGGCGGCGATCGCTGAGGTCGGCGAAGCGACCTTCCGGGTGTGGCTGATCTACCTGGCCGCCTGCTCAATCGCCTTCGAACGCAACAACGTCGGCATCTACCAGGTCCTGGCGCAAAAACGCCTGAAGGTACCCTCTACCCTGCCGCCGACGCGGGAAGATCTTTACGCCGGGTGGTGAGGGCGCGCTGCGCCTTCCGGAGCCCAGTTCCGGAAGGCCGCCGGGCGGCGGATCGGCATGCGCCCTGCGCCGTCTGTCAGGCTCTCGCGCATTCCCGGCGCATACGGCGCGCCCTGACGCGACCGGACGCGGCGCATGTCAGGGGAATGCGGAACCAGGAGCAGCGAAAATGAAGTCTGCCGCTGGGCCGGCGGGGGCGAGCGGAAGGCCGGCGGCCTGCCCGCCGTCATGCAGGAATGTCGCCTGGCTGCGGGCGTAACGTAGCGCTTGCAGGCATGGCGGCGGACCGTACGGTCTGCGGCGCGGCGACGGCGTTGACGGCGGCGTTGAGGGAAAGGACGTGGCGCGCGGCCTTGCATTTACGGCGTTGTAGGGTTGCGGCTGCCCCGGGGGCGACGGTGGGTATTCCTTGCGGGCGTTTTCCGGCCTTTTTTCCGGGCTGCATGGACGGCGGACGTCATTCGTGCGGTTTCGCCGTTTCGGCAGGTTGCGGCTTCCACGACCGTTCCCGCCTCGACCACCCGTTCAGAGGCGACACATGCCCGCGAGGTCGGACTGGCGGCTGGACAGAACCTGAGGGCGGCATCGGGCTTTGGGCGCCTGTTGCCCGGCGCCGTGTCCTGCTCTGGGCTGTCCGGCTTGACGTTGCCCCCTGCGCCTATTCCGGTTTGAAGTTTGATCTGGCCCCGCTGAGAGGACCAGACATGAAGCGCACGCGGTTTTCAGAAGAACAGATCATCGCCATCCTGAAGGAACACGAGGCGGGCATTCCGGTGGCGGAGCTCTGCCGGAAGCACGGCGTCAGTGACGCCAGCATCTACAAGTGGAAGGCGCGGTTTGGCGGCATGGAAGTGTCCGAGGCCAAACGGCTGCGGGCCCTTGAGGACGAGAACAGTCGCCTGAAGCGCATGCTGGCCGACGCAATGCTCGACAATGCGGCGCTGAAGGATCTTTTGGGAAAGAAGTGGTGACGCCCGCCACGAGGCGACAGGCCGTTCGCCATCTCATGCAGCAGCACGGGATGAGCGAACGTCGGGCGTGTAAAGCCACCGGCTTCAGCCGCATGAGCATGCGTTACCAGGCGCAGCGCCGGGACGATGGCGTCCTGCGCACACGGATGAAGGAACTGGCCCATGAACGCCGGCGCTTTGGCTACCGGCGTTTGCATGTGCTGCTGCGTCGTGAAGGCTTTGAGGTCAACCACAAGCGGCTCTTCCGGATATACAGGGAAGAGCGGCTCGGGGTGCGCCGTCGGGGCGGTCGCAAGCGGGCCATCGGAACACGGGCGCCAATTGAGCCGCCGCTGTCGCCAAACGAACGGTGGTCGCTGGACTTCGTGTCCGACCAACTGACGGATGGCAGGCGGTTCCGCGTGCTGACAGTCGTGGACGACTGTACCCGCGAGTGCCTCGCGCTTGTAGCGGATACGTCCCTCTCGGGGGCGTGAGCCTCCGGCGAAGGCCGCCTTGTCGTGACAGTGCCTTGTGCTGAAGCTGTGCTCATAAGGACGCAGTTAAGAGCGCAGGTTCATGCAAGTGGCGGTTATTTCCGGATCCGAACGTCGCCGTCGCTGGAGTGCGGCGGAGCGCGAAGAGATTGTGCTGGCGTCAACCATGCCCAGCGCGGTGATTGCGGAGGTCGCGCGACGGTTCGGTGTGGCCACCAGCCTGATCTACAAGTGGCGCCGCGAGGCCCGGCAGGCAGCGGGGAGGTTCGTGCCGGTTGTCCTGACAGAGGATGAGGGGTCTGCGCCGGTGGCGGCGGGCTCAAGCCTGGAAGCTGTGGCGGGCGATGAATGCAGCCCGGGGCCTGAAGGCGCCCCGGTGATCAGCGTCACCCTTGTCACAGCGCGGATTGATATCCCCCTTTCAGCCCCGCCTGCGCTGGTCAGCGCCGTGCTGCAGGCGCTGCGATGATCCCCGCCGGCGCCCGGGTGTGGATCTGCTCTGGCCACACCGACATGAGGAAGGGCATGAATGGCCTTGCGCTGCTGGTGCAGGAGCATTTCCGGCGCGATCCCCATTGCGGCGACCTGTATGTCTTCCGGGGCCGCGGCGGCGCACTGTGCAAGATCCTGTGGCACGACGGGATCGGCATGTCGCTCTATGCGAAGCGGCTGGAACGCGGCCGGTTCATCTGGCCTGCGACAGGGGGCGGCGCGGTTGCCTTAACGGCAGCCCAGCTCGGCTATTTGCTCGAAGGAATTGACTGGCGCCATCCGCAACACAGCTGGAGGCCGCGCAGCGCCGGCTGAGCAAAAATAGTTTGGCCAGACGGCATTTTGGGGCGCCACAAACGCCCTGATCTGTGATTCACTACGGTCATGAAAGCCATGGCCAGCCCCGTTCCTGACGATGTCGCAGCGCTGAAAGCGGCGCTCGTCGCCGCCGTGGAGCGGGCTGACCGGGCCGAGGCAGAAGCCGCCGCAGCCCGGGCCCGGCGCGCCGATGACCAGGCGCAGATCGCCCATCTGAAGCTGCTCATTGCGAAGTACAAACGTGAGCGCTTTGGCGCCTCATCGGAGCGGACCGCCCGCCTGCTCGACCAGCTTGAGCTGCAGCTGGAGGAGCTTGAGACTGGCGCGACCGAGGACGAGCTTGCCGCAGAGAAAGCCGCCGCCCGCGCGACCACGCCTGTCGCCGCGTTCCGCCGCAGGAAGCCCGCGCGTCAGCCTTTCCCTGAGCACCTGCCGCGTGAGCGGGTGGTGGTTGAAGCCCCGCGCGCCTGCGCCTGCTGCGGCGGCGCGCGGCTGAGGAAGCTGGGCGAGGACATCACCGAGACGCTGGAGGTGATCCCGCGCCAGTGGAAGGTGATCCAGACGGTGCGGGAGAAGTTCTCGTGCCGCGACTGCGAGGCCATCGCCCAGGCTCCAGCGCCGTTCCATGTGCTGCCGCGCGGCTGGGCCGGTCCCCGGCTTCTGGCCCAGATCGTGTTCGAGAAGTTTGGCCAGCATCAGCCGCTCAACCGCCAGTGCGAGCGCTATGCCCGCGAGGGCGTGCCGCTGGGCCTGTCGACGCTGGCGGATCAGGTCGGCGGCGCTGCCTCGGTGCTGGCCCCGCTGTTCTCGCGGATCGAGGCGCATGTGCTGGCGGCTAAACGGCTGCATGGCGACGACACCACGGTTCCGGTGCTGGCGAAGGGCAAGACCGATACGGGCCGGCTCTGGACCTATGTGCGTGACGACGCCCCCTGGGGCGGCCCCGCGCCACCGGCGGCTGTCTTCCATTACTCACGCGACCGTCGGGGCGTTCACCCGCAGGAGCACCTCAGGGCATGGAGCGGCATTCTTCAGGCCGACGCCTATGGCGGTTACAATGAGCTGTACAGGCCAGAGCGCGCGCCAGCCCCCATTCTGGAGGCGGGTTGCTGGGCGCACGCAAGACGCAAGTTCTTTGAGCTGGCGGACATCGAAAGCGCCGCCCGCAAAACGGCCAGGGGATTGAAGCCGCCGTCCGTCTATCCGCGGGCGCTGGAAGCTGTTCGCCTGATCGACAGCCTGTTCGCGATCGAACGCGACATCAATGGAGCCAGCGCCGACGGGCGCCGGGCCGTGCGCCAGATGCGCAGCGCGCCGGTGATTGCGCAGCTGGAGGCATGGCTTGGCCAGACCCGGGACCAGTTCAGTCGTGGCCATCCCCTGGTGAGGGCCATCGGCTATCTGAGCCAGCGCTGGCCATCGTTCACGCGCTTCCTCGATGACGGGCGGATCTGCCTGTCGAACAACGCCGCCGAACGGGCGCTGCGCGGCGTCGCCCTTGGCCGCAAGGCGTGGCTGTTCTGCGGATCGGATCGCGGCGGACAGCGCGCTGCGGCGATGTACAGCCTGATTGTCACCGCCCGCATGAACGACGTTGATCCTCAGGCGTGGCTGGCCGACGTCCTCGCCAGGATCAATAGCATTCCGGCTGCGCGTATCGATGAACTGCTGCCGTGGAACTGGAAGGCAGCCACCACGGGGTAAGGCATAGCCTGAGGCGGAGGCGTCTCAGATGTGGTGCTCACCGCATGCTTACTCGGGGGCGAGGGTCGCGCGTGAACTGGATGCCCTGATTGTCGCCCGGGGCAAGCCAGCCATGATTGTCAGCGACAATGGCAGCGAATTCACGTCGAACGCCATTTTGACGTGGGCAGACAGGTCCAGGGTGCGCTGGCACTATATCGCGCCTGGCAAGCCCATGCAGAATGCGTTCATCGAGAGCTTCAATGGACGTCTG
>NZ_JBHLWR010000004.1:0-77500 GCF_042432745.1 Camelimonas abortus | reverse complement strand
CATTGGCGGCATGCGCGCCAACACCGCCATCGCCCGGCCAGACGTCGCCATCGTCACCAACATCGCGCCCGCCCATCTGCAATACCACCGCGACGTCGATGAAATCGCCCGGCGCAAGGCCCGCATTTTTGAAGGCATGCGGCCGGGCGCCGTGGCCGTGCTTTACATGGACATGCCGCAGTTCGCTCTGCTCGAACGGGCGGCGCGCCAGGCCGGCCTGCGCGTGGTCAGCTATGGCCGCGCGACCAGCGCAGACGTGCGCCTGACGGAATACGCGGGCCAGCAGCGCATGGTCAGCCTTTCCCTGCGCGGACGCCCCATCGGTTTCCGCATGAGCGCGCCGGGCGAACACATGGCGCTCAACGCCGCCGGATGCGTCGCGGTGCTCGACGCCCTCGGCCTGCCGGCGGAGCACGCGGCGCCGTTTTTCGCCACCTTCGCCCCGGTGGCGGGCCGCGGCGTGATCCGGGACCTGACCGTGGACGGGCGCGTCATCCGCCTCGTCGACGAGTCCTACAACGCCAATCCCGCCTCCATGGCCGCAGCCATCGCCATGACCCGTGACCTGCAGCCGCCGGCGCCGGGCGGACGGCGCCTGTTCGTTCTTGGCGACATGCGCGAGCTGGGGCCGGACAGCCGCCGCCTGCACGCCGATCTCGCCGGGGCGGTGCTCGACGGACGCCCCGACCTGGTCATTCTCTGCGGCGAAGAAATGACCAGCCTGCGGGATGCGCTCGCCGGCAGGACGCAGACCCTGTGGGCGGCGGACGTGACGGAGCTGGCGCCGCTCGTCCGGGCGGAGCTGCGTTCCGGCGATCTCGTTCTGGTCAAGAGCTCGGCCGGAACGCGGCTGGACAGGCTGGCGGCGGCTCTCGTCGCCGCATCGGCGCGGGGCGCTTCCGCCGGCGACGCCGGTTGTCACGACGTTTCCCGCGATTACTGACGGATTGCGCCAGGCAGTGCGTATGGTTCGCCGTGTCGCGCCGGTTCTCCCGGCCGCATGGTTCATCCGCCGGTTCCAGACGCTGCTGGCCTGAACAGGCGGTCGCCAGACGGCCAGCGAGGCCTGACGGACCCGGCGCAACCGGCGGTCGCCGCCTGTCCGGTTGCGCCTGCGGGTGGTTGCGGCGGTCCGGAGAGCCGTTCGCGCGCCAGCGCACGCAGCATCGGATGCACCGAGAACCGGCCGGCGCGAATGCGTTGTTCCAGCGCACGCAGATAGGCTGTCGGACGTTGCACGCGTTCGCGTTTTTGCAGCACGGCGGCGATGACGGCCGCTGCCTGTCCCTGCCCTGCGTGCTTCTGGAATGAACGCCACTGGTCGGGACTGACGCCGAGAGCGGCGCGCGCTACCGTGGCCGCGGCGCACAGCTCGTTCCAGCTGCGGATGGACGGGGTTGGCGCGTAGTCGAGAATGTCCGGACAGGCGCTGAGCACGTCATTGAGCGAGAGCGGCGTTTCAGAAGGGACGGCAGGAGCGGCGTTTTCTTCTGCAGAATTCTGTTGAAGGGGATTCTGTATGTGGCGCTCACATTGGGATTCATCGCCGCCTGGATTTGCGATTTTCAGATGTTTTTCCAGATGGTTGGCGATGTCCGCATGCAGGCGTTCGAGGGCCTCGGCGCGTTCGGCGAGCGCCTGCGTTCCGGCGGAGCGCGGCGGAGCGGCGCACAGGGCTTCATAACGCGCGCGGAACGCCCGCCACGCGTCGCCGTCGCACAGGTCCTCGCCGGTCTGCAGCAGTTTGGCGGCGTGGCGGCGGGCCAGCGTGACGCGCTCGCGCAGCATCTGGCGCTGGCGGCGCTGCTCCGCCACCTGCTCGGCCAGCGTGGCGAACTCGCCGGCGCGGGCGACCAGCGGCGTCAGGTCGAAGCCGTAGGCGGCGACGATGTCTCCGCCGGCGCCCTTGCGGGCGTAGCGCTTGCCGTTGGGACTGTCGCGGCGGATGATGAAGCCCAGCTCGACCAGCGTGGCCAGATGCCGCCGCAGCGTGGCCGGCGCCATGCCGTGGGCGCGCGTGGACAGCTGGACGTTGGAGGGAAACACCACCAGCCCGTCCGCCGGCGACAGCAGCGTTTCGGGATGAAACGACAGAAGCGCGTTCAGCACCACCAGAGCCCGGTCCGAGGGCCCCAGCAGCTCGCGCGCCTCACAGATGTGGCGGAACACCTGCCACTTGTTGACCGCAGCTTCCGGCGCGGCCGCGCGCGCCGTGATCTGGTGCGTCGCCATGGCGAGCGACATCGTTCGCCGCCCAAAGGGCGTCGTCAGCACTTGCTCTCTCATCGATCCCTGCCTTTCGGGCGCAGGAAACCGACCGCCAAAATGACGTCACGCTCTTGACTGCGATTTTCGGAAGTGCGATTCTCGGGTTTACCAGACCAATGAGAAAGGCTTCCGGGACGTCGTTTCGGGGGCCTTTTTCTTTTCGCCGCTTCACTCCTGTCTGTGGCGCCGAAGCGCCGGCCATCTGTCATCCACTCCACGCCCTCCAGGTTGCTCCCTGAAAGGCCTTGCGCCTGCTGCGCGGAGCGCCTGCGCCGGCTTCTCCGGCCAGCGCGCCGCCCGTCAGCCGCGCCACATGCGCTGTTCCGGCACGTCCGCCGGAACAGCCCGCTCCGCCACGCGGGCGGCGGAGGAAACCTTGATCGCCGCCGGTTGTCCCGGCGGCCGTAACGGCTGTCCGCCGCGCCAGCCAGGGGCCTGACGCCCCCTGCCCCGGCGCCCTTCCCTCCGGCGCGCGCCAGCGGGGCGTCATGGCCGCGGCCGGCTAGCCTTCGCCTTTTTCAGCGGCGAAGGCCCGGGCCAGCTCCGGCAGGCGCGCCCGCAGGAACGCGCCGAAGGCTTCGTCCACGAGGTGCAGGCGTCCGCCGCCCCGCCCGGTCTCCAGCCGGGCCAGCACGGTCCCGCCTGCGCCGGTGATGTCCACCACGCCGGATTCCCCGGCAGGCGCGCCGGCGCTCCCGGCGGCGAACCGCTCAAGCCGCTCCAGCGCCATGGCGAAGCGCCGGTCGCTGGGGGCGTTCAGAAACGCCGGTTCGCGCGCAAGGGCGTTGAAACACGCCAGCGCCCCTTCCGTCCCGAGGGCGGCGGCCAGCCGGCTCCACCGCGGCCGTCCGGCGCGTGGCGCCGGACCAATGGCCTGGACCACCTCCACCGGCAGCGCATGGGCGAGCGAGAGCAGGCGCGACAGGTCCGCCTTGTCGACTCCCAGCGCCGCCATGAGCGTGGCCCGCTCGAACTGTTCCTCCAGCCGGCGGGCGAACATGGCTTTCTCGATGTAGCTGAGATCGCGCCGCTCGAGATTTTCCCGCGCCTGGGCGATCACCAGCTCGGCGTCGGTGAGGGGGCGGACGATGGCCTTCACCTTCCGGCCAAGCTGGCGCACCGCCCTCAGGCGCCGGTGTCCGTAGGCCACCTGGTAGCGGCCGGTGTCGCCGACGGGGCGCACCAGGATCGGCACCTGCTGGCCCTGCTCGGCGATGGAGCGCACCAGGCTCTCCATGGTCGGGTCGGCGCCGGCCTCGTCTTCGCCGAGACGGTCGCGGACAAAGGAACTGTCGATCTGCTCCGGATCCAGCTCGATGACGCGGTCGCCGGCGGCGATCATCGCCTCCAGATTGCGGGCGCGCTCGGCGTCAGCCGACAGCCGCTCCAGGGACAGCCCCATGGCGCGAAGCGCGCCGGACGCCACCGGCGAGCCGAGGGTCGGGGCCCGCGCCGCGGCACCCGAAAGCCCGCCAGGCGGCGCCGGATTGGGCGCCGCCTTCATCAGGTCTGCAAGGGTGCTCTTCCGGGCCATCAGGACGCTCTCCCCCAACTGGCGCGGATCAGCCCCTCGATCTCGCCGTTGACGAGATCAAAGGACTCAAGCGCGCGTTCATAGGTCTGCCGGTGAAGCTGATCCCGCGGGATCTCGTAGATCGTCTGCTTGCGCAGGCCCGCCTCGGTCACCGCCGTGGTCTTGAGCGCGGTCTGGGTGAGCACCAGATCGCCGAACAGGCTGCGCAGGAAACCCACCACCTGCGCCTGCGGCCCGTCATTGGGCTCGTAACGGGTGATGCAGTAGCGCAGGAAGTCATATTCAAGGTTGCCGCCAGCCTTGCGCACCACGCCCAGCAGCCCGGCGGTCATCTGCAGGAACTGGGACATGGAGGCCACGTCCAGCATCTGCGGATGCACGGTGATGATGATGCCGGTGGCGGCGCACAGCGCGCCGAGCGTCAGGAAGCCGAGTTGCGGCGGGCAGTCGATCACCACCACGTCGTAGTCCGCGTCCACGGTGGACAGCGCCTGGGCGACGCGCGCGAAGAACAGCCCGTCCCCGCTCTCGCCGCGGGCCAGCATCAGCGGCGTCTCGTGCTCGTACTCGTGCAGCTCGAGATTAGCGGGCACAAGATCGAGACCGTCGAAGTAGGTGGCCCGGATGATCTCGCGCAGCGGGCGGCGCTGGCCGTCATAGCGGATGGCGCCGTAAAGCGTCTCGTTCGGTTTGATGTCGAACTCGGGCTGGTAGCCGAACAGGGCCGAAAGACTGGCCTGCGGGTCGAGGTCGACGGCGAGGACGCGGTAACCGCGCATGGCGAGATACTGCGCCAGGTGGGCGCTGGCCGTGGTCTTGCCCGAGCCGCCCTTGAAATTGGTGATGGCGATGACCTGCAGGTGCTCGTCGCCGGTGCGGCCGGGAAGGTAAGCCGGCTTGTGCTGGCTGAGCAGCCGGCGGATCTGGTTGATCTGTTTCAGGCTGTACAGCCGGCGCCCGCCCGGGCCGCGCTCGGCCTCCGGCCCCTCGCCGGCGCGGGCGAGCTGGCGAAGATAGGCGTCGGTGACGCCGATCAGCCGCGCCGCCTCGGGCGAGCTGAACAGGCGCAGCTGCTTTTCCGACTGCGGGGAGAACAGGCGGGAACGCAGGATGTGGAGCTGGTCCGACAGGACGCGCGCGTGCTCATCGATCAGCACGTCAATTGACTTGCTGATGTTTCGCTGTTGCGCGGAATTTTCCATCGTGTCGCTCATCTACGCCAAAACCCCGTGTCGGGCGAATTTTGCGTAGGGTGATTGGATTCGGGCGCAGCGTCAATAACCAAGGGGTTAACGAAAGATTAACGGCTGCAGTGGTTTGGCGCCAACGGTTCAAATCATGCGTGGAGAAATGCGCGCCGGCGGGGCTGCGGCCATCGCAATCTCACGCGCGGCGTGCGGCTTGCGGCGGCGGAGGCGGCCGGCGGTTCCGTGCCGCGCGCCGCGGGCCGGGCGAGGCGCCGCGTCGCCTGGCGCAATTCATGATCGCCCACTCTCCCCGTAACATAATAAGGAGGGAGTCGCCGTGGAGACCGCGCCGCACGCGGGCGCGGCGGCTCCCTCCTGCGGGCGGCGCAGTTGCGCGGCGCAACGGAAGCCATGTAACACGGAATGGCGCGGACCGGCGTCGCCGGCGCCGGATCGCGCGGCCGCAACGCACAACACCCAGGGAGCAGAGATGTCCATTCTTCTTGTCGAGAAGGCTGACGGCGTCGCCACCATCACCATGAACCGCCCCGAGGCGATGAACGCGCTGTCGCGCGCCCTGCGCGCCGGGCTTGCGGCGGCGATCCGCCAGGTCAACGCTGACCCCGAGGTGCGCGTGGTGATTCTCACCGGCGCGGGGCAGCGCGCCTTCACCGCCGGCCTGGACCTTAAAGAGCTTGGCAGCGACGCGTCGGCGCTCGGCGCCGCCAACGCCACCGAGGTCGACATCAATCCGGTGAAGGCGATCGAAAGCTGTGAGAAGCCGGTGATCGGCGCCATCAACGGCGTGGCCATCACCGGCGGCTTTGAGCTGGCGCTGGCCTGCGACGTGCTCATCGCTTCGGAGAACGCGCGCTTCGCCGACACCCATGGCCGCGTCGGCATCATGCCGGGCTGGGGCCTGTCCCAGAAGCTGTCGCGGGTGATCGGCGTTTACCGCGCCAAGGAGCTGTCGCTGTCCGGCAACTTCCTCGACGCGCAGACGGCGGAGCGCTGGGGCCTGGTCAACCGCGTGGTCCCTGCGGACGAGCTGATGACGACAGCGCGCAGGCTGGCGCTGGACATGGCCTCCATGGACCCGGTGATGCAGCGCGGTCTGAAAAAGCTGATCGACGACGGCTATGCGCTGCCCTTTGGGGAGGCGATGGCGCTGGAGGCGCGGGTGTCGAAGGCCCATAACACGGCTGTGAGGCCGGACGACGTGGAGAAGCGTCGCAGCGCGGTTCTCGAGCGCGGCCGGACGCAGAAATAGGCCAGGCCCGGTCGCGCGCCGCGCCGCTGCGCGCGGTCGCGGTCAGTCTGCGACGGACGCCCGGGTTTCGCCCGGGCGTCCTGCTTTGGGGCGTGAGCGGCGGCGCCGGACCGGGCGGTTGGGAGCTCCCAACCGGGTCAGATGAGCAGGTCGGAGAAGGTCTGGTCGTTGGTGATGTCGTGATATTGCAGCCCGGCCAGCTCGAAGCTGCGGAACAGCGCCTCGAAATTGCTGGCATGGGTGGTCTCGATGCCCAGCAGCACCGAGCCGAAATCCCGCGCCGACTTTTTCAGATATTCAAACCGGGTGATGTCGTCGTCGGGGCCGAGCAGGTTCAGGAAGGCGCGCAGCGCCCCGGGCCGCTGCGGCAGCCGCAGCACGAAATATTTCTTGCGCCCTTCATGGCGAAGCGCCCGCTCCTTCACCTCCGGCAGGCGCTCAAAGTCGAAGTTGCCGCCGGAGACGATGAGCAGGACATTGCGGCCGTAAATGACGTCCCGCAAGTCCGGCAGCGCCGCGACCGACAGGGCTCCCGCAGGCTCCAGCACAATGCCTTCCAGATTGAGCATCTCCAGCATGGTCTGGCAGATGCGGCCCTCCGGCACGACCTGAACGGCGGCGGCCGGCTGGTCGCGCAGAATGCTGAACGGCAGCGCCCCCGGCTCCGCCACCGCCGCGCCCTCTGCAAAACTGTCGATCGTCTCCAGCCGCACCCGCCGGCCTGCCTCCAGGCTGGCGCGCAGGCTCGCCGCTCCGGCCGCCTCGGCGAACAGCAGCTGCGGCGCCGTGGGCGCGCCCCGCCAGTAGCGCGTAAGCCCTGCGGCCAGTCCGCCGCCGCCCACCGGCGCCACGGCGATGTCGAAACGCGCGCCGGCGAGCTGCCGGTCAATCTCCAGCGCGATGGTCGCCTGGCCTTCGATAATGTCGGCGTCGTCAAAGGGCGGTGCCATCACCGCGCCGCTCTCCGCCGCCCACGCCTGCGCCGCGGCGTAGCACTCGTCGAACCGGTCGCCGGTGAGCGTGATTTCGACGGAGGCGCCGCCGAACATGCGGGTCTTTTCAATCTTCTGCGCCGGCGTGGTCACCGGCATGAACACGCGGCCGCTCACGCCGAAATGGCGGCAGGCGTAGGCGAAACCCTGCGCGTGGTTGCCCGCCGAGGCGGCGCAGAAACGGGGCGGCTCGCCGGCGCCTGCGAGCCGTTTGCGAAGAAAGTTAAAGGCGCCCCGGATCTTGTAGGAGCGCACCGGCGACAGGTCCTCCCGCTTCAGCCAGATGCGCGCGCCGAACCGGCGCGACAGGTGGCCGTTCAGTTGCAGTGGCGTCGGAGGAAACAGCTGGCGCAGCGCCGCGGCCGCGGCGGTCACTCCCTCATGAAATGCGTCCCGTAGCTGCTCCATTTCCGTCTCCCGGTCTGCGGTCGCGGCGTCACCCTTCAGCCTGACGCTGGCGGCATGCGCTTTCGTGCCGGCGGCAGGGCCAGCTGGCGTGAGTGATATTCCGCCGCCATCGCGTCTCCTGTCCAGCGCCAGGCCCCTTGCACGCGCGCATGCGACGGTGTAATGAATCGTCAATAAGATAAGTTATGTTATCCATCGCCAGGCGGAAACCCGGGGAAACGTCATCTGAACGCCATCAGCTCAGGGGAGGGCGCCATGCCTCATCCAGTGTCCCGTCGCGCCTTCATGACAGCTGCGGCCGCAGCCCTCGCAGCGCCCGCCGTCGTCCGGGCGCAGGGGGAGGGGCCGCTGCGCATCGGCGTGCTCGCCGACATGAACGGTCCCTACGCCAACCTGTCCGGCGTCAGCGCTGTCACGGCAGTCCGGCTGGCCGCGGAAGACTTCGGCAAGGAGCGGCCGGACATTCCGGTGGAGGTGGTTCAGGGCGATTTCCAGCTCAAGCCCGACATCGGCCTCGCCGTGGCGCGAAACTGGTTCGACAATGGCGAAGTGCACGCCATCGCAGACCTGCCGATGTCGGCGCTGGCGCTGGGGGTAAGCCAGCTGGCGCGGGAGAAGAACCGCGTCGCCCTGTTCAGCGGAACCGCAACCGAAGACCTCACCGGCAGGTATTGCGGACCCAATCACGTACACTGGACCTATGACAGCCACGCCATGGCCGCCACCGTGGCCAACGCCATCATGGACCGGGGACTGGACAGCTGGTTTTTCATCGCCGCCGACTACGCCATGGGCGCCTCGGTCGTGCGCGACGCCAGCGCCATCATCGGCAGACGGGGCGGCAAGGTGCTGGGCGTGGCGCGCCATCCCTTCCCCGGCCCGGGCGATTTTTCAAGCTATCTGCTGCAGGCACAGCAGAGCGGCGCGCGCGTGGTCTGTTTCGCCAACGCCGGCGAAGACCTCGTGAACTGCGTCAAGCAGGCCAACGAATTCGGCCTCGCCGCCGGCGGAATCACGCTCACCGCCATGCTCATGGACGTGCCCCAGGTCCATTCCATGGGGCTGAAAGAAGCCCGGGGCATGTTCTGCTCCACTGCCTTCTACTGGGACCGCGACGGGGCGACGCGGGCGTTCACCGCCCGCCTTTTGCCGGCTACCAAAGGACTGCGTCCCTCGCAGAACGTCGCGGGCGCCTATTCGGCGGCCCTGCATTATCTGCGCGCCGCCGCGGCGGCGGGCGTTCCGCAGGCGCGGCGCGACGGCGCCGCCGTCGTGGCGAAGATGAAGGAGCTGGAGGTGTCCGACCCCTTGTTCGGGCCGGCGCGCGTGGCGCCCAACGGCCGGCTCATGAACCGCATGTACCTCTGCCAGGTGCGCAGGCCGGAAGAGCAGCGTTACGACTGGGATTACGTGACCATCGCCGGCGTGACGCCGCCCGAACAGGCGTTCCGCCCCATGGCGGAGGGCGCCTGCCGGCTTCCGGCCTGATCCCTGCTCGCCCGGAAGCCCGCGCGCCCGGGCCTTCCGTCCGGCTACCCCCCTTTGCCGGCGGCCGCCGGCGCCATGGCGCGCCTGCGCGGACGCGGCCATGACGCGCATCTCCCCGACCGTCAGATTCCGGAGGCTCTGATGACGCAAGGCCCCACCCGCCAGCCGCGCCGGCTGGCGCCTTCCCGGCGCGTCCTGCTCGCGGCGGCGCTCGCCGCCATGGGAGCGACGCTCGCCGGCGCCGCGGAGAAAAAAACCTTCCCTGGCGTGACCGGCGCCGAGATCCGCATCGGCCAGACCATGGCCTACAGCGGCCCGGCCTCGGCCTATGGCCAGCTGGGCAAGGCCCAGGCCGCCTATTTCCGGTATCTCAATGACCGCGGCGGCATTAACGGCCGCAAGATCCGTTTCATCTCCCTTGATGACGGCTACAGCGCGCCCAGGGCGCTGGAGGGCGTGCGCCGCCTGATGGAGGGCGAAGACGTGGCCCTCATCTTCGGCTCGTTGGGAACTGCCAACAATCTTGCGGTACGTGGATACCTCAACAGCAGGAAAGCGCCGCAGCTGTTCGTCGCCGGCGGCTCCCAGGCGTTCAATGATCCGGTCCACTATCCGTGGACCATGGCCTGGCAGCCGGCGCTGCACCGTGAGGGCGAGTTCTTCGGCAGGCAGGTGGCCGCGCGCACGCCCGGGGCGCGTATCGGCGTGCTCTACCAGAACGATGACTTCGGCAGGGAGCTGCTGGCCGGCCTTCGCAAGGGCCTGGGCGAGCGCGCCGCCGGCATCGTCAGCGCCCAGAGCTTCCAGGCCGCCGATCCCACCATCGACTCGCAGATCGTCAACCTGAAGGAGGCGGGGGCGGACGCGGTGTTCCTGTTCGCCTATTCGCGCCAGGCGGCCCAGGCGATCCGCAAGATTCATGAAATGGGCTGGAAGCCGCAGATCTACCTCACCCTCGGCTCGGCCTATATCGGCTCCACCTTCCGGCCGGCGGGCAT
Source organism: Camelimonas abortus (assembly GCF_042432745.1). NCBI lineage: Bacteria > Pseudomonadati > Pseudomonadota > Alphaproteobacteria > Hyphomicrobiales > Chelatococcaceae > Camelimonas > Camelimonas abortus. Next base: position 67,355 of record NZ_JBHLWR010000004.1, on the reverse strand, counting down.
CGAGGCTTCGAAGGGCGTGATCACCGCCGGCTTCATAAAGGAGGCGACGGATCCGGCGTGGAAGGACGACGCGGCGGTGAAGGAGTGGCGCGCCTGGTTCGACAGGTACCTGCCCGGCGCCGACCCGTCCGACACCCTCAACATCGTCGGCTACGCCTATGCCCAGACCCTGGAGCAGGTGCTGCGCCAGGCCGGCGACGACCTCTCGCGCGAAAATATCATGCGCCAGGCGACCAGCCTCAGGAACGTGCGCATTCCGGTGCTGCTGCCGGGGAGCCTGATCAACACCTCTCCGGACGACTACACGGTGGTTTCGCACATGCGCCTGCAGCGCTTCAACGGCGAGAGCTGGGACCCCGTGGAGTAAACGTGGCCGCCGCCAGCCGGGCAGGGGGCGCAAAACGCCCTCTTCCGTCCGTCTTGCGCCGTCGCGTCCGCCGCGCGCCGGGGGCCTGCGGAGCGCCGCCGCTCAGGCGGACTTCCTGCAGGTTGTCGCGCCGTCCGGGCGGGCGAGCAGCTCCATGGCCTGCTTGAAGAAGCGGCGGCGGCCGCCGCCCTCAAAAAGCTGCAGCTGGGCGATGTTCACCGACATCAGGATGCGCGAGCGCAGCTCCGCCTCCGTTTCGTCAAAGCCAAGATCCCGGAACGCCTCCGAGAGAAAGGCCAGCACCTGCGCCTCGGCCTCGCGCACGGTGGCGGCGGCGCGCTGGTCCATGGTCGCCCAGATGCGCATGGCGCGGTCCAGCTCGAAGGTGCCTTCCGCCACGCTCAGCCGCGCCAGCTCACGCACGCGGTTCAGCGGATCAGGGTCGTCAAAGGCGGTCCGCTCCAGCACGCCGCGCACGCTGTCCATGCTGAAGGCGGCGGCGAGCGCTCCGAGATAATCCTCGAAGTCGCTGAAATGGTGATAGAAACTGCCGGTCGAGACGCCGAGGCGCCGGGTCAGCGCCGCCAGCTTGACGGCGGAAATGCCTTCCTTGCGCAGGATTTCCTGCCCGGCCTCGATCCAGTCCTTCCGGGACAGCCGTCCGTCGGCGCGCGTGCGCCGGGCGCCGCGCCCCTTGCGGGCGGACGTCGCCGTGGCGTCGCCGGATGCCTTGAGCGGATGGGCTTCTGTCATGATGCCGTGTTCCCTGCTAGTGCGCGGCGGCGTCATACCACCCATGCGCCAGATTGGCGACGCAGACCTTCGGTCACGATTGACAATAACATAACTTATCTTATCGTAATCCCGTACCTGACGTCACGGCGCCGGCATGAGGCGCGGGGACGCAGACAGACGTACGGCCGCCCCGCCGGGGCGGCAGGGAGGACCAGACAATGAACCGCCCCCTTGTCGTCGGCGTCGGCGGGACCACCCGCCAGAACTCGTCGTCCGAACAGGCCCTGCGCGTCGCGCTTTCCCATGCGGAAGCGAACGGCGCCGAAACGCTGGCCTTCTGCGGAGCGGATCTCATCTTTCCAATGTATGGCGCCGGCGAGGCCGGCCGCAGCCCGCAGGCGACCCGCTTCATTGAGGCCATTCGCCGCGCTGACGGCGTCATCATCGCCTCGCCGGGCTATCACGGCTCCGTTTCCGGCCTTCTGAAAAACGCCCTCGATTACCTCGAGGACCTGCGCGACGATCCCGCGCCGTATCTGGATGGCCGCGCCGTCGGCTGCATCGTCAGCGCCTGGGGGCCCCAGGCGCTTGGCGCCACGCTGTCCGCCCTGCGCGCCATCATTCACGCCCTGCGCGGCTGGCCCACGCCCATGGCGGCGGCGTTCAGCGCCGTCACGCCGGCGTTCGACGCCGCCGGCCGCTGCGCCGACGAGGCGCTGGACCGCCAGCTCGCCATCGTCGCCTCCCAGGTGGTGGAGTTCGCTGAAATGCGCGCCCTGCGCCGCAACGCCGCGGCGCCGTCGGCGCTGCGCCTCGCCTGCGCCTGAGCGGCGCCGGACCGGGCCGCCGGAGTGGGCCCGCGCTCCGGCCGCCGCCGTCCGCCCGTGCGGGCGGCCATTACGTGCCAATGGTTGCGGAGCGCCCGCAGAGGCGCCGGAGATCAAGGGAGAGACGTCATGGAAGAGGGCGCGCTCGCGCTGGCGGTCAATCCTGAAGACGCGGCGGATCCTGGCCGGGGGCGGCGGCCGGCGCCGCCGGGACCGTCTGGCGGCGCGGCGGCGGCGCTGGGCCTTTCGCAGGCCCTGCAGCGCTGCGTGCGCCAGCAGGCGCAGGCCGTCGCCGTGGTGGACGGCGACACGCGCCTCACCTGGGCGCAGTTCGCCGGCCGCGCGATGCGTCTGGCCGGGGCGCTGCGCGATCTCGGCATGGAGGACGGCGACCGCGTCTGTATGCTGGCCGACAACGGTCACCGCTATCTTGAATTCTGTTTCGGCGTTCCCTGGGGCGGGGGCGTGTTCACGCCGCTCAACTTCCGCCTCGCCCTGCCGGAGCTGGAGCGCATCGTCCGCCATGCCGGCGCGCGCATTCTCATCGTTGACGACGCATGGGCGGAGCTGGGCGCCGCCCTCGCCGCGGCGGCCGGCGTGTCCGTGGTCATCCACGCGGGGGAGGGGGCGGCGCCCGCAGGCATGGCCAGTTACGAGCGGCTGCTGGCGGAGGCGGCGCCGGCGGAGGACCGCGGCCGCCGTGGCGACGACGTGGCGGCGCTGTTCTACACCAGCGGCAGCACCGGCGCGCCCAAGGGCGTGATGCACACCCACGCCAACATCATGTGCAGCGCCTGGTCGTCCGGGCTGGCGGTGAAGCTGGACGAAACCAGCGTGGCGCTGGTTTCGGGGCCGCTGTTCCATGTGGGCGCGGCCGGCCTGTGTTTGCCGGTGATGATCTGCGGCGGGCGCGTCGTGCTGCTGCCCAGGTTCGAGCCGGGGGCGGTGGCCCGCGCCATCGGCGCCCATGGCGTCACCATCACCTCCATGGTCCCCACCATGCTGCGCATGCTGCTGGACGATCCGGCCAGCCGCAGCTGCGACCTCACCAGCCTGCGCATGCTGCTTTACGGCGCCGCGCCCATGCCGGAGACGCTGCTCAACGAGGCGCTGGCGCTGATGCCCCAGGCGCAGTTCGTGCACTGTTACGGCATGACCGAGGCCACCGCCTCCTGCACGGCGCTGCCGCCGCGCTACGTCACCACCCACCGCCATGAAGGGCGCGCGCGCTCCTGCGGCCGGGCGCTGGTCGGGCTGGACGTGGCGGTGTTTGATCCGGAAGGCAGGCCGTTGCCGCCCGGCGAGCCGGGCGAGATCGTGGTGCGCGGCCCCACCGTGATGAAGGGCTACTGGCGGGAGCCGGAGCTGACGGAGCGCGCGGTCCGCGACGGCTGGCTGCACACCGGCGACCTTGGCTACATGGACGACGAAGGCTTCGTCTACGTCATCGACCGCCTCAAGGACATGATCATCACCGGCGGCGAGAACGTTTACTCGTCGGAGGTGGAGGACGTCATCTGCCAGCTGCCCGGCGTGGCCCAGTGCGCCGTCATCGGCCGGCCGCACGAACGCTGGGGCGAACAGGTGCACGCGGTCATTTCGGTGCGCCCCGGTTTCGATCTCACCGGGGAAGCGGTCATCGCCCACTGCCGCGCCCGCATCGCCGCCTACAAGTGTCCCCGCTCGGTTGACCTGCGCAGCGAGCCGCTGCCGCTCAGCGGCGCCAACAAGGTCAACAAGCCGTTGCTGCGCCAGCAGCTGCGCGAGGCCCTGGAGCGCGCCGGGCAGGAGAGCGCCGCGCCCGGCCGGGCGTGAGCCGCCGCGCCCGGGCCCCGGCGCCCGGGACGGCGCACGGTTGAGGTCACAAGGCCGCCGCCCGCAGCAGGCCGGCGACCTGCGCGACCCGCACAGGGGGGAGCGCCGCGCCAGCGCGGCGCCGAAGGAAACGCAACGTCACGGAGAGCTGTCATGGCCCTGAAAACGCCCGAGCAATACTACGAATCCCTGCGCGACGGCCGCGTCGTGTTCTGGGACGGCGAGCGGATCGCCGACATCACGAAAAACGACCGCTTCCGCGTGCCGCTGGCGCTGATCGCCCATGACTATGAGTATGACGATCCGGAGCTGGGCCAGCTGCGCCGCTACGTCGCCGAGGACGGGGTGGAGGCCCACCGCATCTTCCAGGTTCCCCGCACCGAAGAAGACCTGCAGACCCGCGTGAACATGCTGATGCACACTTCCATCGGCACCGCGGTGTCGGGCGTGTTCATGGCGCTGCTGCAGTGCGTGGACGACGTGCGCGCCGTCAATCCGCTGTATGCGGAGAACATCGAGCGCATCTACAGATACTGTCGCGACAACGACCTGCGCGGCGCCGAGGTGATCACCGACCCCAAGGGCGACCGCAAGCGCCGCGCCCACGAGCAGGACGACCCCGACCTTTACGTGCGCATCGTCGACCGCAACAGGGACGGCATCGTCGTGCGCGGCGCCAAGCTGCACATCACCGCCGCCTCCTGCATCCACGAACTGGTGGTGATGCCCACCAAGGGCATGCGCCAGGACGAGACCGATTACGCGGTGTCGTTCTCCATTCCGGTCAACGCCCCGGGGGTGAAGCTCATCAACCGCTCCTTCGCCCCGGCCGAGCTCAACGCCTTCGACTATCCGGCCTCGGCCCATCACTCCATGCCGGAGAGCATGGTGATCTTCGACGACGTGTTCGTGCCGTGGGACCGCGTGTTCCTTGCCGGCGAGGTGCAGCTGGCCAGCAAGCTGGCCCAGTCGCTGGGCCTGTGGGAGCGCACCGGCGGCGTCATCGAGGCGGTGCGCATGTCGGAGCTGTTCGTCGGGCTCGCCCAGCTGGTCACCGAAATGCAGGGCAAGGAGAACGATCCCATCGCCCAGAGCTCCATCGCCGAGCTGATCACCTACGCCGAAATGCTGCGGATGGCGCTGGACTATTCGCTGCGCCACTACCAGACGACGCCGTCCGGCATGGTGCATCCGAACGTGCTCGGCATTAACGCCGCCAAATACTATTACGCCGCCAACTACCACCAGACGGTGAAATATCTGCACGACCTCGGCGGCGGCCTCGTGCTCACCCTCCCGCTGGAGGCGGAGCTGCGCAATCCGGAGTCAGGCAAGTATATCCGCAAGTACCTGCACACCCGGAAGAACGTGGACGTGGAGACGCGCATGCGGGTCTACAACATGATCCGCGACCTCACCGCCGACGCCTACGGCGGCTGGCAGTTCGTGGTGGCCCTGCAGGCGGGCGGCGGCCTGCCGGCCCAGCGCCTGATGATGAACCGCCTCTATCCCATGGACCAGGCGCGCGAGCGCGCCCTGGCTGCGGCCGGCGCCATTCCGCGCCCTGGCGGCGCGGCCAGGCAGGCGGCCGAGTAAGCCGCTTCGGCCCCGGGCCGGCGCGGGCGGGCGGCCGCCGCTCCGTCCGGGCGTCCCGCCGGGCTCCGGACCCTCCCCCGGCTCCCGGCTCTCCGGCGCGCAGGCGCCGGCGCCGGCGTCCTCCGGGACGCCGGATTTCCAGCTTTCCGCCTCCGCCGCCGCCTCCGTCTCTCCGGCGCCGCGCCGCCCGCAGCAGGCCGCCCCCCGGGCCGGGCGCGAAACCGCAGGCGGGCGCGGCCGCACGCCCGAACGCAGCCCAAGGAGCAGCCGATGAACGCGATTCTTCCTTCCGCAGCCGCCGCGGCGCCAGCCGACATCGAGGCCTTCCGCCAGCACGTGCGCGCCTGGCTGCGCGCCAACCTCCCGGAAGATCTGGTGCGTCGCAACCGCACCGCGGTGCATCCCACCCGCGACGACATGCTGGCGATCTCGGCCATTCTCGCCCGCAACGGCTGGTCTGTCCCCGGCTGGCCGGTGGAGGAGGGCGGCACGGGCTGGACGCCCATGCAGCGCTATGTGTTCGAGGCGGAGCTGGTGGCCGCCGGCGCGCCCACCAACAACATCCAGGGCGTGTCGCTGGTCGGGCCGGTGATCGCGAAATTCGGGACGCCGGAGCAGAAACGCCGCTTCCTGCCGGACATCCGCGAGGGGCGCGTCTACTGGGCGCAGGGCTTCTCGGAGCCCGGCGCCGGCTCCGACCTCGCCTCGCTGCGCACCCGCGCCGTGCGCGAGGGCGACGTCTATGTCGTCAATGGCCAGAAGATCTGGAACTCCCATTCGCATTTCTCCGACTGGATCTTCTGCCTGACGCGCACCGATCCGGAGGCGAAGCCGCAGAAAGGCATCTCCTTCCTGCTCATCGACCTGCGCTCGCCCGGCGTCACCGTGCGGCCCATCCGCTCCATCGACGGCGGCGAGAGCCTGTGCGAGGTGTTCTTCGACAATGTGCGCGTGCCCGTCGACAATCTCGTCGGCGAGGAGAACCGGGGGTGGGACTACGCCAAATGGCTGCTCGGCGCCGAGCGCGTGGCCACCGCCAACGTGCCGCGCAACAAGCGCAACCTCGAACTGCTGAAGGAGATGGCGCGCGCCGAGCGGCGCTGGGGCAGGCCGCTGGCCGAAAACGCCGACCTGCGCCGGCGCATCGCCGAAGTGGAGATCGACCTCATCGCCCTTGAGGAGGCGGTGATGCAGGCTCTGGGCGAGGACATCGACGATCCCGCCCTGCCGTCGGTGCTGAAGCTGGAGGGCACGCGCATCCAGCAGGAGATCCTGCGCCTGATGGTGGAGACCCTCGGCTCATACGGCGCCGCCTTCTGCCCGGAGCCGAAGGACCGCGACGGCGCCTATCTGCCCGGCCTGCCGCACGCCCATGACGCCGTCGCCGACTTCCTGTTCATGCGCGCCGCCACCATCTACGGCGGCTCCAGCGAGGTGCAGCGCAACATCCTGGCGCGGCTGCTGCTGCGCGGCGAGGTCGCCAGCCGCGCGCCGGCCGGCGAGGAGCGGCGCATGCTGGCGGAGAGCGCCGCTGCTTTCGCCCGCCGCCACGACGGCTTTGGCAACCTGAAAAAACGCCCGCCCACGCGCGGGAACCTGCGCCAGACCCTCGCCGCCTTCGCGGACATGGGCTGGACCGGCCTCGGCGTGCCGGAGGCGGCGGGCGGCTACGGCGGCTCGGCGGCGGATATCGCCGTGGTGGCCGCCGAGCTGGGCCGGGGCCTCGTGCACGAGCCGTTCATCGGCTGCGTCGTCGCTCCGGCGGCGCTGCTGGCGGCGGCCGGCGCCCATGAGCTGGCGGCCTCCCTCGTTTCCGGCGAGACGGTGTTCGCCGTGGCCCATGACGAGCCGGAGGCGCGCGGCAAGACCGAATGGGTGACGACGCGGGCGCGCCGTGATGGCGACGGCTGGCGGCTGGACGGCTTCAAGTGCATGGTCACCGGCGCCGTCGCCGCCGACGCCTTCCTCGTCTCCGCCCGCACCGCCGGCGCTGACGGTGACCGCGCGGGGCTCAGCCTGTTCCGCGTTCCCGCAGGCGCCCCTGGCCTGACGGTGAAGGCCTATCGCACCATCGACAACCAGCAGGTCGCCGATCTCGTGCTGGAGGGCGTGCGCCCCGGCGCCGGCGCCCTGGTGGGCGCGGAGGGCGGCACCTTCGCCGCGCTGGACGCCATGATGACCCGCGTCATCATGGTTGCGTGCGCGGACGCCGTCGGCGCCATGGAGCAGGCGCTGTGGACCACGCGCGACTATCTGCGCGCGCGACGGCAGTTCGGCCAGGCGCTGGCGGACTTCCAGGCCCTGCAGCACCGTCTCGCCGACATGTATGTGGAGCTGGAGCTGGCCCGCGCCAGCCTTGCGCACGGGCTTGCGGCGCTGGAGCTGGACGATGCGGAGCGCCGGCGCGCCCTTGTCTCCGCCAGCAAGGCGCGCATCGGCCGCGCCGCCTTCTGGGTCGGCGCCCAGGGCATCCAGCTGCACGGCGGCATGGGCATGACCGAGGAGTGCGTCATCGGCCACTATTTCCGCCGCCTCAAGGTGTTCGACACCCTCTACGGCGACTCGCACCATCACGCCTGCGTCTGGATGGAGATGAACGATCTGCGCAGGGCCGCCGCCTGACCGCGGCGCGCAGGCCCCGGCGCCGCCGGGACCTGTCCTTGCGGCGCCGGGGCGGCCGGTGATCTGGAGCCGCGCCTGCCAGCGCGGCGAAACCCGCGCCTGCAACGCCGCGCCGTGACGGCGGACGGGCGGCGCCGCCGCTTATGGACGCCGCCGGCGCCGTGAGGCGACGGCGCGCCCCTGGCGGCTGCGCCCTGCGCAGGCGCGCGACGTTTCGCGCTGGATTCGCCCGCGCCCAAGGTTCCTGTCCGGCGAGTCTTGCTCTATGACGCATCAGGGAGCGGCGCCGGCGAAAGGCGCGCGCCGGACGCCGGCTGCGGCGCCGGGGCCTGCGAACACAACGGCGTTCCCGTGGCGGAAAGCTGCCGCCGCTTTCCGGAAAAACGCGCTGTCCCTGAGGAAACGTACAATGTCGCACTACACCGAAGAACAGAACCTGTTCCGCCAGTCTTACCGGAAGTTCCTTGAGACCGAGATCGCTCCCCACATGGAGCGCTGGCGTCAGAACGGCATTGTCGACCGCTGGGCCTTCACCAAGGCGGGCGAGCAGGGCTTCCTGATGATCTGGCCGGACGAGAAATACGGCGGCATGGGCGACAGGGACTTCCGCTACGAGCAGATCATCATCGAGGAGACCGTGCGCGCCGGCGTCGGCGAGTGGTTCAACACCCTGCACAGCCGCCTCGTCGGCACCTATTTCGAGCGCTTCGGCACCGAGGAGCAGAAGGAGCGCTTCCTGCCCAAATGCGTGAAGGGCGAGACCATCCTCGCCATCGCCATGACCGAGCCGGGCGCCGGCTCTGACCTCGCCGGCATGCGCACCACCGCCGTCGACGCCGGCGACCACTACCTGCTCAACGGCTCCAAGACCTTCATCTCCAACGGCATCAACGCCGACGTGGTGATCGTCGCCGCCAAGCTGGGCTCGGCCACGGAGCGTCACTCCATGGTGCTGCTCATCGTCGAGCGCGGCATGGAGGGCTTCGAGCGCGGCCGCAACCTGAAGAAGATGGGCATGCCGGCCCAGGACACCGCCGAGCTGTTCTTCAACGACGTGAAGGTGCCGAAGGCCAACGTGCTGGGCACGCCCGGCCGTGGCTTCTACCACCTGATGGAGGGTCTCGCCGAGGAGCGCCTGATCGCCGCCGTCGGCAACGCCGCCAACGCCCGCCGCGCCTTCGACATCACCCGCGCCTACTGCCTGGAGCGCAAGCTGTTCGGCAAGACGCTCGCCGAGCAGCAGAACACCCAGTTCCGCATGGCCGAGATGGACGCGGAGATCGACCTCGTCCAGGTCTATGTGAACCACTGCGTCCAGGCGCTGAACGCCGGAACCCTCACCGCCAACATGGCGGCCAAGGCCAAGATGCTGGCCAGCGAGGTGGAGTGGAAGATGCTCGACCTCGGCGTGCAGCTGCATGGCGGCCACGGCTACATGGACGAGTTCCCCATCAGCCGCATGTTCACCGACGCGCGCATCAACCGCATCCTCGCCGGCAGCTCCGAGGTGATGCGCCTGATCATCGGCCGCGAGGTCTTCTCGGACCGCTATCGCAGCATGTTTGACTGAGCCGGGCGGGGCAGGGGACGCGCCGGCCACGGCGCGTCGCAGCCGCCCGCTGGAAGATATGCGCCGCCTGCTCTGGCGGGGGCCCAGCGCCTTCTGCTACGGGAGCGGGCGGGTCGTCCCGGCCCGCCGCCTGCGGGCGGCGCGCGTGACATTCACGTGAAATTCTGTGGCCGCCTGCGCGCAGGCGGATCTGAGTGGAGGACGTTTAATGAGCGCTGTTGAATTCAAGGTAGAAGATGGCGTCGCCATCATCACGCTGAACCGCCCGGAGGCCAAGAACGCCGTTAACGGCGACGTGGCCCGTGGCGTCGCCGCCGCCGTCGACGAGATCAACAGCCGCGACGACATCCGCCTCGCCATCCTCACCGGCGCCGGCGGCTCCTTCTGCGCCGGCATGGACCTCAAGGCCTTCGTCAAGGGCGAGGTGGTCTCCATCGAGGGCCGCGGCTTCGCCGGTCTCACCGAGGCTCCGCCGAAGAAGCCGCTGATCGCCGCAGTTGAGGGTTACGCCCTGGCCGGCGGCTGCGAGCTGGCTCTCACCTGCGACCTCATCGTCGCCAGCGAGGGCTCGAAGTTCGGCATTCCGGAGGTGAAGCGCGGCCTCGTCGCCGCCGCCGGCGGCCTGATGCGCCTGCCGCGCCAGATTCCCTACCGCATCGCCATGGAGCTGGCGCTGACCGGCGAGATGGTCTCCGCCGCCACCCTGCAGGGCTATGGCCTGATCAACCGCGTCGTGCCCAACGGCCAGGCGCTGGAGGAGGCCCTGACGCTGGCCCGCGTCATCGCCGGGAACGGCCCGCTGGCCGTCGCCGTGTCGCGCCAGATCATCAACGAGCAGCAGGACTGGTCGGCCGCCGAGATGTGGGAGAAGCAGAAGGCCTACATCGAGCCGGTGTTCAAGTCGCACGACGCGCGCGAGGGCGCCATCGCCTTCGCCGAGAAGCGCAAGCCCGTCTGGACCGGCAAGTAATCCGCCGGCGGGCGCGCCGCGGCGGCTTCCGTCGCGGCCTGTCCCTTTCCGCCCGCCAGATTCCTCTGGCGGGCTTTTTGTCATGGGCGGGCGGTCGCCATGGGGGACCGCCGCACGCGCCGGCGGCCGCGCGCGCATGACGGGCGCGGGAACCTGCGTCGCGCCCGGGCATTGTCCATGCGCCGGGGGCCATGCGCCGGGGCGCCGGCGGGGCGGAGCCGGAGCGGCGCGGGGGGCGGGCGGACCATGGAACAGCCGGAACTGGCGATGCGCGGCGCGGCGGAAGGGCTGCTGGCCCTGACCCCGGCCGGGCTCTGGTGTCCGGCCGGCGAATTTCACATTGATCCGTTGCGTCCGGCGCCGGCGGCGCTCATCACCCACGCCCATGCCGATCACGCCCGCCCCGGTCACGGCCTCGTGCTGGCCGCCCGCGAAACCCTCGACCTCATGGCCGCGCGCCATGGCCCGGATTTCGCCGGGGCGACGCGGGCGGTCGCCCCCGGCGAAATCCTGACCCTGTCCTCGGCGCGGGTGAGTTTCCATCCGGCAGGCCATGTGCTGGGCTCGGCGCAGATCCGCATCGAGGCGCGCAACCGCCGCGGCTGGCTGACGCGGGCGGTGGTCTCCGGCGACTACAAGCGCGAGGCCGATCCCACCTGCGCGCCGTTCGCGCCGCTGGCCTGCGACGTGTTCGTCACCGAGGCCACCTTCGGCCTGCCGGTGTTCCGCCATCCGCCGCCGGCGGCGGAGATCGCCCGCCTGCTGGCCTCGCTGCGGCTGTTCCCGGAGCGGGCCCATCTGGTGGGGGCCTATTCCTTGGGCAAGGCGCAGCGGCTCGTCGCCCTGCTGCGCGCCGCCGGTTACGACGCGCCGGTTTACCTGCACGGCGCCATGCAGCGGGTCACGGAGGTCTATCTGCGCCACGGCGTGGCGCTGGGCGCGCTGCGGCCGGTTCCGCCGGCCGGGCGCCGCGGCCCCGGCGACGGCCTGCCCGGCCAGATCATCCTCTGCCCGCCCGGCGCCCTGCAGGAGCGCTGGAGCCGGCGTTTCGCCGATCCGGTCCGCTGTCTCGCCTCCGGCTGGATGCGCACCCGCGCCCGCGCCCGCCAGCGCGGCGTGGAGCTGCCGCTGGTGATCTCCGATCACGCCGACTGGCCCGCCCTGCTGCAGACCGTCGCCGAAACCGGAGCTGGCCAGGTGCTCGTCACCCACGGCCGGGAGGACGCGCTGGTCTACTGGCTCCGCCAGCAGGGCCGCGACGCCCGCCCCCTCAGCCTGCCCGGTCATGGCGAAGATGAGGACGGCGACGGCCCCGGCCTGCCCGGCGCGCCGTCCGCGGACGACGGCGCGGCCGGCGCCTCGCCGGGGGACGGGCCCGCGATCAGGACCACGCCAGCCGGGGAGGCGCCATGAACCGTTTCGCCGCCCTCGCGGACCGCCTGGCGTTTGAAAGCAGTCGCAACGCCCGCCTGCGCATCCTCGCAGACTATTTCGCCACGACGCCTGACCCGGACCGCGGCTACGCCCTGGCGGCGCTGGCCGGCGAGCTGGCCTTTCCCCACGCCGGGCCGGCGCTGTTGCGCCGGCTGGTCAGCGCGCGCGTCGATCCGGCCCTGTTCGCCATGTCTTACGACTATGTGGGCGATCTCTCCGAAACCGTCGCCCTGCTGTGGCCGGCGCCCCGGACGCCGCCGGCGGCCGGCCTTTCCCTGGCGCGGGTGGTGGAGACCATGGCCGGGGCGACCAGGGCGCAGATGGAGCCGCTGCTGGCCGGCTGGCTCGACGTTCTCGACGAAACCGGGCGCTGGGCGCTGCTCAAGCTGGTCACCGGCAATTTCCGCGTCGGCGTGTCCGGCCGCCTGGCGCGGCTGGCGCTCGCGCGCTACGGCGGGCGGGAGGCGCAGGAGATTGAGACCATCTGGCCGGGGCTCGCGCCGCCCTATGAGGCGCTGTTCGCCTGGGCGGAAGGGCGCGGGCCGAGGCCGCGCGGCGCGGAGGCGACGCCGTTCCGTCCGCCCATGCTGTCGCATCCGGTGACGCGCGCGGAGCTGGAGGCGCTCGATCCGGCGGATTTCGCCGCCGAGTGGAAATGGGACGGAATCCGCGTCCAGGCGGTGGCCGGCGCCGACGCGCAGGGCGCGCCGGCGGCGCGGCTGTGGTCGCGCGCCGGGGAGGACATCTCCGCCGCCTTTCCCGACCTGATCGCGGCGCTGCTGGAGCTGGAGGGCTTTCAGGGCACCCTGGACGGCGAGCTGCTGGTGGCGCGCGACGGCGCGGCGCAGGATTTCAACACCCTGCAGCAGCGGCTGAACCGCAAGACGGTGAGCGCCCGCATGCTGCGCGACTGGCCCGCCCACATCCGCGTCTGGGACCTGCTGTCGCTGGACGGCGCGGACCTGACGCCGCTGCCATGGACGCAGCGGCGGGAGCGGCTGGAGGCGCTCGTGGCGCGTTTCGCCCATCCGCGCGTCAGCCTGTCGCCGCTCATTCCCTTCGCCAGCTGGGCCGCGCTGGCGGCGGCGCGGGATGATCCGGCCGCGGCCGGCGCCGGGCCGGACGCGGCGGCGGTGGAGGGCTGCATGCTCAAGCGTCGCGACAGCGTCTATGTGAGCGGCCGCCCGCGCGGTCCCTGGTTCAAGTGGAAGCGCGATCCCTGGCTGGTGGACGCGGTGCTGATGTACGCCCGCCGCGGCCACGGCCGGCGTTCGTCCTTCCACTCCGACCTCACCTTCGGCGTGTGGACAGGGGGTGAGGACGGCGAACCGCGGCTGACGCCGGTGGGCAAGGCCTATTTCGGTTTCACCGACGCCGAGCTGGCGCAGCTCGACCGCTTCATCCGCAACAACACGGTGGCGCGCTACGGACCGGTGCGCGAGGTGGCCCATGAGCCGGACCGCGGTCTGGTTCTGGAGATCGCCTTTGAGGGGCTGCGCCGCTCGCCGCGGCACAGGTCGGGCCTCGCCATGCGCTTCCCGCGCATCCATCGCATCCGCTGGGACAAGCCGCCGGCCGCGGCCGACGCCCTCTGCGCCCTGGAGCGGCTGCTGGCGGCGCCGCCGTGACCGCGCGGCCGCCGCCCTGGCCGGGCCCGAGGCGTCTCAGCCCCTCGGCAGGTTGGCGAAGGCGGCCACCACCTGCTCGTACACCGGCCGCTTGAAGGGGATGATCAGGTCCGGCAGCGTATGCATTGGGGCCCAGCGCCAGTCGCTGAACTCGGCCTTGTGGCCGCCCGCCGGCCTGCGCACGTTGATCTCCGAGACGTCGCCGACAAAGCGCAGGGCGAACCACTTCTGCTTCTGCCCGCGATAGCGGCCACGCCAGGAGCGCTTGAGGATCTCGCGCGGCAGGTCGTAGCAGTACCACCCGGGTGCCTCGGCGACCAGCTCCACCGAGCTGACGCTGGTCTCCTCATAAAGCTCGCGCAGGGCCGCCTGATAGGGATCCTCGCCCTCGTCGATGCCGCCCTGGGGCATCTGCCACACATAGGCGTCGTCCACATGTTCGGGACCCGCGTCCGAACGGCGCCTGCCGACGAACACCTCATTGTCCCGGTTCAGCAGCATGACGCCCACGCACAGGCGATACGGCAATTGCGCGAAACGGGTGTCGTCGGTCATCGTTCCTGGCCCCGCGTAAAGCCGGGCGCGCGGCCCTGGCTTTCGCCCCATGCGTGTTCCGGAAACACGGCCGTCGCTTCCGGAACAGGCATTTTTTTCAGCAATATAATGGAGCCGGTCGGCCGTTCAACGCGCCGGCCGCCTTCCCCCGCGGGGCCCGTCCTGGCGCGCGAGGCGCATGGACCCCACGGGGCCGTGTTATGCCGCAGCGCCCGGCCTGCTGGCAATGGCGAAGGCTGCGGACGCCCGGACGAAGCGTCGCGCCCGCAAAAAAACGCGGCCCTGAAGGGGCCGCGCCTGCAGGCGCCCGCGCCGCAGGACGCGGGGCCGCCAGCCCGTTGCGGGCCGGCTCAGTTCTTCGCCTTCTCCGGCGCGCCGGCTTCCCCGGATTTCGCCACCGAGGCGATCCTGCCGGTGCGCAGCAGCTCGAGCGCCGCCTGCAGCTGCTTGTCCTTGGCCGGGTCCGGCGGAATGTAGGCCGACGAGCCGGAGCGCTCCTCCTGCTTCTCGCCGTCCTGCGCCGCCTTGCCGTCGGCCCTGTCCCTGCCGTCGCGCGGACTGCCGGAAAGGTGGCCGCGCAGCCCGGCTTCGCCTTTGGTCTCGTCCTTGCCCTTCAGCTCGTCCGGGACGTCCTGCAGCACGACGATGTCGGGATCGATGCCCTTGGCCTGGATGGAGCGGCCGGAGGGCGTGTAGTAGCGCGCCGTGGTCAGCCGCAGGGCGCCGTTGGAGCCGAGCGGGATGATGGTCTGCACCGAGCCCTTGCCGAAGGAGCGCGTGCCGATGAGCGTCGCGCGCTTGTGGTCCTGCAGGGCGCCGGCGACGATCTCCGCCGCCGAGGCCGAGCCGCCGTTGATCAGCACCACCACCGGCTTGCCGTTGGTGAGGTCGCCGGCGCGGGCGGTGAAGCGCTGGATCTCGTCGGCGTTGCGGCCGCGGGTGGAGACGATCTCGCCGCGGTTGAGGAAGGCGTCGGAGACATACACCGCCTGGTCGAGCAGGCCGCCGCGGTTGTTGCGCAGGTCGAGCACGTAGCCCTTGATCTTGTCCGGGCCGATTTCCTTCGTGACCTTCTCTATCGCCGCCTTCAGGTCGTCGAAGGAGTGCTCGATGAACTGGGTGAGGCGGATATAGGCCACGTCGCCCTCGGCGCGGGCGCGCACCGAGCGGATGGAGATCATCTCGCGGGTAAGCGTGATCTGCAGCGGCTCCTTGCGGCCGGGACGCTGGATGGTGAGCGTCACCTTGGTGTTGACCGGGCCGCGCATCTTGTCGACGGCCTGGTTGAGGGCCATGCCCTGCACGGGCTCGCCGTCGATCTTGACGATGAGGTCGTTGGTGAGGATGCCGGCGCGGGCGGCGGGGGTGTCGTCAATGGGCGTCACCACCTTGATCTGCCCGTCCTCCTGCGTCACCTCGATGCCGAGGCCGCCGAACTGGCCGCGCGTCTCCACCTGCATCTCCTTGAACGCCTTGGCGTCCATGTAGCTGGAGTGCGGGTCAAGCGACGAGAGCATGCCGTTGATGGCCGCCTCGATCATCTTGCTTTCGTTCGGCTTTTCGACGTAGTCGCTGCGCACCTTTTCAAACACGTCGCCGAACAGGTTGAGCTGCCGGTAAATGTCGGCAGAGGCGGCGGTGGCGCTGGTCGTGGACATCAGACGGGTCTGGGTCGCCGCCAGCGACAGACCGACGCCGAGCGCTACGCCGCAGACCAGAATCGAGATTTTTCGCATTATCCGCGAACCTTTTCGCCTTGAGACGCGCCGGGGGACTTCGCCCACCAGGGCGTGGGGTCGATCGCCCCGCCATCCTTGCGGAATTCGACATAGAGCGCCGGCCCTGCGGGGGCGTCCGCCCGTCCCCGGGCCGTGGCGGCGGGGCCTCCGCCAGAGCCAGAATCCGCCCCGGAGCCCATCACCGCGACAGGCTCCCCGGCCAGCACGAACTGGCCGAGACTGACGTTGATCCGCTCCATGCCGGCGAGCAGCACATAGTATCCGCCGCCGGCATTTATGATCAAGAGTTGACCAAAGGACCGGAACGGTCCCGCGAACGACACCCAACCGTCCGCCGGCGCCGAAACGATGGCGCCGGGCTGGGTGGCGATGGTGATCCCCTGGGATTTCGCGCCGGTGGCGTCCGGCTGTCCAAAGGAGACGATCTCGCGCCCGCCCACCGGCAGCGGCAGCTGGCCGCGGGCGTCGGCGAAGGCGATCTTCGGCTCCAGCCGCGCCGGATCACGGAAGGCGAGGGCGGCGAGCTGCTCCTTCGCGTTTTTCAGCTCCGCCTCGGCCTTGCGCGCCGCCTCGGTGTTGCGCCGCGCGGTGGCCAGCTCGCTCTCCAGCCGGGCGATCAGCGACTTCAGGTCGTCGGCCTGTTTCGCCAGTTCGGCCGCCCGGGCGGCCTGTTCGCTGGTCTCGCGCTCGGCGCCGGCGAGGCGGGCCTGGCGGGCCTCAATCAGCGCCATCAGCCGGCGCCGCTCCTCGACGATCGTCTCCATCTCCGCGAACAGGCGCTGGCGGTCAGCCTTGATGGCGTCGCCAAGGCGCGCCAGCTCGGCGAGATCGGTGGCCAGCGCCCGGGTTTCGTTGCGCAGCTCGGGCACCACGGCGCCGAGCAGCATGGAGGTGCGCACGGCGGCCAGCATGTCGTCCGGGCTGGAGAGCACCGCCGGCGGCGGCTTGCGGCCCATGCGCTGCAGCGCCGCCAGCACCTCGGCGATCACGTCCTGGCGGCTCTCGAACGAGCGGCGGATGGCGTCGGCGCTGTCATTGAGCGTCGCCAGGCGCGACTCCAGCTCGGCGATGCGCTCCTCCGTCGCCTGCACCTTGCTGGTGGTGTTCAGCAGCGCGCCGTTGAGGCGGGCGCGGTCCAGCTTCAGCGCCGCGATCTCCGCCTCAAGGCGGATGCGGGCCTCCTCGCTGGACATCAGCCGGGATTCAATCGCCTTCAGCTCGGCCTCGCGCGCCTCTTTCTCGCTCTCCGCCCGGTTTTTTTCCGTCTGGGCGGCCTGCTGCGCCGGCTGCTGGCCCAGCGCGCCGGGCGCAAGGCTCCAGCAGGCGCAGCCCGCCGCCAGCGCCAGCAGCGCGCCGCGCGGCGGCCGCCGGCGCGGAGCGCCGGTCGCGGACGGAGCCGAAGCCTTCAGGGAGACGCGGGGCATGCGGTATCGCTGTTCTGCACGGGGACGCCGGACGGCGACAGTAAGGCGGTTATGGTAAACGCGCGGTTGCGCGCCCCCGCAGATGAACCCCGGACGGCCGGAGCGCAAGCCGTCCCGGGGCGTCCGCGAGGCCGCCCGCGCCGCATCATCCCCGCAATTCTGGCGCGGGCGCGGCGACGCCTGCGACAGATCGCCCGCCGCCCCGTCGCCGGCGGACGTCAGGCGCGGTGATAGGGATGGCCGCCGATGATGGTGAGCAGCCGGTATACCTGTTCCAGCGCCAGCACCCGCACCAGCTGGTGCGGCAGCGTCATGGCGCCGAAGGAGAGGACCAGCTGCGCCCGCCCGCGCACGCTGGCGTCGAGACCGTCGGCGCCGCCGATGACCAGGCACAGCTGGCCGGCGCCGGATTCGCGCACGCGGTCGAGGCGCCCGGCCACGGCCGCGCTGGAGAGGGCGGCGCCGCGCTCGTCAAAGGCGAACAGCGGCGCATCGCCGACGCGGGCGAGAATGGCCGCCGCCTCCTCCGCCTTGCGGCGGGCGGGATCGGCGGCGCGGCTCTCGGGCAGTTCGGCCACCTCCACGGCGGAGACGCCGAGCGCGCGCCCCTGGGCGGCGGCGCGCCGCTGGTAGCGTTCGGCCAGTTCGCGCTCGGGGCCGGCCTTCATGCGGCCGACGCAGACAAGGGAAATTTTCACGCGCCCGCCTCTCCGCGCCGGCTCCGGCCAGACGTCAGGCGCCGCGGCCGCCCGCCGGCGCCGCGCTCCACATTTTTTCAAGGTTGTAGAACGCCCGCACTTCGGGCCGGAACACGTGGACGATGACGTCGCCGGCGTCGATCAGCACCCAGTCGCAGGCGGGGAAGCCTTCTTCCCTGATGTCGCGCACGCCGGCGGCCTTGAGGTCCCCGATCACCTTCTCCGCAATGGAGCCCACGTGACGGTTGGACCGGCCGGAGGCGATCACCATGGCGTCGGCGATGGTGGTCTTGCCGCGCAGGTCCAGTTCGACGACGTCCTCGGCCTTCATCTCGTCGAGACTGCGCATGACGACGCCGATCAGGCTGACGAGGGCGGCGTCGGCGCCGGCTTCCGGCTGTCCGGCCGGGGACTGTCCGGCTTCGGGTATCTGGTTGGGCATATGGCTGCGTCTGGCGCCTTCTGTTGGAGCGTGTTTCGCTGTCGGAGCGCGGTCCGCGGGGCGGCGGCCGCTCCGGGCGTGGTCGCGGCTGCCGGCGGCAGGGCGCCGGTCCGCCGGCCGGCTGTCCGGCATGCGCGCCGCCCCGGCGGATAATCGCCGTTTCGGGCAACATAACCATTCCCCTCCATGCGTTCAACGCGCGGGCGACGTCGGGGAAGGCGGTTTCAGGGCGGCGTGCGGCGCCCGGCGCGGATGGCGGTGGACGACAGCCCCGAGCGCGGCCCGTGCAGCAGCGTCCAGGCGGGCGGGCGGCGCAGCGCCAGCGCGCGCGCCGCCGGTTCCGGCACGCGCGCCGCAGCGAAGCTGCGCGCCGCCACCGAGGCGGCGGCCGCCAGCGTGCTGCCCGGCCGGTCGATCACCGCCACCGGCACGCGGCGCATGATGTCGCGCCAGCGCCGCCAGCGGTGCAGGGTGACGAAACTGTCGGCGCCGATCACCAGCACGAAATGCATGTGCGGAAAGCGGCGCTGCAGCCAGGCCACGGTCTCGCAGGTGAAGCGGGCGCCAATGTCGGTCTCGAGGCCGCTGACGTGATGGCGCGGGCCGCGGGCGACGGCCTGTGTCAGAGCCATGCGTTCGGCGACGGAGGGCAGGCCGTCCTGGTCCTTCAGCGGATTGCCGGGGGTGACCAGCCACCACACCCGGTCTAGCCCGAGCCGGCGCAGGGCGATGTCGGCGACGAGGCGATGGGCTGCGTGGGGCGGATTGAACGTGCCGCCGTAAAGACCGATGCGCTGTCCTGGGGCGCCCTGCGGCAGCCGCCACCGTGGAATCATGCCGCCCTCGCCCATGTAACGCGTCGCAGCCGGAACCGGTTAATATGGGGGCGGATCTGGCGCAAGGAGCCCGTCATGTTCATTCATGTCACCGATCCGGCCGACAACGCCCGCATCCTGCTGAACGCGTCCTGCATCCTGATGGTGCGGGCGGCGGTGCATGGCGGTTCGGTCATTTACCTGTCCACCGGCGCGGCGCACCATCCCGACGTGCTGCGGGCGCAGGAGACGCCGGAGGAGATCGCCGCGATGCTCGGCCGCCTGGGCCTGCTGTCCGGCGACGCCGCGGACGCGCCGGCGGAGACCGCGGCCGCCGCCCGCTGACCGGCGGCCGTGCTGTTACGGCCGGGTCTGGCCGGAGCCGCGCACCTTGTACTTGAACGAGGTGAGCTGCTCTGCGCCGACCGGGCCGCGCGCGTGCATGCGCCCGGTGGCGATGCCGATCTCGCCCCCGAAGCCGAACTCGCCGCCGTCGGCGAACTGGGTGGAGGCGTTGTGCGCTACGATGGCCGAATCCACCTCCGCGAGGAAGCGCTCGGCCCGCTCGCGGTTTTCGGTAATGATGCAGTCGGTGTGGCGGGACGAATAGGCCTCGATGTGGGCGAGGGCGCCGTCAAGGCCGTCCACCACCCGCGCCGAAATGATCGCCTCCAGATATTCCGTGCGCCAGTCTTCCTCGCTGGCCGGCCTGACGCGCGGGTCGACGGCCTGCACGGCCTCGTCGCCGCGCACCTCGCAGCCGGCGTCGAGCAGCATGGTGACCAGCGGGGCCAGCAGGCGCCCGGCGCCGGCGCGGTCCACCAGCAGCGTCTCGGCCGCGCCGCAGATGCTGGTGCGCCGCATCTTGGAGTTCATCAGCACCTTGCGCGCCGTCTCCAGGTCGGCCTCGCCGTCCACATAGACGTGCACCAGGCCCTCCAGATGGGCGAACACCGGCACGCGCGCCTCGTTCTGCACCCGCTCCACCAGGCTGCGGCCGCCGCGCGGCACGATCACGTCGACGGCGCCGTCGAGGCCGCGCAGCATCTCGCCCACCGCGGCGCGGTCCCGCGTCGGGACCAGCTGCACCGCGTCGGCCGGAACGCCGGCGCTGGCGACGCCGGCGCGCATGGCGTCGGCGAGGGCCGTCGCCGAGCGGAAGCTGTCGGAGCCGGCGCGCAGGATGGCGGCGTTACCCGCCTTCAGGCACAGGGCGGCGGCGTCCGCCGTCACGTTGGGACGGCTCTCGAAGATGATGCCGATGACCCCGAGCGGCGTGGAGACGCGCTCGATCACCAGCCCGTTGGGCCGTTCGAATACGGCCAGCACGCGGCCCACCGGGTCGGGCAGGGCGGCGATGGCCGTCACGCCGTCGGCGATGGCGGCGAGGCGGCGGGCGTCCAGGGCGAGGCGGTCGATATAGGCCTCGGTCTGGCCGCTGGCGCGCGCTTCGGCCACATCCCCGGCGTTGGCGGCGAGGATCGCGTCCTCCGCCGTGCGGATGGCGTCGGCGGCGGCGCGCAGGGCGGCGGCGCGGGTTTCTCCGTCGAGCAGCGCCAGCTGGCGCCGGGCGGCCACGGCCCGGCGGCCGATGTCGCGCATGAGACCGGCGATGTCGGCCGCGCCGGCCGGCGGCGCGCCGGCGCCGGTGACTGCGCTGGCGGTGCTGTCGATGCGTGCTGCGGTGCCCATTGTCCTGCCTTCGCTTGCTCCGGCCGTTCGCCGGTCCGTCGATCAGGGGCGTTATTGTTACCCGCCCCGGGGGCGGCGGCGCAAGGCGCGCCGGCCCGTCCGGGCGGTCTGCGCGTCTTTCGCGCTCAGGACGCCTCGTCCTTCACGGCGGGGCTCACCACCATGACGTCGCGGTGAATCATCTCCGCCCGGCCGGAATAGCCGACGATGGCGGCCACTTCGGCGCTGGCGCGGCCTGCGACGGCGCGGGCGTCGTCGGCGTCGAAATTGACGAGGCCGCGGGCCACCACCTGGCCGGAGGCGTTCTTCACCAGCACCGGATCGCCGCGCAGGAACGCGCCCTCCACGGCGGTGACGCCGGCCGGCAGCAGGCTCTTGCCGCGGCGCAGCGCCGCCACGGCGCCGTCATCGATGGTGATGACGCCATGGGTCTCCAGCAGGCCGCTGATCCATTTCTTGCGCGCGCGCGCCGGGGTGGAGCGCGAGAGGAACCAGGTGGCCGGCGCCCCTTCGGCGATGCGCCGCAGCGGATTGTCCACCAGCCCGGAGGCGATGATCATGTGGGCGCCGCCGGCGGTGGCGATCTTGCCGGCCTCGATCTTGGTGCGCATGCCGCCGCGCGAGAACTGGCTGGCGGCGCCGCCGGCCATGGCCTCGATCTCCGGCGTGATGCGCGGCACCACGGGGATGTGGCGGGCGTCCGGGCTGGAGCCGGGCGGGGCGGTGTAAAGGCCGTCCACGTCAGAGAGCAGCACCAGCAGGTCGGCGTCGGTCATGGTGGCGACGCGGGCGGCGAGGCGGTCGTTGTCGCCGTAGCGGATCTCGCTGGTGGCCACGGTGTCGTTTTCATTGATCACCGGCACGGCGCGCCATTCCAGCAGCTTGCCCATGGTGGCGCGGGCGTTGAGATAGCGCCGGCGCTCCTCGGTGTCCCACAGGGTCACCAGCACCTGGCCGGCGGTGAGCCCGCGCGCGCCCAGCGCCTCGGACCAGGTGCGGGCGAGGGCGATCTGGCCCACCGAGGCCGCGGCCTGGCTCTCCTCCAGCCGCAGCGGGCCGGAGGGCAGCTTCAGCACGGCGCGGCCGAGCGAAATCGAGCCCGACGACACCACCAGCACGTCCTTGCCGGCCTGGTGCAGCGCCGCCAGATCGTCGGCGAGGGCGGCCAGCCACTGCTGGCGCACGGCGCCGCGCTCCCGGTCGACCAGCAGGGAAGAGCCGACTTTCACGACGATGCGGCGGAAGCGGTTGAGCGACGGAATCTCGGTCATGATGCGGGCGCGCCTTGCCCCGGAGGGCGGGTGTGACGGGCCCGGACGTGCGTCCGGGCGACGGTGAAGCCAGGAGCCGCCCGGCGGAGACAGGCGGTTCGCCATCGCGCGGCGGCCGGCGCGAAAACGCCGGACAGGAAGCCGGAGAACGCGCAGGGCGCCCTCCGGAAGGCCGCCTTTCCGCTGCGGCCGCGCGACAGGCACGCCCTATACAGCAAATGCGGACATGACTGGAATGATTTCCACGGCGGCGATATATGCGCTGGCGAAATGCGGGCGGCGGCCGGCCGGAGCGCCAGACGGGGCTGCGGCTTCGCCGCGCGCGTGCGCGGGATTGCGCGCCGGCGGCGCCTGTCCTAAGGAATCGCCCCGGACTGGCGCCGTCGCGGCGGGCCGCCGGAAGCAGGGTTTGAGGCGAAGCTCCCGGCGGAGGCCGGGGCGCAGGCAGCGTCGCGTCAGGCGCGCGGGAAGAGGCGCCGGCGCGCGCCGCGCAGCGCGGATTTGGGCGGGAGAGGTTTATGTCCAGCAGCATCCGTCAGCCATCCGGAGAGCTCGTCACCGTGTTCGGCGGCTCCGGTTTCATCGGCCGTCACGTGGTGCGGGCGCTGGCGCGCCAGGGGCGCCGCATCCGCGTCGCCGTGCGGCGGCCGGATCTGGCCTTCCACCTCCAGCCGCTCGGCGGCGTCGGCCAGATCCAGCCGGTGCAGGCCAACCTGCGCAACCGCGCCTCGGTGGCCCGGGCCGTCGCCGGCGCCGACGCGGTGATCAATCTCGTCGGCATCATGCATCAGGGCGGCCGCCAGCGTTTTGACGCCGTGCACGGCTTCGGCGCCCGCGCCGTGGCCGAGGCCGCCGCCGCGGCCGGCGTCCCGCAGCTGGTGCATGTTTCGGCTCTCGGCGCCTCGCCCGATTCCGGCAGCGCCTACGCCCGCTCCAAGGCCAACGCCGAGCGCGCCGTGCTGGACGCCTTTCCGGGCGCGGTGATCCTGCGCCCCTCCGTGGTGTTCGGACCCGAGGACCGTTTCTTCAACCGTTTCGCCCAGCTGGCGACGTTCCTGCCGGTGATTCCGCTGGTGGGCGCCGACACCCGCGTGCAGCCGGTGTTCGTCGGCGACGTGGCCGAGGCGGCGGCCCGCGCTCTCGACGGCGCGGCCCGGCCCGGCGCGACCTATGAGCTCGCCGGTCCGGAGGTGATGACCATACGTGAGGCGGCGGAGCTGACGCTGCGCGTCATCAGGCGCCGCCGGGCGCTGGCCGGCCTGCCGTTCGGCCTTGCGAAGCTGCAGGCCTTCATGCTGGAGGTCGCCCATCTGGCGTCGCTCGGCCTGCTGCCGGACAGCCTGCGCCTCACCCGCGACCAGGTGGAGCTGCTGCGCCACGACAACGTGCTCTCCGATGAGGCCGTCGCCGAAAACCGCACCCTCGCGGGTCTCGGCGTGATCCCGCAGGGCGTCGAGGGCATCATCCCTACCTATCTGTGGCGCTTCCGCAAGAAGGGCCAGTTCGAGCCGCCGCCGAAGGTCGGCTCGGGCGCGCGCGAGGCCGAAGCCTGAGCGCAGCCCCTCCGGCCGCAGCCGCAGACGGGCCGTGATTTTTCCGCGCCGCCCCCGGATGTCCGGAGGCGGCGCCCTGTTTTCCGGGGTTTTCAGACGCCGGGGACGCCGGCGGCGCGCTCGTAGCGCGCGACGCGCTTGTGCACGTGCACCATCATCACCACGCCGAACAGCGGCGTGATCAGGTTGAGCGCCGGCACCGCTAGAATCGCCGCGGTCACCAGACCGGCGCAGAACACGAAGCCGCGGTTGCGCCGCCGCATGGCGTCCGCCTCCGCCACCGGGCGGAAGCGCGCCGCCGCCATCTCGAAATACTCCCGCCCCAGCAGGTAGCCGTTGACGGCGAAAAAGGCGGCGACATTGACGCCGGGAATGAAGAACAGCAGCAGCGCCAGCAGGTTGAGCGCCAGCGACAGGCCGGCGAAGCGCAGGCCGCACACCAGCGAGCGCCACACCGACATCGGCTGGCCCGGCGGATCGTCAGGGTAGTTCGTCCGCTCCACCAGTTCGGCGGCGTCGTCGAGAAAATAGCCCGAGACCAGCGCCGACACCGGCGGAATGAGAAAGGCGAGCCCCACCAGCAGCCCGGCCCCGACAAGGAAATAGGCGAGGGTGTCGAGAACCGGCCAGGCGGCGCTGAGGGCGTGGCCGTCAAGAAAATGGCCGGCCAGCCGCGTCAGCCCGAACCAGACCACCGCCAGGATCAGCACGGTGAGGCCGATGGAGCGCAGCAGCATGCGCCGGAACGGCGGCGACAGCACCTGGCGGAAGGCGCGCGCGGCGGCGTCGGTCAGGTCGGCGGGGCCGGGGGGGCTGATGCGGGTCATCGGCAATCCAGGGAAAGGCGCCGCCGTCCGCTGGCGCTTCCGGAAGATCGTGCGGAGCGGCCGCGGCGCGGCGCCCCGCGGCGGGGCGACGTCCGGCGCCTGCTCCCCGCGCGGAGACGCCCGGGCGCGGCCGCGGCGCCGGTCCGCCGGACGGTTCATGAAGGCGAATTGCGGCGAAACGCCGGAGCCGGGCGCGAAAAGGGGCCGTGCCTCACAGCATGCTGGGCAGCACGCGGTCCGGCGGGCGGTGGCCGTCCATGAAGGTGCGGATGTTGAGGATCACCTTCTCGCCCATGTCATGGCGCCCCTCGATGGTGGCCGAGCCGAGATGGGGCAGCAGCACCACCTTGTGGGACCGGGCCAGCCGCAGCAGGCGCGGGTTCACGGAAGGCTCGCTCTCGAACACGTCGAGGCCGGCGCCGGCCAGCTGGTTGGTCTCCAGCATGCGGGCGAGGGCGGTCTCGTCGATGATCTCGCCGCGCGCGGTGTTCACGATGATGGCCGAGGGCTTCATCAGCTGCAGGCGGCGGGCGGAGAGCAGGTGATAGGTGGCCGGCGTGTGCGGGCAGTTGACCGAGATGATGTCCATGCGGGCCAGCATCTGGTCCAGCGATTCCCAGTAGGTGGCCTCCAGCCCGTTCTCGATCGCCTCCGGCACGCGGCGGCGGTTGTGATAGTGGATGGAGAGGCCGAAGGCGCGGGCGCGGCGGGCCAGCGCCTGGCCGATGCGCCCCATGCCGACGATGCCCAGCCGCTTGCCGGTGATGCGCCGGCCCAGCATCCATGTGGGCGACCAGCCGGGCCAGGCGTCCTCCGGAATCACCCGCGCGCCCTCGGCGACGCGCCGCGCCACGGCGAGGATCAGGGCCATGGTCATGTCGGCGGTGTCTTCGGTGAGCACGCCGGGGGTGTTGGTGACGGTGATGCCGCGCGCCAGCGCCTGGTGCACGTCGATATGGTCCACGCCGTTGCCGAAATTGGCGATCAGCTTCAGCTGCGGGCCTGCCTGGGCGAGAATGGCCGAGTCGATCACGTCGGTGATGGTGGGCACGAGAACGTCGGCGGTCTTCACCGCCTCCACCAGCTCGGCCGGACGCATGGGAATGTCGTCATGGTTGAGCCGTACGTCGAACAGCTCCGCCATGCGGGTTTCGATGGCGTCAGGCAGGCGCCGGGTGACGACGACGAGCGGCTTCTTTTTGGTCATGACGCGTCCAGACGGGAGCTTTTCACGCTGCGTTAAGCAGGAACAGGCGAAACACGGCGGGTTCCGCGCCTCGCGACCTTACTATCAGACGAGGCCAGAAACACAACGCATCCAAACGTCTGACGGCCATGCCGCCACCGCGCGCGGCCGGAAGCGGATGCAGGACGCCATGTTTTCGCCTTCACGGCGCCCTCCGGCGCGGACCGCCGCCGGGCAGGCGCCGCGGGCGCCGGAAGCCGTTCCGGAGCAGCCGCGGGGGAGAGCCGGATCATGACCATTACAGCCGCAGGAAACGGGCGCGGGCGCCGGGCCGCCCGCCGGCGGACGCAGGCGGCGCGCGTCGCGCCGGTCGCCGGCCTCCTCGCCGCGCTGGCCCTTTCCCTCGCCGCGGCGCAGCCCGCCGCCGCTGTGGAGGCGGTGGCCAGGGGCACGGTCACCGGCCTGCCGCTGCCGCGTTACGTCAGCCTGAAGTCGGACCGGGTGAACCTGCGCCGCGGTCCGGGCAAGGATCACGCCACGGTCTGGATCTACCAGCGCGCCGGCCTGCCGGTGGAGATCACCGCCGAATTCGAGACCTGGCGCCGGGTGCGCGACTCGGAGGGGGTGGAGGGCTGGGTGCTGCACTCGCTGCTCTCCGGCAAGCGCACCGGGCTGGTGACGCCGTGGGAGAAGGAGGGGGCGCTGACGCCCATGCGCCGCGCCGCCTCTGACGACGCCGGCCTCGTGGCGCGCCTCGCCCCGCGCGTCATCGTGCAGGTGGAGAAATGCGACGGGACCTGGTGCGAGGTGGAGGTGCGCCGCCGCCGCGGCTATGTGCGGCAGGAGCGGCTGTGGGGCGTCTATCCCGGCGAGGTGGTGAACTGAGCTGCGCCGCGGGGCCGCCGCGTGAAAAAAAGCCGCCGCCAGCCGGCGGCGGCGCGTTTCCCTGTCGCCGGCGGGGCCGGCGGATTTCCGGACGGCCTTTCCCGCCGCCGGCTTCCGGCCTCCTGGCGCGACGCGGGCCCTGTGGATCAGGCGCGGCGCGGACGCAGCCGCACCACCACGTCGACGCGGGCGATCTCCATGCCCTCCGGCGGCTCCGGCAGGTTGGCGATGTCGATGGAGGAGCCGGGGATGTCGACGAGCCGGTCCTCGCCCTCGACTAGGAAGTGATGATGATCGCCGGTGTTGGTGTCGAAATAGGTGCGCGAGCCGTCCACGGCGACCTGGCGCAGCAGGCCGGCCTCGGTGAACTGGTGCAGGGTGTTGTAGACCGTGGCGAGCGACACCGGCACGCGGGCGCGGTTGGCCTCCTCATAGAGCATTTCCGCCGTGACGTGGCGGTCGCCCTTGGCGAACAGCAGCCAGCCCAGCGACACGCGCTGGCGGGTCGGCCGCAGGCCGACGCGGCGCAGCTCGGCGCGCAGGGCGTGCACCGGGCAGCCCTTCAGCCCGTCGCCGCCGGAAGCATTGGAAGTCTCTACGCCGCGGAGGGCGTCGCCGTCTGTCATCGCGCAAGATATCCCGTGAACCCGCCATGATCATAGGGAAGCCGGGCGACGGCCGCAACCCCTTTGCAAGCCATTTGCAACTGGGTGCGACGCCAGGCGCCGCCGGGCGCCGCCGCCCTGCGCGCCGGCGCCGCGGGCGTCGCGACGGGTTCCAGCGCCGGGGCCAATCGTGTTACAAGCGCGACAGGATGGCAGGCGACGGATTGATGCCGGATCGCGGTCCGCTCCCTGCGCGCCTGTCGCGCACCCATATCCAGATCCCGGTGAGGATCGCCCGCGATTTGTCAGGACGATGACCGACACTGCTCACAGCGCAACGCGTCAATCCAGCTACACCTATGAAGAACTGCTCGCCTGCGCGCGCGGCGAACTGTTTGGTCCCGGCAACGCCCAGCTGCCGCTGCCGCCGATGCTGATGGTGCACCGCATCACCGAGATCTCCGAGACCGGCGGCGAGTTCGGCAAGGGCTACGTGCGCGCCGCATATGACGTCAGTCCGGACGACTGGTATTTTCCGTGCCACTTCGCAGGCAATCCCATCATGCCGGGCTGCCTCGGGCTGGACGGCATGTGGCAGCTCACCGGCTTCTTCCTTGGCTGGCTGGGCGAGCCGGGGCGGGGCATGGCGCTCTCCACCGGCGAGGTGAAGTTCAAGGGCATGGTGCGGCCAACCGTGAAGCTGCTGGAGTATGGCATCGACTTCAAGCGGGTGATGCGCGGCCGCCTCGTGCTCGGCACCGCCGACGGCTGGCTGAAGGCCGACGGCGAAAAGATCTATGAGGCGAAAGACCTGCGGGTCGGCCTGTCCACGGCCTGAGGCCGGCGCGGGCCCTGGTCCGCGCCTTCCGCCCTCCCGGTCCGCCCGCGCGCTTTTGCGCGGGCATGGATTGCGCTGGCGGACGAAAAGCACGATATCCAGCACGCTCTCCCGGCAGGCGCGCGGACAGGCGCACCGTCCCGGGGGCCGCGCGGACGGCGGGCGCAGGGCGTTCGCCGCGCGCCGGGATCATGATGCAGACGGGCGCACTGGCCATGGCGCGCCGCCATGGCCGGGCCGGCGCCGAGAATGAGGAACAGTCGCTGATGAGGCGCGTCGTCGTGACCGGGATGGGCATTGTCTCGTCCATTGGCAACAATATCCCGGAGGTGACGGAGTCCCTTCGCGAGGCCCGCTCCGGCATTTCTTTCGCCGAGGAGCACGCGAGGCTGGGCTTCCGCAGCCAGGTGTATGGCCGTCCGACGCTCGACCCCGAGACCGTCGTCGATCGCCGGGCCCTGCGCTTTCTTGGCCAGGGCGCAGCCTGGAATCACGTGGCGATGGAAGAAGCCATCGCCGACGCCGGCTTCGCGAAGGAAGAGATCTCCCACGAGCGCATCGGCATCATCATGGGCTCCGGCGGCCCCTCGGCCCGCACCATCGTCGAGTCCGCCGACATCACCCGCAGCAAGGGGCCCAAACGCGTCGGCCCCTTCGCCGTGCCCAAGGCCATGTCGTCCACCGCCTCGGCGACGCTGGCCACCTGGTTCAGGATCAAGGGCGTGAACTATTCGATCTCCTCCGCCTGCGCCACCTCGGTGCACTGCGTGGGCGCGGCCTATGAGCAGATCGCTTGGGGCAAACAGGACGTGATCTTCGCCGGCGGCTGCGAGGAGCTGGACTGGACTCTCTCGGTGCTGTTCGACGCCATGGGCGCCATGTCGAGCCGGTTCAACGACCGGCCGTCCACGGCCTCGCGCGCCTATGACAGGAACCGCGACGGCTTCGTCATCGCCGGCGGCGCCGGCGTGCTGGTGCTGGAGGAGCTGGAGCACGCCAAGGCCCGCGGCGCGCGCATCTACGCCGAGATCATCGGCTACGGCGCCACCTCGGACGGTTACGACATGGTGGCCCCCTCCGGCGAGGGCGCGGTGCGCTGCATGCGCCAGGCGCTGGCCACGGTGAAGCAGCCGATCTCCTACATCAATCCGCACGCCACCTCGACGCCGGTCGGCGACGACAAGGAGATCGAGGCCATTCGCGAGGTGTTCGGCTCTGGCGACAGGTGCCCGCCGATTTCGGCCACCAAGTCGCTCACCGGCCACTCGCTGGGCGCCACCGGCGTGCAGGAAACGATTTATTCGCTCCTGATGATGCACAACAACTTCATCTGCGAAAGCGCGCACATCGAGGAGCTCGACCCGGCGTTCGCCGACATGCCCATCGTGCGCCAGCGCATGGACAACGTCCAGCTGGAGACCGTGCTCACCAACTCCTTCGGGTTTGGCGGCACAAACGCCACGCTGGTGCTGAAACACATTGACGCCTGAGCCGGTCCGGGCGGGGCCAGCGCCCGCCCGGCGGTCTGCGGCCAGGCGTCCGCCGCAGCCGCGCTCCGGCGCGGCCGCCGCTACCCCGCCTGCCGCTGGTTTGCTGCACTGAAACGTAACCGCGACGGCCGGGCGCTCCGGGCGCCCCCGCCGTCAGCAAGGGACGCCCCGCGCGGACGGCGGCGTTGAGAGGACGACACATGGCGTTGATGGCGGGAAAACGCGGCCTCATCATGGGCGTCGCCAATAACCATTCCATCGCCTGGGGCATCGCCCAGGCGCTTGCGGCGGAAGGGGCCGAACTGGCCTTCACCTATCAGGGCGAATCGCTGCGCAAGCGCGTCGCGCCGCTGGCGGAGTCGCTGGGCTCGAAGATCATCCTGCCCTGCGACGTGGAGGACATCGACAGCGTGGACGCCGTGTTCGCCACCCTGCAGGAGCAGTGGGGCGCGCTCGACTTCCTCGTGCACGCCATCGCCTTCTCCGACAAGAACGAGCTCAAGGGCCGCTACGCCGACACCACCCGCGCCAATTTCTCGCGCACCATGGTGATCTCCTGCTTCTCCTTCACCGAGGTGGCCAGGAGGGCGGCGGCGATGATGCCCAACGGCGGCGCCATGCTCACCCTGAGCTTCATGGCCGACCGCGTCATGCCCAATTACAACGTCATGGGCGTGGCCAAGGCGGCGCTCGAGCAGAGCGTGCGCTATCTCGCCGCCGACTTCGGCCCCGACCAGGTGCGCGTCAACGCCATTTCCGCCGGCCCGGTGCGCACGCTCGCCGGCTCGGGCGTCAATGACGCCCGCCTGATGTACAATTACCAGAAGGCCCACGCGCCGCTGCGCCGCACCGTGACCATCGAGGAGATCGGCAAGTCGGCGCTCTACCTGCTGTCGGACTGGTCGTCGGGCGTCACCGGCGAAATCCATTACGTGGACAGCGGCTACAACATCATCGCCATGCCGCGCACCTCCGAGCTGAAAGCCCAGGAGGACGCCCAGGCCAAGGCGAGCCGCAGCTGACCGCGGACGGCCGCCGCGGTGCGCCGCGGTCCGGCCGGTTCCGCGCCCGTCGCCACGCGAGCCGGGGTTGGCCGCCGCCGTCGCGTCCGGGCGGATCACGGGCGGCGGAGTCCGGCGCCTAAAAATGCAGCAGTAACGGCAAGGGCCGCTCCAGCGCCGTCTGGAGCGGCTTTTCATTGTTTTCCGGCCGGTCTGGCCGGCCGGCGGCGCCGCGCGGATGGGCAGTTCATGTGTCTTGGCGCACACAGCACAAAAAATGGCGGCAGAGCCGCCATGATATGTGTTGCGCGTTTTTGCGCCGCGCCCTATCAGAGAGATGCAGCGATGAGCTGCATGCCCTCTGTGGGCGTTTCCTCCCTAGACTTTGGGGCTGCGCTTCGCTGTGCAGCCCTTTTTTCTTTCTGGGGGAACGTAGCGCGGGATTGGCGCCACGCGCAACCAAATTTTTTACAAAATATGCGGAATGATGAGCCGTTCGTGATCGGCGGCCGCCTGTCTCCGCGCGGGTTTCGTGTCCTGGCGCGGGGCGCGCGCGCGTCCTGCGCCGGCGGCCTTGCGGCAACTATTTGTTATATCATCTTTCTTCCGGGCGGTCGCGGGCGGGCCGGTGCGGACGGTCCGGAAACCGTCATGACCGGCATGCGTCAATCCGCCGCATCTTGCGAGGGGCGTCAGCCGGCCGGGCAGGGAGGGGCCGTGCGCCCGCGGCATGGGCGTTGCGCCCGGGGGCGCCTGCGGGCATATGAACGGCGCGCCGGCGGGGCCGGCGGTCAGGACAGGAGCGCCGCGCCGTGCTGGTGAAAATCTGCGGAGTGAAAGACAGCGCCATTGTGGACGCCGCCGTCGACGCCGGGGCGTCGCTGCTCGGCTTCGTGCATTTTCCGCGCAGCCCGCGCCATGTGGAGCTGGAGGAGGCGGCGGGGCTGGCGGCGCACGCCCGGGCCAGGGCGGCGGGTCGCGACGGCGCCAGGCCCCAGGTGGTCGTGCTCACGGTCGATCCGGACGATGACCTGCTCGCCCGCATCATGACGACGGTGCGGCCGGAGTGGATCCAGCTGCACGGCGGCGAAACGCCCGCGCGCGTGGCGCGCATCGCGGAGAATCACGACGTCGGCCTGATCAAGGCCATCGGCGTCTCCGGCCCTGGCGACATCGCCCGCGCGCTGGACTATGACGGCGCCGATCTCATGCTGCTGGACGCGCGCCCGCCGAAGGACGCGACGCGGCCCGGCGGCAACGGACTGGCCTTTGACTGGGATCTGGCGCGCGGCCGGCGTCTGCCGCCGTTCCTGCTTTCGGGCGGACTCACGCCGGAGAACGTCGGCGAGGCGCTGG
Source organism: Camelimonas abortus (assembly GCF_042432745.1). Taxonomy (NCBI): domain Bacteria; kingdom Pseudomonadati; phylum Pseudomonadota; class Alphaproteobacteria; order Hyphomicrobiales; family Chelatococcaceae; genus Camelimonas; species Camelimonas abortus. Next base: position 35,414 of record NZ_JBHLWR010000004.1, on the reverse strand, counting down.
CGCGGCTGGCCGGGCAGGACGCGCTGGCTGGCGTTGACGTCTCGTCGGGAGTAGAGAGTGCTCCAGGCGTCAAGAGTCCGGCGCTGGTCGAGGCGTTTGTGCGCGCGGCGCGCCGCGCGTGAGCTTTGAAGGAATCCGTTGCGTGAGCGCTCATCCGAATTCCCCGTCGCCTGGCGACGCGGCCCAGCGGCCCAATTCCTACCGGAACGGCCCGGACGCCCGCGGCCGCTTCGGCATCCACGGCGGCCAGTTCGTCGCCGAAACGCTGATGCCCCTGGTGCACGAGCTTGAGGCGGCGTGGGCGTCGGCCAAGGCGGATCCTCAGTTCCACGCCGAGATGCAGCAGTATCTGGCCACCTATGTCGGCCGGCCGAGCCCGCTGTATTACGCCGAGCGCCTCACGGAATACCTGCGCGAGAAGGCCCGCGGCGAAGGCCGCGACGGCGGCGCCAGGATCTATCTGAAGCGCGAGGAGCTGAACCACACCGGCTCCCACAAGGTGAACAACGTGCTGGGCCAGATCCTGCTGGCGCGGCGCATGGGCAAGAAGCGCATCATCGCCGAGACCGGCGCTGGCCAGCACGGCGTGGCCACCGCCACCATGTGCGCCCGCTTCGGCCTTGAGTGCGTGGTCTACATGGGCGCGGTGGACGTGGAGCGCCAGGCGCCGAACGTGTTCCGCATGCGCATGCTGGGCGCCACCGTGGTGCCGGTGCAGTCCGGCTCGCGCACGCTCAAGGACGCCATGAACGACGCCATGCGCGACTGGGTGACGAATGTGGACACCACGTTCTACTGCATCGGCACCGTCGCCGGCATGCACCCCTATCCGGCCATGGTGCGCGACTTCCAGTCGGTGATCGGCCGCGAGGTGCGCGAGCAGATCCTGGCGGCGGAGGGCCGCCTGCCGGACAGCCTCGTGGCGTGCATCGGCGGCGGCTCCAACGCCATGGGCCTGTTCCACCCGTTCCTCGATGATCCGGGCGTGGCCATCTATGGCGTCGAGGCCGGCGGGCGCGGCGTCGGGACCGGCCTGCACGCGGCTTCCATCGCCGGCGGCCGCCCGGGCGTGCTGCACGGCAACCGCACCTATCTGCTGATGGACGACGACGGCCAGATCCGCGAGGCGCATTCCATCTCCGCGGGCCTCGACTATCCGGGCATCGGCCCGGAGCACGCCTGGCTGCATGACGTCGGCCGCGTCACCTATCTCAGCGCCACCGACGACGAGGCGCTGGCGGCCTTCCAGCTGCTCACCCGCCTTGAGGGCATCATCCCGGCGCTGGAGCCGGCGCACGCCATCGCCAGGGTCATCGACATGGCGCCGAAGCTGCCGCGCGACCACATCATGGTGGTCAACCTCTCCGGCCGCGGCGACAAGGACGTTCCCCAGGTGGCGGAAATGCTGGGTCCCAATCTTGATGGCGCAGGCGGAGCACGGGCATGAGCATGGCTGAGGCGAAACAGGCCGGGCAGACCGGCGTCGCGACCGGCGTGGCGCGCATCGACGCGCGCTTCGCCGCCTGCCGGGCCGAAGGGCGCGCCGCCCTGGTGACCTTCCTCACCGCCGGCTATCCGGATTACGAAACCTCGGCGGAGATCTTCGAGGCGCTGCCCGGCGCCGGCGTCGACGTGATCGAGGTCGGCATGCCGTTCACCGACCCGATGGCGGACGGCCCGGTGATCCAGGAGGCCGGCCTGCATGCGCTGCAGCGCGGCCAGACCACCCGCCGCACCCTGGAGCTGGTGCGCCGCTTCCGCCAGAAGGACCAGGCCACGCCCGTCATCCTGATGGGCTATTACAATCCCATCTACGTCTATGGCGTCGACCGCTTCCTCGCCGACGCGAAGGAGGCGGGCGTCGACGGGCTGATCGTGGTGGACCTGCCGCCGGAGGAGGACGACGAGCTGTGCCTGCCGGCGCTGCGGGCCGGGCTCGCCTTCATCCGTCTGGCCACGCCGACCACCGATGACCGGCGCCTGCCGGCGGTTCTCGCCAACACAGCCGGCTTCGTGTACTACGTCTCGATCACCGGCATCACCGGCACGGCGACGCCGGATTTCGGCCAGGTGGCGGCGTCCATCGCCCGCATCAAGCGGCACACCTCGCTGCCGGTGGCGGTGGGCTTCGGCGTCAAGAACGCTGGCCACGCCGCCGCCGTGGCCGCCGCGGGCGCCGACGGCGTGGTGGTGGGCTCGGCGCTGATCGAGCGCATCCGCGCCACCCTGGACGCGAAGGGCGAGGCCGGCCCCGCCGCGCGCGAGGCCGCGCTGGCGCTGGCGCGCGAGCTGGCGGAAGGCGTGCGCCGCCGCGCCTGAAGCGGCGCGGGACTCCGCTCCGGCGCGTTTCGCGCGTCTCCGCCATGAAATGGCGCGATTGTCAGCCTTACTGGTCCCGGCGGGCGGGCCGCTCCCGCCAGCGGGCGCAACGGGCGCTTCCGGAATGTCTGGCGGCGCGACGCAAAAGGTCACGGGTTAATGAACTGGATTTCTGACGTCGTCCGGCCAAGGATCAAGACGCTGTTCAAACGGGAAGTCCCGGAGAACCTCTGGATCAAATGCCCGGAGACCGGGCAGATGGTCTTCCACAAGGAGGTGGAGGCCAACCAGTTCGTCATCCCCGGCTCCGACTTCCACATGCGCATGCCGGCGCTGGCCCGCATGAAGGCGATGTTCGACAATGAAACCTGGGAGGAGATTCCCTTCCCCGAGGTTCCGCTGGACCCGCTCAGGTTCCGGGACGAGAAGCGGTATGTGGACCGCCTGCGCGACGCGAAGGCCAAAACCGGCGCCGTGGACGCGGTGCGCGTCGGCTTCGGCCCGGTTGAGGGGCTCGACACCGTCATCGCCGTCCAGGACTTCGAATTCATGGGCGGCTCCCTCGGCATGGCCGCCGGCGAGGCGGTGATTACCGCCCTTGAAACCGCCATCGCCCGGCGCGCGCCCTGCGTGCTGTTCGCCGCCTCCGGCGGCGCGCGCATGCAGGAGGGCATGTTCTCGCTGATGCAGATGCCGCGCACCACGGTGGCGGTGCGCCACATGCGCGAGGCGCGCCTGCCTTACATCGTCGTGCTCACCAACCCGACCACCGGCGGCGTCACCGCCTCCTACGCCATGCTGGGCGACGTGCACATCGCCGAGCCGGGGGCGCTGATCGGCTTCGCCGGCCCGCGCGTCATCGAGCAGACCATCCGCGAGAAGCTGCCGCCCGGCTTCCAGCGCGCCGAATATCTGAAGGAGCACGGCATGGTCGACATGGTGGTGCACCGCCATGACATGAAGGCCACCGTCGCGCGGCTGTGCCGCCTGCTGACCAGGCGGCCCGCGACCGGCGGCGCCGAGATCGCGGCCCGCGCCGACGTTCCTGACGCCGCCGTCGCCGGTTGACGCCATGGACGCCCGCGACGGCCTGCCCGCGGCCGGCGAATCGTCCGGAGCGCTGATCGCGCGCTTCCTCGGCCTGCATCCCAGGGCGATCGACCTGTCGCTGGACCGCATCCTGCGGCTGCTGGAGCGCCTTGGCGCGCCGCACACGCGCCTGCCGCCGGTCATCCATGTGGCCGGCACCAACGGCAAGGGCTCCACCATCGCCTTCATGCGGGCCATGCTGGAGGCGGCGGGGCTGGCGGTGCACGTCTACACCTCGCCGCATCTGGTGCGCTTTCACGAGCGCATCCGCCTCGGCCGGCGCGGCGCGCCGGGGCGGTTCGTGGACGAGGCGACGCTGGTTGAGGCGCTGCGCGCCTGTGAGGAGGCCAACGCCGGCGATCCCGTCACCGTCTTCGAGATCACCACCGCCGCCGCGTTCAGGCTGTTCGCCGACCATCCGGCCGACGCGCTGCTGCTGGAGGTGGGGCTGGGCGGACGCTTCGACGCCACCAACGTCATCGACCGGCCGGCCGCCGCCGTGGTGACGCCGGTGTCGCTCGATCACGCCGATTTCCTTGGCGCTGACGTGCGGGCCATCGCCCGCGAGAAGGCCGGGGTGTTCCGCCGTGGCCGCCCGGCGGTGATCGCCAGCCAGTCGCATGAAACCAGCCGCGAGCTGGAGGAGGCGGCGCTGCGCGTGGGCGCGCGGCCGGTCGTCGGCGGCCAGGATTTCCACGCCCGCGAGGAAAACGGCCGGCTGATCTATGAGGACGCCCACGGCCTGCTTGACCTGCCGCTGCCGCGGCTCGTGGGGCGCCACCAGCACGTGAACGCCGGCGCGGCCATCGCCGCCCTGCGCGCCGCGGCCCTGCCCGGGCTGGACGAAACGGCCATCGAACGCGGCCTGCCGCAGGCCGCGTGGCCTGCGCGCATGCAGCGCCTGCGCGCCGGCCGGCTGCTGGCGCTGGCGCCGCCGGGCGCGGAGCTGTGGCTGGACGGCGGCCACAATCCCGACGGCGCCCGCGCCGTCGCCGCTGCCCTGGCCGATCTGGAGGAGCGCAGCCCGGCGCCGCTGGCGCTGGTCGTCGGCATGCTGGCCACCAAGGACAGCGCCGGCTTTCTCGCGCCCTTCGCGGGGCTGACCCGCGACGTCATCGCCGTGACCATTCCCGGCCAGGAGGCGGCGCGGCCGGCGGCGGAGGTGGCGCAGCTGGCGCTGGCTGCGGGCATGCGGGCGGAAACGGCCGCCAGCATCGAGGCGGCGCTGACGGCGGTGAGCCGTCGCGCCTGGCCGCGGCCGCCGCGCATTCTCATCGCCGGCTCGCTGTATCTGGCCGGCGCCGTGCTCGCCGCCAACGGCACGCCGCCGGAATAGGCGCGCCGCCGCCCGCACGAAAAAGCCGCCGGGGAGGCCGGCGGCTTTTGTATTCATGATGACAGACGGGCGACCGCGGTTCAGATGACGGTCTGGATCCAGCGCGACAGCTCGCCCTTGGGAGCGGCGCCGACCTTCTGCGCCGCCAGCCTGCCGTCCTTGAACACCATCAGCGTCGGAATCGAGCGGATGCCGAGCTGCGAGGCGACGCCCGGATTCTCGTCGATGTTGACCTTGACCACGCGCGCGCGGCCGGCCAGCTCGTCGGAAATCTCCTCCAGCGCCGGCGCGATCATGCGGCACGGGCCGCACCACTCCGCCCAGAAATCGACGACGACGGGAACGTCCGCCTTCAGGACGTCGGCCTCGAAGCTTGCGTCAGTTACTTTTGCGGTCGCCATGACATGCCTTTCCGCGAGTCCTGCTGCGACTCGCAATGTCCATTCTGCTGGAAGCTAGGAACGCCCTCCCCCCGGGTCAAGGTTCGCCGGGGCCCGGCCCGCCGCCGGCGCCCAGCGCCGCCAGGGCGGCGTCCAGCTCCTGCTGCGTGAGCGCGATGATGCGCGGCCCTTCGGCGAAGGCCAGCAGCGGCCGCACCGGGCGGTCCGGCCACATCTGGCGCAGCAGCGCGGCGTAAAGCGCCAGCTGCGTCACATGGGCCGGCGGCGCCGGGGCGTCCGGGGCGAGGGCGGAGAGCTTGAAATCCGCCAGCCACACCGCTTCGTCCGTCACCGCCAGCCGGTCGATCTGGCCGGAGACCTGGCGCGGGCCCCTGCCGGGGATCTCCACGGTTCCCGCCACCGGAACCTCGGCGGCGGCGCCGGGGCCGAACAGCGGCGCCAGCTCCGGGGCCGCCGCAAGGGCGAGCGCGCCCCCGGTCAGCCGCTCGCGCAGGGCTTCGTCGGGAACGGCGGGATCGTCCGGCGCCAGGGCGGCGATCCGGCGGGCCACATAGGCGCGGGCGAGACGCGCGCGCTCCGCCGCCGGCGCCGCCGGCAGATGCTCCAGCAGCGTGTGCATCAGCGCGCCGGCGAAGCGCGCCGCCTCGCGCCGCGCCGCCGTCTCGCCCGTCTCCCGGGCGCCTGCGGCCGCGGCGGGGGCGGCGTCCGGAAGCGCCCGGGACGGATTGAGCGGGGCGAGCGGCGCCGTCTCCCGCGCCACGGTGCGGAACAGCCACTCCGGCGCTTCGGCCATGGGGCGCGCCGTTTCTGCCGGCGCTTCCGCCGGCTGCGGCCGCCCGGCGGCGAGAACGCGCATGCGGCGCCTGGTGGCGTAGTCCACATCGATCCGGGTTTCGCCGGCGGCGGCGAAGGCGGCGTCGATCATGCCGTACCAGCAGCGCGGCGGAATCTCCTTCTGGCTCCTGCCGAGGTAGGGGGCGATCACCAGCCGCTCGCGGGCGCGGGTGAGCGCCACATAGAGCAGGCGGTTGTGCTCCTCACGCTCGCGCTCCTCCGCCTCCCGGGCCAGGGCGACCAGCGCCTGCGGCCGCGCCTTCGCCGCCGGCAGCCACACCGGCGCCCCGATGACGCGGCCGCCGAGCCGCACCGGCATCGGCAGCACCGGCGGCGGGCGGAAGACGAAACGGCAGGCGTCGGCGAGAATCACCAGATCCGCCTCCAGCCCCTTGGCGCCGTGCACGGTCATCACCCGGATCTCGCCGCGCGCCGCGTCCATGTCGCGCTTCACCTCGTGGGAGGCGTCGCCGAAACGGTTGAGGAAGCCGGCCAGCGACGGCGTCGCCTGGCGGTCGTGGCTGAGGGCGAGGGCCAGAAATTCATCGATGGCGTCGCCGGCCTCGGCGCCGAGCCGCGCCACCAGCGCCCTGCGCCCGCCCATGGCCCCGAGCAGGGCGGCGTAGAAGCCGAAGGCGCCATGGCGCGCCGCCAGGTCCTGCAGGGCGCGCAGCATGTCATGGCCGCGACGCGCCGCCTGCGCGCCGGGCGCCTCCGCCGCGCCTTCGGCCAGGGCCGCCAGCGCCGCGTGCAGCGGGCGCTCGCCGCGGCCGGCGGCGATGGCCATGAGGTCGTCGTCGTCGAGCCCGACGAGCGGCGACTTGAGGAACGCCGCCAGCGTCAGGTCGTCCTCCGGCAGCAGGGCGGCGCGGCCGGCGGCGATCAGGTCCTGCACCGCGATATGGTCGCCCAGCGTCAGGCGGTCGGCGCCGGCCACGCGCAGGCCCTCCGCCTTGAGCGCGCGGATGATGGCGTCGAACAGCGCGCCGCGCTTGCGCACCAGCACCAGCACCTCGCCGGGGGAAATGCGGCGGCCGTATTCGTCGCCCTCGCGGGTGAGGCGCGCCACTTCCGCGGCGATGCGCCGGGCCAGCGCCACGGCGGGGGAGGCGGGATCGGGCGTGTCCACCGGCGCGTTCCACGCCAGCGGCTCGGCCTCCTCGTCCGCCGCCTCCGGCTCCCATACGTCGACCCGCCCCATATGGCCGATGCGGCTGCTCTCGTGCACCGTGCCGGCGCGGGCGTCGTCGTCAAAGGAGAGGCCGGCGAAATTCTCCGGCACGCCGAACACCAGGTCCACCGCCCGCAGGATCGCCGGGGCGGAGCGGAACGACACGTTGAGCGGCACGCTTTCGAAGCGCGCGCCCGCCGCGGCCAGGGCGTTGCGGTAATGGTGCTCGCTCTCGGCGAAGGCGCGCGGCTCCGCGCCCTGGAAGCCGTAAATGGACTGCTTGGGGTCGCCCACCGCGAAGATGGTGCGGCGCAGCCGGCCGCCCTGGGCCGGATCCTCGCCGGCGCTGAACTCGCCGGTGATGGCGCGCAGGATGTCCCACTGGGCCGGATTGGTGTCCTGGGCCTCGTCCACCAGCACGTGGTCGATGCCGGCGTCGAGCTTGTGCAGGATCCAGCTCGCCGCCTCCGAGCGCAGCAGCAGCGTCCGGGTCTTGCCGATCAGGTCGTCGAAATCGAGCGCGCCGCGGGCGTTCTTGATGATCTCGACCCGCTCGCCGATGGCTTCGGCGAGGGTGAGCAGCGCGTCGGTGAGCTCCAGCGTCCGCGCCGCCTTGCGCCGGTCGTCGAGCGCCGCCAGCCGGTCGCGCTCGTCGCGCAGCGCCTGGGCGACCTCAGGTGCGATCTTCGCCGTCGGAAAGCCCCTGTCGCCCCTGGGCGCGCCGTCCGTCCTGAAGAACACGCCGAGATAGCAGGCCAGCCGCTCCGCCTCATCCTCCGCGGCCAGCGCCTGTCGCAGGTTTCCGGCCAGCTTCTGGTCGCTGGCGGAGCCCCTGTCGAGGACGGCGATCAGGTCAGGCCACTCCGACGGGTGGAAGCCGTCATACAGCATGCTGCGCGTGAGGCTCTCCCGGGTGTCGCCCGGTTGCAGGCCGAGCGCCGCCGCCAGCGCCGCCATGGCCGCGTCATGGCCGCCGTGCGCGCGCGTTTCCTCGCGGAACGCCTTCACATGGCGCATGGCGGCGCGCAGGGCGGCGTCGAAGGCGTCGCCGGCGGCGGCGAGGCTCACGACGGCCAGCGCCGCCTCCAGCTCCGGATCCTCGCCGCGGGCCGCCGCGGTCAGCACGTGGCGGCGCGCCTGGGCGTAGATCTCCTCGCTCGCCGCCTCGTCCAGCACCTCGAAGCGCGCCGGCACGTTCGCCTCGAACGGCGCGAGGTGCAGCACGCGTTCGCAGAAGGCGTGAATGGTCTCGATCTTGAGCCCGCCCGGCGTCTCCACCGCCCGGGCGAACAGCCGGCGGGCGGCGTCCATGCGCGCGCGCGTGGGCCGGCGCCCGTCCAGTTTCTGCAGCTCGGCGGCGAGGGCGCCGTCGTCCAGCCCCACCCAGCTGGCGAGGCGGTCGAACACCTTCACCGCCATGTGGGCGGCGGCGGCCTTCGTGTAGGTGAGGCACAGGATGCGCCCGGGCGCCGCCCCCTCCAGCAGCAGGCGCAGCACCCGGTCCACCAGCACCTTGGTCTTGCCGGAGCCGGCGTTGGCCGAAACGAAGGCGGAGAGGCCCGGATCGGCGGCGAGCCGCTGCGCCAGCGTGGCGCGGCTCACCGGATCCGGGGCGGGGGAGAGGGACGCGGCCTCGCTCATGCCTCATCCTCCCCGGCGCCGGCGCGGGCCCACTCGCGCACCCGCGCCAGATGGTCATAGTCGTTGTAGCGCCGGGCGTATTTGGCGTACGGCCGCGCCGGGAAAGCGGCGCCGCCGGCGCGGTAATGGCTGATGAGCTTCACGAACCCGTCCGCATGGGCCTGGATGACCTCGTCGAGGCTGCGCGCATCGTCCCGGCCCGGCTTCACCTCCCGCTCGTCCATGGCGGGATCGCCGCCGGTCATGTGCACGTAGCCGAGGCTGACCGGGACATGCGGCGGGACGGGCCCGCCCATGGCCGCGGCGAAGGCGCCCTGGCGCAGCATGTGCGCCTCCAGCGTCAGCTGCGGGGCGAAGCCGGCCATGATCTCCCGCGCCGAGGGCGGCTGTCCGGTCTTGAAGTCGAGGATGCGGGCCGCGCCGTCGCGGGCCAGCTCGATCCGGTCGGCCCTGGCGCGCAGGGTGAAGACGTCGCCGCCGGCCAGCGGAATCTCCAGCCGGCCGCCGGTCTCGGCGAACACCCGCTGCAGCTGCGGCCGCCGCCGCCGCTCCCATTCGGCGAAGGCCGCGGCGATGCGGCGGAAGCGCGGCCACCACTGGGCCCGCACGTCCGGCCAGGCGGCGAGGCGGGCGAACGCCTCCTCCCCCAGGGCCGTGACCAGCGCCAGCGGGTCGTCCGGCAGCGCCTCCGGCCACTCCTGGGCGAAACGGCCGACCGCTTCATGGATGATGGAGCCGCGGTCGGCGGCGTCCGGCGGGGCGGCCAGCGGCTCGAGCGCGTCGAGGCCGAGCACGTGCTTCGCGTAGATGGCGTAGGGGTCGCGCACCAGCGTCTCCACCTCGGTCACCGAGAGCGTGCGCGGCACGAACGCCAGCGGCGGAACCGGGGCCGGCCGGCGCGCCGGCGTCACTTCCGGCGGCGTCTCCAGCTGCTGGGCGAGGTCGAGATAGCGCTGGCCGCGCGCCAGCGCCGCCGCCCAGGCCGCGTCCGGCGTCGCGTCGGCCGCGCCGGCGCCGGCTCGCCCCTCGGGCGTGGTCGCCAGCGCCCTGATGCGCTGCAGGAAGCGCGAGGGCACCGTGGGCGCGCCGCCGCGCTTGGCGGCGCGGGTGATCACCACGTCGCGCGCCCCCATGGCGGAAACGAAGTCGTGGGCCGTCTGGCCGATGCGCCGCTCCGGCGGCTGCAGGCCCAGCGCCGCCGCCATGGGACGGTTGAGGAAGGCGTCGGTGCGCGCCGCCGGCGGCCACACCGCTTCGTCGAGGCCGCCGAGCACCACCCGGTCTGATTCGATCAGGCGCGCCTCCAGCAGGCCGAAAATGCGCACCCGCCGGTGGGCGCCGCGGCCGCGGCCGTCGCCTTCGCTGCGCACCATGCGGCTGGCGGCGAGGCCGGCGAACAGCGCCGGATAGTCCTCGAACTGCCCTGGCAGCGGGCAGTCCCGGATGCGCGCCAGGTCGTCGAACAGTTGCAGCAGCGCCGCGCCGTCGGCGCTGGCGGCCAGCACGGCGTCCGCGCCGGCGCCGTCGCCTTCCGGCGGGGCGGCGAGGCGGCGCACGGTCTCGCGGTGCGCCACGGCCATGGCCACCAGATCGCCGCCCTGCGCGGCGCCGGCCAGCGGCTGCAGCGCCGCCTCGAGCCGGTCCAGCATCAGCGCCACGCGCTCCCAGTCGCGGTCCGCCATGCGTTTCAGCGGCCGCACCGCGTGGGGCTGGCGCGCCGCCTCCCGCCGCGCGTCGAGAATGCGGCGCAGGCCGTCCACGCCCGGCGGCGGCTCTGGTCCGCGCAGCAGTCCGATCTCCAGCGCCGCGGCGACGCGCCGGGTGGCGGCGCGCGGCCAGCCCAGGGTCACCAGCGGATGGGCGAGCAGGGCGACGAGCTGGCGCGGGCCGCAGTTGCTGGCGGCGGCCTCGGCGGCGAGCCGCGCCAGCCGCCCGGCGCTCGTGCGCCCCAGCGGGCAGCCGGCCGAATCGTCCGCCTCCACCCCCCAGCGCTTCAGTTCGGCGCACACCCGCTCGGCGAGGTCGCGGTCCGGGGTGATGAGGGCGACGGTGGCGTCCGGCTGCGCCAGCGTCTCGCGAATGGCGATGGCGGCGGCCAGGGCCTCCTCGCGCTCGTCGGCGGCCTCCACCAGGGCGACGCCGGAGAGGGCGGCCGCCACCGTCGCCGCGTCCGGCCGCCGGGCGGGGTCAGCCCACAGTTCGGTGGTGCTGGCCGGGCGCAGCGCCTCGGTGAGCAGCCGGTTGCGGGCGCGCGCCTGCGGCGGCGGCGACCCGAGCGGAATCACCTCGTCGCGGCTGACGCCGATGACGCGCAGCAGCCGCGCCATCATCGCCTGCGGATGGGTGAAGGTGGTCTCCACGTCGGGCGTCGCGCCCGGCGGCGCCTCGCCGGCGATGAGGCGGAAGCTGTCCTCGTCGAGATCAAGGTCCAGCCCGGGCAACACCGCCACGCCCTTCGGCAGCCGGCTGATGGCGGCGATGAGCCGGGCGGTGGCCGGCGCCGAGCCGGTGGAGCCGGCGACGATCATCGGCCCCGGCGGCGGCTGGCGCGCCAGCCGCTCCGCCTCCGCCAGCAGCATGGCGTGGCGGCGCATCACCGGGTCGGAGGCGCCGCGCTCGCGCAGGATGGCGGGCCACGCCTCGCGCACGATGCGCAGGAACTCCAGGGTGATGGCGAACCAGGCGCTGTGCCGCGCCGCCACCACGCCGGCCAGCTCGTCCCAGTCCACGCCCTGGGTGGCGAGCTGGTCCATCAGTTTCTCCAGATCTCCCGCCAGCGCCAGCGCGTCGGCCGGCGAGGCCGGGGCGAGCAGCGGCTCGTCCTGGGAGAGGCGCAGCAGGGCGCGGTCCACCTGGCGCGCCCACGCCAGCACGAGGCGGGTGAGAATCAGCCGCCGCTCCAGCGGCGGAATGGGCGGAGCCAGCGGGTCCGGCTCCAGGCCGGCGTCGGCCTGGCGCTCGCCTGGCGCCGGTTCGTCGGCGGCCTCCGCGTCGAAATCATCGTCCACGTCGCCCAGCGGCACGATGCGGGGCAGCAGCAGCGCGCCGCCGCCTGAGCGGCGCAGCAGGATGTCCTGCAGGGCGCGGGCGGCGCGGCGGGTGGGCAGGAAGATCGTCGCCGTGGCGAGGCCCAGCCGCTCATGGCGGGGGGAAAAGCCGGGAATGAGGCTGCCGTCCAGCAGGCAGTCGGCCAGGGTGGAGAGAAACGGCGCGCCGGGCGGGATGGTGCAGACGCGCGGCCGCGCCGTGCGGGCGAAGAGATCGCCAGAACCGGACTGGATCACCTGTGTCCTCGCCAATGCGCTCCCCCGCCGCGCCGGTTCATGGCGGCGCGCCGGCCCCTCGGGCCGGAATCGTCTCCGTACGCGCGGCCATCATGCGCCAGGGCCGTGGCGGGCGGCAACCGGCTCTCCGCGGCGCCCCGGCGGCGTTGTCAGCGGTGGCTGCGGGCGATGACGTCCTCGGCCACGCGCAGCGCCCCGGGCGTGCCCACATGCAGCCAGTGGCCGTCGAGCCGCAGGCCGAACAGGCGCCCGCGCCCGATGGCCGCGTCGAAGATGCGGTTCAGCGAGAACGGCCCTTCCGGCGCGCCGGCGAACAGCTCCGGGCGCAGGATGGCGACGCCGGCGTAGACGAAGGGCGTCACCTCCCGCTCCATGCGGCGGCGCAGGCGGCCCTCCCGGTCCATGGCGAAGTCGCCCGGGCCGTCATAGCCGGTGCTGGAGGCGGTGGCGGCCAGCAGCAGCAGCGCGTCCATGCGCTCCGGATCCCAGAACCGGGCCATGCGGCGCAGGTTGGACGCCGGCCCCTCGATCCACATGCTGTCGGAATTGCCGACGAAGAACGGCGCCCCGCCCAGCAGGGGCAGCGCCTTCTTCACGCCGCCGCCGGTCTCCAGCAGCCGGCCGCGCTCGTCGGAAATCACGGTGCGCGGCGCGCCGCGGCGACGCTCCAGATGGGTCTCCACCAGGTCGGCGAGATAGTGCACGTTCACCACGGCCTCGGTGACGCCGGCCTCGGCCAGCCGGTCCAGCAGGCGGTCGATGAGCGCCACGCCGCCGACGCTGACCAGCGGTTTCGGCGTGGTGGTGGTGATGGGCCGCATGCGCTTGCCGAGACCGGCGGCGAGCACCATGGCGCGGGTGATGGGGGCGGGGGCGGAAGGAGACGCTGTGGTCATGGCGGTTGCCTGGGGTTGACGCGCGGCGCGGGCGCGGGGCGCGCCGGCCGCCGCGCCCGGGCGAAGGGCGGGTCGCGGAACGGTCGCCGGAAGGCGCCTGCGGCGCGCCGGCCTATTCGTCTTCCAGAACGTGGATCAGATAGGTCTCGTACCACTTGCGCACCGGCGCAAGGGCCGGATGGGCGAGATTGCGCTGCAGGTAGCGGCGCACCCGCGGCAGGTGGGCGAGATACTGCGGCTTGCCGTCGCGCCGGTCGAGCCGCATGAAAATGCCGAGGATCTTGGTGGCGCGCTGGGCTCCGAGCACCGCATAGGCTGCGGCGAAACTCGCCATGTCGAACTCGGGGTCGCCGGCGCGCGCGCTGGCGTAGGCGCGCAGCAGCTGCAGCTCCAGCGCCGGCGGCACGGTGACGCGCGCGTCCTGCAGCAGCGACACCACGTCATAGGCCGGGTGGCCGAGCACCGCGTCCTGGAAGTCGATCACCCCCACGCGCTGCAGGCCTTCGCGCTCCGGCAGCCAGAGCAGGTTGGGCGAGTGGTAGTCGCGCAGCGTCCAGGTCTGCGGCCCGGCCACCACCGGCCGCAGCACCTCGCTCCAGGCGCTGGCGAACTGCGAGCGGGCCAGCGCCGGCAGGGCCCGCACCGTGGCCGGCACGTACCAGTCCAGCAGCAGGTCAACCTCGATCTGCAGCGCCTCCATGTCATAGGGCGGGATGACGTGATCGACGCCGTCGCTCACCGGCAGCGTGTGCGGCAGCTGCACCGAGTGCAGCCGCGCGAGCAGGCGCACCGCCTCCTCATAGCGCGCCGGAATGGGGCCGTTCTCATCGGCCACGCCCTCCGAGCCCAGATCCTCCACCAGCAGCACGCCGGCGTCGAGGTCGCGTCCGAGAATGGCCGGGGCGCTGACCGACAGCGAGCGCAGCCCGTTGGCCATGGCCACGAAGGCGTGCACCGACTCGGCGAGGTGGGCGATGGCGCTGTAGGGCCTGCCGCGGCGGATCGGCGGCCCGTCCGGCTGGCGCGGCGACACCATCAGGATGGCGGTCTGGCCGTTGGGGCGGACCAGCCGCTCATAGGAGCGGCTGGAGGCGTCGCCCTGCAGGAAGGCGCGGCGCGCCGTGTCCCAGCCCGCCTTGCGGAACACGGTGCGGATGGCGCGGGTCATGGCGAGGCGTCCGGCCCAGGCGCCGTGGCCGGTGAGCGCCGCCACGCGCCGGTTCACGTCGCCTTCCGGGTCCAGCAGCAGCTCCACGTCCAGCCGGTCGGCCGGCAGCAGCTCGCCGGCGCGGTCCGGCCACTCCACCAGCACCAGGGCGCTGCGGACCAGCTCCTCCCAGCCCAGCTCGATCAGGTCGTCCGGACCGCCGAGGCGGTACAGGTCGGCGTGGACCACATTGCCGAAGGGCGTGTCGTATTCCTGCACCAGGGTGAAGGTGGGGCTGGGGGCCTCCAGCCCGGGGTCGTCGGCCAGGATGCGCAGCAGCGCCCGCGCCAGGGTCGACTTGCCGGCGCCGAGATCGCCGGACAGGGTGATGAAGTCGCCCTTCTTGAGCGTTTCGGCGAGGATCTGCGCCAGATGCGTCGTCGCCGCCTCGTCAGGCAGGTCGATCTCCCAGGTCACCGGATAGGGCGCGGGCTGGCCGCCGTGCCGCGGCGCCTGGCCGCGCGGCAGGGCGCTGGCGCCGGGGGCGCGGCTGGCGTGACGGACGGTCTCCTGCTGGGGGGGGACGGCGACGTCGGGGCGGATCTGGCTGGTCGACACGGACAATCAGGCTTCCCTGGCTGGCTCCGCGCGGGCGCGACGGAGCGCGGCCGCGAACCGCGGCCGATGCTGGCGACCCGGCGAGAGTAACGTCGCGAAGGTTTCCACTTTCTTCCCGGCCGCGTTCCCGGCCGTCGTCCGCGCGCCGCGGGGCCGCCGGGCCCTGTTTAGACCAACCCGCGGAAAGGTCGAGCAAAAAACGTCCTCCGGCAGGATCAGGCGGCCGGGGCGGGCGTCGCCGGGAAGAAGCAGCTGACGCGCGTGCCCACCCCCTCGCGCGAGGCGATCTCCACCCGGCCGCCGTGCAGCTCCACGAAGGCGCGCACCATTGACAGGCCGAGGCCGACCCCGCGCCGGTGCTGGCCGGCGCCATGGCTCTCGAAACGGTCGAACACCCGGTCGATGAGGCTGGCGGGAATGCCGCGGCCCTCGTCGATGACGTCGAAGCGCACGTAGTCGCCGTCCTCGCTCACCTTCAGCCAGACGTTGCTGCCGCGGTCGGAGAAGCGGATGGCGTTGGAGAGCAGGTTGAACAGCACCTGGCGCAGGCGCTTCACGTCCGCCTCGAACGGGCGGATGTCCGGCGGCGCCTCCACGTGCAGCGTGATGGCGGCCTCGGCGAGGCGGTCCTCCACCCCGCGCGTCGCCGCGGCGATGGTGGCGCTGAGGTCGATGGGCTCGCGCACGAGCTCCAGCTCGCCGTTGTCGATGGAGGCGAGGTCGAGAATGTCGTCGATGATGGCGTTGAGCGCCGTGGACGACTGCATGATGTGGTCGGCGTATTCGCGCTGGCGCTCGTTGAGCGGTCCGCCCATGCCGCTGGCCAGCATCTCCACGAAGCCGATGATGTTGGTGAGCGGCGAGCGCAGCTCGTAGGAGACGTGGTGCACGAAGTCGTCGCGCAGCTGCGAGGCCTTGAGCAGCGCCTCGTTGCGCTCGGTGAGCGCGCGCTCGATGCGCACCGAGTCAGTGACGTCTGTGAAGGTGAGCAGCATGGAGCCGTCCGGCAGCGGGGCCATGTTGCAGTCGATGACGCGGCCGCCGTCGCCGGACGCCGGCAGGTTCTCCATGCGGCAGGCGCCGCCGCGGCGGTCATCATGCATGCCGACGATGGCGCCGCGCAGCATGGCCCAGCTCCCGTCGTCCGGGGGAATGCGGCTGGCGCGGGCCATGACCTCGTCGACATGCGGTCCGGCGGCAACCACCTCGGCCGGCACGCCCCACAGGCTGGCGAAGGCCGGGTTGCTGAGGCGCAGCCGCCCGTCCTGGCCGAACACCGCCACGCCCTCGCGCAGGGTGTCCAGGGTCTCGCCCTGCACGCGCAGCATGCTGTTGTAGCGGGTTTCCAGCAGGTAGCGCTCTGTGACGTCGTCGTAGAGATAGGTGACGCCGCCCTGGGGGTTGGGGTTGACCACGACGCGGATGGTGCGCCCGTCCGGCAGGTGCCAGGCGTGGCTCTGCGGCTCCACCGCGGTGTAGCCGGAGAGCACGTTGGCCTTCCACTGGCGGAAGTCCGCCTCCTCCGGCAGGCGCCGCCAGTTGCGCAGCCGCTCGAGGATGTCGTCGTCGGTGGGGGCGGTGTCGAGCCAGTCCTGGTCCAGCTTCCACAGCAGGCGGTAGGCCGGATTGTGGAAGATCAGCCGCCGCGAGCCGTCGAAAATGGCCACGGCGGTGGGCAGCTGGTCGAGGGTGCGGGCGTGCGCCTCCATCTGGCGGGTGAAGTCGTCGCGCAGCCGCGCCAGTTCGGAGACGTCGGTGGCGATGCCGGCGCTGCCGGAGGCGCCGGGCGTCTCCACCACCTCCATGATGCGCCGGTCGCCGGCGATCACCGCCGGCAGCCGCGCCTGCCAGGGCGCGCCCATGGCCCGCTGGCGGCGCGATTCCGCCAGCGCGGCTTGGTCCAGCAGCTCCAGCCCCTGGCGCACCACGGTCTCCATGTCCGGCGCCTCAACCGCGCGCACATAGGCGGCGTTGGTCCAGACGATGCGGTCGTTGCGGTCGCGCACCCACACGGGCTGGGGGATCTCGTCCAGCATGTCGCGCACCGCCTCCAGCTCGCCGCCGGTGGCGGCCAGCTGGTCCTCGAGCCGGGCGCGGCCCTCGCGCTCGCCGCTGACATCGCGCAGCCGCAGCGTCGGCGCGCCGGCGACGATGCGCCCCTCGGCGGCGATGTAACGCCCGTCCAGCGCCTGCAGCGTCAGCGACAGCGGCGCGCCCGCCGCCCGCAGCCCCTCCACCGCCCGCTCCAGCGCGCGGGCGTCTGCGGGGCGCAGCCACGCGCCGAAGGCCAGCAGCCGCTCCTGCGCGACGTTCTGCGGGAGAAAGCCGCCGCCGGCCTCAACCCGCGGCGCGCCGTCCGGTTCCGGCCAGCTGACCAGCGCCTGCGGCTCGCTGGCCAGGAACACCTCGGCCTGGTCGGCGGCGAGCCGGGCGCGGCGCAGCTCGCGCTCCAGGTCCGCGAGCCGTCCGCGCCAGCGCCGGCGCATGGCGTGATGCATGGCGGCGAGCAGGGCCAGCGACAGGCCGAGGCCGCCGGCCAGCACGGCGAGGCCGGTGCGCGCCGGGTCGGCGATCGCCGGCAGCGCCGTTCCGGCCGCGGCCTGCGCGGCCGCCAGCGGCGCCATGCCGGCGGCCAGCGCCACGGCCATGCCGGCGACGCCGCGCGCCGGCGCGCCGCGGCGCGCGCCGGCGGGGGCCGGCGCGGCGGTCGTCGTGTGGCTGGAGTGGCGCGGGCCGGTCATGTGTCGTCCGTCTCCATCGCCGCCGGCGCGCGGCGTCTCCCGCGCCGCGACGCCCTGGCCGCCGTCATCGCCGCGACGCCCGCGCGGCGGCGCGTCCGCGGCGGCGCATGGGCCGAATCAGCGGCGAGTGTACCTGCGGCGCGCCCCGACAAAAAATCCGGCGGAAGGGATTCCGCCGGAACATGCCGCAACGTCGGGCGGGGGCCGCCGCCCCCGCCGTCAACCGTCAGTAACGGTAATGGTCGGGCTTGTAGGGGCCCGCGACGCTGACGCCGATGTAGGCCGCCTGCTCCGGGGTGAGCTGCGTCAGCTTCACGCCGAGCTTGTCCAGATGCAGGCGGGCCACCTTCTCGTCGAGGTGCTTGGGCAGGGTGTACACCTTCTTCTCATAGGCGCCGGCGCGCGTGAACAGCTCGATCTGCGCCAGCGTCTGGTTGGTGAAGGAGGCGGACATCACGAAGGAGGGGTGGCCGGTGGCGTTGCCCAGGTTCACGAGGCGGCCCTCCGACAGCAGGATGATGCGCTTGCCGTCCGGGAACTCGATTTCGTCCACCTGCGGCTTGATGTTCCGCCACCTGAAGTTGCGCAGGCCGGCCACCTGGATCTCGTTGTCGAAGTGGCCGATGTTGCAGACGATGGCCCGGTCCTTCATCCGCCGCATGTGGTCGACGGTGATGATGTCGCGGTTGCCGGTGGCGGTGACGTAGATGTCGGCGCGCGGCAGCGCCTCCTCGATCGTGGTCACCTCATAGCCTTCCATGGCGGCCTGCAGGGCGCAGATCGGGTCGATCTCGGAGACGATGACGCGCGCGCCGGCCTGGCGCAGCGAGGCGGCCGAGCCCTTGCCCACGTCGCCGAAGCCGGCCACGAACGCCACCTTGCCGGAGAGCATCACGTCCGTGCCGCGGCGGATGCCGTCCACCAGCGATTCGCGGCAGCCGTAGAGGTTGTCGAACTTCGACTTGGTGACGCTGTCGTTGACGTTGATGGCGGGGAACAGCAGCTTCCCCTCCTTCTCCATCTGGTAGAGGCGGTGCACGCCGGTGGTGGTCTCCTCCGAGACGCCGCGGACGTTGCGGGCGATCTCGCCGAACCAGCCCTTCGGCTTCTCCTGCAGCGTGCGCCGGATCAGCGCGAACAGGATCGCCTCCTCCTCCGAGCCCGCCTGGTCAAGGAAGGCGACGTCGCCGCTCTCGGCGCGCACGCCGAGGTGCACGAACAGCGTGGCGTCGCCGCCGTCGTCGAGGATCATGTTCGGCACGCCGCCGTCCGGCCACTCGAACAGCTTGCGGGTGTACTCCCAGTATTCGGCGAGGGTCTCGCCCTTCACCGCGAACACGGAGGTGCCGGCGGCGGCGATGGCGGCGGCGGCGTGGTCCTGGGTGGAGTAGATGTTGCACGAGGCCCAGCGCACTTCCGCGCCCAGCGCCTTCAGGGTCTCGATCAGCACCGCCGTCTGGATGGTCATGTGCAGCGAGCCGGCGATGCGCGCGCCTTTCAGCGGCTGCTGCGGGCCGTACTCGGCGCGGGTGGCCATCAGGCCGGGCATTTCGCTCTCGGCGATTTCGATTTCCTTGCGGCCCCAGTCGGCCAGGGAGATGTCCTTGACGATGTAGTCGTGCGTGGTCCGGGACATGGATATCCTGCTTGCAGAAGTGAGGCGGGGTCCGCTCGCCCTGAAATGGCCGGGGCGAAGCCGCGTAAACCTCGCGCGTGGTGGCGCGTTCCGGCCCCGCGCGCGAAGGCGGCGGGGCGGCGCGGCGCGCCGGCGTCGTCCGCTGCTTAGCATTCCGGTCGCGCCGGCGCAATAAACATATAAAGAATTCTTTATGTCCGTATTCCGCGGGCGGCGGGCGCGCGCCGCAGGCGCGTCAATGCCGGCCGGTCATGGCGGCAATGTCCTGGCGGCTGCTGACCGGAACGGCGATTTCAGCCAGTGTTGCGCAGGACCGCGCCCCGGATGCTGCGCGACGCGCCGGGCGCAGACGGCGACAGGGAGGAGAAGTCCGTGAGCAAGGCAGAGCTGGAACTCGTTGCGGAAGGCCTGGAGTTTCCCGAAGGTCCGGTGGCGATGTCCGACGGGTCGGTGATCCTGGTGGAGATCCGCCGCAAGACGCTGACCCGGGTGAAGCCCGACGGCCGGGTTGAGGTGATCGCCGAGCTGGGCGGCGGCCCCAACGGCGCGGCCATCGGCCCGGACGGCGCCGTCTACGTCACCAACAACGGCGGTTTCAACTGGGTGACGCGGCCGGACGGCACGCTGGCCCCGCACGGCGTTCCGGCCGACTATCCGGGCGGCAGCATCCAGCGCGTGGACCTGAAGACAGGCAAGGTGACCACCCTCTACACCGAGGGCGGCGGCCGGGCGCTGCGCGGCCCCAACGACCTGGTGTTCGACGCCGCGGGCGGCTTCTGGTTCACCGACCTCGGCAAGGCCGACGACGAGCGCATGGACATCGGCCATCTCTATTACGCGAAGCCGGACGGCTCGATGATCGTGAAGGCGCGCAGCGGCCTGATGACGCCCAACGGCGTCGGCCTCTCGCCGGACGGCCGGACGGTGTGGGTGGCCGAGACCCGCACCTCGCGGGTGTGGGGCTTCAGCATCACCGGCCCCGGGCAGATCGGCGGCTCCACCGACCGTTTCGCCGCCCAGCACCGGGTGCTGGGGCCGCTGCCGGGCTACCAGTTGCTGGACAGCCTGGCGGTGGAGGCGGACGGGCGCGTGTGCGTGGCCACCATCGCCAACGGCGGGATCACAGTGTTCAACCCGCAGGACGGCAGTTTCGGGCATGTGGCCGTGCCGGACGCCATCACCACCAATATCTGCTTCGGCGGCCCTGACATGCGCGACGCCTGGATCACCGCCTCATCCACCGGCAGGCTTTACAGGCGCCGCTGGCCGCGGCCGGGCCTGAAGCTCCATTTCAACGCCTGACAGCCGGGGCCGCCGCGCGCCCCGTCTCCGGCGGGGCGGGAGCGCGGCGGCGCGTTTCAGGGCCGCCGGCGGCCTGCGCCATCGCCGCCGGGCGACGGCGGCGCGCGTCATTTCCGGCGCAGCGCCTCGCGGAAAAACCGCGCGAAGGCGGCGGCCACCACGTCATTGTCGAGCGGGCCTTCCTCCAGCGAGGCGAGGGCGGCGCGCTGCGCCTGCGCCGGAATGTCCGGATCCGCGCCGTCCCGGAGGATCAGCCGCACCGTCTCCGGACGAAATTCCGGGTGGAACTGCACCGACATCTGCGGGAAGTCGCGGTAGCGCAGTCCCCCGCAAGGCGAACGCTCCGAGCCCAGCAGCACCTCCGCTCCCTGCGGCGGGCGCATCACCTGGTCCTGGTGGAACGACAGCACGTGCAGGCTGTCGCGGCCGCCGAACAGCGGCCGCGCCGAAGGGGCGACCCGGTGGCCCATGCGGCCGATGTTCCAGCCGCCCGGATATTTCCGCACCTCGCCGCCATGCGCCGCCGCCATGATCTGGTGGCCGAAACAGATCCCGGCCACCGGCGCGCCCACGGCCGCCGCCGCCCGCAAAAAGGCGATGACGTCGCGCATCCACGGCAGGTCCTCATAGACGCCGTGACGCGAGCCGGTGAGGATGAAGGCGTCATGGTCGCCAGGCGCCGGCAGCGGCTCGCCGGCCACGATGAGGCTGGAGGTGAACCGCGCTTCCGGCAGGGCCGGCTTCAGCCAGGCGACGAACAGGTCGCGAAACCGCTGGCCGCGCGCCTCGGCCTCCGGCTCCACCTCGTCCAGTTCAAGAATGTGCAGGCGCATGACGCGGCGCTCCCTGGAACATGTCGGGCCGCGGACCATGCGCCGGGCGGGCGGCGCGTGCAAGGACTCACAGTGAACAAAATTTATGCAAAGGAAAATTGCGACCGCATCTCCGCCGCTGTCCTGGCCGCCGGCGGCGACAGACGGGCCGGGCGGCGACCTCCCGAAACGCAAAAGGCCGGCGTCGCCGCCGGCCTTCGCGAACGGTGATGGAGCCGCGGATCAGCGCGGAGCCATGCGGATGGCGCCGTCGAGACGCACGTCCTCGCCGTTGAAGTAGCTGTTGGTGATCATGGTGAGGGCGAGGTGCGCGTACTCCTCCGGGTTGCCGAGGCGGCGGGGGAACGGCACCTGGGCGGCGAGGGCCGCCTTGACGTTGTCCGGAGCGCCCTGCAGCAGCGGCGTGTTGAAGATGCCCGGCAGGATGGTGTTGATGCGGATGCCCTCGCCGGCGAGGTCGCGGGCGATCGGCAGGGTCATGCCGACGACGCCGGCCTTGGAGGCGGAGTAGGCGGCCTGGCCCATCTGGCCGTCTTCGGCCGCGACCGAAGCGGTGTTCACGATGGCGCCGCGCTCGCCGTCAGCCAGCGGCTCCAGCGACAGCATGCCCTTCGCCGACTTGGCGATGCAGCGGAAGGTGCCGACCAGGTTGATCTGGATGATGCGGTTGAAGGCGTCGACCGGGAAGTGGGCCAGCTCGCCGGTCTTCTTGTCGCGGAAGGCGGTCTTGATGGCGTTGCCGGTGCCGGCGCAGTTCACCAGGATGCGCTCCTGGCCGTTGGCGGCGCGGGCCTTCTCGAACGCCGCGTCAACCTGCTCCTCGGAGGTCACGTCGACCTTGCAGAACACGCCGCCGAGCTCCTTTGCAAGGGCCTCGCCCTTCTCCTCGTTCAGGTCGAACAGGGCGACCTTGACGCCATGGGCGGCCAGCGCGCGGGCGGTCGCGGCGCCGAGACCGGAGGCGCCGCCAGTGATGACTGCGGAGACGGATGAATCGAGCTTCAAGGCTAGTACCTCCCAATCGGTGGAACAGCGCATGCGGCTGGCCACACAGGATTTCCGGCCTGGCCGGCGACGCCGCCAGACCCCACAACGTTTTGCGACCGGACGGCGCGTCCGGCCGGACCGCGCGACGCTCGCCGCCGCGCCGTCCCGGCCGGAGCGGCGACTCCGCCGGACCGAAACTGGCCACTAGCCCTAATGCCGCGCCCTGGGTTTGGTCAAGCGTTTGACCAACACGGGACGGACGCCTTTTGACGCAACAACCGCAATCAACAGCGCGCCTGTCGGGCATTACCGGCGCCCCGGACGCGTTTTACTGGTTTTTGACACGGGCCGGCGCCGGAACGGCGCGCCTGCGCCGCCGCGCGCCCGCGAGCGGGCGCTGGAGGACCAGACGCCGGAGGCCGGCGGTCATGCGCGGCCGGTCTGGCGACCTGCGCCGGTGAAATTATATGATAATTGCTGCAGGTTGTATCTGGTTTTACTTGCACAAAACTGTTTGGAATATTTAATGACATCTGTAGATTGTTTCCGTCTGCTCCGGCGCGGGGCGCAGGCGGGGCTCCGTCGCGCCGGCGGCCGGCCCGGCGACGCAGGGGCCGGGAACGGGCTGGCGCGGACCGGCGCGGGGGGGGTCGGAGACGGGGCCACGGGCGGGGGCGGAGGGGCGGGGAAAGGAAAAGGCCGGGGGAAGGAACCGGGGGAAGGGAAATGGTCACGCAGGTCGCCACCGTCGCTTTCTCGGGCATTGAGGCCCGTCCGGTCGACGTCCAGGTGCAGCTGGCCAGCGGCGTGGTGGCCTTCGCCATCGTCGGCCTTGGCGACAAGGCCGTGGCCGAGTCGCGCGAGCGGGTGCGTTCGGCCCTGTTCGCCGCCGGTCTCGCCCTGCCCGCGAAGCGCATCACCGTCAATCTCGCTCCCGCCGACCTGCCCAAGGAAGGCTCGCATTACGACCTGCCCATCGCGCTCGGCGTTATGGTCGCCATCGGCGCGCTGCCCTCGGACGCGCTCGACGGCTACACCGTGCTGGGCGAGCTTGGGCTGGACGGCTCCATCCGCTCCGTCGCCGGGGTGCTGCCGGCGGCGATCGCCGCGGCGGCGCGCGGCCACGGCCTGATCTGTCCCGCTTCCTGTGGCGCCGAGGCCGCCTGGGCCGGCGAGGAGCTGGAGATTCTCGCGCCGGACTCGCTGCTGCGGCTCGTCACCCATTTCCAGGGCGCGCAGCCGCTGGCGCGCCCTGTCGCAAGGGTGCGCGCCGGCGAGGGGCCGCTGCCGGACCTCGCCGACGTGCGCGGTCAGGCGCTGGGGCGGCGCGCGCTGGAGGTGGCGGCGGCCGGCGGCCACAACCTGCTGATGAACGGCCCGCCCGGCGCCGGCAAGTCGATGCTGGCGCAGCGCCTGCCGTCGCTGCTGCCGCCGCTGCGCCCGCGCGAGCTGCTGGAGATCTCCATGATCCATTCCGTCGCCGGCCTGCTGGAGGCCGGCGCGCTCACCGACCGGCGGCCGTTCCGCGCGCCGCATCACTCCGCCTCCATGGCCGCTCTGGTCGGCGGCGGCGTCTCCGCCCGGCCCGGGGAGGCGTCCCTTGCCCATAACGGCGTGCTGTTTCTCGACGAGCTGCCGGAATTCAGCGTGCAGGCGCTGGACAGCCTGCGCCAGCCGCTGGAAAGCGGCGAGGTAATGGTGGCCCGCGCCAACCACCGCGTCACCTATCCGGCGCGCTTCCAGCTGGTGGCGGCCATGAACCCGTGCCGCTGCGGCCGCGGAACCGAGCCCGGCTACGCCTGCCGGCGCGGGCCCAACGAGCGGTGCATGGCCCAGTATCAGGCGCGCCTGTCCGGTCCGCTGCTGGACCGCATCGACCTGGTCATCGAAACGCCGGCGGTGCGGGCGGTGGACCTGATGCCGGCGCCGGGCGCGCCGCCGGGCGAAAGTTCCGCCGCGGTGCGCGCGCGGGTGCTGGCCGCCCGCGAGCGCCAGCAGCGGCGCTACGCCCGCCACGGCGCGCCGGACATGCTGAACGCCGCCTGTCCGCCGGCCTTGCTGCACGAGACGGCGGCGCCGGACGGCGAGGGCATGGCCCTGCTGCAGGCGGCGGCGGACTCAATGCGCCTGTCGGCGCGCGGCTGGCACCGGACGCTGCGCGTGGCCCGCACCATCGCCGACCTGGCCGGCGAGGAGCGCGTGCGCCGCCCCCACGTGGCGGAGGCCCTGGGTTTCCGCATGGTCATTGGCAGATCGTCCCGGGCAGCGTGATACTGTCTGCTTCGCTGGCGGCCGGCGCGCGCCGCCCGCAACGAGCCGGGAGGAAACAATCATGAAAAACCAGCCCATCACCCTCGCGGGGGCGCTCCGCCTCGCCGTCGCCGCCGCCCTGATGTCAGGAGCCGTGATGTCCGGCGCCGCGACGCCGGGCGCGCTCGCGCGTGAACCGGGGGCGGGCGGCGCGCCGCAGGCGGCCGACGCGTCCGCGCCGCCGCCCACGGACCCGGCGGCGCTGAAGGAGCTGCGCCCCGGCGTGCTGCCCGGCTACCTGCCGCGCGAGCAGCTGGTTGATTCGCTGGCGCTGCTGGCGCCGCCGCCTTCGCCAGGCTCGCCCCAGGCGGTGGCCGACGAGGCGGTCCGCGCCGCCGCCAGCCGGCTGCGCGACACGCCGCGCGGCAGGCTGGCCGCCCGCGACGCCGACTATCGCTCGCCCGCCGTGGTGGAGGCGTTCTCCTGCGCGCTGGGCGTGAAGATCAGCCGGAGCGCCACGCCGCACCTCAACATGCTGCTGCGGCGCACGCTGACCGACGCCGGCGCGGCCACGCTGAAGGCCAAGCAGGCCTATTTCCGCCAGCGGCCCTTCGTGGTCTCGCCTGACCACGCCACCTGCTATCCGGCGGACGAGGAGCACCTGCGCAAGGACGGCTCCTATCCCTCCGGCCACGCCGCCTTTGGCTGGACCTGGGCGCTCGTGCTCGCCGCGGCGGCGCCGGAGAAGGCCAACGCCATCCTCCGGCGCGGCTACGAATTCGGCCAGAGCCGGGTGATCTGCAACTATCACTGGCAGAGCGACGTCGACGCCGGGCGCCTCATCGGCGCGGCGGTGGCCGCGCAGCTGCAGTCCAGCCCCGTGTTCCGGGCGCAGCTGGCGGAGGCGGCCAGGGAGATCCGTGCGGCGCAGGCCTCCGGCGCCGATGCGCCGGACTGCAGCGTCGAACAGGCGGCGGCCGCCATGACCACCGCCGGCGTGAAATAGCCGGCCGCCGGCAGGGGCGCTGCGCCGCAGACAGAGGCGCGCATGTTGGGGGCGCGCGCCCGCCCCTGCGCCAATTCGCGTTGCGCAGCGCCGTAACGGACTTTACCTTCGCCGCTGTGAAGCCGCCCACAGCGGCGGGGCGAGGGAGTGACATGACCACCAGCAACGGGCTGCTGCCCGCCATCATCCGCATTGCGGCGCTCGCCGGCGTTTGCGCCGCGCTCGGCGCCTGCCAGTCCACCCAGAGCCGGCAGCAGGAGCTGGCGCGCATCTGCGCCGATCCGGCCACCATGCGGCCGGACAGCTTCTATTTCGCCGAGTGCGTGGCCTACAGGAATCCCACCCCGGCCCAGCGCAGCCAGATCTATTACCGCACGGCGCCCGAGGGCTGAGGCGCCGCCACGACGGCGCCCGCGCGGGACGCCGGGCGCGATGCGGGTCCACACCCATTCACCGGACGGCGTGAGCCGCGGCCGGCGGCGCAGTCTCGCCTTGCGTCTCCGGCGTCGTCATGCGGCTCATCGCACGTCGCCATCACAGGCGCCGGCGGCGCAGGCCGCGGCGGGCGCGACAGACCGGGTCCGGCCCGGAGATACGGCGGAGGAAACAGGCGTGATTGAGGCAGTTATCTGGGACTTTGGCGGCGTCATCTCGTCCAGCCCGTTTGAGGCGTTCAACCGTTACGAGGCCGAGCGCGGCCTGCCGAAGGACTTCCTGCGTACGGTCAACGCCACCAACCATCTCGACAACGCCTGGGCGAAGTTCGAGCGCAACGAGATCGATCTCGACGCCTTCGACCGCATGTTCGCCGAGGAGAGCCGGGCGCTGGGCCATGAGGTGCCGGGCCGCGACATGATCGACCTGCTGGGCGGCGACCTGCGCCCGGAGATGGTGGAGGCGCTGCGCCGCATCTCCGCCCGCCTGAAAACCGGCTGCATCACCAACAACGTCATCGCCGCCGCCTCGGACAACCCCAGGTCCATCTACAAGGCCGAGGTGATGGCGCTGTTCCACGAGGTGATCGAGAGCGCGAAGATCGGCATGCGCAAGCCCGATCCGCGCATCTACGCCCTGATGACCGGGCGTCTTGGAGTCGATCCCGCCCGCTGCGTCTATCTCGACGATCTTGGCGTCAACCTGAAGCCGGCGCGCGAGATGGGCATGACCACCATCAAGGTGATCGACCCGGCCGCGGCGCTGGACGAGCTGGAGCGCGCCGTCGGCTTCGCGCTGCGGTGACGGGCCCCGGGGCCGCGCCGCGTCCGCCGGTCGCCGCCGGGCGGGCGTCTTCGTGAGGGAGCGGGACATGTCGGTGTATGAGCAGTTCGCGGCGCGGCTGGCCGGCGGCGCGCCGGTGTTCTCCGCCTGGATCGGCATGGGCGGGTCGCAGGTGGCCAGCGTTCTGGCGCGTTCGGCGTTCGACGCGGCGACCTTCGACATGCAGCACGGCGTCGTTGACTTCGCCGCCGTGGTCCGGGGAACGCAGCTGTCGCTGGCGGCCGGCAAGCCGCCGGTTGCGCGCGTTCCGGTCGGCGCGTGCGCCACCGCCGCGCGCCTGCTCGACGCCGGCGTCGCCGCCATCATCGCCCCCATGGTGAACAGCGCCGGCGACGCCCGCCAGTTCGTCAGCTTCTGCAAGTTTCCGTCCGTGGGCGGCCGCAGCTGGGGGCCGGGCGAATCGCGCGTCGCCAGCGGGCTCGACAGCGCCGGCTACCTCGCCCGCGCCAACAGCCTGCTCAAGCTGTTCGTCATGGTGGAGACGCGCGAGGCGCTGGCGGCGCTGGACGAGATTCTCGCCGTGGATGGCGTCGACGGCGTGTTCGTCGGGCCGGCCGATCTCTCCATCGCCCTGTCCGGCGGCGCGCGGGTGGACCCGGCCGGCGTGGAGGTCGACGCGGCCCTTGCCCAGGTGGTCGCCCGCTGCCGCGCCGCCGGCAAGACGCCGTGCGTCTATGCGGTGACCGCGCGCCGCGCCCGCGCGCTCGCCGAAATGGGCTTCGTCTTCATCGCGGTTTCCAGCGACGGCGCCCTGCTGCGGGCGGCGGCGGACGCC
Source organism: Camelimonas abortus (assembly GCF_042432745.1). Classification (NCBI taxonomy): domain Bacteria; kingdom Pseudomonadati; phylum Pseudomonadota; class Alphaproteobacteria; order Hyphomicrobiales; family Chelatococcaceae; genus Camelimonas; species Camelimonas abortus. The sequence continues at coordinate 7,870 of NZ_JBHLWR010000004.1, read as the reverse complement.
GCCGCGGCCGAAGCGCGCGGCGAGACCGCCGGCCCGGCCGCAGGCGGCTACGGCTGAGCGCGGCGCGCGCCGTCGCGCCCAGCCGCGCCCCGGCCGGCGGCCTTACGCCTGTTCCGGCCAGCGCCGGATGGCCACGCGCGCGTCCGGCGCAGGAGCGGCCACGGCGCCGGGCGCGTCCTCCGCCGCGTCGAAATGGACGATGCGCCAGCGCGCCGGCGCAAGCGCATCGCCGCGGAAGCGCAGCAGGCGCGGCGCCTCGCCTGGCGCCAGCGTCACGTCGAAGGTCTCCGGCGGCAGGCTGAAGCCGCGGCCCAGCGCCTTCAGCACCGCCTCCCGGCGCGTCCAGCAGCGATAGAAGCCCTGCAGCCGCTGCGCCGGCGGCAGGCGCGCCAGCGCTGCCTGTTCCGCCGCGGAGAAAAACTGCGCCGCCACCTCCGGCTCCACCGGGCGGATCTCCTCCACGTCCACCCCCACAGGGCCGCGCCGGCTGACGGCGAGCGCGCCGTGCGCCTGCGCATGGCTGAGGCTGAAATGCAGCCCGGCCGGCGCCGCCAGCTCCGGCCGGCCCCAGGGACTGACGGCGAAGGCCAGCGCCTCCGGCGCGACGCCGGCGGCGCGGGCGAGGATCTGGCGTTTCGCCGCATGGGCCGCCACATGCCGGCGCCGGTCCTCCGGCCGGCGCAGCCGCGCGGCGCGCGCCTGCTCGTCCGGCGAGAGCAAGGCGGCCAGCCGCGCCTCCTCCTCCGGCGGAGCCGGGAGGCTGAACAGCCAGACCACGATGTCGGCGTCCGGGGCGGCGGGCATGGGCGTTTTTCCCGTCAGTTGCGCCGTCCCTGTTTACACCGGCGCGCCGGGCGCCGGCCATGCGCCGGGGGCGCCCGGCGCGCGTCGCCCGATGCGCGGCGCGGCCGGGACCGCGCCTGCGCCCCGCGCCGGATCAGCCCTCGCCGGCGCCTTCGATGATGTCGCCGAAGCGCTCCCATGTCTTGCCGTTGAAGCGCATCAGCTGCACCTGGCGGATGGGGAAGTAGTTGGTCGGACTGGTGTTGATGCGGATGCCCGGCAGGAGGGTCGGCATCTCGAGGTCCTTCAGGCTGGTGGCCTGGCGCATGATGTTCTCGCGCGAGAGGTCATCGCCGCACTGGCGCAGCACCTGCATCAGCACTTCCGCGACGAGATAGGCGTACTGGTTGTAGCCCTCCAGCGCGTTGCCCTCCGGGAAGTACGTCTTCATGAAGGCGAGGTAGTCGAGGATGCCCCTGTCGCTGGCCCATTCCGGATCGGCGGCGTCCTTCATGTAGCCGCAGGAAATGACGCCGGTCGAACGGTCGATGCCCGCCGGCGCCAGCACGCCCTGGATGGAGGCGGCGCCGCTGGCCATGAAATGCACGGGCCGCCACTGCAGCTCATGCACCTTGCGGATGCTCTGGGCGACGAACTTGGCGGTCGTGCCGGAAATCAGCACGTCCGCGCCCGAGGCGCGCAGCGCCACCAGCTGCGAATCCACGGTCGGATCCGTCACTTCATGGGGAATGGCCTTCACGCGCCGCTCGAACGCGTCCTTCAGGATGTCGCGCACGCCGGCGACGTAATCCTTCCCGAGGTCGTCGTTCTGGTACAGGATGGCGAAAGTGGCGTCGGGGTTCCGCCCCAGGGCGTATTTCGTGTAGACCTGCGCCTCGATGCGGGCGTTGGGGGCGAAGCCCATGGTCCAGGGGTGGGTCCTGTAATCGCCCCACTTGTAGCCGTTCACCGCCAGGAAAAGGTGCGGCACCTTCTTCTGGTTGATGTATTTCACCACCGCCGAATTGGGCGCCGTGCCCAGCATGTTGAACAGGAAGGCGACGCGGTCGTTCTCGATCAGCCGGCGCACCTGCTCCACCGTCTTGGGCGGGCTGAAGCCGTCGTCATAGATGATGTAGCGGATCTTGCGCCCGGCGACGCCGCCGCGCTCGTTGATCATGCGGAAATAGGCGGCCTGACAGCGCGCCTGCACCCCCAGCGCCGACACCGGCCCGCTGAGCGAGGTGGTGGTTCCGATCAGGATTTCGCTGTCAGTGACGCCGGTCGTGTCCCGGCCCAGCGCGACGCCGGGCATGAGGCCCGTGATGGCTGGCGCGCCCGCCGTCGCGGCGAGCGCGGCGAACATCTGGCGTCTGGTTATCGTTGTCACGGCGTTTCGCTCCCGAATACATGTGTTGTTGCGTTTATTTTTTGTTTGGGATCGCGATGTTTCCATGCGCCGTCGCCGTGAGACAACGCCGTTGGCGGCAGGACGCGCAGGGCTGTCATGCGTTTTTCGCAGGTCGCGCCCCGCGCGGCGCGCGGGCGGCGTCACGTCCGGCGCGGGAGGGGAGGCTGGAGCATGCGCAAGGCGATTGTCACCGGCGGGTCGGGAATGATTGGCGCGGCGATCTGCGCCGCCCTCGCCGAGGCAGGCTGGGAGGTCGCCAGTTTCGACCTGCAGGACGGCGGCGTCGATGAGGCCCGCTATGTCTGCTGCGACGTTTCCGACGAGGACTCCGTCGCCGACGCCTTCGCCAGCCTCGGCTGGAAGGGGCTGGACCTGCTGGTGAACAACGCCGGCGTGGCCGCGCCGGTCACCGGCCCCGTCGCCGAGCTGTCGCTGGCGGGCTGGCGGCGCATCGTCGACAGCCATCTCACCGGCGCCTTCCTGATGACCCGCGCCGCCGCGCCGCTGCTGCGCGAGGGCTCCTGCATCATCAACATGGCCTCCACCCGGGCCTTCATGTCCGAGCCGTTCACCGAGGCCTACGCCGCGGCCAAGGGCGGCGTGGTGGCGCTCACCCACGCCCTGGCCGTCAGCCTCGGGCCGCGGGTGCGGGTCAACGCCATCGCCCCGGGGTGGATCTCGGATTCCCCTGATCTCGCCGAGGAGGACCATGAACAGCATCCGGCCGGTCGCGTCGGCCGGCCCGAGGACGTGGCCGAAGCGGTGCTGTTTCTCGCCGGGGCGGGCTTCATCACCGGCGAAACCCTGATCCTCGACGGCGGCATGAACCGCCGCATGATCTATCGCGACTGACCGCCTCCGGCGGCGACCGCCGGTCCGGCGCGCCCGCCGCCTGCGCCGGCCACGCCGGCTTGCGGCGCGTCTCTCCCGCAGGCCGGCGCCGCCTCCGGGACGCCGGCCTGCGCCGGCAGCGCCAGCGTCAGGGCGACGCCTCCGTCCTCTCCGGCGGCGGCCGCCAGCCGCGCGCCGTGCCGGCTGGCGAAGGCGAACAGCTCCGCCAGCGCGCCGGTCGCGCCCGCGCCGGCGAGCAGCGCCAGCGTCGCCTCCAGGAAGCTCCGGCCCGCCGCCGCGTCGCCGGCGGCCGGGCCGACGCGCACCTGCGCCAGCGCCTCCCCCTCCGCGCCGGTCATGACCAGCCCGATCGCCAGCGGCGCGCCCGCGCCGGCCGCGGCGGCCAGCCGGCACAGCGCGCCCGCCGCCTCGCCCGCGTCGGCCGGGTCGGCGATGACGCGCGCCGGCCCGGCCGGCGCGGCGAGGGCCAGCCCGTGGCGCCGCGCCGCGGCGCTGACCACAGGCGCAAGGTCGAGGACGACGCGGCGCGGCGCCAGCCGGCGGCCCAGCGCCTGGATGCGGCGCGTTTCTTCGGCGGCGCGGCTGGTGGAGGCCTCCAGCGCCTGCAGGTAGCGCGCGCGGCGCGCCTCCGGCAGCGCCGGATGGCGCAGCAGCTCCACCGTGCCCTGCAGCACGGCCAGCAGGTTGTTGTAGACGTGGGCGGCCTCGCGCACCGCATGGCCGAGGGCTTCGGGGCTTTCGTCCCGGGCGCGGCGCGCGTCGTCGTCGGCCTGGGCGGCGGCCAGCGCCGCGTTGACCTGCTCCGCCAGCGCCTGCAGCTCCGCCTTCCGTTCCCGCTCCATGCAGCTCCTCCTCCGCGGCGGGCTGGATCCGGTTCGCTGCGTCCCGCGCGGCCGCGCCATTGTGACGGCCCCGGCCGTGAGGGCAAGCGCCCGCGTCCGGCTCAGTCGTCCAGATGCAGGTTATGCAGGAGCCGGTGCGCCAGCGGCGCCAGGATCAGGCCGGCGGTGGCGACGAAGAACAGGTTGGCGTAAAGCGCGAACAGCGCCGTGAAGATGCGGCCGCCGCGGCTGGCCGGCGCCTCGGTGAGGCCCAGCCCCGCCAGAACCTGCAGGGCCGACAGAACCGCGTTCTCCACGTCATGCCCCTCGACCAGGGCGAAGCCCGCCGCTCCGGCGAGCACCGAAAGGGCGAGCAGGACAAGGGTCAGCAACAGGTGAACCGTCATGCGCCAGGCGAACCGTGGCGCGGAAAGAAGAGGCTCGGACCTCCGCTCGTACATGGGCGCCTCCCGGACCGGATCGCGCCCCCGCCACCCGTCCGGCGCGGCGCGTCCGCCATTCTGCGCCCGGTCAGGTTAACGCAGGCGTAACGCCGCGCCGCCCGCTCAGCGCGCGCCGCTGCGCGCCAGCGTCACGAACAGCGCCAGCGCGCCCGCGCCGCCGGCCAGCTGCAGCAGCGCCAGCACCGGCGCCGGCGCCAGCGGCAGCGCCGCCGCCACGCCGGTGGCGGCCGCGGCGGTGGCCATCTGCAGGAAGCCCAGCAGCGCCGCCGCCGCGCCCGCCCGGTCGCCGAACGGCCGCAGCGCGATGGCCGAACCCAGCGGATTGGCCATGCCCATGCCCAGCAGGAACACCGCCAGCGGCGGCGCATAGGTCCACAGCTCGCCGGTGCGGTAGAAGGCCAGCATCAGCACCCCGCCGGCGGCCACCAGAATGGCCCCGCCCGTGGCCGGACGCAGCGGCCCGTAGCGGTGGGCCAGACGCGGCGCCAGCAGGCCGGCGCCGAACACGATGAACACCGTGACCGCCGAGAACAGCCCGTAGCCCACCGGCGTCATGCCCACCTCGCTCATCAGGATGATGGGGGCGGCTGCGAACGTGCCGTACAGCCCGCCGATGATCATGCTCACCGCCAGCGCCGGCAGGATGAAGCGCCCGTCCGCCGCAAGCCCCGCATAGGTGCGCGCCACGCCTGCGAGGGAAAACGGCCGCCGCGCCGGCGGGGGCAGCGTCTCGCCCAGAACCGCGGCGTGAAACAGCAGCAGCGCCGCCGCCGCCGCGCTGACGATGACGAACAGGATGCGCCAGTCCAGCCAGGTGGCGGCCACGCCGCCCACCAGCGGCGAAAACCCCGGCGCCGCGGCCATGGCCACCATGATCATGGACATGGCCTTCGCCAGCATGTCGCCGTCAAACAGGTCACGGGCGATGGCGCGGGCCAGCACCGAGGCCACGCACGCCCCCGCCGCCTGCAGCACGCGCCCGGCGACCAGGGTGGCGAGATCGCCCGCAAGGCCGCAGACCAGCGATCCGGCCAGAAACACGCACAGCCCGGCCGCCACCGGCTTCTGCCGGCCATAACGGTCGGCGAGGGGGCCGGCGATCAGCTGGCCGAAGGCGAACACCAGGAAGAAGCTCGACAGCGTGACTCCCAGCGCCCGTTGCGGCGTTCCCAGCGAGGCGGCGATGGCCGGAAAGGCCGGCAGCAGGATGTTGGTGCAGAGAATGCCGATGGCGGCGAGGCCGGCGAGCAGCGCCACGAGGCCTGGCGTGAGCTCTCTTTCCGGCTGTCTCTCCCTGACCTCGGCGGCTGTGCGGCCGGCGTCGGAACTGGCCATGGAATTCCTCCCGGGCGCGTCGCGCGGGCGGGGCGGCGCGGCGCGTTTTGCATTACGTATGTCATTGTATGGCGACGATACGCCGCCGGCGCGTCTGGTCAACAGCGCCTGCGGGCAGCAGGTAGCGGCCGGGAGCCGGGCGCGCAACGACGGCGGGCGCAGGGCGGGGGCGCCGGAAATGACGGCGCCGGGACCGGCGGGCGGGGGCGCCGTCCGGGCGTACTTGACACGCGCCGGGCGCGGCTGAATGAACGCGCGCAGGTAAAACGCCAGTTACAGTCATCCGCCTGGCGGGAAAAGCGGAAAAAATGCATAAGTCATATTTTATAACAGAGGGCGAACGTTACGTTCCGACCAGCATCAGCCGCGGATACTGGGTGGACGACACCGTCACCGGGGCGGCCACCGCCAGTCTTCTCGCGGCCTGTCTGGAGCAGGCCTGGGGCGGGCCGGACTATGTCGCGACCCGTTTCAGCATCGACATGCTGGGCCTGGTGCCGGCGCGGCCGCTGAAGGTGGAGCTGCGCCTGCTGAAGGACGGCCGGCGCCTGAAGCTGGGCGAGGCCAGCATCACCGGCGACGATGGCCAGCTGCTGGCGCGGGCCACGTGCCAGTTCGCGCTGCGCACGCAAAATCCCGAAAACGCCACCTGGCAGGCGCCGGGCTGGAGCGCGCCGTCCCCGGAGCAGATGGGGCCGCACCTGAGTTTCGGCTCCTGGGACCTGCTGCCGCTGCCGCCGCAGTACAACCGGATCCGCAAGGAGGGGTTTCATGCGCCGCGCGTGGCTCCCGGCAACGCGCCGGTGCTGGGGCCGCTGTGCCCGGTGGAGGCGCGCCAGGCGTGGTTCCGGCCCAACAACCGGGCGGTGGCGGACATGCCGCTGACGCCGTTCCTGCGGGCGGCGATGGTCGCGGATTTCGTCAGCCCCGTGGCGAACAGCAGCGAATACGGCATCGACTTCATCAACACCGACTTCACGCTGTATCTCTGCCGCGAGCCGGCGGGCGAGTGGATCGGCCTGGAAATGGTGAGCCACCATGCGCGCGACGGCATCGCCATCGGCGAGTGCTGGCTGCATGACGTGGCCGGCCCGCTGGGCTCGGTGAACCTGTCGGCGCTGGCGCAGCTGCGGAAGCGGACCGGCCCGGTTCCGCGTGATCCGGAGCCGGACGCCGCCGCCGTTGCGGCGCGCCGCAGTGACGCGGCGCTGGAGACGGCGTGACGCGCGGTCCGGGCGGCCGTTAACGCGGACGCCCGGATGTTGTCCGGAAAGAACGCGCGTCGCGGGGCTGGCCGCGCCGCCGTGACGGACGGTTGCGGCCCGCCGCGCCGGGACCGCGCAGCAGGGCCATTTCCGGAAGGCGCTGTCTTTCTCTCCGGTTTAGCCGGCGCCAGGCTTCCTGGTGTGGGGCGCCACGGTGTCGATGGCGTAGGTCCGGGCGAGACTGTAGGGCTGCGGCGCGCTGCTGTTCTTCGAGAGCACCTTGTACTGGACGACGACCTTGCCCAGTTCGTTGTTGGGGCCCGTGTCGTATCCGGCGAACGTCGTGTAGTCGATGGGCGCCGACACATTGTCGGTGTTGTTGAGGGCCGAGAACAGCACGTCTGCGGTGATGGTGTCCCGCTTTTCGGCCCCCTGGCGGTAGCCGTCGATGAGGATGATGAACTGGACGCCGGTCGCGTCCGGCCACAGTTGCTGGATCTGTGCAGGCGTGACCGGCGCGTAGACGGGCGTGGCGTCCTGCATGGTGTTGCTCGTGATGATGTATTCGATCGTCCCGAGGCTGGGCGCGGGCAGGCTGCCGTCCGGCATGGGGTTGGCCGCCGGGACAAAGGTCACTTCCAGCAGGGATGGCGGCGACATGGCCACGTTTCCGACTGCGTCCACGGTGACCATGTAGACAGCCAGCGGGCCCTGGAGCCCCTGGTTGTTGAAATCCAGCGGGAGCTGGCCGCCCATGACCTTGGTGATGGCGGTCTTGGCGGGCGTGGGGTTCACGCTGACGATCGTCATGTCCGTAATGTCGGCGACCGCCGGATTGGAGAGATCCTTCTGGATGACGCAGTACGAGATGGCCGCGTCAATCGCTGTGACGCCATAAAGGACAATGGGGATGGTGTCGCCAAGGGTGATCTGGATCACCGGCGCCGGAAGGCCGGCGGGGGAACGCGCGAGTCGGTCAGGAGGGTATTGACGACCAGA
>NZ_JBHLWR010000003.1:0-18942 GCF_042432745.1 Camelimonas abortus | reverse complement strand
GGCCCGGCAGCGTTTCAAACACGTAGTAGGTTTCTCATACAACGAGGTGAGCCGCCGCTACGTAGACGACGAGCCGGAGTTCTATGAGCCGGAAGTCTGGCGGAAACGCGCGGACCACGTGAAGCAGGGGAGTAGCGATGAGCCTGTGGAGATGGGCCATAGGACCCGTGAGGCTGTGGCCTGCTACGCCAAGGAAGCCGTGACGCTTTATAATGAATTGCTGCGCCTTGGTACTGCTCCTGAACAAGCCCGCATGGTCCTGCCTCAGAGTATGTTGACGAGTTATTATGTGACCGGCTCCCTGGCAGCCTTCGCTCGCGCGTACACCCTACGCACCCATGAAACCGCACAGCGCGAAATCCAGGACCTTGCGAAACAATGGGATGCGATCATCAGGCCGCTGTTTCCTGTGGCTTGGGGGGCGCTCACGGGAGGCGAGGCATGATCCTTTCTGCCGCCACCATCCGCGCCATCCAGCCGGTCCGCCCGTTCTGCGAGCACACCATTCACAATGGCCGCTCCTACGGCCTATCGCACGCAGGCTATGACGTGCGCATCAAACAGGACGTTTTCCTGCGCGCCGGCGAGTTCTCGCTGGCGTCAACCGTCGAGCACTTCGAGATGCCCGACGACGTGCTGGCTATCGTCCACGACAAGAGCACATGGGCACGGCAGGGGTTGTCTGTGTTTAATACGGTGATCGAGCCAGGATGGCACGGCTGGCTGACCCTTGAGCTGAAAAACCAGCACCACACCAACCACATCAGGATCGCGGCAGGCGATCCGATTGCGCAGGTTGTGTTCCAGCGGCTCGACATGCCGACGGTTCCATACGCCGGTAAATATCAATCACAGCCTGACCGACCCGTTGAGGCCATCCTTGAAAGGAGCGCGGAATGACCACAGCAAAAGTCGCGCGCGTTTTCACGCCTGAGCAGGTTGCAGAAATATGGGGCTGCACGGGCAACCACGTCCGCAACCTGATAAAGCGCGGCGAACTCCGCGCTTTCCGGTTAGGCTCCAAACTGATTAGAATCCCGGCTGACGCCATCGCAGAGTATCAGGCATGCCAGATTACAGCATCGGACGCCTCAACGGGCGATACGTCGTCTCATGGTGGATTGACGGGAAGCGAAAGCGTTATCGTCTTAAAGCACTCAACGCGAAGGACGCGGAGCGCGAGGCGCTAGACACGATCCGCAGGGATGCTGGCAATCCCGACACGGGAACCATTGCCGATATATGGGATGCCTACCGTGCAGAAAAGGAAGGACGGCGTGTGGCAGAGGCCATGCGCCATGAATGGAAGGCCATAGGGCCTTTCTTCGGCCACCTTCGCCCAGAGCAGGTCACGACGGCCAAGTGCCGGGATTACACAGCAGCCCGGCGCAAGGCAGGCAAGCATGATGGCACGATATGGACTGAATTAGGCCACCTGCGCACGGCGCTGGTGTGGGCGCTTGGCCGGGACAAAGCCCCACGCATTGACCGGCCTGCGAAGCCAGCCCCAAAAGAGCGATACCTTACGACGGCTGAAATCGCGCGGCTGCTTGACGCGCCGATGGCGCATCACATCAGGTTGTCGATCCTGCTCATGCTGTCCACCGCCGGGCGCGTCGGCGCTGTGCTCGAATTGACGTGGGATCGCGTGGACATGGAACGCGGCCAGATAAACTTGCGCACGGATGCGACAGGGCCGCGCAAGGGCCGGGCAATTGTCCCGATGAACGCCGGGCTTCGCGCTGCGCTAGAACATGCCCGATCTGGTGCGCTGACGGATCATGTCATCGAATGGGCGGGCCGGCCGGTCAAAAGCATCAAGACGGGGTTTAACGCCGCCGTTGCTGCCGCTGGACTTGAAAACGTGACGCCCCACGTCCTGCGCCATACAGCCGCCGTTCATCTGGCGGCGGCAGGAGTGCCGATGGCGCGCATTAGTCAGTACCTGGGCCACAGCAGCACGGCAGTAACAGAACGGGTCTATGCGCGCTTTTCGCCAGACCATCTGCGTGATGAGGCTGAAATACTGGATTTCACGAGCATCAAGCGTATTGCATGACGCTAGCCATATTTTACGGAGTGCTCGCAGGTTCATTGAACCTGGACAGGCGGCGAATGGCTGAATCAGGTTCGGAAAAGCGCATTGTAAAGTCTGCTCTTTTCGCCAGAACGCAAGAGATTCAACGATCCGCCGCCTGCTCATAACGGTCTGGTTGCAGGTTCGAGTCCTGCCGGGCCCACCATAATTTTTTGGCGCGTCATGAGATTGCGGAGCGCCCGCCAGGGCGTTGCGCCTGACGCTGCGCAGCGGTCGCCCGCTCAATCCGTTCCGGACCATATTCAGGGCGACCCTGCCGGTCCGGCTTTCCTCCCCCCTGCATGGCGTCAGGCGGTGAGGCGCGCGCCGTCGCGGCGCGGGCGCTGGCGCGGCGATCGGCTGTATGCGCTCGCGCACGCCGCATGTCTTTCCCTGCCGGCGGCGCATGGCGCGGCCGGGGCGCTGGCGGCGGCGGGCCGCGCGCCCGGGCGCGGGCTGGCGAATGCGGAGCGAGGCGTCGGGTTGCATTCCCTGCGGGCGCCCAGGATGATGCGACGTATGGCCCGCATGTCGGGCGCGCGCCGGCGGCGGCGTTCATGCGGCGTTCATGGAGAGCCGCGACGCCGGGGGGTTGCAGGGAGGGCGGCGTGGCCGCAGCAACAGTTCGTGACGTGACTTTCCAGCTGCTGCGCGAGCTGGGCGTCACCACCATTTTCGGGAACCCCGGCTCGACCGATGAAACGTTCCTGAAGAACTTTCCCGCCGATTTCAGATACGTCCAGGTGCTGCAGGAAGCGTCGGCGGTGGGCGTCGCCGACGGCTGGGCCCAGGCCATGCGGCGGCCCGCGCTGGTGAACGTGCATACCTCCGCGGGCCTGTGCAACGCCATGAGCAACATTCTCACGGCCTTCCAGAACCGCACGCCGCTCGTCATCACCGCCGGCAACCAGACGCGCGCCATGCTGCTCATGGAGCCGTGGCTCACCAATGTGGAGCCCGCCATGCTGCCGCGCCCGTGGGTGAAGTGGAGCCACGAGCCGGCGCGCGCGGAAGACGTGCCGGCCGCCTTCATGCGCGCCTTCGCCATGGCCATGCAGCCTCCGGCCGGTCCGGTGTTCCTCTCCATTCCGCTGGATGACTGGGACAGGCCTGCGGCGGGCCCGGTCGCGCCGCGCAGCGTGTCGCAGCGTGTCGCCCCGGACGCGGAGCGCATCGCGCTTTTCGCCGCCCGCCTGTCGCAGGCCAGGCGTCCGGCGCTCATTTATGGTTCGGCCATCGCCCGTGGCGGCGGGTGGAGGCAGGCCGTCGCCCTGGCGGAGAAACTGCAGGCTCCGGTGTACGCCGCGCCCGCATCCGAAAGGCCGCCGTTTCCGGAAACCCATCCGCTTTACGCCGGCGGGCTGCCTTTCGCCATGGGGCCGCTGGCGCAAAGGCTGGAGGGGCACGACGCCGCCCTCGTCGTGGGCGCGCCGGTTTTCCGGTATTATCCCTATATTGACGGCCCTTACATTCCCGATGGCCTCGACCTCATGCACGTCACCGACGACCCGGCCGAGGCGGCGCGGGCGCCGGTGGGCGACAGCCTGCTGGGCGACGCCGTTCTGGCGCTTGAAGCGCTGGAGCGGCTGACGCCGGCGCGCGCCGCGCCGGCGGCGCCGGTGCGCCGCCAGGCGCACGGGATGGCTCCGCACCCGCCGGCCGCGCCGCAGCCTGACGGCGGCCTGCCGGACGCCGGCGCGCTGTTCCGCGCCCTGCGGGCCGCCTGCCCGCCGGATACGGTGCTGGTGGAGGAAACGCCGTCCAGTTTGCCCGAGCTGCACGCCGCCTGGCCTGTTGAGCAGCCGGACGCCTTCTACACCTTCGCCAGCGGCAGTCTGGGGTGGGGGCTGCCGGCCAGCGTTGGCGTGGCCCTCGCCGAGCGGGACAGCGGCCGCAACCGCCCGGTTGTTGCGGTGATTGGCGACGGCTCGGCGCAATACGCCATCCAGGGGTTGTGGACGGCCGTGCGGCTGGAGCTGCCGGTGCTTTTCGTGATTCCGGCCAACGGGCAGTACTGCATTCTCAAGTCCTTCGCAGGGCTTGAGGGGACGCCGGGCGTGCCCGGCCTTGACATTCCCGGCCTGGATTATGTGGCGCTGGCGCAAGGATATGGCGCGACCGGGGTGCGCGCGCAGACCCTTGCAGAGGTGCAGGGCGCCGTCGCCGCGGCCCTCGCACGCAAGGGGCCGACCGTGCTGGAGGTTCCTGTCCAGCCCGCCGTGCCGCCGCTGCTCTGAGGCGCGCCGCTGCTCTGAGGCGCCCGGGGCGCCGTCGCCCGTTCCGTCCGGATCGCGTTCCGGCGCCAGGCCGGCCGTTCGCCGCCATGCGGTGCGAACGGCCAGGCTGGCCGCGTGGGCGCAGGCTGCGCCGCGCTGGCGGCTGGCGCGCGTCAGCGACGGCTGGTGTCGCTGATGTTGGCGGCGGGAGACGGAGCGCTCCTGTCCGCTTCCGCGCCGTCGGCGGCCTCAGCCTTCACCAGCACGCCCTCCCGCAGCCACAGCGCGGCGACGTCGTTCTCGGTGAGGTCCGGCTCGGCCGGCGCGGCAGTCGCCGCCGTCGCCGCCGCCAGCCGCGCGGCGAGCGTTTCTCCGTCCGTCGCGGCGGGGGCGCGCGTCGCCCTGGCGGCGGCGCGCGCGGGGGCTCCGGCGGCGCCGGCGGCGGCGAGGCAGCTGGAGATGGCCGCGAGAATGCCGGGAAAGAATTCGCGGCGGACAAAAATCGAAACGCCGTCTCGCGCTGTGTAAGCATGCGGTGAGCACCACATCTGAGACGCCTCCGCCTCAGGCTATGCCTTACCCCGTGGTGGCTGCCTTCCAGTTCCACGGCAGCAGTTCATCGATACGCGCAGCCGGAATGCTATTGATCCTGGCGAGGACGTCGGCCAGCCACGCCTGAGGATCAACGTCGTTCATGCGGGCGGTGACAATCAGGCTGTACATCGCCGCAGCGCGCTGTCCGCCGCGATCCGATCCGCAGAACAGCCACGCCTTGCGGCCAAGGGCGACGCCGCGCAGCGCCCGTTCGGCGGCGTTGTTCGACAGGCAGATCCGCCCGTCATCGAGGAAGCGCGTGAACGATGGCCAGCGCTGGCTCAGATAGCCGATGGCCCTCACCAGGGGATGGCCACGACTGAACTGGTCCCGGGTCTGGCCAAGCCATGCCTCCAGCTGCGCAATCACCGGCGCGCTGCGCATCTGGCGCACGGCCCGGCGCCCGTCGGCGCTGGCTCCATTGATGTCGCGTTCGATCGCGAACAGGCTGTCGATCAGGCGAACAGCTTCCAGCGCCCGCGGATAGACGGACGGCGGCTTCAATCCCCTGGCCGTTTTGCGGGCGGCGCTTTCGATGTCCGCCAGCTCAAAGAACTTGCGTCTTGCGTGCGCCCAGCAACCCGCCTCCAGAATGGGGGCTGGCGCGCGCTCTGGCCTGTACAGCTCATTGTAACCGCCATAGGCGTCGGCCTGAAGAATGCCGCTCCATGCCCTGAGGTGCTCCTGCGGGTGAACGCCCCGACGGTCGCGTGAGTAATGGAAGACAGCCGCCGGTGGCGCGGGGCCGCCCCAGGGGGCGTCGTCACGCACATAGGTCCAGAGCCGGCCCGTATCGGTCTTGCCCTTCGCCAGCACCGGAACCGTGGTGTCGTCGCCATGCAGCCGTTTAGCCGCCAGCACATGCGCCTCGATCCGCGAGAACAGCGGGGCCAGCACCGAGGCAGCGCCGCCGACCTGATCCGCCAGCGTCGACAGGCCCAGCGGCACGCCCTCGCGGGCATAGCGCTCGCACTGGCGGTTGAGCGGCTGATGCTGGCCAAACTTCTCGAACACGATCTGGGCCAGAAGCCGGGGACCGGCCCAGCCGCGCGGCAGCACATGGAACGGCGCTGGAGCCTGGGCGATGGCCTCGCAGTCGCGGCACGAGAACTTCTCCCGCACCGTCTGGATCACCTTCCACTGGCGCGGGATCACCTCCAGCGTCTCGGTGATGTCCTCGCCCAGCTTCCTCAGCCGCGCGCCGCCGCAGCAGGCGCAGGCGCGCGGGGCTTCAACCACCACCCGCTCACGCGGCAGGTGCTCAGGGAAAGGCTGACGCGCGGGCTTCCTGCGGCGGAACGCGGCGACAGGCGTGGTCGCGCGGGCGGCGGCTTTCTCTGCGGCAAGCTCGTCCTCGGTCGCGCCAGTCTCAAGCTCCTCCAGCTGCAGCTCAAGCTGGTCGAGCAGGCGGGCGGTCCGCTCCGATGAGGCGCCAAAGCGCTCACGTTTGTACTTCGCAATGAGCAGCTTCAGATGGGCGATCTGCGCCTGGTCATCGGCGCGCCGGGCCCGGGCTGCGGCGGCTTCTGCCTCGGCCCGGTCAGCCCGCTCCACGGCGGCGACGAGCGCCGCTTTCAGCGCTGCGACATCGTCAGGAACGGGGCTGGCCATGGCTTTCATGACCGTAGTGAATCACAGATCAGGGCGTTTGTGGCGCCCCAAAATGCCGTCTGGCCAAACTATTTTTGCTCAGCCGGCGCTGCGCGGCCTCCAGCTGTGTTGCGGATGGCGCCAGTCAATTCCTTCGAGCAAATAGCCGAGCTGGGCTGCCGTTAAGGCAACCGCGCCGCCCCCTGTCGCAGGCCAGATGAACCGGCCGCGTTCCAGCCGCTTCGCATAGAGCGACATGCCGATCCCGTCGTGCCACAGGATCTTGCACAGTGCGCCGCCGCGGCCCCGGAAGACATACAGGTCGCCGCAATGGGGATCGCGCCGGAAATGCTCCTGCACCAGCAGCGCAAGGCCATTCATGCCCTTCCTCATGTCGGTGTGGCCAGAGCAGATCCACACCCGGGCGCCGGCGGGGATCATCGCAGCGCCTGCAGCACGGCGCTGACCAGCGCAGGCGGGGCTGAAAGGGGGATATCAATCCGCGCTGTGACAAGGGTGACGCTGATCACCGGGGCGCCTTCAGGCCCCGGGCTGCATTCATCGCCCGCCACAGCTTCCAGGCTTGAGCCCGCCGCCACCGGCGCAGACCCCTCATCCTCTGTCAGGACAACCGGCACGAACCTCCCCGCTGCCTGCCGGGCCTCGCGGCGCCACTTGTAGATCAGGCTGGTGGCCACACCGAACCGTCGCGCGACCTCCGCAATCACCGCGCTGGGCATGGTTGACGCCAGCACAATCTCTTCGCGCTCCGCCGCACTCCAGCGACGGCGACGTTCGGATCCGGAAATAACCGCCACTTGCATGAACCTGCGCTCTTAACTGCGTCCTTATGAGCACAGCTTCAGCACAAGGCACTGTCACGACAAGGCGGCCTTCGCCGGAGGCTCACCGCGCTGTCGCCACCGGAAGAATTTCAACGCGGAAGCCCTCATGGGATTCCTCGGTGATGCGAAGGTTTTCATAGGGAATGCGCAGCATGGACTCCTCGCCGTTGCAGCCGTCCGTCCAGGTAATAGTCAAGAGAAGAGGCGCGCGATCAATGCCGCCAGTCGTCGCCGGCCGGCGGGGGCGGGCGGCGCGCCTGTAACAGGGCCAGCCCGGGCTGACGTCACCGGGCCGCGAGGCGCGTCATGGCGGCCCTGACCGCCCGGCCAGCCGGCCTCGCCGGAACGATCCAGCCTGCAGCTTTCGCAGTCTCGACAGCGCTCATTCCAGTCGCTCCCCCGGAGCAAAGTGAGCCTCCGGCGAAGGCCGCCTTGTCGTGACAGTGCCTTGTGCTGAAGCTGTGCTCATAAGGACGCAGTTAAGAGCGCAGGTGATGATGTCCCAGGACGTGGTGTAGCTTAGACGGCCACGGCTCATCCCAGAGGGTCGGATGAGTGTCAGCTTGTTGCTGGCAGGCTGATGAGTGGATCATCGCTCATCGTAGCGATTGTCTCAAGGGTCATATAGCGGGATCGCTGGACGGCCCATTCATCGTTCTGTTCGAGCAGCAGTGCACCGACCAGGCGCACGATAGCGTCGTCGTTGGGGAAGATGCCGACGACCTCTGTCCGCCGCTTGATCTCGCCGTTCAATCGCTCAATCGGGTTGGTCGAGTGAAGTTTGGCCCAATGCTGCTTGGGAAAGGTCATGTAGGCGAGCACGTCTTGCTCGGCGCTGTCCATGAGACTGGCGAGCTTCGGCACCTTTGGCCTGATCTGGTCGGCGACGTTGCGCCACTGGGTGCTTGCCGCCTCCGACGTGTCCTGAGCGAAGGCCGTGGCAATGAAGGCGGAGACGACACGCCGTCCGCTCTTTCCAGCATGGGCCAAAGCATTGCGCATGAAGTGCACCCGGCACCTCTGCCAGGTAGCGCAGAGCACCTTCGATACTGCGGCTTTGATGCCCTCATGCGCATCTGAGACGGCGAGCTTGACGCCACGCAGACCCCGCCTGGTCAGCTTTCGAAGAAACTCGGTCCAGATCGCCTCGGCCTCGGACGTGCCGATCTCCATGCCGAGCACTTCGCGTCGGCCGTCGGTGTTGACGCCGACGGCAATGATGACTGCAACAGAGACGATGCGCCCGCCACGCCGGACCTTCAAATAGGTCGCGTCAATCCAGAGGTAGGGCCATTCGCCTTCGATGGGCCGGTCGAGAAAAGCCTTCACCTTCTCGTCGATCTCCTCGCACAGCCGGGAGACCTGGCTCTTGGAAATGCCCGACATGCCCATGGCCTTAACGAGGTCGTCAACCGAGCGGGTCGAAACGCCCTGGATGTAGGCTTCCTGGATCACCGCGGTCAGGGCTTTCTCGGCCATGCGACGCGGCTCCAGGAAGCTCGGAAAGTAGCTGCCGGTGCGGAGTTTCGGAATGCGAAGTTCTACTGTTCCGGCCCGCGTCTCCCAGTCTCTGTCGCGGTAGCCGTTGCGCTGGGCCAGCCGAAAGGCATTCTTCTCGCCATAGGCCGCGCCTGTTTTCGCGCCGACCTCCAATTCCATCAGCTTCTCGGCGGCAAAGCCGATCATCTCGCGCAGCAAATCGGCGTCAGCACTCTTCTCAACGAGCGAGCGCAGGTTCATCATATCGTCGGTCATCGGTGGTGTCCTTCAGGTTGGTTCTAAGCAACCCGACCCTATCGGAAATCACCGATGGCTATGAAATCCAACTACACCACGGCACGGGACACGATCGCGCAGGTTCATGCAAGTGGCGGTTATTTCCGGATCCGAACGTCGCCGTCGCTGGAGTGCGGCGGAGCGCGAAGAGATTGTGCTGGCGTCAACCATGCCCAGCGCGGTGATTGCGGAGGTCGCGCGACGGTTCGGTGTGGCCACCAGCCTGATCTACAAGTGGCGCCGCGAGGCCCGGCAGGCAGCGGGGAGGTTCGTGCCGGTTGTCCTGACAGAGGATGAGGGGTCTGCGCCGGTGGCGGCGGGCTCAAGCCTGGAAGCTGTGGCGGGCGATGAATGCAGCCCGGGGCCTGAAGGCGCCCCGGTGATCAGCGTCACCCTTGTCACAGCGCGGATTGATATCCCCCTTTCAGCCCCGCCTGCGCTGGTCAGCGCCGTGCTGCAGGCGCTGCGATGATCCCCGCCGGCGCCCGGGTGTGGATCTGCTCTGGCCACACCGACATGAGGAAGGGCATGAATGGCCTTGCGCTGCTGGTGCAGGAGCATTTCCGGCGCGATCCCCATTGCGGCGACCTGTATGTCTTCCGGGGCCGCGGCGGCGCACTGTGCAAGATCCTGTGGCACGACGGGATCGGCATGTCGCTCTATGCGAAGCGGCTGGAACGCGGCCGGTTCATCTGGCCTGCGACAGGGGGCGGCGCGGTTGCCTTAACGGCAGCCCAGCTCGGCTATTTGCTCGAAGGAATTGACTGGCGCCATCCGCAACACAGCTGGAGGCCGCGCAGCGCCGGCTGAGCAAAAATAGTTTGGCCAGACGGCATTTTGGGGCGCCACAAACGCCCTGATCTGTGATTCACTACGGTCATGAAAGCCATGGCCAGCCCCGTTCCTGACGATGTCGCAGCGCTGAAAGCGGCGCTCGTCGCCGCCGTGGAGCGGGCTGACCGGGCCGAGGCAGAAGCCGCCGCAGCCCGGGCCCGGCGCGCCGATGACCAGGCGCAGATCGCCCATCTGAAGCTGCTCATTGCGAAGTACAAACGTGAGCGCTTTGGCGCCTCATCGGAGCGGACCGCCCGCCTGCTCGACCAGCTTGAGCTGCAGCTGGAGGAGCTTGAGACTGGCGCGACCGAGGACGAGCTTGCCGCAGAGAAAGCCGCCGCCCGCGCGACCACGCCTGTCGCCGCGTTCCGCCGCAGGAAGCCCGCGCGTCAGCCTTTCCCTGAGCACCTGCCGCGTGAGCGGGTGGTGGTTGAAGCCCCGCGCGCCTGCGCCTGCTGCGGCGGCGCGCGGCTGAGGAAGCTGGGCGAGGACATCACCGAGACGCTGGAGGTGATCCCGCGCCAGTGGAAGGTGATCCAGACGGTGCGGGAGAAGTTCTCGTGCCGCGACTGCGAGGCCATCGCCCAGGCTCCAGCGCCGTTCCATGTGCTGCCGCGCGGCTGGGCCGGTCCCCGGCTTCTGGCCCAGATCGTGTTCGAGAAGTTTGGCCAGCATCAGCCGCTCAACCGCCAGTGCGAGCGCTATGCCCGCGAGGGCGTGCCGCTGGGCCTGTCGACGCTGGCGGATCAGGTCGGCGGCGCTGCCTCGGTGCTGGCCCCGCTGTTCTCGCGGATCGAGGCGCATGTGCTGGCGGCTAAACGGCTGCATGGCGACGACACCACGGTTCCGGTGCTGGCGAAGGGCAAGACCGATACGGGCCGGCTCTGGACCTATGTGCGTGACGACGCCCCCTGGGGCGGCCCCGCGCCACCGGCGGCTGTCTTCCATTACTCACGCGACCGTCGGGGCGTTCACCCGCAGGAGCACCTCAGGGCATGGAGCGGCATTCTTCAGGCCGACGCCTATGGCGGTTACAATGAGCTGTACAGGCCAGAGCGCGCGCCAGCCCCCATTCTGGAGGCGGGTTGCTGGGCGCACGCAAGACGCAAGTTCTTTGAGCTGGCGGACATCGAAAGCGCCGCCCGCAAAACGGCCAGGGGATTGAAGCCGCCGTCCGTCTATCCGCGGGCGCTGGAAGCTGTTCGCCTGATCGACAGCCTGTTCGCGATCGAACGCGACATCAATGGAGCCAGCGCCGACGGGCGCCGGGCCGTGCGCCAGATGCGCAGCGCGCCGGTGATTGCGCAGCTGGAGGCATGGCTTGGCCAGACCCGGGACCAGTTCAGTCGTGGCCATCCCCTGGTGAGGGCCATCGGCTATCTGAGCCAGCGCTGGCCATCGTTCACGCGCTTCCTCGATGACGGGCGGATCTGCCTGTCGAACAACGCCGCCGAACGGGCGCTGCGCGGCGTCGCCCTTGGCCGCAAGGCGTGGCTGTTCTGCGGATCGGATCGCGGCGGACAGCGCGCTGCGGCGATGTACAGCCTGATTGTCACCGCCCGCATGAACGACGTTGATCCTCAGGCGTGGCTGGCCGACGTCCTCGCCAGGATCAATAGCATTCCGGCTGCGCGTATCGATGAACTGCTGCCGTGGAACTGGAAGGCAGCCACCACGGGGTAAGGCATAGCCTGAGGCGGAGGCGTCTCAGATGTGGTGCTCACCGCATGCTTACACAGCGCGAGACGGCGTTTCGATTTTTGTCCGCCGCGAATTCTTTCCCGGCATTCTCGCGGCCATCTCCAGCTGCCTCGCCGCCGCCGGCGCCGCCGGAGCCCCCGCGCGCGCCGCCGCCAGGGCGACGCGCGCCCCCGCCGCGACGGACGGAGAAACGCTCGCCGCGCGGCTGGCGGCGGCGACGGCGGCGACTGCCGCGCCGGCCGAGCCGGACCTCACCGAGAACGACGTCGCCGCGCTGTGGCTGCGGGAGGGCGTGCTGGTGAAGGCTGAGGCCGCCGACGGCGCGGAAGCGGACAGGAGCGCTCCGTCTCCCGCCGCCAACATCAGCGACACCAGCCGTCGCTGACGCGCGCCAGCCGCCAGCGCGGCGCAGCCTGCGCCCACGCGGCCAGCCTGGCCGTTCGCACCGCATGGCGGCGAACGGCCGGCCTGGCGCCGGAACGCGATCCGGACGGAACGGGCGACGGCGCCCCGGGCGCCTCAGAGCAGCGGCGCGCCTCAGAGCAGCGGCGGCACGGCGGGCTGGACAGGAACCTCCAGCACGGTCGGCCCCTTGCGTGCGAGGGCCGCGGCGACGGCGCCCTGCACCTCTGCAAGGGTCTGCGCGCGCACCCCGGTCGCGCCATATCCTTGCGCCAGCGCCACATAATCCAGGCCGGGAATGTCAAGGCCGGGCACGCCCGGCGTCCCCTCAAGCCCTGCGAAGGACTTGAGAATGCAGTACTGCCCGTTGGCCGGAATCACGAAAAGCACCGGCAGCTCCAGCCGCACGGCCGTCCACAACCCCTGGATGGCGTATTGCGCCGAGCCGTCGCCAATCACCGCAACAACCGGGCGGTTGCGGCCGCTGTCCCGCTCGGCGAGGGCCACGCCAACGCTGGCCGGCAGCCCCCACCCCAGACTGCCGCTGGCGAAGGTGTAGAAGGCGTCCGGCTGCTCAACAGGCCAGGCGGCGTGCAGCTCGGGCAAACTGGACGGCGTTTCCTCCACCAGCACCGTATCCGGCGGGCAGGCGGCCCGCAGGGCGCGGAACAGCGCGCCGGCGTCCGGCAGGCCGCCGTCAGGCTGCGGCGCGGCCGGCGGGTGCGGAGCCATCCCGTGCGCCTGGCGGCGCACCGGCGCCGCCGGCGCGGCGCGCGCCGGCGTCAGCCGCTCCAGCGCTTCAAGCGCCAGAACGGCGTCGCCCAGCAGGCTGTCGCCCACCGGCGCCCGCGCCGCCTCGGCCGGGTCGTCGGTGACGTGCATGAGGTCGAGGCCATCGGGAATGTAAGGGCCGTCAATATAGGGATAATACCGGAAAACCGGCGCGCCCACGACGAGGGCGGCGTCGTGCCCCTCCAGCCTTTGCGCCAGCGGCCCCATGGCGAAAGGCAGCCCGCCGGCGTAAAGCGGATGGGTTTCCGGAAACGGCGGCCTTTCGGATGCGGGCGCGGCGTACACCGGAGCCTGCAGTTTCTCCGCCAGGGCGACGGCCTGCCTCCACCCGCCGCCACGGGCGATGGCCGAACCATAAATGAGCGCCGGACGCCTGGCCTGCGACAGGCGGGCGGCGAAAAGCGCGATGCGCTCCGCGTCCGGGGCGACACGCTGCGACACGCTGCGCGGCGCGACCGGGCCCGCCGCAGGCCTGTCCCAGTCATCCAGCGGAATGGAGAGGAACACCGGACCGGCCGGAGGCTGCATGGCCATGGCGAAGGCGCGCATGAAGGCGGCCGGCACGTCTTCCGCGCGCGCCGGCTCGTGGCTCCACTTCACCCACGGGCGCGGCAGCATGGCGGGCTCCACATTGGTGAGCCACGGCTCCATGAGCAGCATGGCGCGCGTCTGGTTGCCGGCGGTGATGACGAGCGGCGTGCGGTTCTGGAAGGCCGTGAGAATGTTGCTCATGGCGTTGCACAGGCCCGCGGAGGTATGCACGTTCACCAGCGCGGGCCGCCGCATGGCCTGGGCCCAGCCGTCGGCGACGCCCACCGCCGACGCTTCCTGCAGCACCTGGACGTATCTGAAATCGGCGGGAAAGTTCTTCAGGAACGTTTCATCGGTCGAGCCGGGGTTCCCGAAAATGGTGGTGACGCCCAGCTCGCGCAGCAGCTGGAAAGTCACGTCACGAACTGTTGCTGCGGCCACGCCGCCCTCCCTGCAACCCCCCGGCGTCGCGGCTCTCCATGAACGCCGCATGAACGCCGCCGCCGGCGCGCGCCCGACATGCGGGCCATACGTCGCATCATCCTGGGCGCCCGCAGGGAATGCAACCCGACGCCTCGCTCCGCATTCGCCAGCCCGCGCCCGGGCGCGCGGCCCGCCGCCGCCAGCGCCCCGGCCGCGCCATGCGCCGCCGGCAGGGAAAGACATGCGGCGTGCGCGAGCGCATACAGCCGATCGCCGCGCCAGCGCCCGCGCCGCGACGGCGCGCGCCTCACCGCCTGACGCCATGCAGGGGGGAGGAAAGCCGGACCGGCAGGGTCGCCCTGAATATGGTCCGGAACGGATTGAGCGGGCGACCGCTGCGCAGCGTCAGGCGCAACGCCCTGGCGGGCGCTCCGCAATCTCATGACGCGCCAAAAAATTATGGTGGGCCCGGCAGGACTCGAACCTGCAACCAGACCGTTATGAGCAGGCGGCGGATCGTTGAATCTCTTGCGTTCTGGCGAAAAGAGCAGACTTTACAATGCGCTTTTCCGAACC
The DNA here is from genome assembly GCF_042432745.1 of Camelimonas abortus. Classification (NCBI taxonomy): domain Bacteria; kingdom Pseudomonadati; phylum Pseudomonadota; class Alphaproteobacteria; order Hyphomicrobiales; family Chelatococcaceae; genus Camelimonas; species Camelimonas abortus. The sequence goes on along the minus strand of NZ_JBHLWR010000003.1, from coordinate 4,585 downwards.
TGATTCAGCCATTCGCCGCCTGTCCAGGTTCAATGAACCTGCGAGCACTCCGTAAAATATGGCTAGCGTCATGCAATACGCTTGATGCTCGTGAAATCCAGTATTTCAGCCTCATCACGCAGATGGTCTGGCGAAAAGCGCGCATAGACCCGTTCTGTTACTGCCGTGCTGCTGTGGCCCAGGTACTGACTAATGCGCGCCATCGGCACTCCTGCCGCCGCCAGATGAACGGCGGCTGTATGGCGCAGGACGTGGGGCGTCACGTTTTCAAGTCCAGCGGCAGCAACGGCGGCGTTAAACCCCGTCTTGATGCTTTTGACCGGCCGGCCCGCCCATTCGATGACATGATCCGTCAGCGCACCAGATCGGGCATGTTCTAGCGCAGCGCGAAGCCCGGCGTTCATCGGGACAATTGCCCGGCCCTTGCGCGGCCCTGTCGCATCCGTGCGCAAGTTTATCTGGCCGCGTTCCATGTCCACGCGATCCCACGTCAATTCGAGCACAGCGCCGACGCGCCCGGCGGTGGACAGCATGAGCAGGATCGACAACCTGATGTGATGCGCCATCGGCGCGTCAAGCAGCCGCGCGATTTCAGCCGTCGTAAGGTATCGCTCTTTTGGGGCTGGCTTCGCAGGCCGGTCAATGCGTGGGGCTTTGTCCCGGCCAAGCGCCCACACCAGCGCCGTGCGCAGGTGGCCTAATTCAGTCCATATCGTGCCATCATGCTTGCCTGCCTTGCGCCGGGCTGCTGTGTAATCCCGGCACTTGGCCGTCGTGACCTGCTCTGGGCGAAGGTGGCCGAAGAAAGGCCCTATGGCCTTCCATTCATGGCGCATGGCCTCTGCCACACGCCGTCCTTCCTTTTCTGCACGGTAGGCATCCCATATATCGGCAATGGTTCCCGTGTCGGGATTGCCAGCATCCCTGCGGATCGTGTCTAGCGCCTCGCGCTCCGCGTCCTTCGCGTTGAGTGCTTTAAGACGATAACGCTTTCGCTTCCCGTCAATCCACCATGAGACGACGTATCGCCCGTTGAGGCGTCCGATGCTGTAATCTGGCATGCCTGATACTCTGCGATGGCGTCAGCCGGGATTCTAATCAGTTTGGAGCCTAACCGGAAAGCGCGGAGTTCGCCGCGCTTTATCAGGTTGCGGACGTGGTTGCCCGTGCAGCCCCATATTTCTGCAACCTGCTCAGGCGTGAAAACGCGCGCGACTTTTGCTGTGGTCATTCCGCGCTCCTTTCAAGGATGGCCTCAACGGGTCGGTCAGGCTGTGATTGATATTTACCGGCGTATGGAACCGTCGGCATGTCGAGCCGCTGGAACACAACCTGCGCAATCGGATCGCCTGCCGCGATCCTGATGTGGTTGGTGTGGTGCTGGTTTTTCAGCTCAAGGGTCAGCCAGCCGTGCCATCCTGGCTCGATCACCGTATTAAACACAGACAACCCCTGCCGTGCCCATGTGCTCTTGTCGTGGACGATAGCCAGCACGTCGTCGGGCATCTCGAAGTGCTCGACGGTTGACGCCAGCGAGAACTCGCCGGCGCGCAGGAAAACGTCCTGTTTGATGCGCACGTCATAGCCTGCGTGCGATAGGCCGTAGGAGCGGCCATTGTGAATGGTGTGCTCGCAGAACGGGCGGACCGGCTGGATGGCGCGGATGGTGGCGGCAGAAAGGATCATGCCTCGCCTCCCGTGAGCGCCCCCCAAGCCACAGGAAACAGCGGCCTGATGATCGCATCCCATTGTTTCGCAAGGTCCTGGATTTCGCGCTGTGCGGTTTCATGGGTGCGTAGGGTGTACGCGCGAGCGAAGGCTGCCAGGGAGCCGGTCACATAATAACTCGTCAACATACTCTGAGGCAGGACCATGCGGGCTTGTTCAGGAGCAGTACCAAGGCGCAGCAATTCATTATAAAGCGTCACGGCTTCCTTGGCGTAGCAGGCCACAGCCTCACGGGTCCTATGGCCCATCTCCACAGGCTCATCGCTACTCCCTGCTTCACGTGGTCCGCGCGTTTCCGCCAGACTTCCGGCTCATAGAACTCCGGCTCGTCGTCTACGTAGCGGCGGCTCACCTCGTTGTATGAGAAACCTACTACGTGTTTGAAACGCTGCCGGGCCACAAAGATCGGTACGGTTTCACGCATGGTAATCATGCAGTGCGTGAAGGGCGTGAAGTGGTTGTGACGGGCCAGGTAGGCGATAAGCTTGGCGTCGCGGGCGGACAGCCGCTCTAGGTACACATCATCCTCGCCGGAGAAGTGCTCCTTGTCCCACTCACTCTCCTTGTCGAATGAAACCCTGGCCGCATTGGCCACCACCAGGTCACTACCCATGTGCTGGATGTATTCTGCTGTAATCATTCGCTCCCCCTTGCCCTGATGGCGGCTTCCATCAGCGCGGCGACAGCTGCCTCGCGAGTTGCGAAGACACGACCGTCCTGGAGACGCCTTTGATCCGTGGCCCGGCCGTCCCACTCGCTCCACCAGAGATCGTCGAAGTCATCACTCACGCACCAATATGCGGTCCCCTTTTCCGGCGGCTCTTTCAGCGGCTCCGGCACGGGCAGCATGACAAAAAAATTGGTGGCCGATTTCGCAACGGGGCGCAGGCATGACAGCAGAACGGTGCTGTGCGATCCGTCGCGCTCGCGCACCCATGCCACATCTCCGTTGCGAGCCAGCACCGTCACTTGCCGCGCTGGATTATCCCCATCGACGGTGGCTTGCGCCGGCAGCGGGCACGTCGCCAGATCGACCGGGGCTGGGCGGAGCACTTTGAGCCTCGACGTATCTACCGATGCACCGCAAATCCTGCCGTCGTGCGCCTCATAGGTGATGATGGCCGATCCCTTCAGGTCATCGACAGACATCACCTCCACTTCCAGCGCGCACACATCACCTTTGCTCATGTTCATCAGACATACCTCCGGCGTTCGCGCTCTCTGCGCGCAGCGCGTCCCACTCTGCCCGCAGCGCCTCGATCTCGGCCTGTAGCGTGGCGGTGTGGTGCAGGACGTTGGCGCGGGCGTAGGCTTGCATCTGGTCGTAGCTCCACGCTTGATACATCCCAACGGCCTCGCCCTTCGGCATCGGCAGCAGCTTGATGTCGTCAGTCATTGCTCGCCTCCCGCGCCTGGAGCATGGCGTCTGCCAAGCGGTACGCGATGGTCGCAACACGTTCTGCAACGGTTGGGCCACCAGCATCTCGCTGGTAGTCGATGTTGGGGTAGTCGCTATCCGCGCTCGTCGCAGTCATCATTGCGGCGGCGATGTGCCCGGCGAACCAGTCGCGGAGCGACATGCCGGGATTGCCGTGGTAATGCGATCCATCGCTGTGCTTCTCATTCCAGGGAAATGCCGGCCCGCCGTCGTTGATTTTCTGGTCAGTCATTGTCGCCTCCGCCATCCAGATCCTTGTTCACGATCTTGCCCACTAGGCACGCGCGGACGCGGCGCTCGAAGTCGGCCTGGGCGGCGGCTTTGGCAGCCTCCAAGGAAGGGTATGTCCGGTTGTGATCCATGCCCTTCATGAAGTGCACACGGCGCGCAATCCGTGTGTCGATGATGTATGCCTCGCCGATCCCGCCGGCGCTCGCGACCAGCCCGGCGGGATGCTCCTCCCACACCAGCGGCTTGACCTTCACCTGCGGGCTGGCGGCTGGAGGCCAGTAATCCAAATCAACGTCTAATTGCGTCCCGTCGTCGCTCATCCGAACCGCGCTTACCGGAACGGATTGAAAGCCTTGGATGCACCCGGAGGACGTAACAAATCGGGCTGTTACATCGGGCGTCACCGGCTCCTGCGCAGGCGCGGCAGGGGCGGCGGCGAGCATATCGCGGGCATCCTCTAGCCCTGCCTTGATCTTCTGAAACGCTTTCTCTGTCATCAGACAAACTCCAGGCATTCGCGCTCCTGCGCAGGCACGTCGCGCGGCGCGTCAGTCATGGCTGGCCTCCCGCTTCGTCAGCGCGATCAGGGCCTCTGCGTGGGCGCGGGCGGCGGCTGCCTCCTTCAGAGCAGCCGGAAGGCGGATGCGGATCTGCGCGGCAGTAATCAGGTCAACCTGCTTGTCCGCGTCATCGACAATCGAGATTGCCGGGATTCCGCGAACGCCGTGCGCGTCAGCAACGTCGGGCTGTTCGCCCATGTCGATGTATTCCAGCGTAACGCCATGGTTGGTCGTCTCGCGCTCGACAAATGGCTTCAGCTGCTGGCATGCCTGACACCAGGGGCCGGTGAAGTACAAAACCTTCATGCTGCGATCCTTTTGGCGAAGTGCTCACGGTAGAAGCCGTGCTGGTCGCGGAGCATATCGAGCAGCTTTCGCGCGGACTTTTGCGCGGCGGCGTCCAGCTTTTCCTTGGCGAAGTGCTCCTGAACGCCGGTCAGCAGAACTTCCAGCGCGTCTCCGAACGCGGAGCCTGCGCACAGTTCAATCGTTCCTGACGACAGCAGTTCTTCAATCAGGTAGTAATGCGTCATGCCGATGCGAGCGCCGGGCCGGTTGTTCAATTCGACGGCGATCTGCCGGCAGACACGCATTGCTCGGTTCAGAAGTTTTTTCGGCCCGCTTGTGG
>NZ_JBHLWR010000002.1:0-18430 GCF_042432745.1 Camelimonas abortus | reverse complement strand
TTCCGCACGACGGACGTGACCGGCGTGGTGAAGCTGCCTGAGGGCGTTGAGATGGTGATGCCGGGCGACAACGTGGCGATGGAGATCGAGCTGATCGCCCCGATCGCCATGGAGGAGAAGCTGCGCTTCGCCATCCGTGAGGGCGGCCGCACCGTCGGCGCCGGCGTCGTCTCCTCGATCATCGAGTAAACCGCTGGGTCCGGACGCGCCGGATTGTGACGGCGCGTCCTTTTCTGTTGCAGTACGTCGGCCCGGAGGGGTCTTATGATCAACGGTCAGAATATCCGAATTCGCCTCAAGGCGTTCGATCATCGCATCCTCGATGCGTCGACCCGTGAGATCGTCTCGACGGCGAAGCGGACGGGCGCCCAGGTTCGCGGCCCCATCCCGCTGCCCACCCGCATCGAGAAGTTCACGGTCAACCGCTCGCCTCATATTGACAAGAAGTCGCGTGAGCAGTTTGAGATGCGCACCCACAAGCGCGTTCTCGACATCGTTGACCCGACTCCGCAGACCGTGGACGCGCTGATGAAGCTCGACCTGGCCGCTGGCGTCGACGTCGAAATCAAGCTCTGACGAGCGTTAACGCCGACCTTTCGCCTCGGCACGCCTTAGAGGATACGCAAATGCGCTCAGGCGTCATTGCACAGAAGGTGGGGATGACACGCATCTTCACCGAAACGGGCGAGCACGTGCCCGTCACCGTTCTTAAGCTCGACCAGTGCCAGGTGGTCGCGCACCGCACCGTCGAACGCAACGGCTACACCGCCGTTCAGGTCGGCGCCGGTTCGGTCAAGGTCAAGAACGTCAGCCGCGCCATGCGCGGTCACTTCGCGAAGGCCAATGTGGAGCCGCGCCGTCGTCTGGCCGAGTTCCGCGTGGCTCCTGAGCACCTGATTCCCGTGGGCGCCGAGATCACCGCAGATCACTTCGTCCCGGGCCAGTACGTGGACGTGACCGGCACCTCGACCGGCAAGGGCTTCGCCGGCGGCATGAAGCGCTGGAACTTCGGCGGCCTGCGCGCCTCGCACGGCGTTTCGATCTCGCACCGCTCGATCGGCGGCACCGGCGGCCGCCAGGATCCGGGCAAGGTGTTCAAGGGCAAGAAGATGCCCGGACACCTGGGCGTCGAGCGCGTCACCACCCAGAACCTGAAGGTGGTGCAGACCGACCCCGAGCGCGGCCTGATCCTTGTGCAGGGCGCCGTTCCGGGCGTCGCTGGCGGTTGGATCATGGTTCGTGATGCGGTAAAACGCCCGCTCCCCAAGGACGCTCCTCTCCCGGGCGCGTACCGCGAGCGCGGCGCGGCCGCTGCAGAGGCTGCTTCGGAGGCTCCGGCCACTGACGGTCAGGAGACGACGTGATGAAATTTGAAGTCACCACGCTTGACGGGCAGAGCGCCGGTCAGGTCGACGTCAGCGACGCGATCTTCGGCCTCGAGCCCCGCGCTGATCTTCTTCACCGCTACGTGCGCTGGCAGCTTGCCCGCCGTCAGGCCGGCACGCACGCCGCCAAAGGCCGCTCCGACGTGGCCCGCACCGGCAAGAAGATGTACAAGCAGAAGGGCACCGGCAGCGCCCGTCACGGCGCCGCCAGCGCTCCGCAGTTCCGCGGCGGCGGCAAGGCCTTCGGCCCCGTCGTTCGCGACCATGCGCATGACCTGCCGAAGAAGGTCCGCGCCCTCGCCCTGCGCCACGCCCTGTCGGCGAAGGCGAAGGACGGCGCCATCGTGGTTCTCGACAAGGCGGTCGCCGCCGAGCCGAAGACCAAGGCGCTGCGCGGCCAGCTGGACAGGCTCGGCCTGAACAGCGCCCTCGTCGTTGACAGCGGCGAGCTGGACGTGAACTTCGGTCTCGCTGCGCGCAACATCCCGAACGTTGACGTGCTGCCGGTGCAGGGCATCAACGTTTACGACATCCTTCGCCGTGAGAAGCTCGTGCTGACCAGGGCGGCAGTCGACGCGCTGGAGGCGCGCTTCAAATGAGCAGCACTCGCCCCACTGACGTGCGCCACTACGACGTGATCATCGCTCCGGTGATCACCGAGAAGGCCACCATTCTGTCCGAACAGAACAAGGTTGTCTTCCGTGTGGCCAAGAATGCAACCAAGCCTGCGATCAAGGCGGCGGTTGAGAAGCTGTTCAACGTGAAAGTCACGAGCGTCAACACGCTCGTCACCAAGGGCAAGGTCAAGCGGTTCCGCAACACCGTTGGCCGTCGCTCCGACGTCAAGAAGGCCATTGTCACCCTGGCGGACGGCGAGTCCATCGACGTGACGACCGGTCTGTGAGCGGATACGGGAACCTGAGCAATGGCACTTAAATCCTTTAATCCGGTTACCCCGGGCACGCGCCAGCTGGTCCTCGTCGATCGCTCGCAGCTGCACAAGGGCAAGCCGGTCAAGGCGCTGACGGTCGGCAAGGCGTCCACCGGCGGCCGCAACAACTATGGCCGCATCACGGTGCGTTTCCGCGGCGGCGGCCACAAGCAGAGCTACCGTCTGGTTGACTTCCGTCGCCGCGACCGCCTCGGCGAGCCCGCGGTTGTGGAGCGCCTGGAGTACGATCCGAACCGCACGGCGTTCATCGCGCTGATCCGGTATCCGGACGGGCAGCTGTCCTACATCCTTGCGCCGCAGCGTCTGGCTCCCGGCGACACCGTGGTCGCCGACACGCAGGCGGACATCAAGCCCGGCAACGCCATGCCGCTGGCCAACATGCCGATCGGCACGATCGTGCACAACGTCGAGACCAAGATCGGCAAGGGCGGCTCCATCGCCCGCTCGGCCGGCGCCTATGCGCAGATCGTCGGTCGCGACCATGGCTACGTGATCCTGCGGCTCAGCTCAGCTCCGGCGAGCAGCGGCTGGTGCATGGCCAGTGCTTCGCCTCCGTGGGCGCGGTGTCCAACCCTGACCATATGAACACCAATATGGGCAAGGCGGGCCGCCGTCGCTGGCTGGGCCAGCGTCCGCACAACCGCGGCGTTTCGATGAACCCGATCGATCACCCGCACGGCGGCGGCGAGGGCCGCACCTCGGGCGGTCGTCACCCGGTCACTCCGTGGGGCAAGCCGACGAAGGGCAAGCGCACCCGCTCGAACAAGCGGACCGACGCGCTCATCGTCACCAGCCGGCACAAGCGGAAGAAGTAAGGAACCGCACCATGGCGCGTTCAGTATGGAAAGGTCCGTTTGTCGACGGATACCTCCTCAAGAAGGCCGAGGCCGCCCGTGCGTCCAGCCGTTCGGAAGTCGTGAAGATCTGGAGCCGCCGCTCCACCATCCTTCCGCACTTCGTCGGTCTGACGTTCGGCGTCTACAACGGCCAGAAGCACATCCCCGTTCTGGTGACCGAGGAAATGGTCGGCCACAAGTTCGGCGAGTTTTCACCCACCCGCACGTACTACGGTCATGCGGCTGACAAGAAAGCGAAGAGGAGGTGAGCATGGGCAAGCCTGCGAATCCCCGCGCTCTCGCTGACAACGAGGCCCGCGCCGTCGTGCGCAACCTCCGCGTCTCGCCGCAGAAGCTGAACCTCGTCGCCCAGCTCATCCGTGGCAAGAAGGTGTCCCGCGCCCTGGCTGACCTCGAGTTCAGCCGCAAGCGCATCGCCGTCGACGTGCGCAAGGCGCTGCAGAGCGCCATCGCCAACGCCGAGAACAACCACGATCTCGACATCGACGATCTGGTTGTGGCCGAGGCCTTCGTCGGCAAGGGTCTTGTCATGAAGCGGTTCCACGCCCGCGCCCGCGGTCGCGGCACGCGTATCGAAAAGCCGTTCTCGAACCTCACCATCGTGGTTCGCGAAACGCCTGCGTCAGCCTGAGGACGGGACTATGGGTCAGAAGGTTAATCCGATTGGTCTTCGCCTCGGCGTCAACCGCACCTGGGACTCCCGGTGGTTTGCGCGCAAGGGCGAGTACGGCAAGCTGCTGCACGAGGACGTGCGCATCCGCGAGACGCTGCGCAAGATGCTGAAGCAGGCCGCTGTTTCGCGCATCGTGGTGGAGCGTCCGCACAAGAAGTGCCGGGTCACCATTTACTCGGCCCGTCCGGGCGTCGTGATCGGCAAGAAGGGCGCGGACATCGACAAGCTGCGCAAGACCGTGGCGAAGATGACCGACGCGGACGTGTCGATCAACATCGTCGAGGTGCGCAAGCCCGAGATCGACGCCACCCTGGTGGCGGAGTCGATCGCCCAGCAGCTCGAGCGTCGCGTGGCCTTCCGCCGCGCCATGAAGCGCGCCGTGCAGTCGGCGATGCGTCTGGGCGCCGAGGGCATCCGCATCAACTGCTCCGGCCGTCTTGGCGGCGCCGAGATCGCGCGCCTGGAGTGGTACCGCGAGGGTCGCGTTCCGCTGCATACGCTGCGCGCCGATGTCGATTACGGCACGGCGACCGCGTTCACCACCTACGGCACGTGCGGCATCAAGGTCTGGATCTTCAAGGGTGAGATCCTGGAGCATGATCCCATGGCCCAGGACAAGAAGATGAACGATGACGGCGGCCGCTCGCAGGCGCGTCGTGGCGCTGACGCGTCCCGCTGACGGGGCGCGGAGGCCAGGAGCATAAGCAATGCTGTCGCCCAAGAGAACCAAGTTCAGGAAGCAGTTCAAGGGCCGTATCCATGGCGTCGCCAAGGGCGGCACCGAGCTCAACTTCGGCGAGTTCGGCCTGAAGGCCCTTGAGCCCGAGCGCATCACCGCCCGGCAGATCGAGGCGGCCCGCCGCGCCATCACGCGCCACATGAAGCGCGCTGGCCGCGTGTGGATCCGCATCTTCCCGGACGTTCCGGTCACCAACAAGCCGACCGAAGTGCGTATGGGCAAGGGCAAGGGCTCGCCGGAATACTGGGCGGCCCGCGTGAAGCCCGGCCGCATCATGTTCGAGCTTGACGGCGTGAGCGAGGAGATCGCCCGCGAGGCGCTCCGCCTCGGCGCCGCCAAGCTCCCGATCAAAACGCGCTTCGTGCAGCGCATCGCTGAGTGAGGAAGTGGCGATGAAAAAGAAGGACAGGCTCGCCGACCTCCGGCGGATGTCGCCCGAGCAGCTGGCCGAAGAGCTGGTGAAGCTGAAGAAGGAGCAGTTCAATCTGCGCTTCCAGCGTGCTACAGGGCAGCTGGAAAACACGAATCGCGTGCGTGAGGTCCGTAGGGACATCGCCCGCATCCGCACGCTGCAGGCCCAGCCTGCCGCGCCGAAGGCTTGAGGAGGCGGGAATGCCGAAGCGCGTTCTCCAGGGAACGGTCGTCAGCGACAAGGGCGACAAGACTGTGGTGGTGAAGGTGGAGCGTCGCTTCACCCATCCGCTGTTCAAGAAGACTGTGCGCCGCACCAAGAACTACCATGCCCACGACGAGGGCAATGAGTACCGGGTCGGCGACGTTGTGCTGATCCAGGAATCGCGTCCGATCTCGAAGACGAAGTCCTGGGTCGTTCTGGGGAAATCAGGCCAGGCCTGATTTCTTCCCGAAACAAGGCGAGGGGACGCCAGATCCCCGTCAGTCGTAGTCCGGCGTCGCCGCGCCGGAAACCGGCTGAGACAGAGAAAGGATCTTGCCATGATCCAGGTGCAGACAAACCTTGATGTCGCGGACAATTCCGGCGCGCGCCGCGTGATGTGCATCAAGGTGCTTGGGGGCTCCAAGCGCAAGTACGCCAGCGTGGGCGACATCATCGTGGTCTCCGTCAAGGAGGCCATTCCGCGTGGTCGCGTGAAGAAGGGCGACGTCATGAAGGCGGTGGTCGTGCGCACCGCCAAGGACATCCGCCGTCCCGACGGCTCGGTGATCCGTTTCGACGGCAATGCCGCGGTTCTCATCAACAACCAGAAAGAGCCGATCGGCACCCGTATCTTCGGGCCGGTGCCGCGCGAGCTGCGCGCCCGCAACCACATGAAAATCATTTCGCTCGCCCCTGAGGTGCTCTGATGGCTGCGAAGATCAAGAAGGGCGACAAGGTGGTCGTCCTCACCGGTCGTGACCGGGGCAAGACCGGCGAAGTCATCCAGGTCTTGCCGAAGGAAGGGCGCGCCATCGTTCGCGGCGTGAACCTGGTCAAGCGTCACCAGCGCCAGACCGCGACGACGCAGGGCGGCATCATCACCAGGGAAGCCCCGCTGCATCTGTCGAACATCGCCATCGCCGATCCCAGGGACGGCAAGGCGACCCGCGTTGGTTTCAGGATTCTGGAAGATGGTCGCAAGGTGCGCGTCGCCAAGCGTTCCGGGGAAGTGATCGATGGCTGAGAAAGACAGCAAGAAGGTCGCCAAGACCAAGGCGCCGAAGGCTGAAGCCGGCGCCGGCGCCGGCGTGCGCCCGCGCGCTCCGGAAGGCTATGTGGCCCGTCTGCGCGCCCACTATGAGAACGTCGTCCGCCCGAAGCTGATCGAGGAGTTCGGCTACGCCAACCCCATGCAGGTTCCGCGCATCGAGAAGATCGTGCTGAACATCGGCGTGGGCGAGGCGACCGGCGACAGCAAGAAGGCGTCCGTCGCGGCCGAGGACCTGTCGCTCATCGCCGGCCAGAAGGCCGTGGTGACGCGCGCCCGCAAGGCGATCGCCACCTTCAAGCTGCGCGAGAACATGCCGATCGGCGCGAAGGTGACGCTGCGCAACACGCGCATGTACGAGTTTCTTGACCGCCTGATCACGATCGCGCTGCCGCGCGTTCGCGACTTCCGGGGACTGAATCCGAAGTCCTTTGACGGCCGCGGCAACTATGCCTTCGGCATCAAGGAGCACATCATCTTCCCGGAGATCAACTACGACAAGGTCGACACGATGTGGGGCATGGACGTGATCGTCTGCACCACGGCGAAGACCGACGCCGAGGCGCGCGCGCTTCTCAAGCACTTCAACTTCCCGTTCCGGCAGTGAGCAGGCCTCCTGCTCATACGCGGACACCGGAGACATAAAGTATGGCCAAGAAAAGTTCGGTTGAGAAGAACAAGAGGCGTCAGAAGCTGGTCGAGAAGTACGCCGGCCGGCGCGCCCGTCTTCTCGCGATCGCCGAGGACCGGAACCGCCCGATTGAGGAGCGTTTCGAGGCGGTCCTCAAGCTGGCGCAGCTTCCGCGCAACTCCAGCCCGACCCGCGTGCGTAACCGCTGCGAGGTCACCGGGCGTCCCCGCGGTTACTACCGCAAGCTCAAGATGTCGCGTATCGCGCTTCGCGAGCTTGGGTCGCAGGGACTGATCCCGGGTCTGGTCAAGTCGAGCTGGTAAGGAGAGCGCCATGGCAGTGAATGATCCCATCGGCGATCTGTTGACCCGCATCCGCAACGCGCAGATGCGCCGCCGTCCCCGCGTCACCAGCCCTGGCTCCACCCTGCGCGCCCGCGTGCTCGAGGTGCTGCAGCAGGAGGGCTACATCCGCGGGTTCACCGTGACCGAATATGGCAACGGCCGCACCGAGTTCGACATCGAGCTCAAGTATTATGACGGCCAGCCCGTGATCCGCCGGATCGAGCGCGTTTCCAAGCCCGGTCGCCGGGTTTACGCGTCGGTCGAGTCCATGCCGCGCGTCGCTGACGGCCTTGGCGTCACCATTCTCTCCACGCCCAAGGGCGTCATGGCCGATCATCAGGCCCGGGAATGCAACGTGGGCGGCGAAGTGCTCTGCAAGGTCTTCTGACCGGCAGCGTTGTCGAACCCACGGGGGACCATATTATGTCTCGTATCGGAAAAAAGCCGGTGTCCGTGCCGTCCGGCGTCACTGCGACGGTCGAGGGGCAGCTGGTCAAGGTCAAGGGCGCGAAGGGCGAGCTGTCCTTCCGCGTTCCTGATGACGTCACCGTCAAGCTGGAGGACGGCGCCATCAGCGTCGCTCCGGTCAATGAAACCAAGAAGGCCCGGTCGCTCTGGGGCATGGCCCGCTCGCAGGTGAACAACCTTGTCGAGGGCGTGACGAAGGGCTTTGAGAAGAAGCTGGAGATCAACGGCGTCGGCTACCGCGCCGCCATGTCCGGCAAGGTGCTGAAGCTCTCGCTGGGCTTCAGCCACGACATCGACTATCCGGTGCCGGAGGGCGTGACCATCGCCACCCCGAAGCCGACCGAGATCGTGGTGTCGGGCATCAACAAGCAGCAGGTCGGCCAGGTGGCGGCGGAAATCCGCGCGTTCCGCGGTCCCGAGCCTTACAAGGGCAAGGGCGTCAAGTACGCCGACGAGTTCATCTTCCGCAAGGAAGGCAAGAAGAAGTAAGGATCGCACATGGCTTCGAAGCACGGTTCGGGCGAGCGCCGCAAGGCTCGCGTTCGCCGCTCCATTCGGGCCGCCGCCAACGGCCGTCCGCGGCTGTCGGTGTTCCGGTCCTCCAAGCAGATTTACGCCCAGATTATCGACGATACGAAGGGCGTCACCCTTGCGGCCGCCTCCACCCTGGAGAAGGATGTCCGCGCCACGCTTCGTACGGGCGCTGACGTGGAGGCCGCGAAGGTGGTCGGCCGTCTGGTCGCCGAGCGCGGCCTCGCCGCCGGCGTGAAGGATGTGGTCTTTGACCGCGGCTCGTACATCTACCACGGCCGCGTCAAGGCCCTGGCTGAAGCTGCCCGTGAGGGCGGTCTCAACTTCTGACGCGTCCGCGACGCCAGGATGGCTGACATCGGGCCGCCCGGAACGGGGGGCCTGGCGCCAGCCATTTTTGGCGTTTGCGCCAGAAGCGTTCGCGGCATTGTCCAGCGAGCGGGGAGGGCCGCGCCCCCGCGAAAGTGAGATGGTTATGGCAAGAGACAGGCAGCCGCGCGAAGAGCGCGAGCGCGACAGCGAATTCGTTGATCGCCTTGTTCACATCAACCGCGTCGCCAAGGTCGTGAAGGGTGGCCGCCGCTTCGGCTTCGCCGCCCTCGTGGTCGTTGGCGACCAGAAGGGCCGGGTCGGCTTCGGCCACGGCAAGGCCCGCGAGGTGCCGGAAGCGATCCGCAAGGCCACCGAGGCGGCCAAGCGGTCCATGATCCGCATTCCGCTGCGCGAGGGCCGCACCCTGCATCACGACGTGCAGGGCCGCTGGGGCGCCGGCAAGGTCATCATGCGCGCCGCCGCGCCGGGCACCGGCATCATCGCCGGCGGTCCGATGCGCGCCGTGTTCGAGACCCTGGGCGTGGCCGACGTGGTGGCCAAGTCGCTCGGCTCCTCCAACCCCTACAACCTGGTCCGCGCCACCATTGAGGCGCTGAAGCAGGAAGAGAGCCCGCGTTCCGTCGCCGCGCGCCGCGGCCTCAAGGTTTCGAGCCTGCAGGCCCGCCGCCGTGACGCCGGCGCCGACGCGGCCGCCGAGGCGTGAGGGAGGCTGACATGGCGAACCAGGGCAAGACCATCACGGTCGTGCAGATCGGCAGTCCGATCCGTCGCAAAGCCAGCCAGCGCGCCACGCTGATTGGCCTCGGGCTCAACAAGATCAACCGGCGCTCGACGCTGCCCGACAACGCCGCCACCCGCGGCATGATCGAGGCGGTGAAGCACCTCGTTCGCGTCGTCGACGGGGAGTGAGAAACATGAAGCTCACAGACATTCGCGATAATCCCGGCGCGTCGAAGAAGCGCATGCGCATTGGTCGCGGCATCGGCTCCGGCAAGGGCAAGACCGGCGGCCGCGGCGTGAAGGGTCAGAAGTCGCGCGCCGGCGTCGCCATCAAGGGCTTCGAAGGCGGCCAGATGCCGATCCACCGCCGCCTGCCCAAGCGCGGTTTCAACAACATTTTCCGCAAGGACTACAACGAGGTGAACCTCGGCCGTCTGCAGCAGGCCATCGACGCCGGCAAGCTGGACGCGTCCGCGCCCATCAACGTTGAAGCCCTTGTGGCCGCCGGCGTGGTCAGCAAGCCGCGTGACGGCGTGCGCGTGCTCGGCGTGGGCGAGATCCGCTCCAGGGTGTCGCTGCACGTTGCCGGCGCTTCCCGCTCTGCCGTAGAAGCGGTGGAGAAGGCGGGCGGCTCGGTGACGATTCTGGGCGCCGCCGCCGAGGGCTGACAGGCCCTCGGGCGGACACGCCACCGTCTGAAGTTACGTCACATTTACAGACGGCCCGACATGCGGGGGGCGACCAGCCGCCTCCCGCCCCGGGCCCGGGGACAAGCGCATGGCATCGGCAGCGGAACAGCTCGCGTCCAGTCTCAGTCTCAGCTCGTTCGCCAAGGCGGAGGAGCTGAAGAAGCGGATCTGGTTCACGCTGGGAGCGCTGATCGTCTACCGGCTCGGAACCTACATTCCGCTGCCTGGCGTTAATCCGGACGCGGTGGCGGAGATCTTCCGGCAGACCCAGGGCGGCGTCCTCGGGCTGTTCAACATGTTTTCCGGCGGCGCTGTCGGGCGAATGGCCATCTTCGCCCTGAACATCATGCCGTACATCTCGGCCTCCATCATCATCCAGCTGCTGACCAGCATCGTGCCCTCGCTGGAGCAGCTGAAGAAGGAGGGCGAGCAGGGCCGCAAGGTCATCAACCAGTACACCCGCTATCTCACCGTCGTGCTGGCCGTGTTCCAGGCGTGGGGCATCGCCGTCGGCCTCGAGAGCTCGCCCAATGTGGTGCTTGAGCCGGGGCTGTTCTTCCGCATCTCCACGGTGATCACGCTGCTGGGCGGCACCATGTTCCTGATGTGGCTGGGCGAGCAGATCACCTCGCGCGGCATCGGCAACGGCGTGTCGCTGATCATTTTCGCCGGCATCGTCGCCGAGCTGCCCCAGGCCGTGGCCGGCACGCTCGAGCTTGGCCGCCAGGGCGCGCTGTCCACCGGCCTGATCCTTGGCGTGCTGGTCATGGCGGTGGCGGCCATCGCCTTCATCGTCTACATGGAGCGGGCGCAGCGGCGCCTGCTGATCAACTATCCCAAGCGGCAGGTGGGCAACCGCCTGTATGAGGGCCAGACCTCGTTCCTGCCGCTGAAGCTGAACACCGCCGGCGTCATTCCACCCATCTTCGCCTCTTCGCTGCTGCTGCTGCCGACCACCATCGCCAGCTTCTCGGCGGCGGGCGACGGCACGGGCGTGCTCGCGACGCTGTCGGCCTATCTCGGTCACGGACGGCCCCTCTACATCGTGCTGTACGTGGCGCTGATCGTGTTCTTCGCGTTCTTCTACACGGCCATCGTCTTCAACCCGTCGGAGACGGCGGACAACCTGAAGAAGCAGGGCGGCTTCATCCCCGGCATCCGTCCGGGCGAGCGCACCGCCGATTACATCGACTATGTGCTGACCCGGATCACGGTGATCGGCGCGGCCTACCTAGCTCTCATCTGTCTGCTCCCGGAACTGCTGATCTCCTACGCCTCGCTTCCGTTCTACTTCGGGGGCACCTCGCTGCTGATCGTGGTGACGGTGACCATGGATACGGTGGCGCAGGTGCACGGCCATCTGCTCGCGCACCAGTACGAGGGTCTCGTGAAGAAGGCCAAACTCAAAGGGGGACGGCGTAAATGAGACTGATTCTTCTTGGACCGCCCGGCGCCGGCAAGGGAACCCAGGCGAAGCGGCTGGTGGAGCGGTATGGCGTGCCGCAGCTCTCCACCGGCGACATGCTCCGCGCCGCGGTGGCCGCCGGCACGCCGGTCGGGCTGAAGGCCAAGGCGGTGATGGACGCCGGGCAGCTGGTCTCTGACGAAATTGTTATCGGCATCATCGCTGACCGTATCGGGGAGGAGGACGCGCGCAAGGGCTTCATCCTCGACGGCTTTCCGCGCACCGTCGCCCAGGCCGAGGCTCTCGACGCCCTGCTGGCGCAGAAGGGCCTGAAGCTGGACGCGGTCATCGAGCTGGTGGTCGACCAGGATGGTCTGGTAAACCGCATCATCAACCGCGCCAACGAGTCGCGCGCAAAGGGCGAGCCGGTGCGGGCCGACGACGATCCGGACGTCTTCAGGACCCGTCTGGCCGCCTACAACCGCGACACCGCCGTGGTCGCGCCCTACTATGAAAAGAAGGGCCAGCTGACGAAGGTGGACGGCAACCAGCCGATCGACGCGGTCAGCGGCGCGCTGTTCGCGCTGCTCGACAAGGTTGACGCCTGACCCGTTTGGGGTTAACAGGTCGCAACTTTTCGGGCGGCGCCGGTCTGCTGCGGCAGGTACGGCGCCGCCCGCATTGGTGTTTCCCGCGAGGGCCGGCCTCCACCGGACGCGGGCATTGCCGCGAAGGCGGCGCAACGTAAGCCCGGCGCGCAGTCGCCGGCCACATGGAGACGACATTGGCTCGTATTGCTGGCGTTAACATCCCTACCAACAAGCGCACCATCATCGCGCTTCAGTACATTCACGGCATCGGGCCGAAGTTCGCGGCCGAGATCTGCGAGAAGGTCGGCATTCCGGCCGAGCGCCGCGTGAACGAGCTGACTGACGCGGAGGTTCTGGCGATCCGCGAGACCATCGACCGCGACTATGTCGTGGAAGGCGACCTGCGTCGCGAAGTGTCGATGAACATCAAGCGGCTGATGGACCTGGGCTGCTATCGCGGCCTGCGCCACCGCCGCGGCCTGCCGGTGCGCGGCCAGCGCACCCACACCAACGCCCGCACCCGCAAGGGCAAGGCCAAGCCGATCGCCGGCAAGAAGAAGTAAGCCGTACTGTCGCGGCGCGTGGAGGCGGGGATCCGTCCGTGCGCCTCCGCGCCACATCATGTCCCGAGCGCCTGGCGTAACGGGCGCGCCTGAAGGAAAATATGCATGGCCAAGGAAGTCACCCGCGTTCGCCGTCGTGAGCGCAAGAACATCGTCTCCGGCATCGCGCATGTGAACGCCAGCTTCAACAACACGCTGATCACCATCACGGACGCGCAGGGCAACACCATCTCCTGGTCGTCCGCCGGCACCATGGGCTTCAAGGGTTCGCGCAAGTCGACCCCGTACGCCGCCCAGGTGGCCGCCGAGGACGCGGCCCGCAAGGCCGCCGAGCACGGCATGCGCACCCTCGAGGTCGAGGTTTCGGGGCCGGGTTCGGGCCGTGAGTCGGCCCTGCGCGCCCTGCAGGCCGCCGGCTTCACGATCACCTCCATCCGCGACGTCACGCCGATCCCGCACAACGGCTGCCGCCCGCGCAAGCGTCGGCGGGTCTGATCCGTCTCGCCCCGGTCCCTGCGGCCGGGGCGCCGCCATTCGCTGCGCGCGGCCTTTTCCTGGCGGCGCGCCGCCTTTCAAGAGATCCGCAGAGGTGTGCTCGTGATCCAGAAAAACTGGCAGGAACTGATCAAGCCGGGCAAGCTCGAGGTGTCGGGCAGCGACGACCGCAGGCACGTGGCCACCCTGGTGGCGGAGCCCTTGGAGCGCGGCTTCGGCCTGACGCTCGGCAACGCCTTGCGGCGCGTCCTGCTGTCGTCCCTCCAGGGCGCGGCGGTGACCGCCATCCAGATCGACGGCGTCCTGCACGAGTTTTCCTCGGTGCCGGGCGTGCGTGAGGACGTCACGGACATCGTCCTCAACGTCAAGATGATCGCCATCCGCATGCAGGGCGAGGGGCCCAAGCGCATGACGCTGCGCAAGCAGGGTCCGGGTCTCGTCACCGCCGGCGACATCAACACCCCTGGCGATATCCAGATTCTCAATCCGGACCTGCCGCTGTGCACGCTGGACGACGGCGCCGAAGTGCGCATGGAGTTCACCGTCAACACCGGCAAGGGCTATGTTCCGGCCGAGCGCAACGCTCCGGAGGACGCGCCCATCGGCCTGATCCCGGTGGACAGCATCTACAGCCCGGTGCGCAAGGTGTCCTACCGCGTCGAGAACACCCGCGAGGGCCAGATCCTCGATTACGACAAGCTGACCATGGAGGTCGAGACCGACGGCTCCGTGTCGCCCGAGGACGCCGTGGCCTACGCCGCGCGCATCCTGCAGGACCAGCTGTCGATCTTCGTCAACTTCGATGAGCCCCGGCGCGAGGAGGCCGGCGCCTCCGCCGCTCCGCAGCTGCCCTTCAACCCGGCGCTGCTCAAGAAGGTGGACGAGCTGGAGCTGTCGGTCCGTTCGGCCAACTGCCTCAAGAACGACAACATCGTCTACATCGGCGACCTCATCCAGAAGACCGAGGCGGAGATGCTCCGCACCCCGAACTTCGGTCGCAAGTCGCTCAACGAGATCAAGGAAGTGCTCGCCACGCTCGGCCTGCACCTCGGCATGGAGGTTCAGGGCTGGCCGCCGGAGAACATCGAGGATCTCGCCAAGCGCTTCGAAGAGCACTACTGACTTCACCAGTCCCCCGGCCTTGAGGGCCGGCAAGGAAGAGAGCGGCCGTTCCGTGGCACGGCGGCCGCATAAATACGGAGAAAGCCAATGCGTCACGGTTTCGCGCACCGCCGTTTCAGCCGCAGCTCGGCTCACCGCAAGGCGATGTTCGCCAACATGGCCGCCGCGCTCATCAAGCATGAGCAGATCATCACCACGCTGCCCAAGGCCAAGGACCTGCGCCCGATCGTCGAGAAGCTGGTGACGCTCGGCAAGCGCGGCGACCTGCACGCCCGCCGTCAGGCCATCGCCCGCCTGCGCGACCTTGACCAGGTGCGCAAGCTGTTCGACGTGCTCGGCCCGCGTTACAAGGACCGCAACGGCGGCTACCTGCGCATCATGAAGGCCGGCTTCCGCTATGGCGACAACGCGCCGCTCGCCGTCATCGAGTTCGTTGACCGTGACGTGGAGGCCAAGGGCAAGGACTCCGGTCCGACCCAGGAGGCCGCTTCCGGGGAGTGATGTCGCGCAGACCCGGTTTTCGAAGGGCGGTGGCTTTCCACCGCCCTTTTTCTTTGCCCGGCCTTGCGCCAAATTTCGTCCCGGTTCGCCGGCTAGCCCTGCGCGTGAACGCCAGGCCGGCCGTCGCCGGCGGCAACGGAGACGACTGATGCGATGGGATGACAGGATAACCGCGGCGCGGCCGCGCCGCGCAAGGGGCGCGCCCTTGCGCCGCCCGGGCCTGGCGGCCGCGCTGGCGCTCGCGGTGATCGCGGCCGCGCCCGGCGCCGCTCCGGCGCAGGAGCGGCAGGCTCCGCAAAGCCGCGCGGAGGTGCAGCTGTCGTTCAGTCCCGTGGTGCGCCGGGCGGCGCCGGCGGTGGTCAACGTCTATGGCGCGCGCGTCGAGCGGCGCGCGCAGAACCCGCTGTTCGACGATCCCTTCTTCCGGCGCTTCTTTGGCGGCGATTTCGGCGTGCCGCGCGAGCGGGTGGCGCGCTCGCTGGGCTCGGGCGTGATCGTCGATCCCTCCGGCGTCATCGTCACCAATTACCACGTCATCGAGAACATGACCGAGGTGAAGGTGTCGCTGGCGGACCGGCGGGAGTTCGACTGCGACATCATCCTGCGCGATCCGCGCACCGACCTCGCCGTGCTGCGCATCCGCGAGAAGGGGCTGAAGCTGCCTGCCATGGAGCTGGGCGATTCCGACGCGCTGGAGGTGGGCGACCTGGTGCTGGCCATCGGCAATCCGTTCGGCGTGGGCCAGACGGTGACGCAGGGCATCGTCTCGGCCCTGGCGCGCACCCAGGTTGGCGTCGGCGACTACCAGTTCTTCATCCAGACCGACGCGGCCATCAATCCGGGCAATTCCGGCGGCGCCCTCGTGGACATGAAGGGGCGGCTGGTGGGCGTCAACAGCGCCATCTATTCGCGCAGCGGCGGCAGCGTCGGCATCGGCTTCGCCATTCCCGCCACCATGGTGCGCACCGTGGTGAATTCGGCGCTGAGCGGCGGCCGGCTGGTGCGCCGGCCGTATTTCGGCGGCCAGCTGCAGGCGGTGACCCAGGAGATCGCGGAAAGCCTCGGGCTGGAACGGCCCGCCGGCGCGCTGGTCGCCGGGCTGGCTCCGGGCGGCCCCGCCGAGCAGGCTGGGCTGAAGCGCGGCGACGTCATCCTCGCCGTGGACGGCCAGAGCGTGGATGATCCGGAGGCGTTCGGCTACCGCTTCGCCACCCGGCCGATGGGCGGGCAGGCCAGGCTCACCGTGCTGCGCGGCGGCCGGCGGGAGACGCTGGCCATCCGCCTCGCGCCGGCGCCGGAAACGCCGGCGCGCGACCTGGTGAAGCTGCCGGCGCGCACGCCGTTCAGCGGGGCCACGGCCGCCAATCTCTCCCCGGCGGTGGCCGAGGAGCTTTCCATGGACCTCTCCGCCCGCGGCGTGGTTCTGTATGAGGTGGCGGAAGGCTCCCCAGCCGCCAGCGTCGGCCTGCGCAGGGGCGACGTCGTGCTGGCGGTGAACGGTGAAAAGATCGGCAGCTCGCGCGCGCTTGGCGCGGCGCTGCAGCGGCGCACGCGCTACTGGGAGATCGCCATCCGCCGCGACGGCGAGGTGTTCACCCTGGCGCTCGGCGGCTGAGCCGGGACGCGCCGCCAGGCGCGCGCCGGACCCCGCACATGACGCAGCCGCCCGGCGTGACCGGGCGGCTTTCCGTTTCGCCGGCCTGCGCCTCGGGCCGCCGCGTCGCCCGGCGCCGCAGCAGGGCGGCGCGTGGCCTCTGGGGACGCGGGGGAAGCGTCTGACGCGGCCGCGCCCCGTTTGCGCCCGCTCCCAAGGCGCCCGATGGATGCGCGCCCGATGCGCGCCTTTGCGCGCGACCGTTCGGGCCCGTCGCGCCGGCGGCGGTGGTCAGCTGGCGTATTTGATCGCGCAGCCGTAGGGACGGCTCTGCCGGACGCTCACCGGCTTGCCGGCGGCGATCTCCGCCAGCGCCTCGCGCACATGGTTGCGGGCCCCGGCCAGCTCCGCCGGATCCGTGCCCGGGCGGTCGTCGATGCCGCCGGCGTAAAGCAGAGCGCCGTCGGGGCCGATCACATACATGTGCGGGGTGGTTTTCGCGCCGTAGGCGCGGCCTGTCCGGCCGGTTTCGTCGAACAGCACCGCCGCTGGCGCGGCGCCGCGGCTCACGGTGAGCCGGCGCGCTTCCTCCGGCGTCACATGGCCCTGTTCGCCGGGCGCGGAGGAGATGATGGTCAGCCAGACCACGCCGGCGTCCCTGGCCTCCTTCTGCAGCTTCTGCATGGCGCCGGCGCCGTAGTGCTTGCGCACGAACGGGCACTCGTGATTGGTCCACTCCAGCACCACCGTGCGGCCGCGGAAGTCCGCCAGCGACACCTGCCGGCCGTCCGCCGAAACCAGGGTGAACGGCGGCGCCGGAGCGCCGATGGCGGCCGCGGCGTCGGCCGTCGGCGCATGGCCGCAGAGGGCGGCGACGCCCGCCGCCAGGGCGAGCGTCAGCCAAAGGGCGTCGCGGCGGGTGAGGGGGCGTCCCGTCATGTGGGTTCTCCCTGGATGTCAGGCCCGGTGTTCAGGCCCGCGCGTCCGGGCGCGCCGGAGCCTGTGGGCGGATTATCGGCCGGTCCGTTCCGCGCGCAACCATTTTCTCCGCCGGCGGCCGCGGCCCGTCTCAGCGGGCGGCGGCGGCGCGCGTGGGCAGCGCGTCGATCGCCGCGATCACCATGCCGGGGGTGAGGATCTGCGGCAGCACCTGCGGCGCGCCATTGCGGCCCGGATAGAGCAGGTAGAGCGGCACGCCGCCGCGGCCGAAACGGGCCAGCAGGGCCGTGATCTCCGGATTGCGGCTGGTCCAGTCGCCGGTCATGTAGACCACCCCGCGGCGGGCCATGGCGTCGCGCACCCCGGCCCGCTCCAGGGTGGTGCGCTCGTTGACCATGCAGGTGATGCACCAGGCGGCGGTGAGGTTGACGAACACCGGCCGGTCCTGCTGCAGCAGGGCGCTCGAGGCGCTGCGCCGAATAGGTCTCTGCTCCGGCCCCGGCGGCGGCTGCCCCCGCGGGCGCGTCGCCGGGGCGGTGGATCTGGGCGACGCACAGCGCCGCCACTGCCAGCGCCGCCACGGCCCCGGCCCGGCCGGCCATGGCGCCGGCGCGGCCGGACTGGGCCGCCACGGCGCTGGCCCAGCAGGCGAAGGCCGTGGCCACCAGCGCCGACAGCGCCATGGCTAGCCCGAGCGGCGACGCCTGCCGAGACAGCACCCACACCAGCCAGGCGGCCGTGCCGTAGAGCGGGAAGGCCAGCGCCTGCTTCAGCACGTCCATCCAGCGGCCGGGGCGCGGCAGGGCCCGCGCCAGCGCCGGCGCGAAGGCCAGCAGCACGAAGGGCGCGGCGAGGCCGGCGCCCAGCGCCAGAAACACAGCCGCGGTCACCGCCGGCGGCTGGGTGAGCGAAAAGCCGATGGCGGCGCCCATGAACGGGCCGGTGCAGGGCGAGGCCACCACCGCCGCCAGCACGCCGGTGAAGAATGAGGCGGCGTAGCCATGGCCGTGGGTGAGGCGGTCGCCGGCGCCGGCGAACCGGGCGCCGAAATGCACCACGCCGCTGAGGCCGAGCCCCATGGCCAGCATCACGCAGGCGAGGGCGGCCACCACCACGGGCGACTGCAGCTGGAAGCCCCAGCCGGCGCTGGCGCCGGCGGGCGCGCGCCGCCATCAGCGCCGCCGCGAGCGGCGGCGAAGGCGGCCAGCCCCCGGCGCCGTAGCTGAGGCCGTGCA
>NZ_JBHLWR010000001.1:0-7336 GCF_042432745.1 Camelimonas abortus | reverse complement strand
CTGCAAAAAAAAATTCCGCCAAAATTCGCGTACTTCCCCGAATTATCCGGCACGTACTGTCGCTTGGCCTAGCCACCCGCCTGGACGCACCACACACGAGCAACATGCGATACGGACCGAGCTTGCAGACGCTCTTGAACGCCTTCATAAACTGGAGCGGCGTCACGACGAGGAAATTTGTGCGTTATCGGAGCGGGCACAGCGGCTAGAAGATCGGTTCCGCGAGCTCGAGCTTAAATGTCATACGGAACGAATCCTCACGCTCGAAAGTCAGCACATTCTGGAGCGGGACCGCCTCGACTGGGCGCTTGGTTTACTGGAAGGACTGGCGGAAGAGTTACAGAAATATCAATTCGCACGTCAGGACCCCACCTACTGGGACGCTTACGCCAAAGCTAGCCGCTGGTTTCCGTCTGCATCGCGACGTCAGATCGCTCCGCGTTACTGGTTGAGCGTGCTCTAAGGTCCGTGCTGGCGCAATCCTATCGCAATCTTCAAATCATTATTGTTGGCGATCACTGCACCGACGATACCGAACAGAGGCTGGCCGAGATCAGGGACAGCCGAATTACGTTTGTAAACCTCCCCGAGCGGGGGCCCTATCCACCACCCGGCATCGATAGGTGGCGCGTCGCCGGCACAAACGCAATGAACCGGGCCCTCGAGCTGTGCGAGGGTGATTTTGTCACGCATCTGGACGACGACGATGCGATGACCGGAAACCGCATTGAAACACTGCTCACGAACGCGCTAGAGCACCGGGCAGACTTCCTTTGGCACAGATTTCGGTATCAGCGGCCCGATGGCGAATGGATCACCTTGGGCAATGGAGAATTTGTCGTTGGCCAAGTGACGACTGGTTCTGTTTTTTATCATCGTTATTTCACGCGGTTTCCGTGGGACGTGAATGCTTACCGTATGTCGGAGCCAGGTGACTGGAACCGCTTTCGCAAAATCAAGCTCCTGCGCCCTCAACTCTATTTGTAAACGAGCCACTGCTACTCCACTTCAGGGAGCGCAATCAGCCGCCTTTTTGCAGCAGACGAATGAACGGTTTCTGGACGATTGAGCGCTCCACCCCTTCCATTTGGGTGAATGGCAGTTCATGAAATGATAATGGACGATTCGGTAATTCAAGGAAGCGAATCATAATGCTGATACCGTTTCTGCGGCCCAAACCACCCAGATTGAGTCAGCTCGTGGCGGAGCTTGAAGAAATCGAAAATTCAGGAATATTTTCAAATTACGGACCGGTAAACACCCGCCTCGAAGCTGCGTTGACTCGCAGCCTTTTCGGCAATCTTGGCGGCTGCCTGACGGTCAATAACGCAACGACGGGGCTCATGCTCGCGATCAGGGATGTCATGAAGGCCCCCTACGACAGCCGGCGTCGCTATGCGCTGATGCCATCCTTTACATTCGCTGCAACGGCGCATGCCGCGATCTGGGCCGGGCTGGTTCCTCTTCTGTGCGATATCGACCCGAAACATGGCTTCCCTGCGTACGGTCAGAAGAAGAGCTACTCCAAAAATACAAAGATCAAATTGATGTTATTATTCCTTACGCTACTTTTGGCAACTGCCTCGACCTCACGCGCTATGACATGCTTTCCAACAAGTATGACGTCGCATAGTCGTCGACGCCGCAGCTTCTTTAGGATCAAAAACCGAAACCGGCGCAGGTTTCGGCGAAGGGTTCAGATGGCCTGTCGTCTTTTCGATGCACGCCACAAAGACATTTGCAACGGCGGAGGCCGGGTTAATTTACTGCAGTGATCCTGATCGGCTCGCCCGGCTACGCGTGATGGGGAATTTTGGCTTCGGTGAGCCGCGGACAGCGACGATGCCCGGGCTCAATTCCAAGCTGAGTGAGATCGGCGCATTGCTGGGCCTCGCGAAACTTGAAGAGTTCGAAGATGTCATTTCCGCTCGCGAAGCCCTTGCGCGAACGTATATCAACAATCTTCCAGATTTTGTTTTCCAGCGTCTGACCGGGAATCGCGTAGCGTATCAATTTATGCCAGCGCTTCTGCCTAAACGGCTTGAGCGACACAGGGAGGCTCTCTTTGATAAATTATCGGCAGCGGGCATCGGAGCTGCACAGTACTTCAATCCGCATATCGCGGAGCAACCATATTTCGCCCGGCTTTCGGCGGTGGGCGATCTGACGGTTACAGCCGATATCAGTCGACGTATCGTCTGCCTCCCCTGTCCGACGACCTGACCGAGAGGGAAGTCCTGCACGTGTGCGCGGTTATCCGGTCATTCATGGAGGATCGCCGGTGAAAACGACTTTCTGGATGACAGGGAGCTGGCAGGTCTGGGCCTGAAACGGTTGGGGCGCCACGTGCGAATCAGCAGGCATGCGTTGCTCTTTGGAGCAGACCGGATTGAGGTCGGAGATTATTGCCGGATCGATGCTTTTTGCATCCTTTCAGCGGGAGCGGACGGACTTCGTATTGGCCGCAATGTTCATATATCGGCATATACCGCGATACTGGGACGTATGCTTGTTGATATAGGCGATTTCGCAACGATCTCGGTTCGGTGTACGATATTCAGTTCAAGCGATGACTACAGTGGCGCCGCCATGACCAACCCGACGATCCCACTAAAGTACAGAGGCGTCCAGGATGCCCCCGTATATGTCGGAGCACATGCGATTGTTGGCGCTGGCAGCATAGTGTTGCCGGGTGTCTGTATCGGTGAAAGCGTCGCGGTAGGCGCTGGCAGCCTGGTCAAACAAAATGTGCCGCCCTTTACAATCGTGGCAGGGGTGCCTGCCAAACGGCTTGGGCAGCGCAAAGACAATCATCGGGCGCTTGCTGTCGCCATGATTGAGGAGGAAAGTAGACGCCAGCCCGGGGAGGACAAACCGCCCTCTCGCTGAGAGCAGCGGCAAGTATAATGGCTAATGGCTGAAGGAGACGCGTTGGGCGTGGCGGTCATACTGCGTCGCCAGCCGCCGGCAGCCGTCGGCCGGCGGGATGCCTCTTCCAAAGCTTTCGCCTGTTCAGGCCATACCGTTTCGGATCCGGCACGCGCAGGCATCGCCTGAAGAAGTGACGGCTGTCATCAGAGGGACGCAGAACCGCCCCCATGCGGTGTGCAACACGCGTTGCCCAGCGGACGCCAAAGAGGCGCCGCGACGTCTGACAGTGGGCCAGTCCGGGAATGGCGGCGACACCGCCCCCACCTCAGCGCGGATTAGGATCCGCAACGTGCGACGCGGGCGCCGACCGGGCGTGGCTGCGCAAGATCCGCCCCACCTGGGGCCACAACTACCATTTTCACGTGCGGCTGGACTGCGGCGGCGCCCCCACCTGCCGGCCGCAACAGCCGCCGCCGCCCGGCGACGGCTGCGGTGCCGAGCTTGACTGGTGGTTCAGCCCCGAGGTGCTGCATCCCAAACCCGGCCGCCGCGCAAGCCGCCGCGGCCGCTGACCCTCGCCGACCTGCCCCCGGCCTGTAAGGCGGTGCTGGAGGCCAGGTGACGGCCCGCCGGCTCCTGCGCCGGCGGAAGGGAGCCAGGCGGACGGAGGCGCGTGCGCCCGCGACCAGGCGCTCCGGCCCGACGGCGGCCTGCGCGGCGCGGGGTCTGGCCCCCCGCACATTGCGCCTGAACGCCGGCCCCGCCTGTGCCGCGCCGCACCTCCGGCGCGGACGTCCCATGCAAGATTCCCCCATGGAGCGATTTGCTCCGTAAGCATGCGGTGAGCACCACATCTGAGACGCCTCCGCCTCAGGCTATGCCTTACCCCGTGGTGGCTGCCTTCCAGTTCCACGGCAGCAGTTCATCGATACGCGCAGCCGGAATGCTATTGATCCTGGCGAGGACGTCGGCCAGCCACGCCTGAGGATCAACGTCGTTCATGCGGGCGGTGACAATCAGGCTGTACATCGCCGCAGCGCGCTGTCCGCCGCGATCCGATCCGCAGAACAGCCACGCCTTGCGGCCAAGGGCGACGCCGCGCAGCGCCCGTTCGGCGGCGTTGTTCGACAGGCAGATCCGCCCGTCATCGAGGAAGCGCGCGTGAACGATGGCCAGCGCTGGCTCAGATAGCCGATGGCCCTCACCAGGGGATGGCCACGACTGAACTGGTCCCGGGTCTGGCCAAGCCATGCCTCCAGCTGCGCAATCACCGGCGCGCTGCGCATCTGGCGCACGGCCCGGCGCCCGTCGGCGCTGGCTCCATTGATGTCGCGTTCGATCGCGAACAGGCTGTCGATCAGGCGAACAGCTTCCAGCGCCCGCGGATAGACGGACGGCGGCTTCAATCCCCTGGCCGTTTTGCGGCGGCGCTTTCGATGTCCGCCAGCTCAAAGAACTTGCGTCTTGCGTGCGCCCAGCAACCCGCCTCCAGAATGGGGGCTGGCGCGCGCTCTGGCCTGTACAGCTCATTGTAACCGCCATAGGCGTCGGCCTGAAGAATGCCGCTCCATGCCCTGAGGTGCTCCTGCGGTGAACGCCCCGACGGTCGCGTGAGTAATGGAAGACAGCCGCCGGTGGCGCGGGGCCGCCCCAGGGGGCGTCGTCACGCACATAGGTCCAGAGCCGGCCCGTATCGGTCTTGCCCTTCGCCAGCACCGGAACCGTGGTGTCGTCGCCATGCAGCCGTTTAGCCCGCCAGCACATGCGCCTCGATCCGCGAGAACAGCGGGGCCAGCACCGAGGCAGCGCCGCCGACCTGATCCGCCAGCGTCGACAGGCCCAGCGGCACGCCCTCGCGGGCATAGCGCTCGCACTGGCGGTTGAGCGGCTGATGCTGGCCAAACTTCTCGAACACGATCTGGGCCAGAAGCCGGGGACGGCCCAGCCGCGCGGCAGCACATGGAACGGCGCTGGAGCCTGGGCGATGGCCTCGCAGTC
Source organism: Camelimonas abortus (assembly GCF_042432745.1). Taxonomy (NCBI): domain Bacteria; kingdom Pseudomonadati; phylum Pseudomonadota; class Alphaproteobacteria; order Hyphomicrobiales; family Chelatococcaceae; genus Camelimonas; species Camelimonas abortus. The sequence goes on along the minus strand of NZ_JBHLWR010000001.1, from coordinate 2,467 downwards.
GCGGCACGAGAACTTCTCCCGCACCGTCTGGATCACCTTCCACTGGCGCGGGATCACCTCCAGCGTCTCGGTGATGTCCTCGCCCAGCTTCCTCAGCCGCGCGCCGCCGCAGCAGGCGCAGGCGCGCGGGGCTTCAACCACCACCCGCTCACGCGGCAGGTGCTCAGGGAAAGGCTGACGCGCGGGCTTCCTGCGGCGGAACGCGGCGACAGGCGTGGTCGCGCGGGCGGCGGCTTTCTCTGCGGCAAGCTCGTCCTCGGTCGCGCCAGTCTCAAGCTCCTCCAGCTGCAGCTCAAGCTGGTCGAGCAGGCGGGCGGTCCGCTCCGATGAGGCGCCAAAGCGCTCACGTTTGTACTTCGCAATGAGCAGCTTCAGATGGGCGATCTGCGCCTGGTCATCGGCGCGCCGGGCCCGGGCTGCGGCGGCTTCTGCCTCGGCCCGGTCAGCCCGCTCCACGGCGGCGCGACGAGCGCCGCTTTCAGCGCTGCGACATCGTCAGGAACGGGGCTGGCCATGGCTTTCATGACCGTAGTGAATCACAGATCAGGGCGTTTGTGGCGCCCCAAAATGCCGTCTGGCCAAACTATTTTTGCTCAGCCGGCGCTGCGCGGCCTCCAGCTGTGTTGCGGATGGCGCCAGTCAATTCCTTCGAGCAAATAGCCGAGCTGGGCTGCCGTTAAGGCAACCGCGCCGCCCCCTGTCGCAGGCCAGATGAACCGGCCGCGTTCCAGCCGCTTCGCATAGAGCGACATGCCGATCCCGTCGTGCCACAGGATCTTGCACAGTGCGCCGCCGCGGCCCCGGAAGACATACAGGTCGCCGCAATGGGGATCGCGCCGGAAATGCTCCTGCACCAGCAGCGCAAGGCCATTCATGCCCTTCCTCATGTCGGTGTGGCCAGAGCAGATCCACACCCGGGCGCCGGCGGGGATCATCGCAGCGCCTGCAGCACGGCGCTGACCAGCGCAGGCGGGGCTGAAAGGGGGATATCAATCCGCGCTGTGACAAGGGTGACGCTGATCACCGGGGCGCCTTCAGGCCCCGGGCTGCATTCATCGCCCGCCACAGCTTCCAGGCTTGAGCCCGCCGCCACCGGCGCAGACCCCTCATCCTCTGTCAGGACAACCGGCACGAACCTCCCCGCTGCCTGCCGGGCCTCGCGGCGCCACTTGTAGATCAGGCTGGTGGCCACACCGAACCGTCGCGCGCGACCTCCGCAATCACCGCGCTGGGCATGGTTGACGCCAGCACAATCTCTTCGCGCTCCGCCGCACTCCAGCGACGGCGACGTTCGGATCCGGAAATAACCGCCACTTGCATGAACCTGCGCTCTTAACTGCGTCCTTATGAGCACAGCTTCAGCACAAGGCACTGTCACGACAAGGCGGCCTTCGCGGAGGCTCACCGCGCTGTCGCCACCGGAAGAATTTCAACGCGGAAGCCCTCATGGGATTCCTCGGTGATGCGAAGGTTTTCATAGGGAATGCGCAGCATGGACTCCTCGCCGTTGCAGCCGTCCGTCCAGGTAATAGTCAAGAGAAGAGGCGCGCGATCAATGCCGCCAGTCGTCGCCGGCCGGCGGGGGCGGGCGGCGCGCCTGTAACAGGGCCAGCCCGGGCTGACGTCACCGGGCCGCGAGGCGCGTCATGGCGGCCCTGACCGCCCGGCCAGCCGGCCTCGCCGGAACGATCCAGCCTGCAGCTTTCGCAGTCTCGACAGCGCTCATTCCAGTCGCTCCCCCGGAGCAAAGTGAGCCTCCGGCGAAGGCCGCCTTGTCGTGACAGTGCCTTGTGCTGAAGCTGTGCTCATAAGGACGCAGTTAAGAGCGCAGGTGATGATGTCCCAGGACGTGGTGTAGCTTAGACGGCCACGGCTCATCCCAGAGGGTCGGATGAGTGTCAGCTTGTTGCTGGCAGGCTGATGAGTGGATCATCGCTCATCGTAGCGATTGTCTCAAGGGTCATATAGCGGGATCGCTGGACGGCCCATTCATCGTTCTGTTCGAGCAGCAGTGCACCGACCAGGCGCACGATAGCGTCGTCGTTGGGGAAGATGCCGACGACCTCTGTCCGCCGCTTGATCTCGCCGTTCAATCGCTCAATCGGGTTGGTCGAGTGAAGTTTGGCCAATGCTGCTTGGGAAAGGTCATGTAGGCGAGCACGTCTTGCTCGGCGCTGTCCATGAGACTGGCGAGCTTCGGCACCTTTGGCCTGATCTGGTCGGCGACGTTGCGCCACTGGGTGCTTGCCGCCTCCGACGTGTCCTGAGCGAAGGCCGTGGCAATGAAGGCGGAGACGACACGCCGTCCGCTCTTTCCAGCATGGGCCAAAGCATTGCGCATGAAGTGCACCCGGCACCTCTGCCAGGTAGCGCAGAGCACCTTCGATACTGCGGCTTTGATGCCCTCATGCGCATCTGAGACGGCGAGCTTGACGCCACGCAGACCCCGCCTGGTCAGCTTTCGAAG